>NZ_CDBT01000025.1:0-1421 GCF_000819765.1 Aeromonas bivalvium
GATTTAGTTGACCACTACATCACTCAGGCCAAAGCTACGAGCACAGGCGCCAATGGGTTGCCGACAAACTGGGCCAGCTGTCGCAAGTCTTTGCTATCGGCATCTGTGCCTATGCGGTGATGAGCAATCAAGAAGCTGGGACACCCACCCAATGGAAAAGCTGGGACACCCACCTAACCCAGCTTTGACAACTCACTCACCTCAGACTTTCCTTAAACCGAGAGACCCGAGGAGAGAGCCACCATGACCATCGCCCGTTCACGCCAGATCAGCCTCGCCGATACGCCCTATTACCACGTGGTCAGCCGCTGCGTCCGGCGCGCCTTTCTCTGCGGCCAGGATGATCACTCAGGCCAAAGCTACGAGCACAGGCGCCAATGGGTTGCCGACAAACTGGGCCAGCTGTCGCAAGTCTTTGCCATCGGCATCTGTGCCTATGCCGTGATGAGCAATCACTATCATCTGGTACTCAAGGTGCAGGCCGATATTGCCCATGAGTGGAGCGAGCGGGAAGTGGCAGAGCGCTGGGCACGCCTGTTTCAGTGGCCCTTGCTGGTGCGGCGCTGGCATCAGGGAGAGACGTTGATAACACCCGAGCGAGACGTGGTGCACCAGCTGATCGCGCAATGGCGGGAGAGGCTCTACTCCATCAGCTGGTTGGTACGCTTGCTGAACGAGTCGCTGGCCCGCGAGGCCAACCAGGAAGATGGCTGCAAGGGTCACTTCTGGGAAGGGCGCTTCAAAAGTCAGGCTCTGCTCACCGAGTCGGCACTGCTGGCCTGCATGGCCTATGTGGACCTCAATCCCATTCGAGCGGGCATCGCTCACACGCTAGAGGAGAGTGACTACACCAGTATCCAGCAGAGGATAGACGCAACCACAGAAGAGGTGACACCCTCCCCATGGTTGCTTCCTTTTTCCACCAAGGGGGAGTCAGAAGCACTGCCCTACGGTTTTACCGATTATCTTGCCCTGGTGGATTGGACTGGAAGGGCCATCAGAGCCGATAAACGAGGATACATTCCAGACACCCTTTCCCCCATCTTGCAGCGACTCGGACTCGATGAATCACTATGGCTGAAACAGGTAGCCCTGTTTCGACGCCTGGGTATCAGAGCCGTAGGAGACAAGACAGGCTGCCAGCGATATGCCGAGCATTGCGGCCAGACGCGATGCTACCAGCCCCGAATATAACGATCATGTCGCTGATTTACCTCTGCTCACTTCGCCATAGATCCCAGGCGCCAGACCCTAACTTTCGCATGAGACCCAAAAACCCCGGGCCAAGGCACCAACCCTCCCTGCGCACCTGACCATCTGCCGCTCTCGCTCTGATATCGACAGCCCCATGGATGCGCCAATAACACGTCCTATTTGATGGGTGTCCCAAAACAAACACCTCCCAAAACAAACACCAAAAC
>NZ_CDBT01000025.1:1773-10495 GCF_000819765.1 Aeromonas bivalvium
ACAAACACCAAAACAAACAATGCCGACCCTGGGGTCGGCATTGTGGACGAACGACACAATGAAATCAGCGCCGGGCGTCTTCCTTCAGCCACTGGGCAACCCGTTTGGCGAAATAGGTGAGTATGCCGTCGGCACCGGCTCGCTTGAAGCAGAGCAGGGACTCCATGATGGTCTCCCGCTCCTTGAGCCAGCCGTTCTGGATGGCGGCCATGTGCATGGCGTACTCGCCGCTGACCTGGTAGGCGTAAGTGGGCACCCCGAACTGATCCTTGACCCGGCGGATCACGTCCAGGTAAGGCATGCCGGGTTTGACCATGACGCTGTCGGCCCCCTCCTGGATGTCCAGGGCCACCTCGTGCAGAGCCTCGTCGCCGTTGGCCGGATCCATCTGGTAGGTGGCCTTGTTGCTCTTGCCGAGGTTGGCGGCAGAGCCAACCGCATCGCGGAAGGGGCCATAGTAGCAGGAGGCATACTTGGCGGAGTAAGCCATGATCTGGGTGTGAACGAAGCCGTGCTCCTCCAACGCCGCCCGAATGGCGCCGATGCGGCCGTCCATCATGTCGGAGGGTGCCACCATGTCGGCCCCCGCCCTGGCATGGGAGAGCGCCTGCTTGACCAGGATCTCGGTGGTGATGTCGTTCATCACATAACCTTCGTCATCTATGATGCCGTCCTGGCCATGGGTGGTGAAGGGATCCAGCGCCACGTCCGTGATGACCCCCAGCTCGGGGAAAGCCGCCTTGAGGGCGCGAGTGGCACGCTGGGCCAGGGCATCCGGGTTGTAAGCCTCCTCGGCCAGCAGGCTCTTCTTCTCGACGGGCGTCACCGGGAACAGGGCCACGGCCGGCACACCCAGGGCCACCAGCTCGGCGGCCTCGATCAGCAGCAGATCGATGGAGAGGCGGTCCACCCCCGGCATGGAGGCCACGGCTTCCCGCTGGCCCTCCCCTTCCAGCACGAAGACCGGATAGATGAGATCGTCCACCGTGAGCAGGTTCTCACGCATCAGACGACGGCTGAAATCCTGTTTACGCGCCCGGCGCAGACGGCGGCCCGGGAAGGCGCCCGGAAGAGTTGTGGCCATGAGTCACTCCTGGATTGGCAGTTGGAAGAAGGCGGCGGAGGTGGCCCGGGTATGGGCCATCAGGGCCTCGGGCGTTTCCGCGCGGCAGGCCGCCACCACCTGGGCGATGTGCGGCAAGAAGGCGGGTTCATTGCGTTTGGGGCGTGGCTTGAGATCCCGGGGCACCAGATAGGGGGCATCCGTCTCTATCATCAATCGACCGGCCGGGATGCGCGCCACCTGCTCGCGCAGCGGCTGGCCCCGTCGCTCGTCACAGATCCAGCCGGTCACGCCTATGTGCAGCCCCAGGGCCAGGCACTCGTCCAGCTCATCATCGGATCCGGTGAAACAGTGCAGCACGGCCCCCGGCAGCTTGGGGAGCCAGGGGCGCAGGATCTCGATGAAGCGGACGTGGGCGTCGCGGCAATGGAGGAAGACGGGCATCCCCAGCTCGGCCGCCAGGGCCAGCTGGGCGTCGAACACGGCATCCTGTACCGGGCGGGGCGAAAAATCGCGATTGTAGTCCAGACCACATTCGCCGATGGCCACCACCTGGGGCAGGGCCGCCAGCTCGCGCAGGGCGACCAGGCTCTGTTCGTCCACCGACTTGGCGTCATGGGGATGCACACCGGCGGTGGAGAAGCAGTAGCCGGGCCAGCGGGCAGCCAGGGCAGCACTGTCACGGCTGCCGGCCAGGTCGGTACCTGTCAGGATCAGGGCATCGAGACCGGCTGCGCGGGCACGCGCCACCAGTTCGGCTTGTTCCCCGGCAAATTGGGGGCTGGTGAGGTTGAGACCTATGTCTATCATGGGATCGCTAAAGGTGCAGATGAAAGCCAGCAAGGGCCACTACCATACTCCCCGTGCCGGGTCATGAAAAGGGCCGGCCTGCACAAGCGGGCTCCCTCGCCCACCCTGCGCGGATGACGAGGCAAAAAAAGAGGGCCTCAGCCCTCCTCACTCTCTTCCTCCGCCAGCGGCTCCTTGCGGGTATAGAAACGCGCGAAGAAGACGCCGACCTCGAACAGCATCCACATGGGAATGGCGAGCAGGGTCTGGGAGAAGACATCCGGCGGGGTCAGCAGCATGCCGATGACGAAGACGGTTACCACCACGTAGGGGCGCTTGGCCTTGAGGCTGTCCGGGGTCGTGACGCCGGTCCAGCACAGCAGTATGGTCGCCACCGGGATCTCGAAGGCCACCCCGAACGCGAAGAAGAGGGTGAGCACGAAGTCCAGATAGTTGGCGATGTCGGTGGCGATGGTCACCCCCACCGGCGCCGTGCTGGTGAAGAAGCCGAACACCAGCGGGAACACCACATAGTAGGCGAACGCCATGCCGGCATAGAACAGCAGGGCGCTGGAGCAGACCAGCGGCATGATGAGCCGCCGCTCGTGCTTGTACAGCCCCGGGGCGATGAAGGCCCAGGCCTGGTAGAGCAGATAGGGTATGGCGATGAAGAAGGCGACCACTATGGTCAGCTTGATCGGCGTCAGGAAGGGGGTCGCCACATCGGTCGCTATCATGCTGGTGCCTGCGGGCAGCTGGCTGATCAGGGGCGCCGACACGAACTTGTAGATATCGTTCGAGAAATAGACCAGGCAGACAAACACCAGCAAGATGGCGCCGAGGGCATGGAGCAACCGGGTCCTCAGCTCCACCAGGTGGGCGATCAACGGCTGTTCGGTCTGGCTCATGACTTCACCTCCCCTTTGCGATCCGGCGAGGCCGTCGCAGCGGGCTCGGCCCGTTCGACGGGCTGGGATCTGGCCACCCCCTCCGGCAGGATACGGTTTTCCGGCTCGGGCGCCGCGTCAGGCTCATGGATAGGTGCGTCCGGGGACGAGGGCCTGGCGTAGGGATGAGTGACGGAGTCAGCCGCCGCCTTCAGCTTCTCGATGGACTCCTGCAATTCCGGGCTCAGGTTCTGCATCTGCAGTTGCTCGGCCTTCTTGAGATCGTTGTGCAGCTCCTGCAACTTGAGCTCCTGGGCCAGCTCGGACTTGACCGCATTGGCCGTGCTGCGCACCGCCCGGATCCAGCCGCTGACGGTGCGGATGGCCACGGGCAACCGCTCCGGGCCCAGCACCAGCAGGCCGACGATGCCGACCAGCACCAGTTCCCAAAAACCGATATCGAACATGGCTTAGGCCTGATCTTTGTCTTTCTGCTTGGCGCTCTCGTCCTGCTTGGTCGATTCGCTGAGCTGCTTGGGATCGAAGTCCGCATCCTTGCTGGCCGGCTTGTCCTGAGGCTCGTCGGACATGGCCTTCTTGAAGCCCTTGACCGCAGCACCCAGATCGCCGCCGATGCCGCGCAGTTTCTTGGTACCGAACAGCAACACCACGATGGCCGCGATGATCAACAATTGCCAAATACTGATTCCACCCATGATTCGTTCTCCGAGATTGCGCCAGCGGGCGCGGATTGTGATTAGTGTGAGCGGGCCTTGAGCCAACCGAGCAACCAGCATAACCCTGTACCGGCGAGGCTGATTTGTCCCCACGCAATGTATTGTTTTTGGGTCAGCAAGAATACACCCACCAACAGCAGGCTGGCTCCAACCCCTAAGAGGTAGCGAGCCTGCCCCTGATGCCGATTATGACGGCTGAATTGGACAAACAGATGATCGAATTGACGCTGCTGGCTGCGGGCCTGACGCAGGGTCTCGTAGACCAGCTCCGGCAGTTCGGGCAGCTTCTCGGCCCAGAAGGGGGCCTTGTCGCGAATGGCATTCCATACCGCCTTGGGGCCGACCTGCTCGCCCATCCAGTGCTCGAGGAAGGGCTTGGCGGTCTGCCACAGATCGAGCTGGGGATAGAGCTGACGCCCCAGCCCCTCGACATAGAGCAGGGTCTTTTGCAGCAGCACCAGCTGGGGTTGCACCTGCATGTCGAAGCGGCGCGCCGTGTTGAACAGGTTGAGCAGCACATGGCCGAACGAGATCTCGGACAGGGGCTTTTCGAAGATGGGTTCCAGCACGGTGCGGATGGCGAACTCGAACTCGTCCACCCGGGTGTCGGCAGGCACCCAACCCGACTCCACGTGCAGCTCGGCCACCTTGCGGTAGTCGCGATTGAAGAAGGCGAGGAAGTTCTCGGCCAGATATCGCTTGTCTTCCCGGTTCAGGGTGCCGACGATGCCGCAGTCGATGCCGATCCAGAGCGGGTCCTCCGGGTGCTCGCGGGCCACGAAGATGTTGCCCGGGTGCATGTCGGCATGGAAGAAGCTGTCGCGAAACACCTGGGTGAAGAAGACCTCGACACCCCGCTCGGCCAGCAGCTTCATGTTGGTGCCGTTGGCTTCCAGAGCCTCGATGTCGGAGACGGGAATGCCGTAGATGCGCTCCATCACCAGCACCTGCTCGCGGCAATGCTCCGAGTAGATCTCGGGCACGTAGAGGGCGTTGGAGCCGGTGAAGTTGCGGCGCAACTGGATGGCGTTGGCGGCCTCGCGCATCAGGTTCAGCTCGTCGAGTATGGTCTTGCGATACTCTTCGACCACCTCGACCGGGCGCAGCCGGGCGCTGGAGGGGATGAAGCGCGCCACCAGACGGGCCAGGGCCGTCATCAGCCGCAGATCCGCCTCTATGGTCTGCTCTATGTCCGGGCGGATCACCTTGATGACGATCTCGCGGTCATTCTCCCTGAGGCGGGCCGTGTGCACCTGGGCGATGGAGGCGGACGCCAGCGGCGTCTCGTCGAAGTCATCGAACAGGGTCTCGATGGGACATCCCAGGCTCTGCTCTATCTGGCGACGGGCCGCCTGACCACAGAAGGGGGGCACCCTGTCTTGCAACAGGGCCAGCTCCTCGGCGATGTCCGGCGGCAGCAGATCCCGCCGGGTCGACAGCATCTGCCCGAACTTGATGAAGATGGGGCCGAGCGCCTCGAACGCGAGGCGGATGCGCATGCCGCGGCTGCGCTGCGGCGCGCGATCCTTGAGCCAGAACAGGCTGCGGCGGGCCAGGCGGCCGGGCCAGGGCTGAAATTTGGCCGGTACCAGCTCGTCTATGCCCTGCTCGAGCAGGATGGCGACGATGCGGTAGAGGCGCTTGAACTCCTTGGGGGTCATCAGGGGATCCGTTGTTCGAGTCGGGCGAGGCGCAGCTCGGTGGCCTTGAGGCACCGGCTCAGGGCATCCACATCGTCACAGAAGCTGGCCACTTCCAGCGGGCCTGGGGCGAGACGCACCTCTTCCGTCAGGAATTCGGCCAGCTGGCGCTGGCTGCGGCACAATTCGCGGCCGATCGCCTCCCGCGCCTTGTGGGCACCGCGAAACAGACTGTGGGCCAGCACGTCCCCGGTGTAACGGGATAGCTGATCTTCCCAGTCGATGTCGAGCTCCCCCAACAGGGCACTGAACGCCTGCACCAGCTGGGGATCGCCGTGCAGATCCAGCTTCTCCTCGCGGATGTAGCGGGTCAGGGCGGAAGGATCCTTGAGCAGGCCGAGGGCAGTGAGGGAGAGGCTGAGCACGGCATCGGCCTCCCCTTCATACTGGGCCAGCACATCGAGGCGATGCTCCGAGAACAGGAACCAGAGCGGCTTGAGCTCTCGCAGTTCCAGCTTGAGCACCTTGCCCCTAAGCTTGAACAGTCGCTGATGGCTATGCTCGTCGAGGCGCAGCAGCTGATTGAAACTGGTTTCGATCACCGCCGTGACCATGGCATCCATCGGCATAATCGGCCCTTAGAACTTGTAACCGCGGTGCAGGGCGACCACACCCTGGGTGAGGTTGTAGTAATCCACCTGATCGAAGCCCGCCTCCAGCATCATGCCCTTGAGGGTTTCCTGATCCGGGTGCATGCGGATGGACTCCGCCAGATACTTGTAGCTTTCGCTATCGCTGGCGACCACTTCACCCATCTTCGGCAACAGTTTGAAGGAGTAGAGATCGTAGAGCTTGGCGATCACCTCGCTCTGGGGCTTGGAGAATTCCAGCACCAGCAGGCGACCACCCGGCTTGAGCACCCGGAACATGGAGGCCAGGGCCTTCTGCTTGTCGGTGACGTTGCGCAGGCCAAAGCCGATGGTGATGACGTCGAAGTGATTGTCCGGGAAGGGCAGGGCCTCGGCATTGGCTTGCACGAAGGAGACATTGTTGGCCACCCCCAGGTTGCGCAGCTTGTCGCGGCCTACCTTGAGCATGGAGTCGTTGATGTCGGCCAGCACCACCTGACCCGTCTCGCCGACGATGCGGGAGAACTTGGCGGTGAGATCACCGGTACCGCCAGCCAGATCCAGCACCTTCTGGCCGCGGCGCACGCCGGAACAATCGATGGTGAAGCGTTTCCACAGGCGGTGAATGCCGAACGACATCAGATCGTTCATCAGATCGTACTTGGCTGCGACCGAATGGAAGACGCCGGCCACCAGGGTTTCCTTCTCGTCGGCGGCAACGGTTTTAAAGCCAAAATGCGTAGTTGTAGTCGGTTCCGACATCCCTCAAACACCCATAGAACAAACAATGGCCGCCAGTTTACCAGAGCCGCCAGCGTCCGGACACCTTAAACCCGGCTGGCAACCAACTGCATCCCCAGCACCACCATCAGCAGGCAGAGGAACAGATTCAGACCCATGTTGAGCACCGCCTTGAACCAGGCACCATGCTGGGCCAGCACCACGGTATCCAGGGCGAAGGAGGAAAACGTGGTCAGGGCCCCCAGCAGACCCACCATCAGCAGTGGCTTCATGGGGTGCTCCATCACATGACCATTGCTGATGAGGGCGAAGGCAACTCCCATGATGAAGGAGCCGACAAGGTTGACGGTGAGGGTGCCGTAGGGAAAGTGGCGACCCAGCAGCAGGGCCATCAGTTCGCCTATTCCAAAGCGCAGGCAGGCCCCGAGGGCGCCTCCTGCGGCCACATATAGCCAGGTCTGCATGGCAAGTCTCCAAGAGTATCAGCCGACATTATGCAGAAGTTCCCCCGCCCATAACAGGGGAAGTCGGGACGGGTTCATCGCTGAAAATCGATCGGCTCGGGTCGCTCCAGCACAATCTCTGTTTGGGCGGGGTGAGTCTGGGCGACCACCTTGCCATGGCGGATCGAGTAGCGCACCGGCACCTGACGACGCACCGCATCGAAGCCACTCTCGGCCGGCAGTATGATCAGGTTGGCCGGCTTGCCCACCTCCAGCCCATAGCGATCCTGTACATTCAGAGTGCGGGCACTGTGGCTGCTGATCAGTTTCAGGCTGTCATCGATCTGCGGGTAACCCATCAGCTGGCAGACATGCAGCCCCATATGCAGCACCTGCAACATGTTGCCTGTCCCCATGGGATACCAGGGATCGAACACGTCGTCGTGGCCGAAGCAGACGTTGATGTTCGCCTCCAGCATCTCCTTGACCCGGGTGATGCCGCGACGCTTGGGATAGGTATCAAACCGCCCCTGCAGGTGGATGTTCACCAGGGGATTGGCGACGAAGTTGATGTCCGCCATCTTCAGCAGGCGGAACAGGCGAGAGGCATAGGCCCCGTTGTAGGAGTGCATGGCGGTGGTGTGGCTGGCGGTCACCCTGTCTCCCCAGCCCCGTTCCAGGGCTAGGGTCGCCAGGGTCTCGATGAAACGGGACTGTTCGTCGTCGATCTCGTCACAATGCACGTCGATCAGGGCACTATAGCGCTCGGCCAGCTCGAACGCATAATGCAGGCTCTCTATACCGTACTCCCGGGTGAACTCGAAGTGCGGGATGGCCCCCACGACATCGGCCCCGAGGGCCATCGCCTCTTCCATCAGTCCCTTGCCATTGGGGTAGGAGAGGATCCCCTCCTGAGGAAAAGCCACGAGTTGCAGCTCGACCCAGGGGCTCATCTCTTCGCGCAGCTCCAGCATGGCTCTGAGAGCGACCAGCCCAGGGTCTGAGACATCCACATGGCTGCGCACGAACTGGATGCCGTTGGCGATCTGCCACTTGAGGGTCTGCCTGGCACGGGATTTGACATCCTCATGGGTCAGCAGCGCCTTGCGCTCCGCCCACCGCTCTATACCCTCAAACAGGGTACCAGACAGGTTCCAGCTCGGCTCACCCGCTGTCTGGGTAGTATCGAGATGGATGTGAGGTTCGATGAAGGGGGCCATGGCCAAGCCCCCTTCACCATCGAGTTGAGGCCCATCCAGCCCGACGCCGCCCGCCGGGGCTATGCTGGTGATGAGCCCCTCCTGGCAGTGGATCTGCCACCTCCCCTCCTGTCCTGCCAGTCTCACATTGGTGATCAGCATTGCGACTCTCCCACGCTTGAATGCAACCCAGGTTATTTGACAACAAGTTAACTTGGATCAAGGGATGAGAGAAGCCTTTGAGTGTGCTTCATTCGAGAACTGTTAACATGGATAACACAGACACCATCAAGGAGCTGAAGGGAAAGATGGACGAGAAGATGATAGAAATTGGCAGTATCGGCCTGTTCAATGAATACCTGCAAGGCCTGGGGATCCGCAAGCCGCCCCTCGACACCATAGAACACCGTTGGGAATATCGACAGGAAGACAGGTTGACGGCCATGGTCACCAGGGCCCCCTCCGGCGAAGCCAGATTCTATTTGGATGCCAGGGCGATCTCGCTGAATTGATAGCTCGATCATCAAAATGACCCATGCAAAAAAGCCTCCCTTTTCAGGGAGGCTTTCGTTTTCATGGTGCTGATACCCAGAG
>NZ_CDBT01000026.1 GCF_000819765.1 Aeromonas bivalvium
CCCGCCTCGGCGGGTCTTTTCGTGTCAGGGGGCGCCCGTGTCACTCAGCCTGGGTCGCCTGCGCCGCCGAGGGCTGGATCAGCACCTGCTCGCCACTGGCCAGGGGTTCGGTGGGCAGCGGCAGGCAGGGCTGGCTCAGTCCCAGGGTGCTCAGGGGCTGGCAGGGTATGGGCTCGCCTATGTTGACCGGCTGGCCGAGAAACTTGGGGCCCTTGTCGAGGATATAGAGATCGAGCACCCCCATCAGGCGGGCGAACACCTCCCGCACCCGGGTGCGTATGCCCTGATAGGCGCTGGGGTCCTGGGCGTTGAAGCCGACCGCCTCTATGCCGAAATGGCGGGCGATGAAGATGGCGCGCTCGTTGTGAAACGCCTGGGAGACCACGGTGAAGCGTGCCTGGCCGAACACCTCCCTGGCCCGCACTATGGAGTCCAGGGTGCGAAAACCGGCGTAGTCGCTGTAGATGGCCCTGGCCGGGATGCCCGCCTTGATCAGGGCGCGGCGCATCTGGCGCGGTTCGTTGTATTGCAGGGTGGCGTTGTCGCCGGAGACCAGTATGTAGTCCACCTTGCCGTTGTTGTAGAGCTCGGTGGCTGCCCGGATCCGGGTCTGGAAGTAGTGGTTGGTGCCGCCGCCGATCAGGTATTTGGAGGTACCAAGCACCAGGGCGACCCGGTTGTAGGGCACGGCATCGACATCGTCATAGGTGTAGTGACGGCTCTCGGAGACGACCCACTCTCCATAGGCCAGCAACAGGGCGGCGCCGCCCAGCAACAGGCAGAGGCAGATGAGCAGTGTCTTGCGAAGCTTGGTCATGGGCGGTGCGGTGCGGGTCTGAAGTAAGAAAATGACAGGGGGGTATTCTATTACAACTTCCCCTGGCGCGTCAGGTTTGATGCGACTCCATGGTGTCACTCGGGCACAGGTTGTCGCAGGGCGTGGCCGGCCCTCCTGCCTCTCTCAAACGGCGCCATAAGAGAGGGCGGCCATGGCCGCCCTCGGGTGTGGATACCAGCGTCTCAGTGGGAAGAGTCGTTGGCCTTGCACTCGTCGGACTCCTTGTTGGCCTCCCACCAGGGCAGCAGCTCGCGGCCGATCCACTGCTGGTAGGCCTCGCTGTCATTGGCGATCAGCGTATCCAGTTCGGCCTCGAAGTCGCTCATCGCCTGCTGCCGGTCCGGGCCTCGCAGGGCCCGGGCCATGGCCAGCCAGCTGGCGCCGCGACCGGTTTCGTTCAGGAAGCGGTGCACCGTGTAGGACCAGGAGTAGACCATCTCGCCCCCCTTGTCGTAATCCAGGTGCAGTATGTCGGCCAGGGCCGGACGATCGCTGGCCGGACGGCCGGCGACGTTGTCCAGACCGCGGGCGAAGCACTGGCCGTGGGCGACGAACTCCGCCAGCCCTTCCGACCACCAGGTGGTGCGGTTGAGGGGGTAGTGGCCGAAGCTGCCGTACTGGTTGAAGCGACCGTCCAGGTAGTGGACGTACTCGTGGCGCAGGTTCCACACCTGGAATGCAGGGCGCTTCCACTCTGCCTCGTAGGCGAAGAAGCGGGCCTGGTTGCCGGGGCGAGCCGGATCTCCCTCGATGTAGATACCGCCGTTGTCGGTGGAGACGCCGCCGAACAGGGCGCTGCCGTAGCGTTTCCAGTCGGCGGAGGAGTCGAAGATCACCAGCTCCAGCGCCTCGTTGTGATCGTCCGCCACCGGCTGCCAGCCGGTTTCCATCTGCTGATGGAACTGCTGCTCCTCGGCGCCCAGCTCGCGGCAGATCCCCTCGGCCTGTTCCATGGTCAGATCCTGGGCCCGCAGGCGCAGGGTCGGCGAGCAGGTGTGCTCGAACGGCAGCACCTCCTCCACCCGGACAGGGGTGCAGAGCCCGGCGAAGTCGCCGCTGATGCAGGCTTCGCCGGTGCGGTCCGTGTAGGTCAGGTAGTAGGTGGAGAGGGTCAGGGACATGTCTGCCAGCAGATCCTGGCTCTGCTGGCCGCCGGGGATCAGGCCGTGATGACGGATAAGCTCGATGACTGAGTCATCCAGCAGCCTGCGGTAGCCGTCGAGCTCGTCCGGGCGGGTATAGCGGGCGACCCGGTAGAGGCGAGTGTAGGCATCCAGCACGTTGTTGAGCAGGAACAGATCCGCGCCGTCCCTTCCTTGCCACAACGCGAGTTCGCTCATGGCGAGGGCGTGCAGCTGCTGGCGCAGTTCGCCATCCTGCTGGCGGAAGTCGGCGGCGAAGGCGTCGCTATGGTCGCTGGCGAAGTCGAGGAAGTTGAGCAGATCGAACAGGCCGGTGGCCCAGGGGTGCTGGCCGTTGATCTCGCTGGCATGGCGGGTGGCGTAGGCCAGCATCTGGTTGAACTGGCCGAGCAGGGTGCCAAAGCGGCTTTGCACCGCCGGGCTCCTGAACTGGCCGTGCAGGGCGATGCTCCAGGCCCCCATGACGGCTCCCACCTCGTCGCTGGCCTGCTCCGGGTAGAGCAGCGGATGGGCGCCGAGCGCGGTCAGTGCCTCGGCCAGCGCCTCGGCGGCGGCCGGGCCGTCCTCCTTGTGCTTGCCGTAGTTGTGGTAGTTGTGGGCACGCACGTATTCCAGCAGCAGCTTCATGGCCGGATGGGCGGGCTGATTGGCCGCCAGCAGGCGCTGGATGCCGCGGGACACCGCCAGCAGCTTGGCATCGTCGTGACCATAGTTCTCCTGCCAGACCGGGGCGGGTTGGCCGCTGGCGTCCTGCACTATCCTGGCGGCGTCGGCGTCCAGCAGCTCGGTATCGGGCAGATCCGGCTCGGAGCAGGCGCGGCCATCGGCACGGCGGCAATCGAGCTGCTCCTCCTTGCTGGCCAGCATGAGGGGGCGGTTGAGCACCCGGCTCTCCTGCCACTCGGTTGTTTCCGGCAGGGCCTGCCACTCGCTCCCTCCCACCGGGTATTGATAGCCGGTGTCTTTGAGGACCACCTGTACCTCGCTGCCGGCGGGCAGGGTCTGGCGGCACACCCGGTAGCGGATGGTCTTGTCCCCTTCCTGGCGGGTCTGGGGTTCATCGCACTCCTGCTGTGCCCTGGTTTCATCCAGCTGCCAGCTGTATTGGCGCCAGACGTGCAGCTCGCTCACCTGACGGGCGGCCTGGCTGCCCGCGATGGGCTGCAGGCGGAAGAAGATCTGCTCGAGGCGGCCATCCCGCTCGTTGGGGGTCTCCTCCAGCACCTTCAGCTGCTGCCAGTCTTGGGGCCGATATTGCCATGCCTGCTCGGCGCAGCGCCCGTCGCCGTTGAGCTCGCAGCGATCCAGCTCCTGCTCGCTGTGGCCCAGGACGATGCGCTCGGGGAGCGGCAGACTGTCCTGACGCGGTGCGGTCGGGGTGCCCGCCAGCGGCTCCCAGCGGCCCTGTTTCATGCCGTAGCCAAAGTCATAACTGCTGGCCGGGACGGCCTTGCCGGCGGGCACCACCTCCTCACAGCTGAGGTAGCGGATCTGCCAGCCCTGCTCGACCCTGAGCCGGGGCTCGCCGCACTGCTGCTCGGCCAGGGCCGCCAGATTGGCGTCGCGCCAGTCGAAACGGCGATACACCCTCAGTTGCTGATAGGGGGCGTCGCTGCTGCGGGCGCCCAGCTCATAGGTCACTTCGGTGAGGTTGTCCCCCAGCTGACGGCTGGATTCCCCCTTGAGTTGGTACGCTTGCCAGTCGGGGGAGTAGTTGGCCAGGGCCGGGGTGGCGAGCAGGCCTGGGGCCGCCAGGAGCAGCAGCCGGGTGGAGAGGTGATTCATCATGATCCCTTTGGTGGAAAGTGGGCGTGGGGGGACCAGGCAGGGTATTGGGTTCCAAAAGAATATCAAGGTGTCGGGTGGCGCCTTCAAATCCTGTATTCGGGAGGCAACAATGAAAAACAGCCCCAAAAGGGGCTGCATTGATAGCAAGGACTCAGCCCCATATGGGGGGCATCACTCCGCTTGCCGCAGGCTCTGGGCCAGCAGGGTGCGGGAGGGCTTCAGGTTGCCGCCGAGATCCGGCCAGGGCAGCCAGCGATCCGGCACCATAAAGCCGGGCAGGGTGGCTCTGATCCAGCTTGCCAGCTCGGCATGGGGCACGGGCTCGCCGTGCCAGTCGATGAAGGCGGCGGGCCTCTGTCCCCACTCTTCGCTCGGCACCGGCACCACCAGGGCCTGGGCCACGGCGCCGTGGTCCACCAGCCGCTGCTCTATGGTCTCGGGCTGGATGTTCTCCCCTCCCGAGATGAAGAGGTTGTCGAGCCGCCCCTCCACCACCAGCTCGCCGTCCGGGGTGAGATGACCCTTGTCCCGGGTGTGGAACCAGCCCTCTTCATCCAGCGGCAGCACCAGATCCCCGGCCTGGAAATAGCCGGCAAACAGGGTATCGCCACGCACGCAGATCTCCCCCTGGCGGATGCACACCTCTCGTCCGGGCAGGGGCCTGCCCACCACACCGGCACCGGCAGGCTGACCGGTGCAGACCTGGCTGCCCATCTCGGAGAGGCCGTAGCTCACCTTGGGCACCAGCCCCATGGCGGTCAGCCGGTTGACCAGGGGCCCGGGGATGGCGGCGCCGCCGAGCAGCAGCTCCCGCACCCGGGTGCGACCGGGATCGAACCCTTGCGCCAGCAGGCGCCAGAGCTGGGTCGGCACCAGGGAGAGATGGGTGATGGGCTGGCATTCGAGCCGCGTCTTGAGGGGCTGGCTGCGATCGTCCAGCACCAGGGCGGCTCCCGCCAGGAAGACCCGAAACAGGATGGCGTAGCCGCCGACGTGAAACAGCGGCAGGGAGAGCAGCCAGCCGCAGTCGCCATCGAGGGGAATGAGGCTGGCCGAGCCCCGGGCCGAGGCGAGGTGGTTGGCCAGCCGGTGCACCACCGCCTTGGGGGCGCCGCTGGATCCCGAGGTGAGGATGATGTTGCTCGGCCGCTCGGGTAGCAGCGGGGACTCCCCCTCGGCGGCCAGCTCGCCCGTGAAGTCGAGGCTGAGGGCTTGCCAGTCGCCCGCCGGGATCGCCCCCGCCGACCAGAAGGCGGCCACGGCGAGTTGCCGCGCCAGCTCGGCCTGCCTGGGGAGGGGAAAGGCGGGATTGAGGGGGCAGAAGACCAGGCCGCTGCGCACGCAGGCCCAGGCCAGCAGCACATCCTCCAGGGCGCCGCGCACCACGGCGGCCAGCCGGTCGCCGGCCTGCAAACCCGCCAGCTCGAGCTGCTTGCACAGGGCGTTGAGCCGGGTATCGAGCCTGCCATAGTCGAGGGGTTGCTCGCCCATAAGGGCGATGCGCTCGGGCGCCGTCTGTGCCCAGTGACGCACCGGGCAACGCAGGGCCAGGGGGAGGGGGGCTGGGTCAGTCACTCAGGTAGAGGGTCTCCAGGCAGGCGGGGTCGGGCTGGCCATCGGCGCCGAGCAGATCGCTCGCCAGCCAGCGGCGGGTGTCCAGGCCCGGTGCCTGATCCGGCGCCCATTCGCCGGCCAGATGGAACAGCTGGTTCAGGCCGACACCGGACTCGAAGCAGGAGGAGACGATCACCTTGAGCCGTAATGCGCGGGCCCTTGCCACCAGGGCCTCGCAGTGGGCCAGGGAGCCGAGCAGGGTGGGTTTTAGCACCAGGGCCTTCAGCTGGGGTATGGGTTGCCAGGGCTTGCCCTGGGCCAGCAGTTCGTCGATGGCCACCGGCATGCCGGTGCGCTCGGCCACGAAGGCAATGTCATCGAAGTCTGCACACGGATCTTCCAGGTATTCGATCCGGTTCGCCTCCAGGTGGCCGCAGAAGGCCCAGGCCTCCTCCCGGGTCCAGCCCTGGTTGGCGTCCAGCACCAGCTTGAGGTTGGGCAGGCGATCGCACAGCAGGCGGATCAGCGCCAGCTCGTCGCGCATGGGGTAGCGGGCCACCTTCAGCTTGGCCTTGTCCGGAGTGTGGTGCAGCCAGTTCTTCCAGTGCTTGAGCAGCTCCTGGGGCGCACCCTGAATGAGGGGATAGGGTTCGGGCAGGGGGGCCGTCTGCACGGGCCAGACCCGGCGCGCGCAATCGAAGCCAAACTGCACCGAGGGAAGCGCAGGGGCCGGGGTCTGTCCCTTGGCCAGCTGCGCCAGGCAGGCCAGGCTCTCGCTCTTCGCCTCGGCCAGACTCTCGCGGGAGAAGCCGGGCAGGGGGGCTATCTCCCCCCAGCCGTCGTCGATGCGCACCAGCAGGCCCTCGCGCGCCACCTCCACCTTGCCGTGAAAGGTCAGGGGCTGGGTAAAGGGCAGCTGGTAGCGGTAGAGGGCAAGTGTCATCAGGGGTTCCGCTTGTATTTGGAGAAGTCGGGGCGACGCTTCTCGTTGAAGGCGTTGCGCCCTTCCTGACCCTCTTCGGTCATGTAGAACAGCATGGTGGCATTGCCCGCCAGCTCCTGCAGACCGGCCTGGCCGTCGCAGTCGGCGTTCAGCGCCGCCTTCAGGCAGCGCAGGGCCATGGGGCTGTTTTGCAGCATCTCCCGGCACCAGCGCACGGTTTCCCGCTCCAGCTCCGCCAGGGGCACGACGGTATTGACCAGTCCCATGTCGAGGGCTTGATTCGCGTCGTACATGCGGCACAGGAACCAGATCTCCCGAGCCTTCTTCTGGCCGACGATGCGGGCCATGTAGGAGGCGCCCCAGCCGCCGTCGAAGGAGCCGACTTTCGGACCAGTCTGACCGAACTGGGCGTTGTCGGCGGCGATGGTGAGGTCACACATCATGTGCAGCACGTGGCCGCCGCCGACCGCATAGCCAGCCACCATGGCCACCACGGGTTTGGGGCAGGTGCGGATGTCGCGCTGGAAGTCGAGCACGTTGAGGTGATGGGTCCCTTCATCGTCCTGGTAGCCACCGTAGTCGCCACGGATCTTCTGGTCACCGCCGGCGCAGAAGGCCTTCTCGCCAAAACCAGTGAGTATGATGGTGCCCACCTGGTCGTCGTAGCGGGCATCGGCCAGGGCCTGCAACATCTCTTTCACGGTGCGGGGGCGGAAGGCGTTGCGTACCTGGGGGCGGTTGATGGTGATCTTGGCAATGCCATCCAGGGACTTGTGATAGAGGATATCCTCGTAGCCGGCGGAGCAATCCTGCCACTCGACTGGTGCGTACAGTTCCGCTTCCGTCATTGCTTCAATCATGGGTCTTCTCTTCTGGTTGGTGAGCCCACTCCCGCAGGAGTCGGGCAAACTGCTCGGGCTGGCTGGCGTGCAGATTATGGCCGCCATCCAGGGTCAAGTGATTGATATTGCAGCCTTGCTTCACCAACTGGCAAGCGAGGCCATGGAATTTGTGATCCCGGCTGCCGGAGATCCAGCGTACCGGCAGCCGGGTATCCCGGAGCCAGGGGGCCAGGTTCGGCTGCCGCCCCAGGGAGGTGGCCCTCAGCATGGCGGCGACGGCCGGGCCCTCGTTGCCAAGGTGGCGGGCGATCTGGCGGGTGCGGGCGTCGTCGCCCAGATCGGCGAACACCGGCTGGCGATACCAGTCTGCCAGGACCTGAGCCAGGGGCCCCTGCTCGAAGCGCCGGGCCCAGGCTTCGTCGTGGGCGAGACGGGCCGGGCGCTCGGCCACCGGCAGTCCCGGGTGGCAGTTCTCCAGCAAGAGCCCCTGCAAGCCGGCGGGAGACTGGCTGGCGTGATGGAGGGCGAGCCGGCCCCCGAGGGAATAGCCCGCCAGCCGGTAGTGCGCAATCCCCCGCGCGGCCAGCTCGCCGCAGAGCCAGTCATGGGCCTCGTCAAAACCGTTCACCCGCAGCCCCTTGTTGCGGCCGTGGCCCGGCAGATCCAGGGCATGGCACTGGACACCCGGCAGGGCCTGGATGACCGGCTGCCAGTCATCGGCATCCCCCAGCAGGCCGTGCAGCAACACCAGGGGCGGCCGGGCCTGCCGGGTATTGTCAGTGGCCACGAATGCAGTCCCCCAGCGCCTTGAGATCCTCGGCGGCTTCATGGTTGCCAGGCACCTTGGTGGCCATTGCAGACTCGAGTGTCGACTCAGTGGCCACGAATGCAGTCCCCCAGCGCCTTGAGATCCTCGGCGACTTCATGGTTGCTAGGTACCTTGATGGCCATTGCAGACTCGAGTGTCGACTCAGTAGCCACGAATGCTGTCTCCCAGCGCCTTGAGATCCTCGGCGACTTCACAGCTTGGCACCTTGATTTCAATCAGGGTTACCCCTTTTTCAAGGGCCGCGGCGTAACTCTGTTCAAATTCGGCCAGGGTGGCGGGCGCCCGATAGCCAAGGCCGAACATGGCGGCGGCCTGGGCAAAGTCCAGGCCGTGGGGCAGGCGGTAGTAGCTCTCCAGCAGCTCCCCTCTGGGCACGGGCAGCATGCGAAAGATGCTGCCGCCGTCGTTGTTGAGGATGATGACCACCAGGGGGGCCTGCGCCTTGGTGAGCAGGGCCAGGCTGTTGAGATCGTGCAGGGCGCTCAGATCCCCCAGCAGCAGGGTGGTGGGCTCCTGGCTAGTCTGGGCGAAGCCGTAGGCGGTGGCGATGAGGCCGTCGATGCCGGAGGCGCCGCGGTTGGTCATCAGCCGGCTGGGGCCCTTGCCGGTTTCGCCGAGCATGTCCATCAGCCGGGCCGGCATGCTGTTGCCGACAAACAGCTGGCCCTTGACCAACAGGTTCAGGCGATGGCACACCCCGAGCTCGGAGAAGCGATCGCAGGCGGCGCGGATCAGCGGGCTGATGCTCTGCTGGCACTGTGCCAGCCTGTGCCAGGGCTGCGGCGAGTGTGCCGCCGGATGGGCGGCAGCAAAGGCGGCGGGGTCGCACACCAGGCGCCGGCGCAGCCGGTAATCCGGGTCGAGTCGGGCCGGCTGGGGATCCACCAGCCAGTAATCCTGCCAGGGGTGCTGCTTGATGAAGTGGCCGAGTCGCTTGGAGATGAGGCGGGCGCCGAACTGCAGCAGCACCTCGGCCCGGGCCAGCTCGGTCACGAAGCCGCTGTGTTGCAGGGCGAGATCCGTGTGGACGAGGTTGCGATCATCGAAGCGGATCTGGCTTTGAAGGTCCGCCAGCAGGGGCCAGCCGAGGCGCTCGGCAAGCTGGGCCACCTGCTGCGCCTGGGCGGGATCCTGGATGCGTCCCGCGACGATGACACCGCGTCTGGCGCGAAACGTCGACCAGTCCGGCTGGGCCGGGCAGGGAGAGGGCGCGCTCTGCCAGGGGCTCCAGGGCTCGCCCGAGTGGAGCCAGTCGCCGAGGGGGGCAAGGTAGGGGGAGAAGTCCAGGTACGCCTCGCCAGGATAGAGGGGTTCGGGGTACATGCAGTTGAAGTGCACCGGCCCCGGGGTCAGCGCCTGTCTGGCCAGGGCCTGATCCACCGAGCTCAGCACGAAGGCGGCCGGAATGGCGGGGGTGGGGCTCGGCAGGTTCTGCTGGTGGACCGGGTAGCGGGCGAAGATCCCCTGCTGGTCTATGGCCTGGTTGGCACCGTTGTCGATGAGCTCCGGGGGGCGATCCGCCGTCAGCAGTATCAGGGGCACCCCGGTGAGCTGGGCTTCGGCCACTGCGGGCCAGAGGTTGGCCACCGCCGTGCCCGAGGTGGTGATGAGGGCGACCGGGCGGCCGTTCCCCTTAGCCAGCCCCAGGGCCATGAAGCCCAGGCCCCGCTCGTCGAAGTGGAGGTGGCGGCGAAAGCCCGGATGGGCGGCGGCGGCCATGGTGAGCGGCGCGGAGCGGGAGCCGGCGGCCAGGGCGATGTCCCGCACCCCGAGGCGATAGAGCTCTTCCAGCAGGAGAGAGGACCAGACGTGATTGAAGGTGGCGTGATGGCTGGCAAACACTGGGCTGGCAGGCATAGGGGCTCTCGTTGTGGGGCTTGGTGCTATCCCAGCAGGGACAGGACGTTGGCTATCTTGTTGTCGAGTTCGGCCCACTCGGCGGCGGGCTCGGATCCCGCGACTATGCCGGCACCGGCGAACAGGGTGACGGCCCCGGGGTCGATGCGGGCGCTGCGGATGGCCACGCTGCACTCCGAGGTCTCCCGGCTCAGCATGCCGCAGGCACCGGCGTACCAGCCGCGATCATAGGGCTCCCGTGCGCGGATGAACGCCAGGGCCGACTCCCGCGGAGCCCCGCCCACCGCAGGGGTGGGGTGCAGGGCCGCCAGCAGCTGCCAGTCGCACACCTCGGGATGGAGCTCGGCTTCGATGTCGCACTTGAGGTGTTGCAGCAGCCGCAGCTTCAGGATCCTGGGTTCGGTCAGGGTGATGTCGTGGGCCAGGGGGGCGAGCCGGTGCAGTATGTCCGTGTGGACCAGGCGGTTCTCCAGCCGGTTCTTGCTGTCGCTCAGCAGTTCGGCGGCGAGCCTGGCATCGAGCGCCTCGTCGCCGCTGCGGCGTATGGTCCCCGCCAGCGCCTCGCTGAACAGGTGGCGCCCTTCGCGGCGGTAGAGCCGCTCGGGGGAGCAGGCGATGAAGCCGTGATCCGGCTCGAACTGGAAGCCGAAGCGAAAGCACTGTTCGGCCCGCTCGGCCCAGCGGGCCAGCAGGCTCCAGGGGTTGACGTCGGCTCCCTCGAGCCGGCTCTCCCGGGAGAGCACCACCTTGGGGGTGTGGGTCTGAAAGTCGGGGGCCGTGACCGTCGAGACCAGTTGTTGCCATTCGGGCTTGTCCGGGTTATCCCGGCGCCGCCACTGCTGAGGGGTGAGGGGAGGCAGGGGCGCCTCAGGCACCAGGGCCGCCAGGGCCTGGTGTCCGGCGGCCAGTTCGGCCTCCCGATTGTGCTCGTCGAACCAGAGGTTGAGGCAGAGGCTGACACACTCCCCCCGGCGCACCAGCTCGATGCGCGGCAACACGAAGCGACAGGGGCCAAAGCCCTGCCATTCGCGATTTCCTTGCGGCGGTTGGTCGGGATCGAACGCCAGGCCGCCGAAGTAGCGGGGACTGTCCACCTGGCTGGCCTGGGTGTTGGCACAGACCCGGGCGATGTGCGCGGGATCCGTCAGCTCGTGGATGCGGCCCAGGGCCACGTATTCGGGCCTCTCTTCCCCCCTGGCATGCCAGTAGATGCGCGGATACAGGGGCTGGGCGTTGAGCCAGCCGAGGAAGGAGTTCACCTCGCAGGCCACGCGCAGGCGCACGAAGCCCAGGGTCCGGTCATGACGCAGGGCGTCCAGCTGTTGCTTGATATGGGTCTGAGCCAACATGGATGTCGTATCCGAGCCGTGGGGTGACGGTCTGTGGGGCGGGGGCAGGCCGCGGTTTATGCCAAAGGGCGATTATTCCTATATATTATCCGCCCATTCATCCCTGTAAATTGCCCGAGGGAGCCCGGCTCCCAGGCTGGCAAGTATACCCAAATCCGTTTCGATAACCCTTAACACGATCAATATCTGATTGTTTGGCCATCAAAATATGACAAATACCTTCTCTGTGTGGTTGCTGGCGGCGCGGTTGCGAACCCTGCCCCTGGCCTGCTCCTCCATCCTGCTGGGGTCGGGACTGGCCGCCAGCCGTGGCGCCTTCGACGGCGGCATCATGGCCCTCTCTCTGCTGACCGCCATCCTGTTGCAGATCCTCTCCAACCTGGCCAACGACTATGGGGATGCGGTCTCGGGGGCGGACAACGGCGAGCGGATCGGGCCCCAGCGGGCCGTGGTCTCCGGCCTCATCACCCGCCATCAGATGTGCGTGGCCATGGGGTTGACCGCCCTGGCGGCCGTGGTGAGCGGCCTGGCTCTGCTGATCAGCGTCTTCGGCGACGCCTGGCTGCACATCCTCGCCTTCGTGCTGCTCGGTGGCGCCGCCATCGTCGCGGCCATCACCTACACGGTGGGCAAGACCCCTTACGGCTATCGCGGCTTTGGCGACATCTCGGTGTTTCTCTTCTTCGGCCTGCTGGGGGTGCTCGGCTCCTACTACCTCTTCACCCAGACCCTGGAGTGGGATCTGCTGCTGCCGGCCACCGCCTGCGGCCTGCTGGCCACCGCCGTGCTCAACATCAACAATGTGCGGGACATAGAGACGGACGCCGCCAGCGGCAAGATCACCCTGGCGGTGCGCCTGGGCCGCAGCCGGGCCATCGCCTATCACTGGGCCTTGCTGGGGGCGGCGCTGCTGGCCACCATCGTCTTCCTGCTGCTCCAGCCCCTTGACCTCTGGCCCTGGATCTTCCTGCCCGCGCTCAAGCCCCTCACCGATGCCGCCCGCACCCTGCGCCTGAGCCAGGATGGCGAGGTGCTGACCGGCGCCCTCAAGAAGACCGCCATCAGCGCGTTTCTCTACAGCCTGCTGCTCTCCCTCGGTCTGGCCCTCTCCTGAGGCCGGACAGGAACGACACAGAGGCGGCCCCGGGGCCGCCTCTGTGTTTTGTGGTCATGGGGTCACCGCCCTTCAGGGACCTTCGCCCATCCGCAGGCTGGCGCGAAACACGCCTTGCTCCAGCCGGGTCTCTATCTGCCAGCCGAGCTTGGCACAGATGCGCTCTATGATGGTGAGGCCGCAGCCGTAACCCAGGATCTGATCCGGTGGCGCCGCCGTCGGGTTGCTGATGGTGAGCGCCTGCCCTTGCAGCACTATCTCGATGTGGCCCTCGGCGTAGCTCAGGGCATTCTTGAGCAGGTTGCCGAGCGCGATGGCGAGCAGGGAGAGGGGGGCCCTGACCTCGCTCTGCTCGTCCAGCGCGAGGCGGATATCCAGGTTCTCGCGTTGCAGCAGGGGGGAGAGGCGGGCCAGTTCCTGCTGGATCAGGGGGGCGACCCGCTGGGGCGGCCGCTCCACGGCGTCCTTTCGTCCCAGCAGCAGGAAGGTCTCGGTGAGCAGGGCCATCTCGTCGCTGGCGGCGCGAATGCGGCTGGCGGCCCGGGCGGCGGGGGCGGGCAGCTCGCTCACCTTGCCGAGCAGGGCGGCCGAGCCCTGGATCACCATGTTGGGGGTGCGCAGCTCATGGCTGGCGAAGCGGCTGAATTCCTGTTCCCGGGCGAACACGGCCGCCACCTCCTGCTTGCCCGCCAGCAGCGCCAGCTCTATCTCCCGCAGCTCCTGCCAGGGGGCGTCGGGCACGAAGTCCCCCTGATCCGGGGTGAGGTGGGCGACCCGCTGGCGCAACTGATCCAGTGGCCGGGTGATGTGGCGCACCAGCCAGATGCCGAAGCCGAGGGCCCCCAGCAGCAGGGTCAGGCCGATGAGGCGGGTGGCGAGGTGTAGCTGGTCTTCATAAGGGTCCAGGTAGTCGTCGGCATCGTCGTTGAACACCAGATAGATGAGGCCCTGGCCAGAGGGGTGGGAGCGCACCAGGAAGTGCTTGTCCTCTCGGCCCAGTTGATGTTCGAAGAAGCCAGGGGTCCGGTAGGGTTTGAGCCAGCCGGGCAGGCGCCCCGCCTCGGTCCAGTAGCTGGAGAACTGACGCGGGCTGGGGGCGGGGGCGGCGTCCCCCAGGCGCAGCCAGTCATCCTGATAGCGGGTCGCCTCGGCTTCCAGCCAGTGGCGCAGGCTCAGCTCCTCCATCTTGTTCTCGGCCACCACCATCAGCAGGCTGAGCAGCACCAGCAGCAGCAGGCCGGCGCTGCCGAGGATCAGCACCAGGCGGCGGCGCAGGCTCGGCAGACCGGGGGCAAGGGGCGGTGTCGGGTTCGTCATGGGGTGATCAGCCGGTAGCCCTGGCCGTGGCGCGTCTCCAGCATGGGGTGCTCGAAGGGCTTGTCCAGGGCGTTGCGCAGGGCATAGATGTGGCTGCGCAGGGCGTCCGAGTCCGGCTCCTCGTCCCCCCAGACGGTGTCGAGCACCTCCTGGCGGCTCACCAGCTGGGGGGCGCGCCTGACCAGCAGGGTGAGGATCTGGAACGGGATCTTGCCGAGCTTGAGCTCCACCCCGGCGCGGCTGGCGCGGCCTGCGGCGGGATCCACCGTCAGATCGCCAAACGTCAGCGCCCCCATGTCGCTGCGGGGGCCGCGCAGGGCCAGGGCCTGCAGCCGCACCTCCAGCTCCTCCATGGCGAACGGCTTGATCAGGTAGTCGTCGCCCCCCGCCCGAAAGCCCGCCAGCTTGTCATCCAGGCTGTCGCGGGCGGTGAGAAACAGCACAGGGGTGGCGATGCCGTCCGCGCGCAGCCGCTCCACCGTGGAGAGACCGTCCAGGCGCGGCATCATGACATCCATGATGATGACGTCGAAGCGCTGCTCGGCCAGCAGCTGCAATGCGGCCTGGCCGTGATAGGCGCAGTCCACCCTGTGCCCGGCCAGCTCCAGATAGTCCATGATGGTTTCCGCCACCTGGGGATTGTCTTCCACCACCAGTATTTTCATGTTTTGATCTCCTGGTTTTGGCCGTTTTTCACGGTCATTTCACGGCGAAGAGGCCATGCTGGTGGCCAGTGTAACCCCGAGGATCCCCGATGAAGAAGTCTCTGCGTGCCCTCCTGCTGATGATCTTGCTGCCCTTCGGGTGGGCGCAGGGGGCCGAGTTCAAGCTGACCGGCCGCACCACCTGGCAACTGGGCCAGCTGATGGTCAACGGCATCCCCTTCGTGATCGACGAGCAGACCCGCTTCAAGGAGGGTCTGGACGAAGACGACCTCGGCGGTACCTGGGTCGATCTGGAAGGGGAGGTGCAGACGACGGCGCAGGGGGAGCGACGGCTGATCCGCGAGGTGGAGCCCCTGGACGAGGCCGACGAGATGGAGCTGGAGGGGCCTGTCCTTGACGGGCGCGTCTGGGGTTATGGCGCCTCCGATGACAGCCTGGCCCCCTTCGAGGGGCGTTGGCTCGAGCTGGAGTGCCGCTTCGACGGCAAGCGGCTGAGCCAGTGCCGGGAGGAGGACTGATCCCTCAGGGCGAGGGGAAAAATGGCCCGTCCAGGCCCATAGTTACACTTCATACCGTGACCCTGGACCGCCAGCCATGACCAGAACCGCCTTGCTCCTGCTGCTCTCCTTTCACGCCCTTGCCGACGAGCCCGAGCTCTGGCTGGTGGCGCTGGAGCACAATGATGGCATCCACCTGCAATTTCAGGGGGCCGAACTGGAACTGGGTAGCGCCACCCTGGTCGGGGCGGCCCAGTTTGACGATCTCAGGCCCGGCATGCGCCTCGCCATCCAGAGCCGCAACGGCGTCGCCGAGACGATCCGGGTGCGTGACGAGACGGCAGATCCGGCCCTCTGGACTCATTGGCGGCGGGGGGAGGATCGACTGCTTGCCCATTCGGGACGGGCCTTGCTGCTACAGGAGCTCGGCGTGCTGGTGTTTGATGCCGGCACCCGCTGGGTGAATGGCAGCGCCGCCGATCTGCAACCGGGCCGCAGGCTGGTGCTGAGCCGGGATGAAGAGGGTCGCCTCACCGATATCCTCATTCCCGACCCCGAGGACGCACTCGATCCCGAAGAGTGAGACCTCAATCCCTTTCCCCTTGTTAATGGCTTGTACTTTAAAATTCCCCACTTATACTGGCGCCATCTTGTCGGAGTGCTGACCGTCGAACGACGCTAAGCTGAGACCGTTAATTCGGGATCCGTGGAACCTGATCAGGTTAAGACCTGCGAAGGGAAACAAGGGTAACTTGCGGGTTACCGCGCCGGGGAAGGACTCGCTTCCCGCCAGCCAGAGGCAGAGCGCCTCTGGTGGGTGCAGGCGCACAGGGGGAGGTCGTCCCGCCGGGCTGTCAGGCCTGCGGATCTGCCGCACAGGGCAGAGGGACGACAGAGCAGGGAAGATCCATGCCCGACTCACTCCCCCGAACACATCCCGCCGCAAGTTCATCACTTCTCCTCGAACTCCAGACAAGCAAACACCCATAACTTCAACCAGTTAATGTGAGTTTTGCTATGTCTACCCATGTATCTGATACCGCCAAATCCAGCCGCCGCGAGCAGCGCGCCAGCGCCCAGGCCTTTATCGACAACCTCAAGGGGATGGCCCATCCCAACTCTCGCCGCATCTTCATTGAAGGATCCCGTCCCGATATCCGGGTACCCCTGCGGGAGATCCAGCTGGCCGACACCCTGGTCGGCGGCACCAAGGAGGCCCCCCAGTTCGAGCCCAACGATCCCGTGCCCGTCTACGACACCTCGGGAGCCTATGGGGACGAGCGCGCCGAGATAGATGTGCGTCTGGGCCTGCCGCGCCTGCGTGAACACTGGGTGCTGGAGCGTGACGACACCGAAGTGCTGGATGATCTCAGCTCCACCTTCACCCAGGAGCGTCTGGCGGACGAGGGGCTGGATCACCTGCGTTTCGATCATTTGCCCAAGCCCCGCCGCGCCAAACCGGGCCGCCGGGTGACCCAGCTCCACTATGCCCGTCAGGGGTTGGTCACCCCGGAGATGGAGTTCATCGCCATTCGCGAGAACATGGGCCGCGAGCGGGTGCGCTCCGAGCTGCTGCTGCGCCAGCATCCGGGTCAGGGCTTCGGCGCCCGCCTGCCCGAGAACATCACCCCTGAGTTCGTGCGCGATGAAGTGGCCGCCGGGCGCGCCATCATCCCGAACAATATCAACCACCCGGAAAGCGAGCCCATGATCATAGGCCGCAACTTCCTGGTGAAGATCAACGCCAACATAGGCAACTCGGCGGTCAGCTCCAGCATCGAGGAAGAGGTGGAGAAGCTGGTCTGGTCTACCCGCTGGGGGGCCGACACCGTCATGGATCTCTCCACCGGCCGCAACATCCACGAGACCCGGGAGTGGATACTGCGCAACAGCCCTGTGCCCATCGGCACAGTGCCCATCTATCAGGCACTGGAAAAGACCAATGGCATCGCCGAGGATCTCACCTGGGCGCTGTTTCGCGACACCCTGCTCGAACAAGCCGAGCAGGGGGTGGACTACTTCACCATCCACGCCGGCGTCCTGCTGCGCTACGTGCCCATGACCGCCAAGCGCCTCACCGGCATCGTCTCCCGTGGCGGCAGCATCATGGCCAAGTGGTGCCTCTCCCACCACAAGGAGAACTTCCTCTACCAGCATTTTCGCGAGATCTGCGAGCTGTGCGCCGCTTACGACGTGGCCTTGTCCCTCGGCGACGGCCTGCGTCCGGGCTCCGTCTATGACGCCAACGACGAGGCCCAGTTCGCCGAGCTGCACACCCTGGGCGAGCTCACCAAGATCGCCTGGGAGTACGACGTCCAGGTGATGATCGAAGGGCCGGGCCACGTCCCCATGCACATGATAGAGCGCAACATGACGGAGCAGCTGGAGCACTGCCACGAGGCGCCCTTCTACACCCTGGGCCCGCTCACCACCGACATAGCCCCAGGCTACGATCACTTCACCTCCGGCATAGGGGCCGCCATGATCGGCTGGTACGGCTGCGCCATGCTCTGCTACGTGACTCCCAAGGAGCACCTGGGCCTACCGAACAAGGAGGACGTCAAGCAGGGGCTCATCACCTACAAGATCGCCGCCCACGCCGCTGACCTTGCCAAGGGGCACCCGGGCGCCCAGATCCGCGACAACGCCATGTCCAAGGCGCGTTTCGAGTTCCGCTGGGAGGATCAGTTCAACCTGGCCCTGGATCCCGAGACCGCCCGCAGCTATCACGACGAGACCCTGCCCCAGGAGTCCGGCAAGGTGGCGCATTTTTGCTCCATGTGCGGCCCCAAGTTCTGCTCCATGAAGATCACCCAGGACGTGCGCGACTACGCCGCCAAGCTGGAAGCGGTCGAGGTGAAACTGGTGGGCATGGACGGCCAGCAGGAGCGGGTGGTGGCCGAGGTGGAAAGTGGCATGGCCCGTAAGGAGCCTGAGACCTTCAAGCAGGCCGAGGTGGTGCGCGGCATGGAGCGGATGGCGGAAACCTTCAAGGAGACCGGCGGCGAGATCTACCACCAGGCGGCGACCCTGAAGCAGGCCGCAGGGGAGGAGGCGTGAGCAGCGAGCGCGGGGCTGTCAGCCCCGCCGACCTGTCCACGGCGACGCAGGCCCCTCGCCCTGTGGTCTGGACCATAGCGGGTTCCGACTCCGGGGGCGGGGCCGGCATCCAGGCGGACCTGCACACATTGCACGACCTGGGCGTGCACGGCTGCTCCGTCATCTCCGCCATCACGGCCCAGAACTCGGTGGCGGTGAAGATGGTCGACCCCGTGCTGATGCAGACCTTCACCGCCCAGATCGACGCCCTGGGGCTGGATCTGCCACCGGCCGCCATCAAGGTCGGCCTGTTGCCGACCCGGCTCCATGTGGAGGTGCTGGCCCGGCGCCTCGATACGCTGGGCGCCCCCTTCGTGGTCTACGACCCGGTGGCCATCGCCAGCACAGGTACCCCCATGGCGGAGCCCGGCATGCTGGTGGCGGTGCGCGAACAGCTGCTGCCCCGTTTGTCGCTCATCACCCCCAACGGCCCCGAGCTGGAAGCCCTGACCGGGCTGCCCGCCTCCAGCCCCGAGCTGGTGCGCCTCGCGGCCCGGCGCCTGCGCGAACTCGGCGCCCGCGCCGTACTGGTCAAGGGCGGCCACCTTGAGTGGAGCGGGGATCTCTGCCTCGACTACTACCAGGACGAGCACCGCGAATTCTGGCTAGGGGCGCCGCGCCTCGATACCCGTCACGGCCATGGCACCGGCTGCTGTTACGCCAGCGCCATCGCCGCCGTGGTGGCGCAGGACTACCCGGTGGAGGATGCCATCACGCTGGCGCGCGCCTACCTGCAACAGGGCTTGGCGGCGGCGCAGGGAGTGGGGGCGGGCCCGGGGCCCATCGCCCATCTCGGCTGGCCGAGCAGTCTCGCCCACTTCCCCCGTGCCCTGCTGGCGGGGTCAACCCTGGATCGCCGCTTCGGTCTCTATCCTGCCTGCGCGGCTCGCCTGCCCCAGGGACCCTTCGCCCCGACCGAACATAACCTCGGGCTCTATCCGGTGGTGGATTCGGTCAAGTGGCTCAAGCGCCTGCTGGGGGCAGGGGTCAAGACCATACAGCTGCGCATCAAGAACCTGCCTGCCGCCCAGGTGACACCGGCCATTGCTGAGGCCGTGGCGCTCGGTCGCCGTCATGGGGCGCGGCTTTTTATCAACGACTACTGGCAGCAGGCCATCGAGGCAGGCGCCTGGGGCGTGCATCTGGGGCAGGAGGACATGGAGACCGCGGATCTCGCCGCCATCCAGGCGGCCGGGCTGCGCCTTGGCATCTCCACCCACGGTTATTTTGAGCTGATGCGGGCCCGGGAGCTGGCCCCCTCCTACATTGCGCTCGGTCATATCTTCCCCACCAATACCAAGGCCATGCCCTCGCGCCCCCAGGGGCTGGCGCGGCTGCACCATTACCGCGCATTGATGAGTGACTGGCCGACGGTCGCCATCGGCGGCATCAGCGAGGAGCGGGTGGCGGCGGTTCAGACAACGGGTGTGGGCAGCATCGCCCTGGTCTCCGCCATCACGGCCAGCGACGACTGGCAGGGGGCGACGGAGCGGCTGCTGGCTGCCGTGGGGGCGGGGGACGAGCCGCGCTCGGCCACGGCCATAAGAGAGGTGGAACATGCTATCTGATGCCCCGTCTCTGAATGACGAAGAGTATCTGAGATACGGCCGCCAGCTGATGCTGGCGGAAGTGGGCGAAGCAGGGCAGGCGCGGCTGAAAGGCAAATCCGTGCTGATCGTGGGCCTCGGCGGCCTCGGCTCGCCGCTGGCGCTCTATCTCGCCGGGGCCGGTGTCGGCACCCTCTGGCTCGCCGATGGCGACACGGTGGATTCCAGCAACCTGCCGCGCCAGATCCTGTTCGACGGGGAGGGTCTGCGCCGCTCCAAGGCGGAGCTGGCCCGCGAGCGCCTTAGCCAACACAACCCCCATGTGGAGCTGATTGCCATCAACCAGCGCCTGGATGCCGCCAGCCTGCCGGAGTTTGTGGCACAGGTGGACCTGGTGGTGGATTGCTGCGACAACCTCGCCAGCCGCCAGGCCATCAACGCCGCCTGCGTGGCCCAGGGCAAGCCCTGGATCTCGGCGGCCGCCGTGGGCTGGCAGGGGCAGCTGATGGTGCGAAGCGCCCCTGATCACCCCTGTTACGCCTGCCTCTACCCGGCGGATACCGAAGTAAAAGAGAGCTGCCAGAGCAGCGGCGTCACAGGCCCGTTGGTCGGGGTGATGGGCTCTTTGCAGGCCCTGGAGGCACTGAAACTATTGCTCGGCCTGCCGAGCCCGGTCGCCGGCACATTGCGCCGCTTCGATGCCCTGGCCCATCAGTGGCAGACCCACACTCTGGCCCCGGATCCCGACTGTGCGGTTTGCGGTCAGCATAAGGAAATCACCCCATGACTCAGATTCGACTCAATGATAAAGCCCAGCCGCTGGCGGCCGGGCAGAGCGTGGCCGACCTGCTGGCCGCGCAAGGGGTCCATCCCCAGGGGGTGGCGGTGGCTCTCAACGGCGCCGTGCTGCCCCGCAGCCGCTGGCCCGAGACCCGTCTCAATGACGGGGACGAGCTCCACCTTTTCACCGCCATCGCCGGAGGCTGAGATGCTGACCATAGCGAACCATACCTTCTCCTCGCGCCTGTTCACCGGCACAGGCAAGTTTGCCCGCCCGGATCTCATGGCCGCCGCCATAGCGGCGAGCGGCTCCCAACTGGTGACCATGGCCATCAAGCGCCTCGAGCCTGGCAAGGCCCACGACGATATTCTCACGCCCCTTCGGCAACTGGGGGTCAAGCTGCTGCCCAACACCTCGGGGGCCAAGACCGCCGCCGAGGCGGTGTTTGCCGCCCATCTGGCCCGGGAGGCGCTGGGGACGAACTGGCTCAAGCTCGAGATCCACCCCGATCCCAAATACCTGCTGCCCGACCCCATAGAGACGCTGAAAGCGGCCGAGCAGCTGGTGAAAGAGGGCTTCGTGGTGCTGCCCTACTGCGGCGCCGACCCCGTGCTGTGCAAGCGACTCGAAGAGGTGGGCTGCGCCGCCGTGATGCCGCTCGGCGCCCCCATCGGTTCCAATCAGGGGCTGGTGACCCGGGAGTTCCTCGCCATCATCATCGAGCAGGCTAAGGTGCCCGTGGTGGTGGACGCGGGCATAGGTGCGCCTAGCCACGCGGCGGCGGCCTTCGAGCTCGGCGCCGATGCCGTGCTGGTCAACACGGCCATCGCGGTGAGCGGCGATCCCGTGGCCATGGGCCGCGCCTTCGCGCTGGCCTGCGAGGCCGGGCGCAGCGCCTATGAGGCGGGCCTGGGGGCGCGCGGGGTGCAGGCGCAAGCTTCCAGTCCGCTGACCGATTTTCTGGGGGCGTTATGAGTCAGGGAATTGCTATCACTGGGGGACATTCTTCCTCACCTCTCCCTCTGGGAGAGGGGCCGGGGGTGAGGGCCGAGGCTAAATCGGTACTTGAAGGGGGCGTGCCCTGCACTCCTCCCCCTCCCAAGGGGGAGGCCGGGAGGGGGTTGGATTTCGCCGACCGCTGGCAGGAGCTTGACTGGGACGACGTGGGCATGCAAATCCGTGCCAGGACGGCCCTGGATGTGGAGCGTGCCCTGAGCGCACCGCGCCGCACCCTGGCGGATTTTATGGCGCTGATCTCCCCGGCCGCCGAGCCCTTCCTGCCCCGGATGGCGGAGCTGGCGGAGCGCCTGACCCGCCAGCGTTTCGGCAATACGGTGGGCTTCTATGTGCCCCTCTATCTGTCGAACCTGTGCGCCAACGACTGCTCCTACTGCGGCTTCTCCATGAGCAACCGTTTGAAGCGCAAGACGCTTAATGCAGAGGAGATAGAGCGCGAGTGTCTGGCCCTCAAGGCGCGCGGCTTCGACAGCGTGCTGCTGGTCACCGGCGAGCACGAGACCAAGGTGGGCATGGACTACTTTCGTGAGCATCTGCCGCGGATCCGTCGCCACTTCAGTACCCTGGCGATGGAGGTGCAGCCCCTGTCCGAGGCCGAATATGCCGAGCTGAAAACCCTCGGCCTCGATGCCGTCATGGTCTATCAGGAGACCTATCACGCCCCCGCCTACGCCCGCCATCACCTGCGCGGCAACAAGCAGGATATCAGATGGCGCCTCGCCACCCCGGACCGGCTGGGCCGTGCCGGCATCGACAAGATTGGCCTCGGCGCCCTGATCGGCCTGTCGCCGGACTGGCGCGCCGACAGCTACTTCGTGGCCGAGCACCTGGCCTGGCTTGAGCGCCACCACTGGCAGAGCCGCTATTCCCTCTCCTTCCCGCGCCTGCGCCCCTGCACCGGGGGGCTGGAGCCCGAGGTGGTGATGTCGGACCGTCAGCTGGTGCAGCTTATCTGCGCCTGGCGCCTCTTCTCGCCGACCCTGGACTTGTCCCTCTCCACCCGGGAATCCCCGGCGTTTCGCAACGGCGCCCTGCGCCTTGGCATCACCCAGATGTCGGCGGAATCGCGCACCCAGCCCGGCGGCTATGCGGAAGGGGACAAGGAGGAGCTGGAGCAGTTCGCCATCCACGACGACCGCCCGGTGGGGGAAGTGGCCGCCGCCGTGCGGCAGGCAGGGTTGCAGCCGGTGTTTAAAGATTGGGAACCGTTTTTGGGTCGCTAACGACGTTTACACCTGTGGTAACAGACAGCGGCAAGCAGATCGGAGGGGCAGCTCCCCGCCACTGCTTGCCGCTTTGTTTTGTTTGCTCCAACAGGATTGTTTCGTTGGTGCGACGATGGCTCTTGATATCGTTTCGCCAGTGAAAAAATAGTGTCTGTTTGTCAGCCCATTGAATGGGCCATTGCGTCCATAGACAATAGTCGATTTTGGGTCAGGGGAGCTAAATTTAACCTCTGATTTTTCTATGCTTAGTAAAAGCTAATTCTCTCTATTTGACTACAACCTAATCTTGGAAGATGAGCTTGTTTTTATGCTAATGGCATTATGGAATTAGTATTATTAGTTGTTCTTTTTTTACGGCAAAGGGAGATGTTCACATATAAAGGCAATAACCATCTTATTTTCGGATTCAGGGATTGGCTTGTGTATATGAATCCGATTTTGATGAGCTTGAAGCTTCCCATGCCATTTACAATATAAATCAATGCTTTTTATTGTTATTGTCCTCGCCATTCGAGTGCCATTGTTACTATAAACATTAGGATTCTCAGGCTCAACAGTAAGGCCAAAACCAGTGAATCTATTTCTTATGACTTGGCTAGATGGTTCTGCACCAGAATTTTCCACTCGTTCATTAGGACTCAATGCTGGCGGTGGGGTAGTAAAAACCCACTCACCATAGTCATTAAAAACGGACATATATTTCATTATGGATTCCCTTAAAGGATAATATCCACCAGCTAAATTATTAAGACCATTTAATACATCCTCATGGAAGTATAGATTTGGGAATGCATTTTGTGAAAGCGCTCTGAATTTATCTGTGTTATTACCTTCTAGCTCAATAGCATTTCGCCAAAAATCAAGGTGTTCAGATTCACTTTTAATAACATGAAGCTCTGCTTCTCCTAGTGTTGATGACGTGTTAACAATGCCTGAACTATGTAATCCAATACATCCTACGGCTATACCATTTAGGTTGTTGTAATGCGCCCAAGAGAGGTCAATATTATCCTCTTCTGGTAGGTCGTTTATTGTTATTAAGCTACTATCTATTAGCTCATCAGGAAAGTCATCTTCATTTAGATACAGTGGTGCTCTATCTAACCAAGCTGATAACTCCTGTACTATCTCAGTAGGCATTTCAGACATGAAAGTCCAAAAGTCTTTTTCTTCATAAACGATTCTTTTCTGTAAGTCATCACCAATCCATATTTTTTCATTCCTATTTATGGCGATGCCAACTCTATCCAGAAATGAGTCTATAATTGACTTGTGAATGTCAGGTTCAACCTCATTGAATGTCCACTCATTACCGTTAATTACAAAGGACATTATGCCCTCCTTCTACGGATACGACCAAGAGTTGATACATCAATCTGGTACTGATCAAAAAACCCTTTTGGCCAACTGCTAATACTACCATCTTCTTCAATACTTAGCTTATTAACTCCTTCCTCTGAACCATCAAAGTAATAAGCTAACACATCCCTGTTGTTGACATGATGGTTGATTGCAATTGATTTTCTTATGCCATTCAAGACATGGTCTGAATGTGTTTCAACAATTATTTGGATCCCTTTTCCAGCGAGCCACCCAAGAAATTCCCCCATTTTGGATTGGCCAGCTGGATGTAAATGAGCTTCAGGGTTTTCAATCAGTATTACACCGCCACTCCTAGCAGTAAGTCCACAAAGAATTACAGGTAACGAATAAGATATTCCAAATCCCATATTTGGTGCGCTGACCCATTCTCCCCCGATCGTACGGAAGTTAATGGCTGTAGCACTTGTGCCTTGAAATTGAGTTGTCGAAATTTCAACCTGCTTTGCAATGTCTTTTAACCAACGTTCTATCTCATATTTCAACAATGTTGACTCTTGGCCATTGTTGTCTGGATGTAAACGGGTTATATCTTCAATAGGTTTATCCCCAAGAGTGCCTATCATTTGGGCACAATATTCACCATGAACTCCTACTTCCAGCTCATCATCAGGCTCAGGAGATGAGCCGAGTATACTACGAGGGCCTAAGCGCTCAGCACAGAGGTATGAAAAATACCTTTTTGCATTCAAGTTGTTTTCTGATCTAATTTCAGATAACTGATTGTCAAGCCTTAGAAATAAGTCATCCTCATTTAGTGTCCTGAACACGCATTTATGAATAGAGGCGTCATCAAAATCTAAAGTAATAGCGATATCTCTATCGTAATCCCAATTTCTTACTTTGCCAGCCACACCTAGTTGCAAGCCAAAAGGACCATTTAATTTAACTACCTCATTTCTGGATGCAGCCCAAGCTAACAGAATTGCTTGTATTAGAGAGGTTTTTCCGTAACCATTTAATCCTGTAAGCACAGTCAGCATTGATAAATCAAATTCATTTTCAGTGAATTTTTTAAATCCAGAAATGGTGATTTTATTAATCATGGAGAATCCCCTTTAAAGTTTCTCTCATTTTTTTTATACGGTATTCGACGGCAGATGGTGAACCGGTGCCAACAGAAACAGATCGAACGAAATCATCATCATCAAATGCCTTCCTGAAAGCATGACTAATATCATTCTTTTTAGGCTCTAGATCAGCCAAATTATAATCGGCTAGTGCTATTGCTTGAGACTCAAAAACAGCCCTATTAATGGGCCCCTTTCGCTTACTCTCTAGAGAGAAACGTCGAAACGCAATATCATCAAGAATAAATCTTGCATTCTCCATTGCTTTGTGGAAATCGCATTTTAATGAGATTAACTCAATCTCAGAAATAGGCTGATTGCTTTTTGATTTGCCATCTATTTGTTTGGTGAATTCAACTAGATAAGCGTCAAGATTTTTGTATTTACGATACTCGTCAATAGAGAAATTTCTGAAAGCTAAGAAGCGAAGAACTAGTTCTCTGTTAGTCATTCTACCACTGTGTCTAATTTTATCGCCATTGCTGTCTTTACGCCAAAAGTTGAATCCAGTAGCCTCATCAAAGCTAATTGACTCTGATAGTTCGCCCAACAATTTTCTTGACCTCTCCTTACTCATTGCATGGCGTATTTCTTGGGCTGACAATGGACTTCCGGAGGTGTTTACCCTGCTAAATATATCATATTTAACTTCTTCTGGTGTTTGTGGTTCGATGACATGAACAACAATTTGAGTGCTTCTGAAACGACGAGATGAGGCGACATCTAACTGAGAAAACAACAAACCATCTAGGTTCTGTAAATACTCAAGATCCTCATTCGATAGAACGTGCCTATCATTCATAAACATCGATATTGTTGATAATCTTTGTACGCCATCAATTACTTGATAGGAACCATCATCGGATTGGTTGAAGTAAAAAGCAGGTAATGGTATGCCTAAAAGTATTGATTCAATTAATCTTGTTTGCTGACGTTTACGCCAAACATAATCTCTTTGAAAATCGGGAGATAAATCTATCTCATTATCCATGATCTGAGTTACAACATCACGCAATGAAAAATGCTTTGTTGAGATTCTTATCTTACTTGGATCCCAAGGTTCAGGAGTATCTTCTCCATTGCTTACATCTTCATCATCGACAAGGTCTAGTGAAGGGATAATAGCATCATGATTATCAAATATGGACTTTGTCATCATTCCTCACAAATATAATATAAATTATCAAATAGAAGAAAGTTACATATCTGATTGATAATACCATGTCAATGTCACTAACAGCCAGACCATCGCTCATGTCAGATAAGCTAGTAGAGTGCTCTTGGCTAAGAAATCCCGGCTTCTTGCCCGGTGTTCCGTCTCTATCGATTCGTGGGCTGCGCGGACAAACTCGTCGGCATCGCCAGATTCGAGCGGGCGGATCACGAGTTTGGCGTTGGCAAGGCGCAGGAATGTCATCACTTGTCCTGCTTTTTCAGAAAGTAACTGATATGCCCCGGCGGCATATCGGGCAGCTGGCCAAAGACTTCGTAACCCTGCTTCTGGTAGAAGGGGAGGGCCTGAAAACTGGTGGTTTCCAGATGGTAGTTGGTGATGCCCTTGCTTTGGGCGTACTGCTCCATGGCGCCGAGCAGGCGGCCGCCCCAGCCGTCGCGGCGGATGCGTTCGTCGATCCAGAGCCAGTCGACGTGCAGCCAGCCCCACTTGATGTCGGCGATGATACCGCCCTGTACCTTGCCCTCTTCATCCTTGATAAAGCTGGCGATCCGCTCGCGCAGATGGGTGCCGGCGTGATCCTTGTTGTAGCCCGAGAGGCCAATGCGCAGCGCTTCGATCTCATCGTCCTGAGGCGGTTGGGGTGGAGTTAGTTGCATGGTGCTTCCTGTTTGATGATGGCTGGGGATGGCCTCCTGCACGGCTATCTGCCTGCGGCTGTTCAGTGTCACCTGCGGGCTGACCTGTTCCACCGGGCAGACAAGAAGGCGGATATCCCAACATGACAGTCCTGGGTATGAAGGTGAATGATTGGTCAGGACTTTTCGGCGGCAATCCGCTTAAGCCCCATACCAAGACTGGCAGGCGCCGTGAGCGAGAACCCGAATTGTTGATAGAGTCGGTACGCCTCCCCATCTGCCAGCAAGCTGACATAGCCTGACTCCGGTACCTCGCGGGCGATATAGTCGGCGATCTCCGTCATGATCTTTTTGCCTACCCCTTGACCCTGATATTCAGGCAGCACTGCAATATCAACCACTTGATAAAATGTCCCGCCATCTCCGATGATGCGGCCCATGCCGATGGCGGTCTGGCCGCAAAACACCTGGACGGCAAACAGCGTATTGGGCAGACCACGCTCTGCTGCCTCAAGCGTCTTTGGGCTGAGTCCGGCTGCGGTTCGAAGATAGCGATAGGTTTCGACGGGCGGTGTTGAGTGGACGACAGTGAAAGCGGGTGTGGTCATGTTGATAACTCCAGTGGGACCTGATTGTTTTAAATTCCCTGTAACGCACTGATCCGGGAGATGGATGCGTGCTCTCCAGGGCTGTATGGGGAGGCATCTCCCGATGCCTCCAGGTGGGCAGCTATCACCCCACCCTCTCCAACTCGCCAATGTCCCCGCCGCTGATCAAGTTCAAATTCCGGCTGATCCGCTCCACCGGCCAGTCCCACCAGGCGATGGCGTTGAGACGGGCGATGGTGTCGTCGTCGAAGCGGTAGCGGATCAGCTTGGCGGGGTTGCCGCCGACCACGGCGTAGTCGGGCACGTCGCCGGTGACCACGGAGCGGGCGGCGATGATGGCGCCGTTGCCGACCTTGACCCCTGGCATGATCAGGGCGTCATAGCCAATCCAGACATCGTTGCCGATAAGGGTATCTCCCTTGTAAGGCAGCGTGCCCGGGGCGGGGGCGGCGCTCTCCCAGCCGTTGCCGAAGATAAAGAAGGGGTAGGTGGAGAAGCCGGCGCTCTGGTGGTTGGCGCCGTTCATGATGAACTTGACCCCGCGGGCGATGGCGCAGAACTTGCCGATGATGAGCTTGTCACCGACGAAGGGGAAGTGATAGAGGACGTTGCGCTCGAAGCCCGCCGAATCCTCCGGATCGTCGTAATAGGTGTAGTCACCCACCTCGATATTGGGCCCCTTGATGGTGTTCTTGATAAAGCACACCTGGGGGAAGCCCTTCATGGGGTGGGGATTGGCGGGGTCGGGTCCGTGCATGGGGCGCTCCTCTGGGGTCTGGGCTCAGGCTACCCTAACGGAACCGGATAGCCCCTTGCCACCCTTTTGTGCCCTGCGCTTCGCCAGTCTCTGTCGTCCCCGTTCCATATGCGCATCGACCCGGGGCGGGTTTGTCTCTAGCATGGAGGAGCGGCGGAGCCTGGCTCCGTCAAAATGGATGATGGACGAAGTGCGCCTTGCGCACTTCTGGCGGAGAGAAAAGATGAAGCTGCGTTCCTTGTTGATGGTGGGTGCCCTCTTGCTGGGCGGTTGTGCGATCAATCCCTATGGCGGCGCCCCTGCGCCTGTTGCCGAGCCGAGCCAGCCGATGAGCCAGCCGGACCAGCCGGTGGCCGAGCCCGAGGCGGTCAAGCCCCCTCCCAAGGCGGTGGCGCCAACCGGTCTGGCCGTTGCCATGGCGGATGCCTTCCTGAAGGCCCCCGAGGTGCAGGCGCTGGCGGGCAGCAGCCCTGTGCTGCTGCTGATGGCGCCCCAGAACGGCACGGGTGAGCCCTTCAGCACCCAGCCCATGGCGGTGGCCATGAGCCAGCGCATTCAGGCAAACAGCGACTTTCGCTTCGCCGATCCCGGCCAGGTTTCCGCCATCACCAGCCAGCTGGAATACCAGCAGGGGGGCATGAACCCGGCCTCCCTGGTGCGTCTGGGTCGCCAGACCGGGGCCGGTTACATGCTCTACGGGGATCTGCTCTCAGAGGGGGGGCGCTACCGCCTCGCCATGAGTCTGATGGACTTGCACAGCGGCGAGCTGCTCTGGAGCGAGAGCCGCACCGCCAGCCGCTGACAATGACCTGAGCCTGCGGGCCATCGGGGGGGCTGTGCCGACTGCCTCCCGATGGCCTTATCAATCCGCCGCATCAATCCGCTTCATCAACCCGCCTTTGCCCTGTCTATCTTGCCTCGCCTGCGATGGCCCCATCCCCCTGACGGCCGTCATGGTGGGCATGGGTTCCCCTGGCCGCTCGATCAGCGGCCATCACCATAGCGGCCAGCGTGCCGGCAAGCGCCTTAGCGGCGCCGTTTAGCCAAACAGGCCGGAGAGCCCCTGCCCGGCCATCAGCACCCCCAGGGCCAGCACGGCGAACCAGATCAGAGTGGCGGCGACCAGGGCGTAGCCGAGGGCGACGAAGCAGCCGTCTCGCTGCAACATGCCGGTCGCCAACAGCAGGATGGCCCAGGCGGGCAGGGTGTTGGTGAGGGGGATGGCGCCGAACGGCATCATCAGCAAGACGGCGGCCAGCATGATCATCAGGCCGTTGGCCCGGTTGATGGTGCTGCTGGCGGTCAGCACCAGCAGGCGCGGGCGCACGAACCTGTCCAGCCGGGCCAGCAGGTCGGCCCCCTTGTGCAGGGTCGATTTGAGCTGCTCGGTGGCGAAGCGGCGCGCCATCAGCCTGGCGGGCAGCCAGGGCATACGGTTGAGGGTGATGCCGATGCCGATGAAGAGGATCAGCAGGCCAAACACGCTGCTGATGCCGGGAATGCTGACCGGCAGCAGGAAGGGCACCGTCAGCAACAGGCAGAACAGCAGCATGCCCTGCTCCCCCACCAGGGCGAGCAGTTCCCGCAGGCTGATCTGGCCCTCGCCCATGGCGGCGGCCGTGTGACGCAGGGTGTGGGAGAGGCGATGCTGTGGATCCTTGAGTGGTGCGGCAACCATGACAGTTCCTTGCTGGGGTGGATATGAGAGCGTGAAAACCGGGCCCGGGGGGCGGGTCACAGCATAGGGGAGCGGGGTGAATCGGCGATGAATGGCGCCGCCGGATGGGCGGCGCTGCTGGGGCGTGAAAGCGATCAGGGGAGCCTGGCTCCCCTGTCTGGTCGGAACCGGCGGGATCAGGCCTGGCCGTGAGCCGTTTCCTCTCGCTGCTCGCCATTGAGCAGGGCCTGGTCGGTCTGGCCGAGCAGCTGGCTGGTGATGGTCCCCGCCGTCATGGCGCCATTGACGTTGAGGGCGGTGCGCCCCATGTCGATGAGGGGCTCGACCGAGATGAGCAGTGCCACCAGGGTGACCGGCAGCCCCATGGCGGGCAGCACTATCAGGGCGGCGAAGGTGGCGCCGCCACCGACCCCGGCGACCCCGGCGGAGCTGAGGGTGACGATGGCGACCAGGCTGGCAATCCAGAGGGGATCCAGCGGATCTATGCCCACGGTCGGCGCCACCATGACCGCCAGCATGGCCGGATAGAGACCGGCACAGCCGTTCTGGCCAATGGTGGCACCGAACGAGGCGGCGAAGCTGGCGATGGCCTCGGGCACGCCGAGGCGGCGGGTCTGGGCTTCCACGTTGAGGGGAATGGTGGCGGCGCTGGAGCGGCTGCTGAAGGCAAAGCTCAATACCGGGGCCACCTTGCGCAGGAAGGTGATGGGGTTGACCCCCACCAGGGCGAGCAGCAGGCCATGGACCAGGAACATCAGGCCCAGCCCCAGGTAGGAGGCGAGCACGAAGCTGCCCAGCTTGACGATCTCCTCAGGGTTGGAGCTGGCGACCACCTTGGTCATCAGGGCCATCACCCCATAGGGGGTCAGTGTCATGATGAGGCGCACCAGCTTCATCACCCAGGCTTGCAGGGTATCGATGGCGGCGAGCACCTTCTCCCCCCTGCTCGCGTCGTCCCTGTGCAGCTGCAGGGCGGCGACCCCCAGCAGGGCGGCGAAGATCACCACGCTGATGATGGAGGTAGGGTTGGCCCCGGTCAGATCGGCGAAGGGGTTTTTGGGAATGAAGGAGAGCAGCAGCTGCGGCACCCCCAGCTCGCTCACCCGGCCGAGGTAGCTGGTCTCGATGGCGTCGAGGCGGGCGCTCTCCTTCACCCCTTGCACCAGCCCCTCGGCGGTCAGGCCGAACAGGTTGGTGACCAGCACGCCGACGAGGGCGGCGATAAGGGTGGTCAGCAGCAGGGTGCCCAGGGTGAGCAGGCTGATGCGACCCAGGGAGGCGGCATTGTGCAGCTTGGCCACGGCGCTCAGGATGGAGGCAAACACCAGGGGCATGACGATCATCTGCAGCAGCTGCACATAGCCGTTGCCCACCAGATTGAACCACTCGATGGAGGCGGCAATGGCCGGATGACCGGCGCCGTAGACCAGTTGCAGCGCGAAGCCAAACAGCACCCCCATCACCAGGCCGGTCAGCACCTTGCGAGACAGGCTCCAGCTCGGCTTGCTGACCCTGGCCAGGGCCGTCAGCAGGGCCGCGAACAGCAGCACATTGATGATGAGGGGGAGATTCATGGGGCCTCCAGGGCTGAAACAGGGATGGATGGTGCCGGAAAAATCCGGATCAGATAGGGCTGCGTATGGTACCAGCCATCCTGGCCCCCTCTTAGACATAAAAGATATTTCATAGAAGGATCAGACGGTTGGCCTGGCTCGTGCCGGGGGCGGCCGTATCGCCGCCGGTGTGCCGTGCCCTGATGTCGGCCGATTGCGCTGAGACTGGAGGAGCTGCGAGCGCCGTGACGGGGTATGCCGGGGAGCTCGGCATTCATACCCTGCTTGCGGATATCGAGCCGGAGAATGGGCCCAGCCAGCGGCTGGGCTTCGTCTGGCAGCAGGATACCTGCTATCGCTTGCCGCTGGGGGAGGGGATCACACCAGACCGCGGGTGACGCGGCTGAGGGGCTCGTTGACGTCGAACACCTTGAACTGCACCGCGCTGGCGCCCATGGCGAGCACCCGCTGCTCGTGCATGGTGGCGTAGGCGAGGGCGCTCCCCTCGTCCTCGAACAGATAGATGCCGCCCGCCTCGCCGGTGCGCGGGTTCTCGGTCCAGATCTTGGAGATGAAGCCCGGCTCTTTGGTGATGGACTCGGCCAGCGGCATGGCCGCGCTCATGAGGGCCGGCCCCATCATCGCGGCGGGGAAGGTGAAATGGATCTGCAGCAGGCTGGGCATGATAAACCTCTCGTGGGCGTTGATTGACGGGATCCGCATCATAGGAAGCCGGCATCTTGGCTGCAATAAGGCACATTTTCGTGGCATATTTACCGCAAAGTAACCACTCGCGAGCCATGCCGTGCCCTCACTGCCCTGTCCCGCCTATCAGGTATTGCGCCTGCTGGCCGGCAAATGGAAACCGGCCATTCTGTTTCATCTGCGCGAACAGACCCTGCGCTTTGGCGACCTGCGCCGCTCCCTGCCCGAGGTGAGCCAGAAGGTGCTCACCGCCCAGCTCAAGGAGCTGGAGCGCGACGGCGTCATCATCCGCACCCTCTACCCGGACGTGCCGCCCAGGGTGGAGTACAGCCTGAGCCCCCTTGGCGTCGCCCTGATCCCCCTGCTCCAGCAGATGCACGATTTTGCGCTGAGCCACGGCGATCTGCTGGCGGGGCAGGATCCTGCTGCTAGCGGGCCCGCAACAGCCAGCCGCTGAACCGGTTCGTCGCCAGCAGTCGGTAGCCGAGCAGGGTGAGCGCCAGCAGCGCGGGCACCTTGAGCAGCTCCCACCACACCAGCTTGCCCTGGGGGCCGAAGATCATCAGCCACACCACCAGCATCATGTGCAGGCAATAGAGGCCGAGCACCTTGGGAGCCTGGCGCTCCAGCCAGCTGCCCCGGCCCCAGCCCGGGTTGGCCAGCAGCAGGCCGAACAGCCCCAGCGCCCAGGGGAGCGAACCCAGCAGGAAGTCGTGGCGGTTGATGGGCACGGCGGCAAAGCGCAGCAGGCCTGCGGCCTCCAGGGCGTAGAGCCCCATCCCCGCCACCATCAGCAGGGCGCAGCGCCTGGCATCCGGCTGCCAGCCACGCAGGCGCAGCTCGGCGCCCAGGGCCACGAACAGCAGGGAGAAAAAGGGGCCGTTGCGGGTCAGCAGGGCCCACTCGCCCCCCAGCAGCAGCGGGCCGTAGGAGCCGCCGAGCAGGGCCAGACCGTAGAGCAGGGCCCCCAGCAGCAGGGCGAGCCGGGGCAGGCCAGCCTGCTGGCAGAGCGCCAGGATCAGCACCGCCACCATCAGGGCGGGCAGGAACCAGAGGTGGATCATGCCGCCCACCCACCAGACGTTGAGAGGATCCCCCAGCTGCATCTGCCACTGGCCCGCCATGGCAGGCAGGTAGCCCTCGCTCACTGCCGCGAGCGGGTTGAAGGGCACCAGCAGATAGAGCAGGCTCCACACCAGCCAGAGCCCCAGCAGGGGGCGACAGTAGCGCAGCGCCACCGTCAGCGGGTGGCCCGCGGCGAGGGCGGGTTGCAGGAAGTAACCGGCGCACAGGAAAAAGAGCGGCACCGCGAAGCGGCAGAGCTGGTTGATGATGGCCCCGACCAGAGGGTAGGGCGTATCGTCCCACAGGGCGGGGTCGAAGGGGTTGCTGAAGGGGGAGAGATGAATGGTCATCACGGCCAGGATGGCCACCACTCGCCCGCATTCGATGCTGGAGATGCGCATGATTCCTCGCGGCGTTCGGGAGCTGGGCGCACCCTATCAGCCGCAGGCGCTCCCTATCCAGCCGCCTGGTCGCCAATTGTGACCCCCATCGGCGGCCGGTTACCCTTTGTTACCCGGCGGATGGGCAAGGTTACCGCCGCCGGGAGCGGGATCCCGTTTTGGTGTCGGTAAACGCCCTAGAGCAGGGCCACCAGCACGGTGACCAGGGCGCCCAGCAGCAGCAGGACGATGCCGCGACCGGCCGGGCCGTGCAGCTTGTTCCACATCAGCAGGCTGGTGAGGGCCAGCAGCAGCATGGCCAGGGCCGCCAGATCCCCGACCAGTTGCCAGGGCAGGCCTGTGCCCATGCCGCGATGCAGCCGGTTGAGGCTGGCGGCGACGTTGGCCTGCTGCAGCTCGGTGCGCACCAGCAGGGTGCCTTCCACATAGCTGGCGGCCACGCTTTCGCTCAGGGTGACGCCACGCAGCTCCCAGCGGGCCGGCAGGGTGAGGGGGCCGGATGGGGTGGGCAGGGTCTGGGGCGGGGTGATCTGGGGTCTTCCCTCCTCGAACATGTCTGCATAACGCCGTTGCAGCAGGGCTTTCAATTCATCCGGACTGGCCAGCGGCGTACTCAGCACTATCTCTTCGCTGGATTTCTCGGTGTGGGGGCCGGGCAGGGACAGCACGGCCCTGTGTTGCAGCCAGAGGCCGGTGAGGCCGTAGAGCAGCATCAGGGTGAGGGTGGCAAAGCCGGCCCAGGCGTGGATGCGGCGCACCCACTTGTTGTTGTGCAGGGGGAGTCTCTTGCGTTTCATCTTGCGCACTTCATAAAAAAACTGGCCAGCAGAGGCTGGCCAGCGGGGGTATGGGGTGGGGATCAGAAGCGGTAGGCAGCGGTCAGATGCAGCTGACGGGGCGTGCCCGGCATGATCTGGGCCGCGCTGGTGGCGCTGACGAAGTAGTCGTGGTCGGTCAGGTTCTCGGCGCTCAGCTGGGCTTCCCACTGCTGCCAGCGGTAGCCGGCACGGGCATCGAAGCGGGCGTAGCCGGGCAAGGTGGTGGTGTTGGCGTTGTCGGCGAAGCGATCCCCTACCGCCGTCACCCCGGTCTCGCCGAACCAGCCCTGCTTGCCACTCTGGTAGCCGGCAAACAGCTGGCCGTTCTGGCGCGAGACGTTCATCGGCCGCTTGCCTTGCAGCGCCTCATCCGCCTTGACCTGTTCGGCATCCTGGATGGCGACGCCGCCGCGCAGGTAGATCTCGTCGGTGAGCTGGGCACGGGCGCTCAACTCGATGCCCTCTGTGCGCTGCAGGCCGGTGAGGAGCACGCGGGTGGGATCCAGGGGATCCTTGCTGCGCTTGTTGTACATCTCCAGCCGGTAGAGGGAGAGGGTGGTGGCCAGGCGGCCATCCAGCCAGTCGCTCTTCACGCCGCCCTCGTAGAGCCGGGTGTGCTGGGGATCCAGCTTGTTGTTCTTGTCCCCCGGGGTAAGACCGATCAGCTCCCCGCCCACCGGGGTGAAGGTCTTGCTGTAGGAGGTGTAGAAGGCGTGCTCCTCGATGGGGTTCCACACCAGACCCAGGCGCGGGCTCAGGCTGGTGACCGAGACGGTCTGCTCCTTGTCGAGGTCGTTGCGGCGGCTGGTGACGGTGAAATCGTCCCGGCGCAGACCCGCCAGCAGGTGCCAGTCACCCAGGCTGAGCTGATCCTGCACATAGAGACCGACCCCGCGCACCTTGTGGCTGGCGTCGCTGGCGAGCTTCATGGCGCCGTCATAGGTGGGCAGGGAGTCTGGATCATAGAGGTTGCCTGCCGGGATCGGGCTGGCGTTCTGGTAGAGCCTGGGGGTGCGCTCCTGCCAGCTCTGCTCGACGCCCACCAGCAGGCGATGGCCGACGGGGCCGGTCTGCAGCTGGCCTTCGGCTTCGGTGTTGCTGGTGAGGCTGCTGGCCTTGAGATCCTGCTGCCAGCGGGCGCGGGTCACCTTGTCCCCCTTGACGCTGGTGACATAGGTGTTGTCGAACTGGCTGTCGAGGGTGGTGTAGCCGAGCTGCTGGCGCAGTTGCCACTGATCGTTGATGTCCCAGGTGAGGCGGGATCGGGTGGACTGGGCCAGATCGTCGATGAAGTCGCGGCGGGTGTCGCTGTAGACGCTCTCGATGGGGACATCCGCCGGGCGACCATCGACACCGGGAATGCCGCGATCCGGGGTACGATCGTGTTCGTTGCGCTCGTACTGCACCAGCCAGTTCAGGCTGTCGCTGATCTCCCAGTTGACGGAGGGGGCCAGCAGGGTGCGCTTGCTGGTCACCTCGTCGCGAAAGCTCTCCTTGTCCTCCTGGGCCAGGTTCAGGCGCAGTTGCACCCGCTCCCCTGCCTCGCCGTTGAGGTCGGCGGCGAAGCGTCGGCTGTCGAAGCTGCCGACCCGGGCGCTGACGCTGGAGGCCTGCCCCCTCTGGGGGACCTTGCTGACCCGGTTGACGATGCCCCCCGTGCTGCCACGGCCGTAGAGCACGGCGGCGGGGCCCTTGAGCACTTCGACCCGCTCTATGTTGCCAAGGTCGCGGGTGTATTGCATGTCGTCGCGCAGGCCGTCGAGGTAGAAGTCGTTGCTGGCGCTGAAACCGCGGATGGTGACGCCGTCAAAGCGGGTGTCGCCGCTGGCGTTGACGCCAGGGATGCCGGTCAGGGCTTCACTCAGGGTGGGCTGGCCGAAGGCGGTCAGCTCGCTTGCCTTGACGCTCTCGATGCTCTGGGGCACCAGCTTGGCCGGGGTGGCGGTACGGGTGGCGGTAGCGACTTCGTCGTGCTGGCTGCGTTTGCCAAAGACGGTGATGCTGTCGTCGGCCTGGGCGCTGGCGCTCAGGGACAAGAGGGCGGCCCACACCAGGGTATGGGTTTGATTGAGGTGTTGCATGTGTTGATCGACTCTAGAAATTTGCCTGAAGCTATTGATTTATTTGTAATTATTGATGTGCACCCATTTCGGGAGGATGCTAATGATATTGATTTTCATTAGCGTGGCAAGGAGAAGATGACAAATATCCGCCCCCCCCGGGCGGCAGCGGCCGATGAGCGGCGTCAATCGAGTTGGTGGTGTGCATCATGCGAGTCTTGGCGCCGCCGAGAGGGGAAGTTAGTATCGGCACATTGCGCCCCGGGCGTACCCCATGGAACAGTGGACACGGAAGGAAAAGGAACATGACGGAGATCATCAGGGCAGACCTGCATAACCGGCAACATGGCGAGGCCCTGGTCTCCTTGCTGGACGAATACGCCAGAGACGAGATGGGGGGCGGCAGCCCGCTGGCGGACGAGGTGAAGGCGAATCTGGCCGAAGCCCTGGCCGCGCGCCCCGGTGCCCATGTGCTGCTGGCCTGGGTCGATGGCGAACCCGTCGGGGTGGCGACCTGCTTCGAGGGCTTTTCCACCTTCTCCTGCCGCCCCCTGCTCAACATTCACGACATTGCCGTGCACCCGGCCCATCGCGGTCGGGGTCTGGGCAAGGCGCTGCTCGCCGAGGCGGATCGCCTCGCCCGGGAGCTGGGTTGCTGCAAGTTGACCCTGGAGGTGTTGGAGGGGAACAAGGTGGCCCAGGCCGCCTACCGTGCCAGTGGCTTCGAGGGTTATGAGCTCGACCCGCAAGTGGGCAGGGCCATGTTCTGGCACAAGCGCCTGGCCTGAGGGGACTCTTGCCTGGGGGAGAAGCCGGCGCTAGAGTAGCGCCTGCGTGTTTTCCCCCATTGCCAATCCAGGGTGCCGTGCCGCCTCGGGGCGGCCCCTCCGCCAGGACAAGATGACTTCTCTATATGCCTCGGATCAGCGAGTGACCCGAGTGAGCTCCGAACAGCCGCGTGCGATGACGCTTTGTCCGGAGCCTGATTCGAAAGCCTGAGCTTTCGACCTCATTCATCGTCCCACCCGCCTGCCGGTGTCCTGGTGACACCTGGCTGCGCCCGGCCGTGGGACGATAACCAGAGGGCCACAGACAATGCTGTCTGTGGCCCTTTTCGTTGGATTGGTCCTTGATAGCGACCAATGCACCGCGAGCAGAGGGCCCATCGGGTCCTCTGCTTTTTTATTGCCTGGCCGATGCACCTTGTGTTTCATGACCGGATAACTGCACTCGAGTGAATCTTTCTGCCAGACTTGCCTTGCTGACCCAGGAGTCAAACATGTCACAAAATATCTATGATAATCAGGCGTTCTTCGAAGGTTATGCCCAGTTGCCCCGCTCGGTGCATGGGCTGGATGGCGCCCCCGAATGGGCGTCGCTGCGGGCCATGCTGCCGCCGCTGGCGGGCAAGCGAGTGCTGGATCTGGGTTGCGGTTATGGCTGGTTTTGCCGCAGCGCCCGGGAGCAGGGGGCGGCCGAGGTGCTGGGGATCGATCTCTCCAGCAGGATGCTGGCCCGGGCGGCCGAACTGACCCGGGATCCGGCGATCCGCTACTGCCAGGGGGATCTGGCGGCCCTGACCCTGGAGGGGGAGCCCTATGACCTCGTCTACAGCTCCCTGGCCCTGCACTATCTGCCCGAGGTGGCCCCTCTGTTTGAGCAGCTGTTCGATGCGCTCCATCCCGGTGCCAGCCTGGTGTTCTCGGTGGAGCATCCCATCTTCACCTGCCCGCAACCGCAGGGCTGGCTGCAAGACGAGCAGGGGAGGCGCTCCTGGCCCATCAACGGTTATCAGGCCGAAGGGCGGCGGACGAGCGACTGGCTGGCTCCCGGGGTGATCAAGTATCACCGCACCCTGGGGAGTTATCTCAATGCCCTGATCGCCGCCGGGTTCCAGCTCGAGCGGGTGGAAGAGTGGGGGCCGAGTGCCGAGCAGATCGCCGCCAATCCCGCCCTGGCCGAGGAGGCGGAACGCCCCATGTTGTTGCTGGTCGCCGCCCGCAGGCCCGCCATGAGGTGAGCCGCTGGCCTTCAAGAATGAGGCATGAGATAAGAAGGAGGCGCGGGATGGACGCCTCCTTGTCTGTCCGAGACCGCTGACGAGGAAGGGCCCATGGCGCTGACGGTGGAACAACTCTATGAAGTGATGGCGCAATTGCCGGATCCCGTGTTCATCCTGAGCGAGGAGGGTGACTACATCGAATACATAGGCGGCATAGAGCAGAGCGCCTATCAGGATGGCAATCCCCTGGTGGGCAAGCGGCTGCAGGACATGCTGCCACCGGACAAGGCGGCCTGGATCATGGCCAAGATAGCCCTCACCCTGGCCACGGATCAGGTGCAGGTGGTGGAGTATGAACTGGCGGCCGCCGAGGTGAAGGATATCGATGCGAAGGCGGGCCCTCAGGGGATGCAGCGCTTCGAGGGCAAGATAGCGCCCCTGCCATCGCGCTACGACGGCAAGCGCGCCGTCTCCTGGATCACCCGCAACATCACGCACCAGTACGCCCTCCAGCAGCGCCTGCAACAGCTGAGCGAGACGGACCCCCTCACCGGGCTGCATAACCGCCGCTACTTCTTCGACCATTTTCCCCGCCTGATCCTGGAGCAGGCTCGCTCTGGTCTCATCATGCTGGACATAGATCACTTCAAGCAGATCAATGATCGCTTCGGTCACCAGCAGGGGGATGCCGTGCTGCAAGGCTTCTGCGCCTGTGTGGCGGCCCGGCTGCGCAGCCAGGATCTGTTCGTGCGCAGCGGCGGCGAGGAGTTCCTGATCCTGCTGCCCGGCCTGCATGGGGCCGGGCTCTGTCTGGTCGCCGAGCGCATTCGCCGCGCCGTGGCCGAGATGGTGGTGGAGGCGCTCCCCACCGGGCTTCACATCTCCGTCAGCCTGGGCACCACCGAGGTACTGCCCGGGGAAGCGGTGGACGCCGTGCTGGCCCGGGCCGACGAGTGGCTCTATCGCGCCAAGCGGGCGGGACGCAACCGTTCGGCCCACTGTCCGCCCCTGTGAGGTGCGTCATTTCCTGGCCAGGGCCCTGGCCTGGCGCCTTGCCTCATCCCCTGCTCCTGGAGGGCTGCGGGGGAAAATGGGCGCCACTCTTGTCCGTATTTCTCCCCGGTCGCCTTGACGAACGGGATTGCGACCTGTTCTCATGGCCCCCCTTGTTGCTATCGATTGGAATCATGTCATGAAGAAAGTCTTACTGGTTGCCCTGACCTCACTACCGCTGTTTGCCCATGCGGGCCTGTTCGATGCGTTTACGGACGCCGTCTCCGATACCACCAAGGAGATGGCTCTCGGCGCCGCGGACAGCTACACCAACGAGGCTGTGCAAAAGGCGTTGGGGATCAAGGAGGGGGTGTCGACCCGGGCGAGCATCAAGGAGAAGTTCGGTGAGCCGGCCAGCACCGGCAAGGAAGAGCAGCTGGAGCTGTGGTACTACGACATGGCGAACCTGAGCGAGAGCTCGCCGACTCTGGCCCAGACCGGCAAGGCCCTGGTGCCGGAGCTGGACAAGAAGCAGGTGGTGATCCGCTTCGAGGGAGAGACGGTCAAGAGCCTGCGGGTGGTGGACAAGGCGTAAGCCGATCGCCCCCCGGGGACTGGATGCAGAAAAACAACAAGGGGCCGGTCGGCCCCTTGTTGTTGCTGGTCTGGATTACTGGTGCGCGTCGGCGAAGGCCTTCATCGCCTCGGCATGCTTGGTCATGCCCTCGGCCCGCTCCCCCAGCCGCTTGACGAACTCGGCCTGCTTGGCCGGATCCTCTATCTTGTCGTAACGCTGCTGCAGGTGAGCCTGGATCTCTGCCGGCGTCATCTTCTGCATGCGCTCCATACGGTCGTGGCGCTTGTGGTGCTTGCCATCCATCCCCTTGCCACCCATGGGGCAGTCGACGGCGGGGCGCTCGGCCGGCGCGGTGGCGGCGGCTTCGCTGGCGGCATAGGCGCCCAGCGGCAGGCCCAGGATCAGGGTGGCGGTCAGCAGGGTCTTGGTCAGTTTTTTCATGGGTAACTCCTGTCGGATGAATACGGGTATAGGCTGTTTCGCCTTGGTATCCAGTAAACACCGTGGAAGTGTCTGAATTTTGCCAGTTTAATCCTATTTTGTAGCAGAGTGTGGCATCTTGGCGCTCTGGCACACTTTGACACAACCCGCCCGAGTGATTCTCGTATAATCGCCCCAGCTCGATAACGGGAGAGACAATGATGAACCAAGGTAGCCCTCATATTCTGGTGGTCGACGATCACAGCGAGATCCGCGATCTGCTCAAGCGCTTTTTGGAGCAGCACGGCATGCGCGTCAGCTGTGCCCGCGACGGGCGGGAGATGAAGAAGCTGCTGGAGGAGCGGGAGTTCGACCTGCTGGTGCTCGACCTCATGCTGCCCGGGGAAGATGGCCTCACCCTGTGCCGCGAGCTGAGGGTGAAGTCGAACCTGCCCATCATCATGCTCACCGCCATGGGGGAGGAGACGGACCGCATCATAGGGCTGGAGATGGGGGCCGATGACTATCTCGCCAAGCCGTTCAACCCGCGGGAGCTGCTGGCCCGGATCAAGGCGGTGATGCGCCGCACCCAGGCCGATCAGCAGCCGGTCGCCGAGACCCTGTCCCGGGACCTGCGCTTCGATCGCTGGCTGCTCGACATCAATCGCCGCGAGCTGATCGACGAGGACGGGGTGGGGCTCAGCCTCTCCACCGCCGAGTTCGACTTGCTCAAGGTCTTTCTGGAGCGACCCCAGCGGGTGCTGAGCCGGGATCAGTTGCTGGATCTCGCCCGTGGCCGGGAGGCGGTGGCCTTCGACCGCGCCATCGACACCCTGGTGAGCCGGCTGCGGCGCAAGCTGGAGCGCGACCCCAAGAATCCGGAACTCATCAAGACCATCTGGGGCGGCGGTTACCTGTTCGCCGCCGATGTGACCCAGGTGTGATCCATGAACCTCTTCAAGCGACTCTGGCCCAAGGGGCTCACCGGACAGATAGTGCTGGTGGCCCTGGCGGGGCTCATCCTGATCCAGCTGCTCAGCATCCAGATCTACCGCTCGGACAGGGAGGAGGCCCTCGGCTTCGTCAACAGCCGCAACGCCATGCAGCGCATCGTCTCCGTGGTGCGCTTGCTCACCCTCTCCCCCCCTGAGCTGCACCGGGAGATCCTCAAGGCGAGTCGCAGCGAGACCCTGTTCCTGCGCCTGGCCCACGAGCCGCTGCAGCCGGACAATCGCAGCCCCCGCTTCGAGGCGCTGGTGCGCAGCAAGCTGGGTTATCCCCCCGGGTTGATGGTGGAGATCAGCGCCGAGCTCAGCAAGGATGCTCCCCGCAGCCGGGCCTGGCGTCATCATGTGCGCATGATGGACGATCGCAAGGGGCCGCCGCCCCAGGACATGCGCCTCTATGGCTCCATCGAGCTGCCCGGCGGCCAGTGGTTGCAGTTCAGCTCCCTGGTGGACAAGGAGGCGGGAGCCTGGTCCCTGCGCACCACCTTCAACCTGCTGCTGGTGGCCAGCCTGGTGATCGGCCTGATGATCTGGCTGTTTCGTCGCGCCACCCGCCCCCTCAAGCAGCTGGCCCACAACGCCGACAAGCTGGGGCGCGGCGAGGAGACGGCCCTGCTCAAGGAGGAGGGGCCCACCGAGATCCGCGACTCCATTCAGGCGTTCAACCGCATGCATACCCGACTCGAACGCTTCGTCCAGGACAGGACCCAGATGCTGGCCGCCATCTCCCACGACCTGCGCACCCCCATCACCAGCCTGCGGCTGCGCAGCGAGTTTCTGGCCGATGGCGAGGACAAGGAGCGCATCCAGCAGACCCTGCAGCAGATAGAGCAGATGCTGGCGGCCACCTTGAGTTTCGCCCGGGACGAGGGCACGGAGGAGCAGACCCGGGAGCTGGATCTGGTCAGCCTGCTGGAGAGTCTGTGCGATGACTATGCCGATACCGGCCAGCCGGTGCACTTCGTGGCACAGGGCAAGCTGGTCTATGCCTGCCGTGCCAATGCCCTGCGCCGGGTGTTGCAGAACCTCATCGGCAACGCCCTCAAGTATGCGGGCCAGGTGGAGGTGCGCCTCGACCCGGGCCCCCACGAGCTGCTGATCCGGGTGATGGATCAGGGGCCCGGCATCGCCAGTGAGCGGCTCGAGGAGGTGTTCAAGCCCTTCGTGCGCCTGGACGAGGCGCGCAATACCGCCTCGGGCAGCGTAGGGCTGGGACTCTCCATCGCCCGCACCCTGGTGCATCAGCATGGCGGCGAGCTGACCCTGCACAATCGCCCCGAGGGGGGACTGGAGGCCAGGATCAGCCTGCCGCGCTGAACGCGGCTCCCGAAAATGAAACAGGCCCGCACTCGGCGGGCCTGTTTCGTTGCTGGCAAGGGTTGATCAGAACTGGTAGGTCAGCCCCAGATTGTAGCGGCGTCCATCCAGCACGGTGCCATAGCTGGCGTAGTCCACCGTCTTGTCCAGCAGGTTGTAGACGCCGGCGGTGACACTCAGTGCCTGGTTGGCCTTGTAGACCAGACCTGTGTCGAAGAAGGTGTAGGAGGGGGTGCCCTCCGCCATCCTGACCCGGCTCAGGTAGTCCGAGGTCTTGCTGCGGAAATTGACCCTGGACCAGAGGCTGACCGCCTCGCTGGTCTGCCAGTCGACCGTGGTGTTGAACATGTGGCGCGGCATCTGGTTGAGGGCCTTGCCCTCCATCGGGCCGCTCTTTTGCTCGGACTGGGTGAAGGTGTAGCTGGAGGCCAGCGACCAATCTTGGTTGATGGCCCAGTTGGCCGTGCCTTCCACCCCGCGCATGTTCGCCTCGTCGACGTTGATGCGATCGCTGATGAAGTCATAGGTGTGGCCGTTCAGGGTACAGGCGGGATCCTCCTTGCTGGTGCAGCGACGGGTCTCGGCTATCTTGTCCTCGAAGTCGGTATTGAACAGGGTCAGGCTGGCGTTGAGCCCCTGCTGGCCATCCCACAACAGGGCAATTTCTTCGCTGACGCTCTTCTCCGGCTTGAGGGCCGGGCTGCCCACCAGCATGCCGTCCTGGGTGCCGCCCCCGGTGGCCTGGCCCCAATTGGCGGCGGACATGCGCAGGTCGGGGGAGCGGTAACCGGTGGAGACGCCGCCCTTCAGGGTCCAGTGCTCGGCCGGGTGCCAGACCCCGTACAAACGCGGACTCCAGTGGCTGCCGTAGTTCTGATCCCTGTCCATGCGGATGCCGCCGGTGAGGGCGAAGCTGTCGGTCAGGGCCCACTCGTCCTCCACGAACAGGGCCCAGCTCCAGCGGGTCAGCTGGTCGGCGCGGCCGGCCACGTTGAGCTGATTGCCCTGATCCTGCAGATCCTCGTAACGGTATTGGCCGCCGACGCTCAGGTAGTGATCCCCCAGGATGAGCTGGGTATGGGTGTCGACAATGGTGTTGATCATCTTCATCTGCCGACCCGGGTTGGTGTTCTCTTCCCGTTGCAGATAGCTGGTGGAGGAGCCGAAGTCGTAGTGGCCGTCGTGGGTGATGGCGTAGTTGGTGCGCTCGTAGGTGCTCAGGTTGGGTTTGGCCTTGGCCGAAATGGACTCACCTGGCGTGCGATCCCTGTCTTGCAGGCCGCGGCTCAGCTCGAAGTCGACTCGGTTGTGCTCGTCCGGGGTCAGGCTGAACACGGCGGTGCCGCTGCGGGTCTCCTGCTCGGCGAAGCCGTTCTGGAACTGATCCTCGCCGCGATGGGAGAGCTGGCCATTCAGGCGCACCCCCAGCAAGCCGTCCACCAGGGCGCCGGCGGTGTAGGCATCGGTCTGGAAGATGTCACCGGACGCCTTGTTCTCCTGGAAGGTGCTGTCGGCATGGACCGAGCCCTGCCATGCCGTCATGGAGGCTGTCTTGCGGGTGATGACGTTGATGACGCCCCCCATGGCGTCCGAGCCATAGCGGGAGGACATGGGGCCACGCACCACCTCGATCCGCTCGATGGCTTGCAGGGGCGGCAACCAGCCCTGCTCTATGCCGGGGCCGTCGCTGTTGGGGCGGGTGCCACGGCTGTCGACCCGTTTGCCGTCCACCAGCATCAGCGTGTATTTGGCCCCCATGCCGCGGATGCTGATGTCGCTGCTGCTGCCGCCACCGGTGATCACGACCCCGGGCACGTCTTTCAGGGCGTCGGTCACGTCACGGTAGGCGCGTTTCTCCAGTTGCTCCCGGGTCACCACAGAGATGGAGGCGGCCGAGTCTTCGATCTTCTGCTGGAAACCCGAGGCGGTGACCACCATGACTTCGTTCTGGCTGGCGTGGGCCTGGCTGGCCAGTGCGGCGAATATCAGGGTGGCGAGAGGGGTGATGCGGATGCTAGTCATGAAAACCTGAACTCCTGGCAAGGAAAGTTTCTCGGCTCGCCTCTGTGTCCCGGGATCTTGGTGTCGCACTGGGTGGGCGGGGCGGAGCTGAGCCTCAAACGGATTGCGTTTGTCGGCAGGCATTTATGCAAACGAGAATCAATTGCAAATGATATTGGTTTTCATTTGTTTGTTTCTGAGGGAAGAGGGCTTGTCGAGGAGAGGTATAGTCCGGATGCCAGACGACAAAAAACCCGCCGAGGCGGGTTTTTTTAAATTCTTGCAAGTGGTCAGTCAGCAGGCATCTGCCTGATTACCGGCCTCTCGGCTTGAATTACAGACCAACTACGTTGGCAGCAGCCGGGCCTTTCTGGCCTTGCTCGATGGTGAACTCAACGCGCTGACCTTCGTCCAGGGTTTTGAAGCTGGTGGACTGGATGGCGGAGAAGTGTACGAACACGTCTTTGCTGCCGTCAGCCGGGGAGATGAAGCCAAAACCTTTTTCAGCGTTGAAGAATTTAACGGTACCAGTCATTTTGTTAGACATAATAATTTCCTTTTGAGTGTTTAAGTGCCATATGGCAATTTATGATTTTTCGTCAGAATACGTATGGCGCACTAAACAAGGAGAATTATTTGATAAGAGAAATCTAAGATAACGCCTATCTAATCACTGCTTTACTAGAGACTACCTAACATAATGTGGTCTGAACTACCGAACCATCGAGAAAGATTAAAACACGCCCCCTCTGCGATAGCAATCTTTATCTCGCCAATCCTTTTTTTCTGCAGCCATTCTGGCGGTGAAATCTTGCCGAAAAAGGGGGGGAATCATCCGCTGGATGTTGGCGGAACGAGAGTGGGATCCTTGGCCAGCCTGCCCTGGCGGGGATCATCACACCCATCATGAGCCATGACGAGCTGGCGCGACATGAGGGTGAAAAAAACTTTAAAAAGCAGCTGATGGTGCAGGTGGGGGACTCTGCAAGGTCGCCCGGCCCCGGAAGCCGCCGCCAGCGGGCTCAGCGGCGGCCGCGGAACTTGCCACTGACGGAGTCAATCCAGCTGAAGGTCTCTGGCAGTACCTGGTTGCGGGCCCGTTCCTTGGCTTTCTCGCGGGCGATGCGGGAGGCTTCCTTGGCGGCTTCGGCGCGATCGGCCACGACCTTGAGGCGACCCTCTTCCCGAATCTTGTTGCGCTCGCCATTGGTCAAGGGGTGATCCGCATTGGCCTGTGCCTTTTGCAGCAGTTGGGTTATTTCAGCCTTTTCTTTCTCGGTGAGATCTTTCATTTCCAGCTTTTTCACGGGACTCTCCTGGCAAGTTGGTAATGAAGCACCTTATCACATATCGTTGATTATTTCTTATTCCCCTCTTGCCATTGGTTTTTACCCTTGTCATCGGCGTCATTATTTTCTCTGAAGCGTTTTTTGCCTTAAAAAATAGTGGCTCGAACAGGCGGGTGTATAAATTTCACCGTAACCAGACAATAAATAAAATAACGATAGATATGAGTGGCTTGCCCGGATCCCGGGTCAATGTCTTGCTCAAGCTGGGCTGCAGATGGGGATGGATCCTGGCTCGGGTTCAGGGGTATGCTGGGTCGCCCCTGTTCGTTGGGGGCAAGTCAGTACTAGTAGTTAACGATTCGGATGGCAACAGGGGCCTGGCCCCGTGTGTCGGTCACATTTTTGGAGTTTGATGATGAGCAACAAAGAACATCACAACGGCAAAGATGGCAAGAAGAAGCCGCAGATGTCACTGAAGGAAAAGCGCGAGGCCAAGCGCCAGAAAGCCGAACTCAAGAACGGCAGCGCCATGAAGTAACTCAGCTCAGCCGAGCCAGTACCAAAAGCCAGCCTCTGTGCTGGCTTTTCTATGTCTGGCTCTCCCCATTTCAGGGGCTGACATCATAGTCGGCAAAGATCTGCTCGTAGCGGCCATCGGCACGCATGGCCAGCAGGGCCCGATCGAAATGATCCCGCACCGCCGCACTGCGAAAGGCGAAGTGGTAGAGGGTGGGAGCGAACAGGGAGTGAGCCAGGATCTGTGCCCGGGAGCCATGGAGGGGGTCGTCGGGTTGCAGCTGATCCAGAAAGTAGTGGAAGACTCGCTCTTCCATGATCACGGCATCCACCCGGCCGAGCAGCAGCTGACGCACCTGTGTCTGCTGTTTGGCCACCTCCTCGTAGTGGGGATTGCGGGCGGCCACGGCGGCAAAGTCTGGTCCCAGTACCCGAGTGGCTCGCTGAAAGGCGGTCACCCTCATGGTGGCCAGGTCGTCCAGGCTCATGAGCGTGAAGGGGGGCAGGGTGAAGACCTGGTTGCGAAAACGGATGACGGGGCGGGAGAGAAAGGCGCCGTCCAGCATGCCGGGTCTGACGTTGATGATGGCATCCAGCTTGCCGTCGGCCAGCATGCGGAAGGTGCGTTCCAGGGGCAGGTACTGGAAATCGAGACGATATTCGCTGCCGTCGAAGGCGGCGCGCAGCAGGTCCAGCTCAATGCCTCGGCCCTGCTCCTGGATCACATAAGGGGGGATGGCGAAGCTGACGCCCACCTTGAGTGGCTGGGCGCTCAGAGGCCCGCTCAGCAAGAGTGCGATGATCAGGAGTCCGCGTGCGATCATGGTGTGCCTGTCATGTTGTCATCCGCCTGCATCATAGCGAATTCCCCGAAGCGGCAGGGAGTGCGGTGACCGGATAGGTCAACATTGGGGGGAGAGTGCGGCTTGGCTGCGACAGTCGTGGACATGGAAAAAGGCCCTGAATGGTCAGGGCCTGATCGCAGGTATTTTTTAGAAGGGAATATCGTCGTCGAAATCCATCGGCGGTTCGTTGTAGACCGGCGGAGCAGACTGGGGTTGCTGCTGCGGGCGGCTGTAGCCTCCCTGCTGCATGTTCTGTTGAGGGGCGGCGGGACGTTGCTGCATGTTCTGCGCGGGAGCGGCCTGCTGCGGCTGACCCCAGTTGCCCTGAGACGGCTGGCCGCCCATGCCTTGACCGGCGCCACCCTGGGGGCGACCACCCAGCATCTGCATCACGCCACTGAAGCTGTCGACCAGTACCTCTGTGGTGTAGCGCTCCTGGCCGCTCTGATCTTGCCACTTGCGGGTCTGCAGCTTGCCTTCGACATAGACCTGGGAGCCTTTCTTCAGGTACTCGCCCGCCACTTCGGCCAGCTTGCCCATGAACACCACACGGTGCCATTCGGTGCGCTCTTTCTGCTCACCGGTCTGCTTGTCGCGCCAGGTTTCGGAGGTGGCCAGGGTGATGTTGGTCACGGCACCGCCGCTCGGCATGTAGCGCACTTCCGGGTCTTGTCCCAGGTTACCGATCAGAATGACTTTGTTGATGCCTCGACTGGCCATAATCTCTCTTCCACCTTTATATACCGACCAGCAGTCTGGTCTGAATGTCACACAATGTTGCCGTCGCACAGGGCAGGCGCCGTCTCACTCGACGTCTGCCGCTCGCCTGTCGCCAACCGGGGCTGAGCCCGGCCATCGACATCCGATTAGCCGGCAATAGTAACAGTTGATGCCCGGGATAGCACATCTTTAGCGCGAGCGGGCCGCTTTGGCTCGCCCCGGTCCGCTTCAGTTTACGCTAGCCCATTTGCCGGTCGCCGGACAAGTGGCCCGGCCGCGAGGGCAGCGTCCGACATCACCATGATGACCCCGCGTTGAACCCTCATGTCTCATTTGCCCCCCCAAATAGGGGGCGTATCCTAGTCCACTGTATTGTCTAGAAAAAAATGAGTTTTACTCCCATTTGGTCGGCGTCTCATACTTTTTTAATGCTGTGCAAAAATAGGGGGTTGTTACTCTCTTGCGACCATTCCTGGCACCCGAAAAAACAAAAACGAGCCAACCGGCACACAGTTCAAGGAAGAGCCCCATGACGACAGTGACCCCCTTGGTCCTCGTGACCGAAGGCAATGTGCAGGCGACGACCTTTACCAGCCACTTGATGGCGCAAGTGGGTCAACCCATCACGCTGATCAGCCAACCGGATCAGCTGTTGACCATGGGGGAGTGCAGCCTGTTTCTGATCGATCTGGATTATCTCAAGTCGAGCCAGCAGTTCGGCTGGCACAGGGCCATCGCCGCCTTCGACTCCGCCAGCACAGTGCTGCTCAATGCCCCCAACAGCACGGACAGGGATCTGCTGCTGATGTGGCCCAATACCAGCGGCCTCTTCTTTCGCCAGGATCCCCTGGATCGCCTGGTGGCCGGGATCCGCAAGGTGATGGAGGGGGAGTTCTGGATCCCCCGTCATCTGATGTGCGAGCTGGTCAACTACTACCGGCAGGGCAACGAGCCCGCCCAGCGCCACCAGACCCTGCTCACGGTGCGCGAGCGGGAGATCATCCGCTACCTGATGACGGGGGCCTCCAACACCGAGATTGCCGACAGCCTGTTCGTCAGCGAGCACACCATCAAGTCCCACCTTTATAACGTCTTCAAGAAGCTGAACGTCAAGAACCGGCTGCAGGCGGTGAGCTGGGCCAAGGATTACCTCGATTTCACGAGTTCCCACTGATGCAACGCTGGCTGCTCTGCCTCTGGCTGGCCGCCGCGCCCCTGCTGGCCGCTGACGAGGATGTCAACGCGCCCCTGGAGTCCCTGCAACCCGAGCAGGAGAACGACAGGATAGAGATAGGGGGCCTGGTGATCGATCGCACCTTCACCCGCTTCGGTCAGGGGTTCTATCACCACTTCAGCCGGCTGCGGGAGGATGAAGACCCGGACGGCAGGGAGAACCTCACCATCCATGAGCGGCCGACGGCGCGCTGGGGGAGTCTTGTCTGGGTAACCCACAACCGCAAGGTGCTGTTCAAGACGGCGCTCTCGCCGGTGCGCAGCCAGGGAGAGCTGGCGGCGCAGCAGGCCTGGGGCCAGGTGAGCAAGATTTTACGGCAACAGAAGGTGGCCATGATGTTCATGGATACCTTCGATCTGGAACACGATGAACTATAAGGACATGGCATATGTGCTCTCGCCTCCTGCTCCTGGCCCTGACGGTCACCATGACCGCCTCCGCCTCCGAGCTGATCTATCGCCCCATCAACCCCAGCTTTGGCGGTAATCCTCTCAACAGCAGCCACCTGCTGGGCACGGCCAATGCCCAGAACGATTACAAGGATCCCTCCGCCGGTGGCAGCAGCGGCACCTCGGCCCTGGACAGGCTCACCTCCAGCCTGCAGTCGCGGCTGGTGAGCCAGTTGCTGGCGGACATAGGCCAGGATGGCAGCCAGAGTGGCAGCCTGGTTACCGACGAGTTCGCGATCAATGTGGTGGACGAGGATGGCACCCTGGCCATCTCCATCACGGATAGAGCGACGAATGAAACCACCCTGATCGAAGTGAATGGCCTGATCGCCGACTGAGGATGCTATGAAACGGATACCCCTGTTCGCCACCCTGCCCCTGGTGGCCCTCCTGCTTGGCCTCGGCGGTTGTGCCACCCACATAGGCTCCCCCGAGCCCGATGAGAAGGCGACCCTGATGCCGAGATCCATCTCCTATAAAGAGCTGATCAGCCTGCCCAAGCCCAAGGGCAAGATAGTGGCCGCCGTCTACGACTTTCGTGACCAGACGGGCCAGTATCTGCCGGCGCCGGCTTCCAACTTCTCCACCGCCGTGACCCAGGGCGGGGTCGCCATGCTCAGCACGGCGCTGTGGGATTCCCAATGGTTCGTCCCCCTGGAGCGGGAGGGGCTGCAGAACCTCCTGACCGAGCGCAAGATAGTGCGGGCGACCCAGAACAAGCCCAATGTGCCTGGCAACAATCAGCAGCAGCTCCCCTCCCTGGTGGCAGCCAACATACTGATCGAGGGGGGCATAGTCGCCTATGACAGCAATGTGCGCACCGGTGGGGTAGGGGCCAAGTATTTCGGGATAGGGGCGAGCGGTGAATACAGGGTCGATCAGGTTACCGTCAACCTGAGGGCGGTCGATATCCGCTCCGGCCGCATCCTCAACAGCGTCACCACCGCCAAGACCATCCTCTCCCAGCAGGTGCAGGCCGGGGTGTTCCGCTTCGTCGAGTACAAGCGGCTGCTGGAGGCCGAAGCCGGGTTCAGCACCAACGAGCCGGTGCAGATGTGCGTCATGTCCGCCATCGAATCTGCGGTGATCCGCCTCATTGCCAACGGGGTGCGGGACAACCTCTGGCAGCTGGCCGATGCCAGGGATCTGGACAACCCCATACTGCAGGGGTATCTGCAAGACAGCGCCCCCATCCTCTGAGGCGGGGTCAGCCACTCAAGGCCTGTCTCACCTCTGCCCACTTGCTTTTCAAAGGCCCGTTCAGGGCCTTTTTTCATGGGTCCCCATGGGGAGGGCGGGTCTCAGCCTCTTCTCACACTTTCTTCCCAGGACGGGCGGGATCCGAATCAGCCTCGAATCAGCTATGTGCCTGATGGTCGCCCGGCCGGGGGCTGGGGATACTGGACCCGCACTTCAAAAAGGTAATCACAGATGAAATACCTGACGCCTCTCCTGATGACCCTGAGCCTGCTCGGCCTGCCCGTGGCGGCGCAGGATCTCGCCTTGGCCAGCGAACTGGGACAAGACAACGAACTCGAGCTGCTGCAGCACGGGGAGGGCAATCAGGCCCGGCTGTGGCAACTGGGCACGGACAACGAGCTGTTGCTCGGCCAGTCGGGGAACGACAACCAGGCGCGCCTGATGCAGCGAGGGGATCGGCAGCGGCTGAGCCTGGAGCAGATCGGTGACAACCACTGGGTCGATGCGGTCCAGCTCGGGGTCGGCAACAGTGCCGAGCTCTACCAGGCCGGCGTCGGCAACCAGATCTGGCTGTGGCAGCAGGGTCTGGACAACCAGGCCTGGATCAGCCAGAGCGGGTATGACAATCGGGCGCGGGCGGTTCAGCTCGGTGATGGCAATCTGGCCACCATAGAGCAGAGCGGCAGCGGCCTGGCGGCCACCGTCATTCAGGCGGGGGTCAACCAGCAAGTGAGAGTAGTCCAAACCAACTGAGCCCAGGCTCACACCAAAGCACGAGAGGGAAATCATGTTCAAACGTACCATCATCGCCTCCGCCGTATTGCTGGCTACTTCCAGCGTCTGGGCGGCCTCCGCCAACAACCAGGCCACGGTCGCCCAAACCGGCAACAACAACCTGGCCACGGTCGAGCAGATCGACAACAGCAACCACAACGAGGCGAGCATCAGCCAGGTGGGGGCCGACAACGAGGCGAAAACCATCCAGAAGAACACCAGCCAGTCCGAGGCCAGCGTGGCTCAGGTCGGGGTCGGCAACGACGCCCTGGTGACCCAGGAGTCCAGCACGGCGGGCTCCCTGGCCCAGGTCGCGAGCACGGGCAACTTCAACGTCGCCACCGTGACCCAGCAGGTGTTCAACGAAGGATCCCATGCCTCCGTGGCCCAGATCGGCAACCACAACAACGCCGATGTGATGCAGGACAACGGTGATGGTGCCAGTTCTACCGTGAGCCAGGTGGGCAATCACAACGAGGCCAACCTCAACAACTATTGGTCCGACAAGGCCATCGCCAACGTCAGCCAGCTCGGCAATGGCCATGAGGCCAGCGTCTCCCAGCAGATCGCCGATGGCGCCGAAGCCCAGGTTGCCCAGTCCGGCAACCTGAACAAGGCCAGCGTCACTCAGGCGACCAATAACTATGGCTATGCCTATCCGGAGGGAACCCTGGCAAAGGTGACCCAGTCTGGCAGTGGCAACGAGGCCCTGGTCGACCAGCGCGATCTCGATAACAAGGCCTATGTCACCCAGAGCGGTCTCGATGGCTATGTGACCACGGCCCAGTCCGGCTCTGCGGCCGGTGAGGGCAACACCCTGACCGCCCACCAGGCTGGCAGCAACGAGCGCGCCACCCTGACCCAGGTTGGCAACCGCAACGAGATCGAAACCAGCCAGACCGGCCATGACGACGGGTTGACCATCGATCAGCTGGGGGATGACAACCTGGCCATCGCCTATCAGAGCGGCGCCGGCGAACAGGCCACCATACATCAGGTGGGTGAAGGCAACCTGGCGGACACCGAGCAGAAAGGGGCGGGCAACCAGGCCAGCGTCAATCAGCAGGGCAATGGCAACGATGCCGTGGTCAAGCAGCTGGCCAGCAGCACGGATGGCGTGGTGACCATAGATCAGAACGGGAATGACAACTACGCCAATGCAGTGCAGGAGGCGGGCAGCAACAACCAGATCGCCATCGACCAGCAAGGGGATCGCAACCAGGTGGCGGCCGCCCGTGACGTGGAAGGCAAGGGCGCCTGGACCTGGGGGTCGGACAACGAGCTGACCGTGGCCCAGAGCGGGAATGACAACTGGGCCTATGCCGATGCGTCCCACTCGGGTTCGACCGTGACCGTGACCCAGACCGGGGACATGAACAGCGCCTCCGTCGAATCCTATCTGGGCAGCGACAACGAGCTGAGCGTCAGCCAGACCGGTAACCACCATGTGGCCGATGTCTACGTCAACGCCGGCATGAATGGCGGCAACAACCTGGTCGATGTGGTGCAGACCGCCAGCTACAATACGGCTCAGGTCGATGTGTACGGCAGCAACAACCAGGCTTATGTCTACCAGGGCGGCAATTGATGCGTCTCATGTTCGGGGGCCTGCGGGCCCCTTTTTCATTTTCGCGGCGGCGCGGGGGTCACCTCTGGTGGTGCCTGCTGCCCCTGCCATGGCTGATGACCCTGGCCGCCCTGGCCGAGGAGAACGAGATGACGCCAGTCCCCAGTGTGCAGTTCAATGCCATATCGACCCCCACCGGCCTCTCCCTGGCCCCCACCCTGCACAGCGGCCAGCCTGTGACGCTGGGCTTCACCCTGGATCTGTGGAGCGAAGGCGCCGCCGGGCAGAGCCACCAGCGCCAGGGAGGGCAGGTCAGGCTGCTCGCCGATCGCCCCCATGGTCTGGGCCGGCTGAGTCTGGGGTTGAGCTGTCCCTACCAGGTCAGGGTCAGGGTGCAACTGTGGCAGGGGGAGGCGCTGCTGAGCGAGCAGGAGCAGCATTTCAGCTGCCCGTCGCCGCCGTGATTTCCCGCCTGGACTGTCTATTCATCCAGTAGTCTCTATGCCATACTGGCCCGCTCTGGTTCCCGTATCGAGCGCGCAACAAGATGGAAAAAATCGTGATCCGGGGTGCCCGCACCCACAACCTCAAGAACATCAACCTGACTCTGCCCCGCGACAAGCTGATCGTGGTCACGGGTCTCTCCGGCTCCGGCAAGTCCTCCCTGGCGTTCGATACCCTCTATGCCGAGGGGCAGCGCCGCTATGTGGAGTCGCTCTCCGCCTACGCCCGCCAGTTCCTCTCCCTGATGGAGAAGCCGGACGTGGACCACATCGAGGGGCTGTCGCCTGCCATCTCCATCGAGCAGAAGTCCACCTCCCACAACCCGCGCTCGACCGTCGGCACCATCACCGAAATTTACGACTACCTGCGCCTGCTGTTCGCCCGGGTCGGCGAGCCCCGCTGCCCGACCCATGCCATTCCCCTCGCCGCCCAGACCATCAGCCAGATGGTGGACCAGGTACTGGCCCAGCCCGAAGGGGCCAAGCTGATGCTGCTGGCCCCCGTGGTGCGCAACCGCAAGGGGGAGCACAGCAAGCTGCTGGAGAACCTGGCGGCCCAGGGTTACATCCGCGCCCGCATCGATGGGGAGGTGTGCGATCTGTCGGATCCTCCCGCCCTGGAGCTGCACAAGAAGCACACCATAGAAGTGGTGGTGGACCGCTTCAAGGTGCGTGATGACCTGGCCCTGCGCCTGGCCGAATCCTTCGAGACGGCCCTGACCCTCTCCGGCGGCATCGTACTGGTGGTGCCCATGGACGGGGAGGATCAGGTGCAAGCCATGACCTTCTCCGCCAACTTCGCCTGCCCCGAGTGCGGCTACTCCATGTCGGAGCTGGAGCCGCGCATCTTCTCCTTCAACAACCCGGCGGGGGCCTGTCCTACCTGCGACGGCCTCGGGGTGCAGCAGTATTTCGATCCCGCCAAGCTGATCCACGATCCGAGTCAGAGCCTGGCCGGTGGTGCCATCCGTGGTTGGGACAAGCGCAGCTTCTACTACTTCCAGATGCTCAAATCTCTCTCCGATCACTATGAGTTCGATCTGGATACCCCCTGGGGGGATCTGCCTGCCAGGGTGCAGGAGGTGGTGCTGCGCGGCTCGGGCCGTACCGAGATCGAGTTCCGCTACATGAACGATCGCGGCGATGTGGTGGTGCGCAAGCACCCGTTCGAGGGGATATTGCACAACATGGAGCGCCGCTACCGGGAAACCGAATCCAACTCGGTGCGCGAAGAGCTGGCGAAATACATCGCCAACAAGTCCTGCACCAGCTGCGGCGGCAGCCGGCTGCGGGAGGAGGCCCGTCACGTCTTCGTCGACAACCGCAACCTGCCCGCCATCGCCGAGCAGTCCATCGGCGACGCCCTGGCCTTCTTCGAAGGATTGAACCTGTCCGGCCAGCGCGCCCAGATCGCCGACAAGATATTGAAAGAGATCGTCGAGCGGCTCGGTTTCCTAGTGAACGTGGGTCTCAACTATCTGAGCCTGTCTCGCAGCGCCGAGACCCTCTCCGGTGGTGAGGCCCAGCGGATCCGGCTGGCCAGCCAGATCGGCGCCGGCCTGGTGGGGGTCATGTATGTGCTGGACGAACCCAGCATAGGTCTGCACCAGCGGGACAACGAGCGGTTGCTGGGCACCCTGACCCACCTGCGGGATCTGGGCAATACCGTGATCGTGGTGGAGCATGACGAGGATGCCATTCGCCTCGCCGACCATGTGCTCGACATCGGTCCGGGGGCGGGGGTACACGGCGGCGCCATCGTGGCCCAGGGCACACCGGAGGAGATCATTGCAAACCCCGAGTCCCTGACCGGTGACTACCTCTCCGGGCGCAAGGAGATCGCCGTGCCGGCCGAGCGTACCCCGCTTACCGACCGCTGGCTCAGGCTCAAGGGGGCGAGCGGCAACAACCTGCGCAACGTCAACCTGGATCTGCCCATCGGGGTGATGACCTGCGTCACCGGCGTCTCCGGCTCCGGCAAGTCGACCCTGATCAACGATACCCTGTTTCGCATCGCCCACCGCGAGCTCAACAAGGCGACCGAGTCCACCCCGGCCCCTTACCGCAGCATCGAGGGGCTGGATCAGCTGGACAAGGTGGTGGACATCGACCAGAGCCCCATCGGTCGTACCCCGCGCTCCAATCCGGCCACCTATACCGGCCTGTTCACCCCGATCCGCGAGCTGCTCTCCGGCACCCAGGAGGCGCGTTCGCGCGGTTACCAGCCGGGTCGCTTCTCCTTCAACGTGAAAGGGGGGCGCTGCGAGGCGTGCCAGGGGGACGGGGTCATCAAGGTGGAGATGCACTTCCTGCCGGACGTCTATGTGCCGTGCGACGTCTGCAAGGGCAAGCGCTACAACCGCGAGACCCTGGAGGTGAAGTACAAGGGCAAGAACATCCACGAGATCCTCGAGATGACGGTGGAGGACGCCCGCGCCTTCTTCGATCCCGTCCCTGCGGTGGCGCGCAAGCTGCAGACCCTGATGGACGTGGGCCTCTCCTATATCCGCCTCGGCCAGTCCGCCACCACCCTGTCCGGTGGCGAGGCGCAGCGGGTCAAGCTGGCGCGGGAGCTCTCCAAGCGGGATACCGGCAAGACCCTCTATATCCTGGACGAGCCGACCACGGGCCTGCACTTCCACGACATACAGCAGCTGCTCAAGGTGCTGCACCAGCTGCGGGATCGGGGCAACACCATGGTGATCATCGAGCACAACCTGGACGTCATCAAGACCGCGGACTGGGTGGTGGATCTGGGACCGGAAGGGGGCGCCGGCGGTGGTCGCATCCTGGTGACGGGCACCCCGGAGCAGGTGGCCAGGAACAAGGAGTCCCACACGGCCCGCTTCCTGGCCCCCCTGCTGGCGAAGCAGGCGGCCAGGACCTCGGCCAGCCAGCCTGGGCGCAAACGCAAGGCGCAAAAGACCGAGCAGAGCGAGTGACGGTCAGCCGTCCTCTTCGGTGAGGACGCGCTGTCGGCGTCCGGCGAGCGGGATCTCCGGGTCCCTCTTTTACATGGGGGATCTCCGGGCCCCTCTTTCTACATAGGGGGCCTGCGGGCCCCCTTTGACATGGGCGCTCAGGGAACCCGGCGGCGGTGGGAAATAATAGCCGGGTGGCGTGCGGTGCGGCAGGCGGCGAATAAGCCACCTGGATCACAGAACCTGTATTCAACCCACCGCTTAAAGTTGAAATTATATTCACGCCAAAAACAGTAACCATTAAAAATCATATGGTTAGCTATGAAAATAAGAGGCGTCTCGCATCTCGTAAGCTATTTCGTACATCTATCTATTTATTGGTAACGTTTGCGCTAAATCAATAACCAGCCAGTCACATCCTTTTATAGTCGCCTTGCTTACAACCCAGAATGAAAAACTAAAAAAGGAAACTTGGTGATGAACAAATTGCTTCCCCTGATGCTTGCAGCCGCCTTTACCGCCCCCGCCATGGCCCACCAGGCCGGCGACATCCTGGTGCGCGGTGGCCTGGCCTTCGTCTCTCCCCAGGAGAGCAGCGACGACGTGCTGGGCACGGGCGAGTTCCAGGTCGATGACGACATGCAGCTCGGGCTGACCCTCTCCTACCTGATCACCGATAACTGGGGGGTCGAGTTGCTGGCGGCCACCCCCTTCTCCCACCGGGTGAGCACCCCCGGGCTGGGGGAAGTCGCCAAGGTCAAGCACCTGCCGCCGAGCCTGATGGCGCAGTACTACTTCGGTGACGCCCAGAGCAAGGTGCGTCCCTATGTGGGCATCGGCATCAACTACACCACCTTCTTCAGCGAGAAGGGCAAGGGCGCCCTCGAGGGGGCGGACGTGAAGCTGGATGACTCCTGGGGCATGGCGGGCCAGGTCGGCCTCGACATGGCGATCAACGATCGCTGGTTCGTCAACGGCTCCGCCTGGATCATGGACATAGACACAGAGGTACACGTCAATGGCGGCGAGGGGATCAAGACCTCCATCGACCCCATGGCCTTCATGGTCGGCGTCGGCTATCGCTTCTAATGACACCTACTTGCACTGCACGTCCTTTTCGCCCGGCTGAGCCGGGCTTTTTTGTGGGCGTCTATTGATTCCCTTGTCATAAAAACATCATAAATTCACCTCTCCTGCCTCCACTAATGGGCCGCCCGGCCGATATCCCTTGTACTGTCCCTTTCCCAACGAGTGAGGATGTCTCATGGGTTTGTCCATCGTGCAGCGGATCATCGCCGGATTTGTGCTGATGCTGCTGTTGTTAATCCTGCTGGGGGCCGTCAGCGCCCTCAAGATCCGGGGGATCAGCCAGGGTCTCTCCCAGGTGTCCGATACGGCCACCCCCCTGGTCATTACCGTGGCTGGCCTCAAGGGGGCGCTGCAGGACAGCAACCGCTGGGTGCTGGAGTACCGTGCCAGCGAGCAGGCCAGCAAGTTGCCGGAGCTGGCCAGCCGCTTCCAGCAGCAAGAGGCAGGCTTCAAGACCCTGAGCCAGCAGATGGGGCGTTTCACCGAGCTGGCCGAGGCGCGTCAGCGTTTCGCCGGGGTGGAGCAGGCCACGGGGCAGTTCTACGGGCTGGCCGAGCAGGTGATGGCCCAGCATGGCCAGTGGCTCGACCTGCTGGCGCGACGCCAGCAGCTGGAGATGGCCTTCATCCGCCTGGAGGATACCTATCAGTGGGCCGCGGATCTGCTGCTGCAGCAGGCCGCCGCCAAGCGATCCATGCGCAACAAGGCCGAACTCATCACCTCCGGCATCGCCCGGGATCTGAAGAACATCCGCCGCGCCGATGGGGAAACCGACCTCAACGAGCTGGAGCGGGTGCTCGGCAAGGACATAGAGATGGCCCGCAAGCGGCTGGAGCGGGTCGATGTGCCCGCCGACGTCAAGCAGCGCTTCGTCTCCAATCTGGACAGGATGCAGGAGCTGGCCCTCGGCAAGCAGGGGCTGCTCGCCACCATGCGTCAGGGCCAGCAGCTCGCCGTCTCCCTGGAGCAACTCAACCAGCAGCTGGATACCGCCCTGGTCAGCAGCCTGAGTCAGCTTGACGAGATGGGCAAGAGTGCAGGCACCATCGCCAGCGAGAGCCGCGCCCAGGCCGATGATGCCGTCAGCAGCGCCAGCGTCTGGATCCTGCTGGTGGCCGCCGTCTCCGCCGGCGCCGCCCTGCTCATCGGTTACACCACGGCCCGCAGCATTCAGCGCCCCTTGCAGCGCATCGACCATGAGCTGGGCCTGATGGCGGCAGGGGACATGACCCGCCGCATCGACTACCGCAGCCGCTGCGAGTTCGGCAGTCTCTCCCGCTCCATCGACACCCTGGCGGGCAAGACGGGGGAGCTGCTCTCCCAGATCAATGCCGGCTCCCGCCACCTGGTGGAAGAGGCGAGCCGCGCCGCCGAGATAAGCGATCGGGCCATGGCCCGGGTGCAGGATCAGAAGAGCCAGACCGATCAGGTGGCTGCCGCCATCACGGAACTGGAGGTGAGTGCCACCGAGGTGGCCCGCTCCACCGATGGTACCCGGCACGAGGTGGATCTCGCCGATGCGGAGGCGAAGGCCGGTCGTCATCAGGTCGCCGCCACTCGCCGTCTCACCGAGGAGCTGGCAGGTGCCATGGCCGAGGCGATGGGCATCACCCACAAGCTGGGGGAGTTCAGCCACAACATCGGCAGCATACTCGACGTGATCCGCGGCATCGCCGAGCAGACCAACCTGCTGGCGCTGAACGCCGCCATCGAGGCTGCCCGGGCCGGTGAGGCCGGTCGCGGCTTCGCCGTGGTAGCCGACGAGGTCAGGGCCCTGGCCAACCGGACCCAGACCAGCACGGAGGAGATCCAGGCCATGATAGAGAACCTGCAGAGCGCCAGCGACCAGGTGGTCGAGGTGATGGCGCGCAGTCAGGAGCAGACCGGCAGTTGCGTCGATCAGACCCGCCAGATGGATGAAGCCCTGCAATCCATCGCCGATCGGATGAGCGCCATCAAGTCGATGGCCGATCAGGTCGCCCACGCCGCCCAGGAGCAGATCTCGGTCAGCCAGGGGGTGGCGCGCCACATCGCCGGCATCGCCGAGGTGGCCTACGAGACAGAGCGGGAAGCGCGCCAGTCGGCGGGCAGCAGTGAAGTGCTGGCGGATCTGGCGGGAAAACAGCAGCAATTGATCGCCCATTTCAAGGTATGAGAGGACTTATGGCTAACAAGTGGATTGGAGCCCTGAGTCTCCTGGTATGTGGTCAGCTGATGGCCAGCGAGCTGGTGATCGAAAGCTGGCGGATCGATGACAAGGCCCTGTGGGAGCAGAAGATAATCCCGGCCTTCGAGGCCGCTCACCCTGGCATCCAGGTGAGATTCAACGGCGTTCAGAACGTCAGCTACATGCCGACCCTGTGGGCCAGCCTGAAGGCGGGCAAGGCGGGGGATCTCATCACCTGCCGTCCGTTTGACGACTCTCTGGCCCTGTTCAAGGCGGGCCATCTGGCCGAGCTGACCGAGATGGCCGGGATGGAGAACTTCCCGAGTTTTGCCCAGTCCCCCTGGCAGACCGACTCGGGGGCGCAGACCTTCTGCGTGCCCATGGCCTCCGTCATTCACGGTTTCTTCTATAACAAGGCGATCTTCAGCGAGCTGGGGCTTGCCGTGCCCCAGACCCGCGACGCCTTCTTCGCCGCGCTCGACAAGGTGAAGGCCGATGGCCGTTACGTGCCACTCGCCATGAGCGGCAGCGAGAGCTGGGTCGCCTCCGAGCTGGGTTTCCAGAACATAGGCCCCAACTACTGGCAGGGGGAAGATGGAAGACTGGCGCTGATCGACGGGCAGGAGCGGCTGGACAACCCGCAATACGTCAAGGTGTTCGAGGAGCTGGCCCGCTGGCGCGCCTATCTCGGCGAGGGGGGAGAGAGCCGCGACTATGCCGCGACCAACGAGCTGTTCACCTCCGGCAAGGCTGCCTTCTATGCGGCGGGATCCTGGGAAATCGCCCCCTTCACCGGCAAGCTGGACTTCGGGGTGATACCGCCGCCCGTGGCCAGGCAGGGGGACGGTTGCTTCTTCACCGATCACACCGACATCGGCATGGGGCTCAACCCCGCCAGCAAGAACAAGGAGGCTGCCATGGCCTTCCTGCAGTGGCTGACCAGTGCCCAGTTTGCCGAGCTGTATACCAATGCCCTGCCGGGCTTCTTCTCCCTCTCCAACCACTTCTTCGAGGTGGACAACCCGGCGGCGCGGGAGATGATGGAGTGGCGGGACAAATGTGACTCCACCATCCGGGTCGCGACCCAGATCCTCTCCCGGGGAGAGCCCAAGCTGGGGGATGAGTTGGCGAGCCAGAGCCAGGCGGTGCTGCTTGGCAGCCAGACGCCCCAGGGCGCGGCGAGCAAGCTGGAGCAGGAGCTGAAAGGCTGGTATGGCCCCCATCAGGGCAACCAGGGCAAGAAGGATGCGCCCTGCCTGTGCGAGGCCGCGGCCCCGAGCGATGCCCCTCTGGCGACGAGCCCGGCGACCCAGGAGGCCGCGAGCGTGCCGGATCAGACCCCGGTTCCCGCCCAGGCCGCCACGGCGCCCGTCCAGGACAATGCCGAGGCGGCGCCATTGCCTGCGGGCACTGTGCCCGGCGTCGAGGCGGCGCTGGCCCAGGCCCTGGAGAGCCAGTGACGAGAAGCGCGCGACCCCGTGCCGGGCGGGGCTGAGTGATGCAACTGAAACGGGAGGCCTTGGCCTCCCGTTTTAGTTGGGTGTGTGCGGGATCAGCTCGCCTCGTCCCTGGGCCAGCGGCACAGGCTGGCGATGCGGGCCCTGGGGGTGAAGCCGAGGTCACGGTAGACCTTCTGGGCGTGATACTGCTCATCCGCCACTATCACCAGGGAGGGGACTCGGGCCAGACCCAGGGTGGCAACCCGGGCCAGCAGCTGCTTGCAGCATCCCTGATTGCGCCAGGCCCGCCGGGTGCGCACCAGCTGGAAGCGACCCTGGGTGGCGGTGAAGAAGAGGCCGCAGCTCGCGACCAGTTCGCTGCCGCACCAGAGCCCCCACCAGTCACCGAGGCCATCGGCGATCATGGCCTGATAGAGACGCTGGCGGCTCTCCAGATAGGCGAGGTAACGCTCGACCGGGTAGTCGGGCTCACGCTCTTCGAGCTCGAGGGCGAGCCAGTCGGCCCACTCGCTGGCCACCAGGGGGCGCACCGTCAGCGTTGGCCTGACCGGGGGGGCGATCAACTGCTCAGAGGTCAGGGTCAGCACCACGCACTCCATGTACTGGTAGCCGGTGGCGACGAAGCCGGCGACCCGGCTGTTCTGTCCCTCGGCCAGGGGCCACTGGAAGGTGCGATGGCGGAGTCCGCCATCCCGGTCTACCAGCAGATCGAAGCTCTGCTCCAGCCAGCCCTTGTCCCGATCGCTCGGGGCCGTGCTCAGCAGCAGATAGTTGCCGAAGTAGTAGTCGGGGGCTGAAGGGGTGCGCACCGCCCAGAAGCCGGGGTGCTGGCTGACCTCGCCCTGATAGCGATCGAACAGCAGGTCGGTGGCGAAGCCGGGGTGGCTATCCATGATGAGCTCCTCTTGGCGGATACTGGGTTATCGGCAGGGGAGGCTGGATATTGAAAAGGGGCCGGAGCTGGGCTCCGGCCAAACAATCACACGCAGATTCAGAACGTCCAGGACGATCCGCCGTCATCATAACCCGAGCCAACGGCTTTTGGCATGGGAGCCAACCCGCAATAACGAGATAAATAAGTGATCGTATGACTCCCTTTGGGCCGTTTTACATTTCCTGGTTGACATTCGAACGCTTTCTCTTAAAGATAGCAAGACGTTTAGACGTCCAGACATTCATCGGCGTCGTGAAGAGCAGCGAGCAGGTCAGGGAGTAGAGGAATGGGATTTCACAGTGCACGTCAGGTTGAGGCACTCAACCAGAGTCTGGCCGATTTGAGCGGCGATATCGGGGTCAGCTTCGAGTTTTTTCCACCCAACAGCGAAGGGATGGAGAACACCCTCTGGCAATCCATAGAGCGGCTCAAGGTACTCGAACCCAAGTTCGTCTCCGTGACCTATGGCGCCAACTCCGGCACCCGGGATCGCACCCACAAGGTGATCAAGGACATCAAGGAGCGCACCGGTCTCATCGCCGCGCCGCACCTGACCTGTATCGATGCCAGCCGCGACGAGCTGCGCACCATAGCCCGTGACTACTGGAACAGCGGGATCCGCCACATCGTCGCCCTGCGAGGGGACCTGCCCCAGGGCGTGGACAAGCCGGAGATGTATGCCACGGATCTGGTGGCTCTGCTCAAGGCTGAGGCGGACTTCGACATCTCGGTGGCGGCCTACCCGGAGGTGCACCCGGAGGCGCGCAGCGCCCAGTCCGATCTGCTCAACCTCAAGCGCAAGATAGATGCCGGCGCCAACCGCGCCATCACCCAGTTCTTCTTCGACGTGGAGACCTATCTGCGTTTTCGGGATCGCTGCGCCGCCATCGGCATCGATGCGGAGATAGTGCCGGGGATACTGCCTGTCTCCAACTACCAGACCCTGGCCAAGTTTGCCGGTTTCACCAACGTCAAGGTGCCGCGCTGGATGCACCAGCGCTTCGAGGGGCTGGATAACGACCAGATGACTCGTAACCTGGTGGGCGCCAGCATCGCCATCGATCAGGTGCGGGTACTGAGTCAGGAAGGGGTGAAGGATTTCCACTTCTATACCCTGAACCGCTCCGAGCTGACGTATGCCATCTGCCACACCCTGGGGGTGCGCCCCAAGGGGTGAGCTGCCTCAGCCTCAAGCAAAAAGCCAGCCCATGGGGCTGGCTTTTTGTTGTCTGCATGGCGGGGGCTCAGTTCAGCAGCGGCGCAGGCGATAGAGACCCCAGCCGATGAGCAGCCCCCAGCATGCCGCCCCCACGCCGAGCAGGCTGATGCCGGAGGCGGTGATCAGGAAGGTGAGCAGGGCCGCCTCACGCTCGTCATCTTGCTGCAGTGCCGCGTGCAGGCTGTTGCCTATGGTGCCGAGCAGGGCGAATCCTGCTATCGCCGTGACCAGGGCGGGCGGGAAGCCGTTGAACAGGGTGACCACGGTGGCGCCAAAGATGCCGCTGAGCAGATAGAAGCCGCCGGCCCAGACCGGAGCCGCCCAGCGCCGGGCGGGATCCTGATCCACCTCCTTGCCCATGCAGATGGCGGCTGTGATGGCGGCCAGATTGAAGGCGAAGCCGCCGAAGGGGGCCAGCACGGCACCCAGAATGCCGGTCCAGCCGATGAGAGACGAGGAGGAAACGGAGTAGTCGTGGGCCCGCAGGATGGCGATGCCCGGCATGTTCTGGGAGGTCATGGTGACGATGAACAGGGGGAGCGCTATGCCAAACAGGGCATCGAGGGAGAAACTTGGGCTCATCCAGACCGGGCTGGCCAGCTGCCAACCGAGCTCGCCCAGCTGCAGTTGCCCCCGCAGGCCGCACAACAGAATACCCGCCGTCAGCACCACCACCATGGTATAGCGCGGCCAGAGATGGCGAGCGGCGATGAAGCCCAGCAGCAGTACAGCGATCAGCAGGGGATCCTGGGGCGTTATCTTGAACAGATCCAAGCCGAAGCGCAGCAAGATCCCGGCCAGCATGGCGGTGGCCAGACTGGCCGGGATCTGCTTCATCAAACGTTCAAACCAGCCGGTGATCCCGCACAGGGTGATCAGCAAAGAGGAGAGCAGGAAGGCGCCGATGGCCTCGGCCAGGGTGAACTGGCCCAGACTGGTGATGAGCAGGGCGGCGCCCGGCGTCGACCAGGCCGTCAGTATGGGGGTGCGGTAATAGAAGGAGAGGGAGATGCAGCTCAGCCCCATGCCGATGCCAAGGGCCCAGAGCCAGGAGGCGGTCTGGGCCGGGTCCGCCCCGGCGGCAGCGGCCGCCTGTATGATGAGCACGACCGAGCTGGTATAGCCGACCAGCACGGCAATGAAGCCGGCGACCAGGTGGGGGAGGGCGAGGGGCATGGGGACATCCTTGTGTCAGCGTGTGCGTTATTGCGTACAATAGGGTCTGAGTATAGGGCTGAGCGTTATAGCGCACAAGGGTGGCATCGAATGCAGACCATGAATCAACACCTGGCGCAGCGATTGAAGGCGCTGCGCGGCGAGCTGGGCTGGAGCCTGGATGCGGCGGCGCGAGCCACCGGGGTGAGCAAGGCCATGCTGGGCCAGATCGAGCGGGGCGAATCCAGCCCCACGGTGGCCACGCTGTGGAAGATTGCAACCGGCTTTCGGGTCTCCTTCTCCAGCTTTATCGAGCCGGCTCCCACGGCGAAGGGCGACGTGCTTTATCGCACCGCCGACGCCATTCGCCAGCAACCTGCCGGGGAGGGCATGCAGGTAGCCCCCCTCTTCCCTTATGAAGGGCGCTTTGGCTTCGAGCTGTTCGAGCTGACCCTGTTGCCCGGCTATCGGCGTGAGTCAGAGCCCCATGAGCCTGGGGTGACCGAACATGTCATCGTCATCAGTGGCACCATGGAGGTGCTGGTGGACGGGGAGTGGCGCCGGCTCGAACAGGGGGCTGCGGTACGTTTCGCCGCCGACCGCCCCCATGGTTATCGCAATCTGGGGCACGTCCCAGCCATCTTCCATAACCTGATCCACTACCCGTCGCCTCAGTCTCCCGAGCGGCCTTGATCTTCAGCCAGGACGGCCGTCTGCTCTGGGGCTGGTCAGTATGGGGGCATAGATCCAGACGAAGAGACCATATGCCAGGGACCAGCCGAGGCCACTGAGATTCCAGCCGTACAGGGTATAGGCGGGCCAGAGCAGCGGGATCAGTACCCGGCATCCGGCCGCCGCGATGATCAGGGCGAATGCCCAGCTGATCCGGCGGCCCACCTGCAAGGGGCGCCCGCTGTGGCCGAGCGACACCCGCGCTATCATCCCCAGGATCATGGTGCCCAGGCAGCCGACGCTGAGCAGATGGCTGGCCAGGGACAGGGAGATGGCCAGACCCGCTGCCTGAGCCGAGAGGGCGAGCAGGCCGAGGGGAATAAACAGGTAGGCGAGGTGCAGTGACCACAGCAGGGGATGGGGAAGCGTCGTCGGCAGACGCCAGCGCAACTGTCGCCACAGATGCAACCCGGCCGCCACTATATATAGAGGCACCATATAGATGCCGATGGTCCCTGGCGTGGGCAGCAACAACCAGATCAGCAGGATGAGCCACAGGGAGGCGAGGGCCGTGCGCTCCAGCCACAACAGGGGCGCCGCTTTTTCCCGGCCTGTGCCGCGGGCGGTGAAGAAGGGAATGACACGCCCGCCCATCACGGCAATCAGGGTCGTGAACAAGAGCACTGTAGTGAGCAGCAGATGTTCTGTGACTGCCCATTGCTCATGCCATAGCCAGCTTGCCCCGTTGAGCAGTGTCAGCACCAGCAGCAAGGGCACGAAGAAGAGGTTGCGCCATTGGCGAGTCGCCATGATGGGTTTGGCCAGGAACCAGGCGCACAGTGGCAACCAGGCCAAATCCGCCACCATCAACACCGGATTTCCTTCACCCAGCCAGGGGAGCAGGCATCTCGGCACCATCCACAATCCCACGACCAGTGCCAATGGCCAGCTGCGCACGCCGGGATGGCCTGTCCAGTTTTGTACTGCGGTCAGCAGAAAGCCCGCGACGATGGCGGCGCCGAAGCCAAATAACATCTCATGGGCATGCCACCAGATGGGATTGCCGATACCCGGCATTTGGATCAAGCCATTGAGCTGTGCCAGCCACCCCAGCATGGCCACGGTAGAGAAGAGGGCTCCGAGCAGGAAGAAAGGCCTGAACCCCAGACGGAACAGGGGCACAACTTGCTCTTCCTTGCGGCTATCCAGAATCTGATGCATGACGGCAATCTTAAATGGTCATTTGAGATGATTATTATAAAGAGACTTCTCAAATGTTCAATTCAATTCCGGTCAGCGTCTGGATTGCCGGGATAGTGAGCAAAGAAACAGGGGGTTGCTGCATATCTGAGCGAACGAACCTTTTCTG
>NZ_CDBT01000027.1 GCF_000819765.1 Aeromonas bivalvium
AATCTTCAAAAATGGGCCTCTCTCTAGTTATTCATGTCCAAACACAGCTTTTGTACAAACTTATCCACAGAACAGGGGTAGGGATTGCTAGAATGGCCGTAAATCAAGGAGGCCAAGATGGACTTGCGACTGAGACCCTATAAAGGAAAACGCCCGCAACTGGGCAAACGGGTATATGTGGACCCCTGCGCCACCCTGGTGGGAGACATTGTGCTCGGCGACGATGCCAGCATCTGGCCCCTGGTGGCGGCACGGGGGGATGTGAACCATATCCGTATCGGCGCCCGCAGCAATGTGCAGGACGGCACCGTTCTGCACCTCAGCCGCAGGAGCGCCGCGAATCCCGATGGTTATCCCCTGCTGATCGGGGAAGACGTCACCGTGGGCCACAAGGCCATGCTGCACGGTTGCACCATAGGCAACCGGGTACTGGTCGGCATGGGGGCCATACTGCTGGATGGGGTGGTGGTCGAGGATGATGTGATGATAGGGGCCGGCAGCCTGGTGCCACCGGGCAAGCGGCTCGTATCCGGTTTTCTTTATATGGGGAACCCGGTCAAGCAGGCACGGCCGCTCAAGCCGGCAGAGATTGCCTTTCTCAAGACCTCGGCCGACAACTATGTCCTGCTCAAGGATGAGTATCTGCAAGAGGCTTGAAACAGACAGAGAACGAAAACAAGAAGCCCGGCATGCGCCGTGCTTCAATTCTTCTTATTATAGCTAGCCAATCACTGTGAGGATCAGTGGGCCTGATCCCAGTTGTCACCGGTCCCGGCTTCCACCACCAGCGGCACGTGCAGCTCGGCCGCCGCAGACATCTTCTCCTTGATGAGGGCGATGTACTCCTCCAGCTTCTCCTCGCGGATCTCGAACACCAGTTCATCGTGAACCTGCATCAGCATGTGGATGGAGCCATCGGTAATGCCCCGGATCCAGCCATCGACGGCGATCATGGCGCGCTTGATGATGTCGGCGGCCGTGCCCTGCATGGGGGCGTTGATCGCCGCCCGCTCCGCCGCCTTGCGCAGTCCGGCGTTGCGGGACTTGATGTCCGGCAGGTAGAGGCGACGACCGAACAGGGTCTCGACATAGCCCTGGGCTTCCGCCTGCTGGCGGGTGCGCTCCATGTATTCCAGCACGCCCGGGTAGCGCTCGAAGTAGAGATCCATGTACTTCTGCGCCTCGGCACGGCCGATCCCCAGCTGCTTGGCCAGACCGAAGGCACTCATGCCATAGATGAGGCCGAAGTTGATCGCCTTGGCGCTGCGGCGCATGTCGGTGGTCACCGCATCGAGCGCCACCCCGAACACCTCGGCGGCGGTCGCCTTGTGGATGTCCTTGCCCTCGGCAAAGGCGGTCAGCAAGCCCTGGTCACCGGAGAGGTGCGCCATGATGCGCAGCTCGATCTGGGAGTAATCCGCCGCCACCAGCTTGTAGCCGGCGCTCGGGATGAAGGCCTGACGAATGCGGCGCCCCTGCTCGTTGCGCACCGGAATGTTCTGCAGGTTGGGATCGGTGGAGGAGAGTCGGCCGGTCGCCGCCACCGCCTGATGGTAGGAGGTGTGTACCCGCCCGGTCTGGGGCTTGATCATCAGCGGCAGCTTGTCGGTGTAGGTGGACTTGAGCTTGGCCAGGCCACGGTGCTCCATCAGCAGGCGCGGCAGCTCATAGGTCTCCGCCAATTCCGCCAGCACCTCTTCGGCGGTGGACGGCGCGCCCTTGGGGGTCTTCTTGAGGATGGGCAGCCCCAGCTTGACGAACAGGATCTCGCCGAGCTGCTTGGGCGAGGAGAGGTTGAACTCCTGGCCGGCCAGCTCGTGGGCCTGACGCTCCAGCTCCGCCAGACGCACTTCGATCTCCTGGCTCTGCTGGTGCAGCAATTTGGGGTCTATGGTGGTGCCGAGCAGTTCCATCCGTGCCAGCACCGGCAGCAGGGGCAGTTCGATCTCGGTGAACACCTTGGCAAGCGTGGGCTGCTTGCTCAGTTCGCCCCACAGGGTCTGGTGCAGACGCAGGGTGATGTCGGCATCTTCCGCCGCATAGGGCGCGGCCTGCTCCAGCTCGATCTGGTTGAAGGTGAGCTGCTTGGCCCCCTTGCCGGCGATATCCTCGAAGGAGACGGTGTCGACGCCCAGATACTTCTTCGCCAGAGAGTCCATGTCGTGACGGCTGGCGGTGGAGTTGAGCACATAGGATTCGAGCATGGTGTCGAAGGCGATGCCCTGCAGGTCGATGCCGTGATTCTGCAGCACGTTGCGATCGTACTTGAGGTTCTGACCGACCTTGAGGCGGGCCGGATCTTCCAGCAGCGGCTTGAGCTTGCCGAGCACCAGCGCCTCACTCAGCTGGGCCGGTGCCCCCAGATAATCGTGGCCGAAGGGCACATAGGCCGCCTTGCCCGGCTCGACGGCGAACGACACGCCAACGACGCGCGCTTCCATGTAGTCGAGACTGGTGGTCTCGGTATCGAAGGCAAACAGCGGTGCCGCCTGCAACTGTGCCAGCCAGGCGTCGAACTCTGCCTCTTCCAGAATGCAGCTGTAGTCGGTTTCGATGGCGGCAGCCGGGGCAGCGCCTTCCTCGTCACTCCCGCTCTGATCGCCCCCTTCCAGCTCCTTGAGCAGATTGCGCAACTCATACTCGCGGTAAACCGCCAGCAGGGATTCCTTGTCGATCGGGCCCAGCAGCAGCTCTTCCAGACTCTGCTCCAGCTCGACGTCGGTCTTAATGGTCGCAAGTTGATAGGAGAGCCGCACCTGCTCCTCCTGCTCGCGGAACTTGTCGGCGAATGCCTTGGAGCCACGGAAGCCGAGGGCAGCCACCTTGTCCAGATTGGCGGCGATCTCGTCTATGCTGCCGATCCCCTGCAGCAGGGCCAGCGCCGTCTTCTCGCCCACCCCTGTCATGCCGGGGATGTTGTCCACCTTGTCCCCCATCAGGGCCAGGTAGTCGATGATGAGTTCGGGCGGCACACCGAACTTCTCGATCACCCCGTCCCGATCGGTCTTCACATCCTTCATGGTATCGATCAAGGTGACATGGTCGGAGACCAGCTGCGCCATGTCCTTGTCACCTGTGCTGATGAGCACCGGCAGTTGTTTTTCTGTCGCCTGGCGGGCGAGCGTGCCGATCACGTCGTCGGCCTCGACCCCTTCCACCATCAGGAAGGGGAAGCCCATCGCCTTGATCATCTGGTGAATGGGGGCAACCTGGCTGCGCAGATCGTCCGGCATGCTGGCGCGGGTCGCCTTGTACTCGGGGTAGATGTCGTCACGGAAGGTCTTGCCCTTGGCGTCGAACACCACGGCGACATGGCTGTCGGGGTATTGTTTGCGCAGGCTGCGCATCATATTGGCCATCACCCGGACGGCGCCGCTTGGCAATCCGGTGGAGGTTCGCAAGTCGGCCTGCTGGGAGGCGAAGAAGGCGCGATACAGATATGAAGAACCGTCAACCAGAATGAGGGGATTGCTAGGGGCCATGAAGTCGTCCTGCCAGAGAGATAAACAGCCGCTAGGATGCCACAGGGACCCCCTGGCACCAAGGGGGCCGGCCTAACCTGTTGCTGGATGAATACCAAACAAACTCTGTGGATAACTCTGTGACCAAAAATGGCCGTTGCTGACCAGTGCTGTGAAAAACAACGAAGAACAAATCAAAAAAACCATTACAATCAATAAATTGCACATCATCCATCGTATAAAGATGTATCGAGAATGACATGGCCAAATGTGGAAAAAATTTTAAGGGGATGAGTCAGGCAGGATCCAAAACGAAACAATCCTAGCACAGCATCCTGACTTGACCAGCCGGGGGCGAACGATAACCATACAAAAGTGCCAGTTTCCACCTTGGCTCACATTTTCGACAACAAGGAGTCTTCCCATGAAAAAAGTGGCCGTGATCTTGAGTGGTTGTGGCGTGTTTGATGGCGCCGAGATCCACGAGGCGGTGATCAGCCTGCTCGCCCTGGCGCGCCAGGGCGCCTCCACCCAGTGCTTCGCTCCCGATGTGCCCCAACGCCATGTCATCAATCACCTGACCGGTGACGTGAGCGAGGGGGAGAGCCGCAACGTGCTGGTCGAGGCCGCCCGCATCTGCCGCGGCCAGATCCGCGATGTGGCCGAGCTCGACGCCGCCGATTTCGATGCCTTGCTGCTGCCCGGCGGTTTCGGTGCCGCCAAGAACCTGTGTGACTTCGCGCTCAAGGGGGCCCAGTGCCAGATCCAGCCCGATGTGCTGAAGGCGTGCCAGAGCTTTGCCCGCGCCGGCAAGCCAGCCGCCTATATCTGCATCGCGCCGGCCATGATCCCGCTCATCTATGGCGCCGGCACCCTGGCCACCATAGGCAGGGATGAAGGGACGGCCAGTGCCATGGAAGCCATGGGCGCCAGCCACCTCGCCTGCCCGGTCAACGAGTTCGTGGTGGATGAGGAGCGCAGAGTCATCTCCACCCCCGCCTATATGCTGGCCAACAACATCATCGAGGCGGCAGACGGCATAGAGAAGACGGTCAAGCAACTGCTCGCCATGTGCTGAGGCAAGGAGCCAGGTCCCTGCCCGCCATCAACGAGAAGGCCGCTCATCGAGCGGCCTTCTCACATGCGACGAGGAACGGCAGGGGATCAGATGGCTTCGTCCATCTGATCGATCTTGCCGAGCAGGGCGCGCAGACGCTCTTGCCAGGCTTGATGCTCGTTGCGCAGCTGATGGTTCTCATCTTGCAGCTGGTTGTTCTGCTGCTTCAGTTCGTCCAGCTCCATCTTCAGCAGGGAGATGTTGTCGACGGCGGATTGGACTTTGGATTCGAGTTGTTCAAGGACTTCTAGTGACATGATGCGTACCTGTTTGTTCAATTGCGATGCCCCACAGAGGGCAATGCCAGCGCGTGGAGTCAGCATACCCTGAGCCGCTTCGCACAAACAAGCCGGAGCGGGGGAAAATGCGGTCTCACCGCCATCCCAGCTCAAATCTGCGTCGATTTCCTTCACATGGGCCGGGATTCATCCCTGCCAGGCGATATATCCGCCCAGCAGCAGACAGGCCATCAGATACATGAAGGCGCCATAGGCCAGGTTCCAGCGCAGCAGCAAGGAGGCACTCAGGTTGTAGCGGGCGGCCAATGCCAGGTTGGAGCCGGAGAGCGGGCTGGTACCGGTCGCCAGCCCCCAGCCAAGCAGGAAACACAGGCCGAGCAGGCTGGGATCCGGATTCAGGGGCCAGAGCAGCGGCGCCAGCCCCGAGATGCTGATCAGGGGATGCACCCCGAAGATGGCCACCACCAGGATCAGCAACAGGGTCAGCGACGCTTCGAACCAGCCAAAGTGCTGGAACAGCGGCAACCCGTGATCGCCGACGGCCAGGGTGGACAAGGCGCTATGGATGCCCGCCGCCAGCAGTCCAGCGCCGAGAAACAGCACCAGCTGGCCACCGATGGCGGGGAAGCGCTCCACCACCTGTCGCTTGAGCGCCAGGGCACGCCCCTGGCGTGGCATGAAGACCAGCGCCAACAGAGGAGCAACCAGGGCGATCACCGCCAGAATGCTGAGGGCGGGCCACCACTGCTTCATCAGCAGCACGGCCGCCACCAGGGCCAGCGGCAGTCCCAGGGTCTGCACCCGCAGCGGATACCCCTGAAAATCGGCGATCGCCCCCAGCCGCTCGACCTGCCAGGCGGTGACCCCCATCGCGATGAGGGCGCCGAGCATGCCGAACGGCAAGATGGGAGCCAGCCGCATGCCGGGGGCATAGGTGAGCGCCACCGCCATGGCCACGAAGAAGGGGGACCAGAATGCGGCGGCGCAGAAGATGCGGCTCAGCACCATGACCTGGCGTCGTTCCAGGCTGTTGTTGCGCTCCAGCCGATCGCCAATGATGAAGAGCACCGACAGGTTGATCACGGCCCCCAGCAGGTTGAGGCTCGCCATCGTGCTCCACAGCCCCTTGCGTCCTGACCAGGCAGGGGTGCCGGTCAGCAGCCCAGAGGTCGCGAGATTGAGGGTGCTCACGGCGGCGAACATGGTCAGCATGTCGATATTGGGTAGCAGCCACTCCCCCAGGGTGAGTTCGGCACCGCGCACGAAGGAAAACAACAGCAGTATCAAGGCGGCCCCGTATAGCGCCAACGCCTGGCGCCTGGCGGCTCCCGCCATCCTGGGCCAGGTCAGCAGGGACGCCATCCAGGCCGCCAGGGCGGCGGGCCAGGGCGAAATGCCCCCGTAAAGGTGCAGCAGATTGAGCAGCCACATTGCCAGGATGAGCCATCCCGACCACCACTTGGCCATGGTCCAGCCTTACATCAGGAGAGTCAGAGGCACTGGTCCATGTCCAGCGAGGGTTTGTCGCACTCGGGATGACCGACGATCTTGGCTGGCACACCGGCGACCGTGGTATGGGGCGGCACCGGGTTGATCACCACGCTCCCCGCCCCTATCTTGGCCCCCATGCCGACTTCTATGTTGCCGAGCACCTTGGCACCGGCACCGATCATCACCCCTTCACGGATCTTGGGATGGCGATCACCCCCCTCCTTGCCGGTGCCCCCCAGGGTGACGCTCTGCAAGATGGAGACATCGTCCTCGATCACCGCCGTCTCCCCGACCACTATGCCGGTAGCATGGTCGAACATGATCCCCTTGCCGATGCGGGCGGCGGGATGCACATCCACCCCGAACACCACCGAGATCTGGTTTTGCAGATAGAGCGCCAGCGGGCGGCGACCCTGCTGCCACAACCAGTGGGCCACCCGGTAGCCTTGCAGAGCATGGAATCCCTTGAGATAGAGCAGGGGAGTCGAGAAGAATTCGACTGCGGGGTCTCGCTCCTGTACGGCACAGATGTCGGCTGCCACCACGGCCAGCAGATCGGGATCGCTGCGCAGGGCCTGCTCTATTACCTCGCGCAGGGCGATGGCGGGCATGGTGGCGCTGTCGAGCTTGTTGGCAAGCTGGAAACTCAAGGCCGAGCGCAGCGTCTCATGATTGAGAATGGTGGAGTGGAAGAAGCTGGCCAACATGGGCTCCTGGGTCGCCATCATGCCCGCTTCCTGCTGAATTTTTTGCCACGTACGGGCAACCAGATCATCCATGTTACTGCCTACTGTTGTTCGATGGGGGAGCCTTGCCGTTCCTTGTGCACCACAGAGATGGGATCCATGTGAATGATGACGTCCGTCCGCTCAAAGGCCTGGCGCACCGCCAGTTCCGCCTCGTCGGCGATCTGGTGGGCCTTGACCAGGGGGAGCTGATCATCCAGCTCCAGATGTAACTGCACAAAACGGGTCGGCCCGGATTGGCGGGTACGCAGATCATGCACACCGTGCACACCGGCGACCCCACAGCAAAGGGCCATTATTCTCGCTTGTTCCTCCGCTGGCAACTGGCGATCCAGCAGGGCCTGTACCGACTCGTACCCTATGGTCAGCGCGCCCCACAGCAGGAAGAGGCCGATCAGGACGGCAAACAGGCCATCGGCCCAGAGCCAGCCCTGCCCCGCCAGCACCAGGGCGAGCAGGACACCGCCGTTGAGCAACAGATCGGAACGGTAGTGCAGCATGTCCGCCTTGATGGCCACACTGCCGGTGCGCCGCACCACGAATTGCTGGAAGCCCACCAGCAGCAGGGTCAGTGCCATGGAGCCCAGGCTCACCCAAATGCCCGCCTCCAGCCGCAAGATGGGATCCTCCTTGAGCAGGGAGGAGATGCCGTGCATCACCAGCAGCAGAGCCGACCCCGCGATGAAGGCGGACTGGATAAGGCCGGCCAGGGATTCCGCCTTGCCATGGCCGAATCTGTGCTCCTCATCGGCGGGGGTCATGGCATAGCGGATGGCGAGCAGGTTGATGATGGAGGCACTCACGTCCATGAAGGAGTCGGTCAGGGAGGCCAGCAGGCTGGAAGAGCCCGTCATCAGCCAGGCGATCAGCTTGCCGGTGATGAGCAAGGTGGCCGTACCGACGGCAGCCATGCTGGCCAGGGTCACCCAGCGGGAATATTGTTGATGGCTCACAACCGGCTTTCCTCTTGCGGTTAAAAATCTATTATACCCTGACCCTGCGCCCCCTTTGGCGCGAAAAATGATCGGAACTGGCGACTGATGAACAGAATTTTGCTGGTCGATGACGACCTGGACCTCACCCAGATGCTCCACGAAATCCTGACCCTGGAAGGTTTCCAGGTGACGGTGGCCGATGATGGCGAACAGGGGCTGCACCAGCTGGAACAGCAGGCCTTCGATCTGATCCTGCTGGACGTCATGATGCCCAGGCTCAACGGCTTCGCCATGCTGGCCAGGCTGAGGGAGCGACTCGATACCCCAGTACTGATGCTGACCGCCCGCGGCGACAGCCAGGACAGGGTCAATGGTCTGGAGGCGGGCGCCGATGACTACCTGGCCAAACCGTTCGACGACAGGGAGCTGCTCGCCAGGATCCGCGCCATACTGCGTCGCACCCAGGGCAGCAACCCATCGAGGATGGGCGCCGACGAGGTGCAGTTCATGGATATCCAGCTGCAACCCGGCCTGCAGCAGGCTTGCTGCGATGGCAGACAGCTGGAGCTGACCGCCACCGAATTTGGCCTGCTGGAATGTCTGCTGCGCAGTCCTGGGCAGATCATCAGCAAGAGGCAGCTCTCGGAACAGGTGCTCGGCAAGAAGCTCGAGCCCTTCGATCGCGCCATCGACATGCACCTGAGCAACCTGCGCAAGAAGCTGCCGGAGCGAGCCGATGGCCAGCCCCGTTTCAAGACGGTGCGGGGCCGCGGCTACCTCTGGCTGGACGCAACATGAGGCTCCCCCCCCTTCATGGTCTCTCCGGCCAGATATTTCTCTGGTTCTGGAGCATGTTGCTGCTGATCCTGGCGGTGGTGATCAGCCTCCCCTCCCTGGATCCACGCAACACCATACCCCTGCCCCCCAAGGAGCGGCTCTCCATGCAGCAGCACGTGCGCACCCTGCTGCAAGGTGCCAGGCCCGATCGGGCATTCGATCTGCAACAGGCGTTGCAAGCCGCCGGTCTGATGCAGGTGGGCAGCATCTATGTGCGGGACCAGGAGGGTCAGGTGCAGGCCTCCACGCCGCCGGACAAGTTCGTGATGCGGTTCATGCTGGAGGTGGATCAGCCGGACAACCCCATGATGGGGCGCGACCACAACGATGCGGTCACAGGCCCCTTTCTGCTCGAGCACAATGGTCACAGCTATCAGGTCTACTTCGGCCTCAATGTCGACAACCCCTACCTGTTTCTGGTGATCCAGATCCTGGATCACCCCGTGCTGATCCTGCTGGTCGCCATGTTGATCAGCACGCCACTGTGTCTGTTGCTTGCCATGCGCCTGACCCGCCCCATTCAACAGTTGCAGCAATCCGTCTCCCAGATCGCCGCCGGTGAGCTGGAAACCCGGATCCCCAATCTGGAGCGGCTCGACGAGATTGGCCAGCTGGCCGACAACGTCAGCCACATGGTGGAAACTCTCAAGCTGATGATACAAAAGCAAAAACAGCTGTTGTCTGACATCTCCCACGAGTTACGCAGTCCCTTGACTCGCATCCAGCTGGCCCAGGCGCTGATCCGCCGCAAGCAGGGCGACAGTCACGAACTGGCCCGAATCGAGTCCGAAATAGGGCGACTCGACAAGCTGATCGGCGACCTGCTCGACCTCTCCCGCGCACAGCAGCGAGTGGAGGCTCCCATCTACTACCCCCTCGCCGAGCTGCTCGAGCCCATACTGGATGACGCCCTGTTCGAGGCCCATCAGAGCGGCAAGCGCCTGATCGTTCCCCCCCTGCCCAACCTCTCACTGCGGATCTGGCCCGAGCTGCTGGCGCGCGCCCTGGAGAATCCGCTGCGCAACGCCCTCAAGTACGCCGAGAGCCTGATCGAGGTAGAGTGGCACAGCACGGCGCAGCATTGGACCATGAGCATCCGCGATGACGGGGCAGGGGTGCCCAGCGAACAGCTGGCGCTGCTGTTCCAGCCCTTCTACCGGGTCGACGATGCCCGCAACAGCCAGACCGGCGGGACCGGCCTCGGACTGGCCATCGCCGCCGAGGCGGTGCACCGCCATGGCGGCCATATCACGGCCACCCACAATGCCCCCCACGGCCTGCTCATCACCATCACGCTGCCCCTGACATGAGCCTCTTTTCATTGCCGCAGCGGCTGGGTATGCTGACGCCCCTCCCGGCCCCCATCAGGATCTTGTCATGCTCGATATCGTGCTCTATCAACCGGAAATTCCCCCCAACACGGGCAATATCATCCGACTCTGTGCCAACACCGGCTATCGGTTGCACCTGATAGAGCCACTAGGATTCGAGTGGGACGACAAGCGGGTCAAGCGCGCCGGGCTCGACTATCACGAATTCGCCGACGTGAAGCGCTGGCCAAGCTATGAGGCCTTCCTCGCGGCCGTGGCGCCCAGGCGGGTATTCGCCTGCACCACCAAGGGTGCCCGACCCCACTCGGCCGTCGACTTCACCCTGGGGGATGCCTTGCTGTTCGGCCCCGAGAGCCGTGGCCTGCCCATGGAGATCATCGAGAGTCTGCCGGGCGAGCAGCGCCTGCGCATCCCCATGCTGCCCCAGAGCCGCAGTATGAACCTGGCCAACGCCGTTTCGGTGTTCGTCTACGAGAGCTGGCGCCAGCTCGGCTATCGAGGCGCCCAGTAGACCCCTACGACACAGAGGGCCCGCTTGCTGACAAGCGGGCCCTCTCGATATCGGCGTGGTGAAGCAGGATCAGGCGCGGGATGCGAGCAGCCGACCATCCCGCTCCATGCGCCAGCAGAGCAGACCCAGGCTCAGGCCCCGGCCGACCATGAGCGCCGCCATCGCCGCCCAGAGCCCACCACTGCCCAGGGATTGCGCCAGCCACCAGACCGGGAAGAAGCCGCCAAATACCGCCACCAGCATGCTGTTGCGCATCTCACGGGCCCGGGTCGCCCCGATGAAGACCCCATCGAACAGGAAACACCAGACCGCCAGCAGCGGCATGGCCACCAGCCAGGGCAGGTTGTGTTGTGCCTCCCGGATCACCTCGGGCAGATCCGTCATGCTGGCGACAAGGCCTGGTCCCCCCAGGGCGAACGCCAGGGTAAAACCGGCGGCAATCAGCAGGGCCCAGCCCAGGTTGAGCACTATCACCTCCCGTAGCTCCTGACGGTCACGGCGCCCTATGGCGCGCCCGACCATGGCCTCGGCCCCATAGGCAAACCCATCCAGCCCGTACGAGATCAGCATCAGCAGATTGAGCAAGACCGCATTGGCGGCCACCGTCACATCGCCGAGCCTGGCCCCCTGCAACGTCATGAAGGCGAAGCAGAGCTGCAGGCAGAGGGATCGGATGAAGATGTCACGGTTAAGCCCCAGCAGACGCAGGAAGACAGGCCACTGCCGAAGGCGGTGCAAGGCGCCCTGCCAGACAGCCGGATCCATCGCTCGCAGACGACGGCTCACCAGCCAGATGCCGACCCCGAGCGCACAGTGATCGGCGATGAGGGAGGCCGCCGCCACCCCTTTGACCTCCCAACCCAGTCCCAGCACGAAGAGAGCATCGAGGGCCATGTTGACGAGATTGGTCAGGATCAGCAGCGCCATGGGCGTGCGGGCATCCTGCAAGCCCAGCAACCAGCCCATGATCACCAGATTGCACAGGGCCGCCGGGGCACTCCAGATCCGCACAGCCACATACTGACCCGCATAGTGCTGCACCTCGGCCGAGCCTCCGCTCAACCCAATGATCTGGGGCAGGAGGGGGAACACCAGCAGCATGATGCCCACCCCCAGCAACAGTGCCAGCGCCATGGCACGCATCAGGGTGTCGAGCATCTCCCGCCCGCAGGCCGCCCCATGGGCCTGGGCGGTCAGCCCTGTGGTCGACATGCGCAGGAAGCCAAGCAGCCAGAAGATGAGATTGATCAGGGTCGCCCCGACCGAGACCCCCCCGAGAAACCAGGCCTGGCTCAGGTGGCCGATGACCCAGGTATCGACCAGACCGAGCAGGGGGGTGGTGATGTTGGAAAACACCATGGGCAGCGCCAGGGCGAACACGGCGCCGTGGCGGGCAGGATCCCGCAGCCAGTCGGGGAAACGCGCCACGGGCTCAGCTGCCGGACAGGGTCAGGATACGGTCAAAATCCGATACCAGCGCCTTCATCGCCACATGAGGCACCTGACCCGGGACCGACTCGGGTCGGAAGATGGCTTGCAGCTGGCCTTCTGGGTTGACCAGCACGATGGAGGCCGAGTGATCGATGAGGTAATCCTTCTCACCCTGCTCGGCGATGGAGTAGATGAGCCCCAGATTGCGTACAAAGGGGAACAGGGCGCCATGGGGCGCGGTCGCCGCCTTGAAGTCGGGCTGGAAGAAGGCGACATAGCTCTTCAGGCGCTCCGGCGTGTCCCGCTGGGGATCCGCCGAGATGAAGACCACCTGGCTGCGCGCATCCAGCTTCCGCAACTCGGGATAGACGGACCTCAGATCGGCCAGGGTAGTGGGACAGACGTCGGGGCAGAAGGTGTAGCCGACGAACAGGAAACTCCAGTGCCCCTTCAGGTTCGCCGGCGTGAAGGGCTGGCCATCGGCGTCGACCAGAGAGAAGGGGCCCAGATCTCGCCCAACGGCATAATAGGTGGCCTGTTCAGGCTCTTCCGGTTTGTGGATAAACCAGGCGCTGGAAACACCCGCAATAAATACCAGCAATAACAGAGGGAAACGCCACTTAGCCATAGTCAATCCAGTGATCCGCCAACAGGACGATGAAGAGTACCATCAGATGGGTGATGGAAAATTTGAAGCATTGTATCGCAGTCTGCTCGTCCGGGGAGAACTTGAGACGCCAGGCCCACTGCACAAACCTCAGATTGAGACAGAGGCTGCCGATCAGATAACCCGGGCCTGCCATGCCAACCAGCCAGGGCAGCAGGCACACCAGGGTAAGCAGCAGGGTGTAGAGCAGCACACAGGTCTTGGTGAACTCGATGCCATGGGTCACCGGCAGCATGGGAATATTGACCCTGGCATAATCGTCGCGCCTGTGGATGGCCAGCGCCCAGAAGTGGGGCGGGGTCCAGGTGAAGATGATGGCCACCAGCAGCAGGGCGTGGGGATCCAGCGTCCCGGTGATCGAAGTCCAGCCAAGCAGAGGGGGCATGGCCCCCGCCAGCCCGCCGATCACTATGTTCTGCGGGGTCGCCCGCTTGAGCCAGACCGTGTAGACGACGGCGTAACCTATCAGGGACGCAGCAGTAAGCCAGGCGGTGAGACCATTGACGCCCAGCCAGAGGATGGCGATGCCGCCGGCACAGAGCGCCAGGGCAAACGTCATCGCCTGGCGGGTCTCGATGCGCCCCCTGGCGACCGGCCTGTGGTGGGTACGCGCCATGCGCAGGTCTATGTGCCTGTCCAGCACATGATTGATGGCGGCCGCCCCTCCCGCGGCCAGGCCGATACCCGTCAGGGACAGGAACACCAATCCCGGACCTGGCAGCTGGCCGGTGAGGTACATGCCGACCAGGGCGGTGAGCAACAGGAGTGCGACCACCTTGGGCTTGGTCAGCATCAGATAGTCTTGCCAACGCCATCTCGCCGTGGCGTGCAGTGCATGCGTTCGCGCCATCTCAACGCTCCCCTGTGTGGGCCGGCCGGCGGCCGAGTGCAAACCAGACGGTCACCATGGTGAGCAGCAGCAAGGCGGCCACCCCGTGGTGAGCCAAGGCCACGGGCAAGGGCAGCATCAGCCCTATGTTGCTCACCCCCAGTACCACTTGCAGCAACACCAGGGTGGCAAGCACGCCTCCCAGCACAGCCCACCCCTCTCGGCCCAGCTGCCAGGCCAACCACAGCAATGTCAGTACCGTCACCAGGGCCCAGCTTCTGTGGGTCAGTTGTATGGTCATTCGCGCCCCATAGGGCAGCACGCCGAACTGATAGCTGTCACTCGGGGGTGGCACGGGATCGAACGCGCGAATGAAATCGAGCCAATGCCACCAGGGCCCCTCGCACCAGGGCAGCTGATGGCAGGTGAGCGCCGCATAGTTGGCCGACGTCCAGCCGCCAAGGGCTATCTGGATCACCAGCACCACCAGGCCTACCCGCAGCAGCCGCAGCGTCCGCCCGGGGGCCTGCACTGATGGTGCGGCGTGTGTTGCTGACCAGTGTCTGAGCGCGGCGAGCCAGAGCAAGGCCAATATGGTCATACCGCCCAGCAGATGGCTCAGCACCACCAGTGGAAACAGGTTCATGGTCACCGTCAGCATGCCGAGCAACCCCTGACCCACCACCAGTGCCAGCGTCAGCCAGGCGAGCCGTCGGCCCTGCCGTCGGTAGAGAGAGAACAGGGCCTGAGCAAGGATGACAAGTCCGAGCAGGCCAGCACAATAGCGGTGGATCATCTCGTTCCAGGCGAGGTGGGGTTGCAGCGGGGTATCCGGGAAGCGGCGCTCTGCCAGCATCAATTCATGGCTCTGGCTCGGCACCAGGTGAAAGCCGTAACACCCGGGCCAGTCCGGACAGCCGAGTCCGGCTTCCGTCAACCGGGTATAGGCACCGAGCACCACTACCACCGCCGCGAGCAACAGGGCACACAGACTGATCCAGCGCATATTCCCCCCATGGGCCCAGTGGGCCAGATGGTCTCTTGTTATTATCCGATCCTTGATAACTTCAATAGCTTGCGAAGGTCTGCCAGCAATGCCTCCCCGGCCGACAGGCGGGCCACCGCCTCCAGCGCTATGGGGTAGCGCAGTATCAGCCGCCCCTGGGGATCGGCGATATAGATGAACCCCTGGGCCAGGCCGGTCTGGTTCTCAGCCGCCTGGATCAACGGATCGCTGCTTTCGCCCCCCAGGCGCATGGGGACCACCCGCTCTCGCTCCTGGCCAAGCGCCAACCAGCTCTGATGCAGCAGGAAGAGCCCGGCTTCACAGCGGTCGTCACACACGGCCTGCGTGGGCATGAGCATATGCCAGCGCCCCTGCTGGGGAACCTGTCCCTCAACCCACTCCCCTTTCGCCGTCACCCCCCCTTCGAACCAGTGCTGGCTCAGCACCAGCCAGGCGATCGCAGGAGAGGCCAGAAAGATCAGCACCAGGCCCAGCAACGGCATCATCTTCATTCAACCTCCTTGTCATCGTCGTGGGCGGCCCCCTTGCGCCACCACCAGAGCGTGAGACCCGCCAGTGTCAGGGTCATGGCAAACCACTGCACGGCATAGCCGATGTGGCGCTCGGGGGTCATGGGGTTATCCGGCTTGTGACGCACCAGCTCGGGCCAAGAACCGCCCTCCTCCAATATCAGGACAAAGGGGAGTACCGGCCGTTGCCACCGTGCGGCCAGCCGGGGAGTGTCTATCGCCTGGACTCGCGTCGGCCACTCTTCCTCTGGGCCGCCGAGACGCAGAGGGGGATGATAGGGGCGCGCCACCCGTCCTCGAATTCGGTACTCTCCTGCCGGTTGCGAAACAGCTGGTATAACCTGACGATCTTCTCCTTGGGGCACCCAACCCAGATCGACCAACAATAACCCCTGTGCCGTAACCAGAGGGCGTAAAACCTGGTAACCCGGCTGCCCTTGATAAACCTGGTTATCGAGGAAGAGGGTAAGCCCTGGGGCGAATCCCCCTTCCAGTGAGAGCTGATAGCCATACCTGTCCTCCTTGACCAACAGGTCCTGCAGACTCAGTTCAAGCTGACCACGCTGCTGATTCAGCTCAAGCAGCTGGCGCTTTTGCGCTGCACGAGTCAGCTGCCAGCAGCCCAGCCAGGCCATGAGCAACCCCATGGTCAAGGCCAGCACCAGCAGGCCAACCCTGCCTTTTTCCCCTGCAAAACCGCCTATAATCATGGCATTACCCTTAGAGTGATGCCCATGATCATCAAACTCCTTATCGTATTGCTGCTCGCCATGGTACTGATTTCCCTGTTCAGGGCCCTGTATCAACTCGTCAGGGGCCAGACTCACCTGCCGGCGAGCCACTACCTGGGGCGCAGAGTGATCTTCTCCGTGCTGCTGGTCATATTGCTCTTGCTGGCCATGATGAGCGGCCTGCTGACCCTCAATCCCTCACCTTTCTGATCACTCTCTAAAGGATATAGACGAAAACAAACAGGCAGAGCCAAACCACGTCAACAAAATGCCAGTACCAGGCGCTCGCCAGGAAGGCAAAGTGGTGATGTGCATTGAAGTGCCCCTTCATGACCCTGAGCCACATGATGGCCAGCATCAGGGAACCCAGGAAGACATGCATGCCGTGGAAGCCGGTCAACATGAAGAAGGTGTTGCCATAGATGCCGGATTTGAGGGTCAGCCCCATCTCGGTATAAGCGTGGTAATACTCAAGCACCTGCAATGACAGGAAGAGGAGACCGAGCAATACTGTGCAGCCAAGCAACAGCTTGACCCGATTGCGATGGCCCCGCTCCAGAGCCTGGTGAGCGAACTGCAGCGTCACCGAAGAGCTGAGCAGCAGCAGGGTATTGACAAGGGGTAACCCTTGCCAGGGCATTGCCTCAGTCTGGGTCCCCCCTGGCGTGGTCACCAGTGGCCAGATGGCCTGGAAGTCGGGCCAGAGCACTTGGTGAGTGCTCAGATGGTGCAGATGTTCCCCCCCCAGCCAGGGGACTGACAGTACACGTGCATAGAAGAGCGCTCCGAAGAAGGCGCCGAAGAACATGACCTCGGAGAAGATGAACCAGCTCATCCCCTGGCGAAAAGATCTGTCCATCTGTGGGCTGTACAGCCCGCTCATCGACTCGTTGATGACATGGCCGAACCAGCCAAACAACATGCCCGTGATGGTCAGGGCTCCCGCCAGCAGGAGCCAGCCCCCGGGGTTGCCATGGCTGATCAGCATGCCGGCTCCCGATGCCATCAGGAACAGGCCAACCGCCCCCATGATGGGCCAGGGACTCTGCGCTGGCACATAGTATCTCGAATCGTTCGCCATTCTCGCCTCCGATACCGGACTCTCGCTCCCCTTGCCCAGGGTAGGTTCAACCATTTTGGCCACCCTGGCCCACCGCCCTGGTCACGTCATACAAGGTGTAGGAGAGGGTCAGGGTATGCAGCTCTGCCGGCAGCGCCTGATCGACATAGAAGTACAAGGGCAGCTGCGCCTTCTCTCCGATCGCCAGATGTTGCTGCTGGAAGCAGAAACACTCCGTCTTGTGCAGATAGCGGGCGCCGAGCCCCGGCGTGACGGAGGGCACCGCCTGCAACACCCGCGCACTGTCGGCCGAGTTTTCGACATTGAAGTGCGTGCGGCTCAACTCGCCCGGGTGCACCTTGATGCGCTGTACCACGGGGGCAAACCTGCCCTCGAACCCGGGGAAGGGATAAGCCACCAGCTCCAGCGTCACCGTGCGGCTGCTGTCTATCTCGCCCGTAGCGGCCGTGGCGGCCACGGACGCCGTCTTGCCATTGATCCCCGTAATGCGGCACAGGACGTCATACAGGGGTACCAGGGCATAGCCAAAACCGAACATCAGCAGGGTGGCCAGTACCAGTTTGAGGGTGAGCCGGGTGTGCATGTCACTTCACCTCTGGCGGTGTGGTGAAGGTGTGATAGGGGGCTGGCGAGGGAACTTCCCATTCCAGGCCATGGGCCCCATCCCAGGGTTTGGCCGCAGCCGACTTGCCACCTCGAATGCACTTGATGACCAGGTAGAGAAAGATGAGCTGGGACAGACCAAACGCGAACCCGCCCAGGCTGACGATGCTGTTCACATCGGCGAACTGGATGGAATAGTCAGGGATCCGCCGCGGCATGCCCGCCAAGCCGAGAAAATGCATAGGGAAGAACAAGACGTTGACCGAGATGACGGAGCACCAGAAGTGCCACTGGCCCAATCGTTCGTCATACATATGACCTGTCCACTTCGGCAGCCAGTAGTAGGCCGCCGCCATGATGGAGAAGATGGCTCCCGTCACCAGAACATAATGAAAGTGGGCCACCACGAAGTAGGTGTCGTGATACTGAAAATCCGCCGGTGTGATGGCCAGCATGAGGCCGGAGAAGCCTCCCATGGTGAACAACACGATGAAGGCGATGGCAAACAGCATGGGCAGCTCGAAACTGAGGGCGCCTCGCCACATGGTGGCTACCCAGTTGAAAACCTTCACGCCGGTAGGCACCGAGATCAGCATGGTGCAATACATGACAAACAGCTCGGCAAACACCGGCATCCCAGTGGTGAACATGTGGTGGGCCCATACCAGGAAACTCAAGCCGGCGATCGAGGCGGTGGCGTAGACCATGGAGCTGTAACCGAACAGCGGCTTGCGAGAGAAGGTGGGGACTATGGCCGAGATGATGCCAAAGCTCGGCAGGATCATGATGTAGACCTCGGGGTGGCCAAAGAACCAGAAAATATGCTGGAACATGACGGGATCCCCACCCCCCGCGGCATCAAAGAAGCTGGTACCAAAATACTTGTCGGTCAGCACCATGGTCACCACCCCCGCCAGTACCGGCATGACGGCGATCAGCAGGAAGGCGGTCACCAGCCAGGTCCAGACAAACAGGGGCAATTTCATCCAGGTCATGCCTGGCGCCCTCAGGTTGCAGATGGTGACGATGACGTTGATGGCCCCCATGATGGAGCTGATCCCCATGATGTGGATGGAGAAGACAAACAGCGCCGTGCTGTCCGGGGAATAGTGGGTGGAGAGAGGGGCGTAGAAGGTCCAGCCGAAATTGGGGCCGCCCCCTTCGGTGAACAAAGTGCTAAGCAGGATCAGGAAGGCGAACGGCAAGATCCAGAAACTCCAGTTGTTCATGCGCGGCAATGCCATGTCTGGCGCCCCTATCATCATGGGGATCATCCAGTTCGCCAGTCCGGTAAAGGCGGGCATGACGGCGCCAAACACCATGATCAGGCCATGCACCGTGGTCATCTGGTTGAAGAAGCCGGGGTCGACCAACTGCAGGCCGGGCTGGAACAGCTCGGCACGGATCACCATGGCCATGGCGCCGCCGGTCAGAAACATGATGAAGCTGAACCAGAGATAGAGGGTGCCAATGTCCTTGTGATTGGTGGTCAGCAACCAGCGCAACAAGCCCCTGGGCTGATGGCCATGCTCTGCCTGATGATCGAGATCCGTGACGACACTCATCTTGCTCTCTCCTACATGGATTTGCCCTTGAGGAAGGCATCGACATCCTTGGCCTGCACCTCATCGCCCTTGTCATTGCCCCAGGCGTTGCGTTCATAGGTGATGACCGCCGCCAGCTCCTGCAGGCTGAGTTGCTTGGCGAAGGCCTGCATGGCCGTGCCCGCCTTGCCGTGCAACACCCGTTCAAGATGATCCGTCTTGGGGCCTATCGCAATGGGGCTGCCCTTGAGGGCCGGGAACGCGCCCGGCACCCCTTCCCCGCTGGCCATGTGACAGGCGGCGCAGTGGCCAAGATAGACCTTCTCGCCGAGCGCCATCAGCTCATCCCGGCTCATGGTCATCGAGAGCAGCTTCTGCTCTTGCTCCTTGGCCGCCAGCTGCTCGTCCCGCGTCTTGCTCAGCCACTGGTTGAACTCGGCCTCCGGCTTGGCAATCACCACTATGGGCATGAAGCCGTGTCCCTTGCCGCACAGCTCGGCACACTGACCCCGATAGAGACCTGGGTGATCGATACGAGTCCAGGCCTCGTTGATGAACCCAGGGTTGGCATCCTTCTTCACCGCAAAGGCCGGCACCCACCAGGAGTGGATCACATCCTGGGAGGTGATGAGAAAGCGCACCTTCTTGCCGGTGGGCAGCACCAGAGGGCGATCCACCTCGAGCAGATAGTTCTCCCCCTTGCGGCGCTTGTTGTCTATCTGTGCCTGAGGGGTGGCCATCAGGCTGTAATACTCGACACCGTCGTCGAAATAGCGGTAATGCCACTTCCATTGGGAGCCGGTGATCTGCACCGTCAGGTCGGCATCGCTGGTATCTTCCATGGCGATCAGGGTGCGGGTGGCGGGTACGGCCATGCCGATGAGGATGAGGAAAGGGATCAGGGTCCAGAGGATCTCGACCCGGGTGCTCTCGTGGAAGTGGGCAGCCTGCGCCCCCTTGTCCTGCCGATGATGCCAGATGGCCCAGAACATGACCCCAAACACCAGCAAGCCTATCAGGGCACAGATGATGAGTATGGTCATGTGCAGGTCGTACACGTTGCGGCTGACGGCGCTGACCCCTTCCGTCATGTTGAAGCGCATGCCGCTGCCGAGCGATGGGCCGCTCCAGGCACACAGAAAGATTGAGAGAGTAATCAGGACTCTTTTCACTCTGCCCCCCATTTTTAGCGCTGCCCTGCCGGGCGTCTCTTCCCCGAGATTGGTCTTGCGTGCCAATCAACAGGCTAAGTAAAGCAGCAAATGAGAATGTGTGAAAAAAGTGTTAAGAAATAAATTGAAAAAACAGCAGGGAATAAAAGGCCCCGCGAGGGGCCTCAATCACATCCAGTCGGCGTTGCGGATCACGCCGACGGCCAGCCCTTCTATGGTGAGATGCTGGCTCGCCAGGTCGACGGCGATAGGCTGCAGCTCTTCATTTTCCGGCAACAGCCAGACCTGGCTGCCCTTGCGCTGGAAACGCTTGACGGTGACATCCTCATCGAGCCGGGCCACCACCACCTGACCGTTGCGCACCTCCTGGGTCTTGTGCACCGCCAGCAGGTCCCCGTCCATGATGCCGATGTTCTTCATGCTCATGCCCTGCACCCGCAGCAGAAAATCAGCCCGCGGATGGAACAGGGCGGGATCCACCTGATAGTGGCTCTCGATGTGCTCCTGGGCCAGGATGGGCTCGCCGGCCGCCACCTTGCCGATGAGGGGCAATCCCTGTTCTTCGTTGGCCGCATCCTCTACCTCGTCGAGCAGCAGGCGGATGCCCCGCGAGGTGCCCGGCAGGATCTCGATCGCCCCCTTCTTGGCCAGCGCCTTCAAGTGCTCTTCGGCCGCATTCGCGGATTTGAACCCAAGCTTCTGAGCGATCTCGGCACGGGTCGGCGGCATGCCGGTCTCGCTCATGTTGACCTTGATGAGATCAAGCACCTGAGCCTGGCGGGGAGTGAGGGGTTTCATAAGATTGGCACCTGTCTTTTTATACAGCACACTGGCAGTATATACAGTGTGCTGACCAAGGCAAGGCTCGACTGACAATTGTCGCAGCCGAAGCCAAAATAACCCTGTTCAGGCCCTCATCAACGGACTCATCGTACCTCTCGGCGACAAGCCCTGCGTGATTTGCTATGCTCACGCCGCATTTTTTTGGAGAGCAGACGCACATGTCCCTCGGGCAGAGTATTTCCAGAGCCATACTGCAGTGGCCGGTCAGCGGCTTGGTCAATCACAAGAGCCTGCCGGAAAACCCCATCACGGAACTCAAGCTGGATCCGGCCAGACCCATCGTCTACGCCCTGAAGACCAGCTCGATTACCGACCTGATGACCCTGCAGCAATGCTGCGAGGATCTCGGCCTGCCGGGCCCCTTCACCCCGCTCGAGCTGGGGGGCAGAGTCGTGCCACGCTACGTCTGCCTCGATCGGCCGCCCCCCCTGTTCGGATCCCGCAGCAAGCCACTCCCCTTCCTGCAGGAGTTCCAGCAACTGCTGGACTTGCACAAGCTGGATGCCGAGCTGGATGTACAGATGGTACCCGTCACCCTGTTCTGGGGCCGCGCCCCGGGCCGGGAAGGGGAGGAAGCCTCCGGCTGGAACATCATCAGCAGCCTGGCACCGAACCGGCTCAAGAAGGCGCTGATCGTGATCCTGAAAGGACGCGAAAACCTGGTGCGCTTCTCCCCGCCGCTCTCTCTGCGTCACATGGCGGACAAGCACGGCACGGATCAGGCCATCGCCCACAAGCTGGCGCGGGTGGCCCGCATTCACTTCAGCCGCCAGCAACTGGCGGCCACCGGGCCCAAGCTGCCAAACCGTAACCTGCTGTTCAAGCAACTGCTGGATTCAAATGTGATCCAGCAGGCCATAGAGGAAGAGGCCGGGCGCGAGGGCATCAGCCTGGAGAAGGCCCAGAAGCGCGCCCATGACTACATGGACGAGATCGCCTCCGACTTCTCCTACAGGCTGATCCGCCTCGGTGAGAGCTTCCTCGGCTGGCTGTGGAACAAGCTCTATCGCGGCCTCTCGGTCAACGGTGCCGAGCAGGTGCGCCAGCTCGCCCAGGAAGGGCACGAGATAGTCTATGTCCCCTGCCATCGCAGCCACATGGACTATCTGCTGCTCTCCTACGTCATCTATCACCAGGGCATGGTGCCGCCCCATATCGCGGCGGGCATCAACCTCAACTTCTGGCCGGCCGGTCCCCTGTTCCGGCGCGGCGGTGCCTTCTTCATCCGCCGCACCTTCAAGGGCAATCCGCTCTACAGCACGGTATTTCGTGAATACCTCAACCTGCTGTTTGCCAAGGGCTACTCGGTAGAATTCTTCACCGAAGGAGGCCGCTCACGCACCGGCCGCCTGCTCCCCCCCAAGACCGGCATGCTGGCGATGACCCTGCAGGCCATGATGCGCGGGCTGGAGAGGCCGGTGACCCTGGTGCCCGTCTATCTGGGCTACGAGCACGTGATGGAGGTCAACACCTACCACAACGAACTCAAGGGCAGTCGCAAGGAGAAGGAGAGTTTCCTGCAGGTGCTCGGCATCCTGCGCAAGCTGCGCAACTATGGCCGTGGCTTCGTCAACTTCGGCGAGCCATTGACCCTCAACGGCTATCTCAATGAGCATGTACCACAGTGGAAGGCCCATATCGGTCAGGAGGAACGCCCCGAGTGGATGGCCCCTACCGTCAACAAGCTGGCCGAGCTGCTGATGACCCGGATCAACGATGCCGCCGCCGTCAACGGCCTGACCCTGAGTGCCCTGGCGCTGCTGGCCGCCGAGCGCCATGCCCTGACCCGGGACGAGCTGCAGGCGCAGATCAACACCTATCTGGATCTGCTCAAGCAGGTGCCCTACAGCGAGCAGAGCACACTGCCCCAGGACAATGCCAAGGATCTGCTGGATCAAGCGATGGAGCTCAACAAGTTCGAGGTGAGCGAGGACAAGCTGGGCCAGATCATCAGTCTCGACCGCTATCAGGCGATCCTGCTGACCTATTACCGCAACAACATACTGCACCTGTTCGCCCTGCCCTCCCTGGTGGCGGCCCTGATCGAGCGGTGCGAGGGGATCTCCCGCGGCGAGATTGTCGCTCGCTGTGTCGACATCTATCCTCTGCTCAAGACAGAGCTGTTCCTGCGTTACCAAGAGGATGAGCTGCCGGATCTGGTCGACGCCCTGCTGGCCGAGCTGCAACGCCAGCAACTGGTCGAGGCTCGCGATGGCGGCTACTGGGTCAATCCAGGCAACCAGATGCGCCTGCTGCTGCTGGCCGAGAGCATCCAGGAGACACTGCAACGCTACGCCATCGTACTGACCCGCATGCTGGCCCAGCCCCACATAGAGGCTGAGCAGCTGGAGGCAGACGGCCTGATGATGGCGGAGCGCCTCGGTACCCTGCACGGCATCAACGCTCCCGAGTTCTTCGATCCCAAGCTGTTCAGCACCCTGATCCATACCCTGCGCAGCGAAGGCTATCTGGATCCGGGCTGTAAGCCGGACCTCGGCCGCTTCCAGGCCCTGGCCGACAATATAGTGCCGCTGCTCAGCAACAAGATCCGCCGCACCATACAGGCGGGCAACCGGCAGGCAGGCTGATCACGCCACCCGATGAAACAGGGCCCCAGCACGGGGCCCTGTCGTTATTGTGGCTCCCATCCTCCGCCAGGAAGACTCCAGCCTGCATCTTGCGGTTCATCCGCGCACCCTCCTCGTCGGAATACGCCAGAAACGATCAGGGCCGCATCCTGCGGCCCTGGCATTGAGATGGCACAACCGGCTGGTTACCAGTAGTGCAAAACCAGCCCGGCGAACACCAGGGCGCCCACATAGTTGTTGTTCAGGAAGGCCTGGAAGCAAGCCTCCCGCTGCCGCTCCCGGATGAGCCGCTGCTGGTAAACGAACAGGACGGCGGCACCGAGCAGCCCCCAGTAATAACTGGCTCCCAGCGCCATCAGCTGACCTATCCCCAACAAGATCAGCAGGGTCGCCAGCTGCAGCAGGCCGATGATCAGCTTGTCGAAACGGCCAAACAGGATGGCACTCGACTTGATGCCGAGCGTGAGGTCATCATCCCTGTCCACCATGGCGTACTGGGTGTCATAGGCGATGGTCCACAGCACATTGGCCAGGAAGATGAGCCAGGCCGCCGGAGGCAAGGCATTGGCCGCCGCCGCATAGGCCATGGGGATCGACCAGGAGAAGGCCAGCCCCAGCACCAACTGGGGAATGGGGATGAAGCGCTTCATGAAGGGGTAGCAGACCGCCAGCACCAGGGCGGCAAACGACAGGGCTATGGTCAACGCATTCTGGGTCAGCACCAGGGCAAAGGAGAGCAGTGCCAGCACGGCAAACAGCACCAGCGCCTCTCTCGGACTCACCTTGCCCATGGGCAGGGGCCGCCCCGCGGTGCGCTTCACGTGACCATCGAAATGGCGATCCGCGTAGTCGTTGATGACACACCCTGCCGAGCGCATGGAGAAGACCCCGACCACGAACACCAGCAGGGTGCCGAGCGCCGGCACGCCCCCGGCCGCCAGCCAGAGCGCCCACAGGGTGGGCCAGAGCAGCAGCAGGGTGCCGATCGGCTTGTCTATCCGTGCCAGCTGGGCATAGGCCAGCCCACGCTCCTTGGTCAATACAGTCACAGCAACTCCTTGTTTTAAACTGGAATATCAAGAGAAACGGCGATAGGCACGCCAGGATCCCACGGGATGGTGGTTCCCGGCTCAATCCAGCCACGACGGTGAGGGGAGATCGGTCAGCACTAGGCCGGGCAAGAGCACCTCGTGCACCAGCAGAGGCCAGCCATTGAGATAGAGGCGCGAGCGCCGCCCCCAGAGCGGCAGGAGCTGCCCCTGTGCATCCGCCAGCGTGAAACGGGCCAGTTGCAGGCCATCCCGCTGGGCAGGGGTCGCACCGAAGATGCGTTCTCCCAGGGGTTGTTCCCCCAGCTGACCCAGATCGGCCCCCGTCAGCGCCGCCTCGGCAAACAGGGTCCATCCCAGTACCGCGGGCCCGTTATCGCCATGCAGCACCACTTCTCGCCGCAAGCCGGCATCGACCCCCAGCAGGCCCTGTTCGTCGGCAGCCAGCCCTTGCAGGTGGTGACCAAGCAGCTCGAGAGAAAAGTGACGGTTGTAGCGGCGCAGGCGCGCCGTCATGGATCCTGCGTCAAGCAGCCAGGGCGCGAGTCGCGCCGGCGGCTCGGCCAGCGCAGGCAGCAGCCAGTCACTGGTCCGCGTGAGGGGAACAGTCAGCTCGGATTTCACCGCATCACCATCCAGAGAGTTCCGTCATCAGGTTAAAATCGGGCTTATTATCGGTAAATCGATCGAAAAATGTAAGGAAATCCGTGCTTGACGCCCCAGCGGCCAACATCAAAAATGGGGCATCTCACCAGTCTGAGTCCCTACCATGCCCAATGTATCGCAACGCGTTCGCCAGCTTGTCCCCTTGCTGCTCGCCCTCCTGGCCAGCCCGGTCTGGGCGGCAGATCCCGCCGCCGACGCCACCGCTCAACAGGATGGGGTCGCCTACCACCCGATGGAGCCCGACATCATCACCAACTATCTGAGCGAGGGTAAGACCCTGGGCTATGTGAGGGTCACGGTCGAGCTGATGGCCGATAATCACGGAGACCTCAAGCTGCTGGAAGTGCACGACCCCCTGATCCGCGACGCCATCATCCGCCTGATGGGCAGCAAGACTGCCGAGCAGATCAAGTCCCTCGCCAGCCGTGAAGAGCTGCGCAAGGAGTGCGAGGCCAGGGTCAATGAGCTGCTGGTGCGCGAGACGGGCAAGAAGGCGGTCAAGGAACTGATCTTCACCAAGTATCTCTATCAGTGAGGCCGGTGCCTGTATTCGCAATGCAAATTGATTAGAATACGGCGAAGTCATAAGCCAAGGTGATCGACGCGGATGGGCAACAAGACCCTGTGTGAATGGCGCCGCCACGAGATACCGTTCGATCTCAAGGCACTGCGCAAGATAGTACGCAAGCCCAAGTTCGTCTGTGGCAAGTGCGCCCGCAGCGCCAACGACAAGGCTTACCTCTGCCAGCCCTTGCGGCTCAAGGAGAAGTAACCCGCCCCCCTCGCCTCCCGCGGAGGCGGATTGCCCTGACGAGCGGATCCGGCCGGGCTACTGATCCGTCCAACCCTGCCTGCCCTGGGCGAACAGCTTGCGCGCCTGGGCATCGTTGGGGCAGACGCCGCGATACTCCTCCCCGGTGCGGCCCGCCAGATAGAGGTGCTCTGGGCGACAGTACCAGGCGAGCCCCTTCTGGTGACCCTGTGACCACAAGGCATCATCGACCCTGTCGCCGCACCGGGTCTGGTGAAATTCCACCCGCTGGGCGGTGAACCCCAGCTTGCCATCGGCCTCTCCCACCCCATCCCAGGGTTGCTCGCACGGATCGTCCGAGTTGGAGACGCAGCCGCCGAGCAGAGCGGCGGCGCAGAGCATGAGTAATGGGCGCATCTTGATCCTTGAGCGTCATTCGGGCTTTCATTCTAGCGAGCCAGTCTCCGGCCACCAAGTCCGGTGTTCACCTATCACCAACAAATCAGGCGGGCCCTTGGCCCGCCTGATTTGTTTACCGCTGGCATCACTGGTCGTCGAAGTCGTCGTCAAACTGCCAACTGTCGTCGTCCAGATCTTCCAGCTGCTCCTCCCAGGATTCCGGCTCCCAGTCATCGTCGAGCTCGTAATCCGGCTTGTGTCCACCCATGCTCATTCTCCTTGGACAGTGCACCCGCTCTCAAAGTCTATCCAGAAAAATGGGGCTCGCCAGTGTGCGGTGGACGGCTCCCCGGCCGGGAAATTCAGTCGAGCCCGTCCAGGCAACGGGACAGGGTGCGAGCCAGCGCTCCCTGATTGCGCAGCACCACGGCGCGGGCCTGCTCCCCCCGCTCGCGGCGCTGGTGTTCATCGGCCAGCAGGGCGCTCACCTTCTCCCCCAGCTCGTCACGGCTTGCCACCACGCTGGCGCCGCCCCGCTCCACCAGCTGGCGAGTGATGTCGTTGAAGTTGAAATAGTGGGGCCCCGTCAGGCAAGGCTTGCCCAACGCTGCGGGCTCCAGCAGGTTGTGGCCGCCCACACCGACCAGACTGCCCCCCATGAAGGCCACGTCGGCTGCCGCCAGCATCGACGGCAGCTCTCCCATGGTATCCCCCAGATAGACGCCGTCCTCCTCGCGGATCGGGTCGCCGCTGCTGCGCCGCACACAGCCGTAAGGGGCGCACAGCTCGGCCACCCGATCGAAGCGCTCCGGATGGCGGGGCACCAGGATCAGCAAGGCCGAAGGGTGGGTGAGCCGTACCCGGTCGAAAGCGGCCAGCACCTGCTCATCCTCGCCCTGATGGGTGCTGGCGGCGATCCAGACCGGTCGATCCCGGCCCAGCGCCTGGCGCAGGGCTCGCCCCTTGCTCAGCACCTCGTCGCCGAACTGGATGTCGAACTTGATGGAACCGGTCACCGCCAGCCGTTCCCGGCCGATGCCGAGTCGATGGAAGCGATCCGCGTCGTCCTGATGCTGGCAGAGCAGCAGACCAAGGGGGCGACTCAGGGCATCGAAGGCCCCCTGAAAGCGACGGTAACGCCCGCAGGAGCGCTCGGAGAGCCGGGCATTGATGATGGTCACCGGCAGGTGACGTGCCTCGCAGGCCGCCAGCCAGTTCGGCCACAGCTCGGTCTCCATCACCCAGAGCGCGCGAGGCTTGAAGGTGGCCAGAAACCGTGAAACGGCCCAGGGGTAGTCGAGGGGGGCATAGCGATGCATCACCAGATCCCCGAGCCTGGCCGCCTGCTCGGCGCCGGTGCGGGTGGTGGTGGTGAGCAGGATCGGCAGATCGGGGCGTTCGGCCTTGAGGGCCCGGATGAGCGGGCTGATGGCGAGGGTCTCTCCCACACTGACCGCATGGATCCAGAGCGGCGCCTCCTGCCCGGTCGGCGTCGCGCACCCCAGGTGCTCTCGCCAGCGCGCCCCGAACCCGGGCTTGCCACGCCTGGGTCGGTAGAGCGCCAGCAGTGCCAGGGGCAGGCCCAGATGGATCAAGAGGTTGTAGAGCAGTCGATAGCCCATCAATCGCCCTGCTCCAGCCGCTTGCCGGCCTCGATCACCTGCTCGGGCGGCAGATCGTTGAGGCATTTCAGATGGCCGAACTTGCAGGTGCGCTTGAAGCAGGGACGGCACTCTATATCGGTGTGCACTATCTCCACCCTGTCCGCCAGGGGCGGCGTATAGAGCGGCGAGGTGGAGCCATAGACGCCGATCAGCTGCCGGTTCAGGGCCGCGGCTATATGCATCAGGCCCGAGTCGTTGGAGATGACCTGGCGGGCCAGGGCCATCAGGTCGATCGCCTCATGCAGGCTGGTCTTGCCTGCCAGCACATGGCAGTGACCCTGGCTGCGGGGGTTGAGGCTGGCCCGGATCTGGTTGGCCACCTCCACATCCTTGCCCGAACCGAAGATCCACACCTGCCAGCCCTCGTCGAGCCGGATCTGGGCCACGGCCGCGTAGTGGCGCTCCGGCCAGCGCTTGGCGGGGCCGAATTCGGCCCCGGGACAGAGCACCAGCACGGGGCGGGCAGTGTCCAGCCCGAGTCGCTCCAGCGCCTTGCTCTGGTTGATGAGATCGACATTCAGGGCCGGGTGGGGAATGGCCGGGATGTCGGCCCGGCTCTTCATCTGCGCCTTGGGGTAAGCCAGGGCCAGATAGGCCTCCACCATCAGCGGGAAGGCGGATTTGTTGCTGCGCAGGTCGTTGAGCAGGCCGAAACGGTGCTCCCCCTTCCAGCCGGTCCGCAACGGTATCCTGGCAAACCAGGGGATGAGCGCCGACTTCAAGGAGTTGGGCTGGATGATGGCCTGATCGTAATGCTCTGCGGCCAGCTGCTTGCCCAGCCGGCGCCGCTCCCCCAGCTTGAAGTCACCGTGGCCGAGGGGCATGGGCACCGCCTTGTCCACCTCCGGCATGCGCGCGAGCAGGGCGCCACACCAGGCCGGCGCCATCACGTGCAGCTCGCAGCCAGGGTGGTTGGTCTTGATCGCCTTGTAGAGGCTCTGGGACATCACCATGTCCCCGACCCAGGAGGGGCCGATCACCAATATCTTCATGCTTGTTCTGTTCCTGCGTCTTGCAACACGCCCCTGACGAAGTCTTCGCCGGCCACCCAGCTGAACACCTCATGGGCCTTGATATGGGTCTGAAAATAGCTGTGCAGACCATAGTGATGATAACCGTCCCGTCTGACGGTGCGCCCCCACCAGCGCTTGAATCGTTTCTCCAACCTGTCCTTGGCGTGCAGGTCGTGCATCGTCTCCATAGCCACCACCTTCTCCTTCTGGCGGGCCAGCGACAACGGGTGGCTGTAGCAACGCCAGGGTCCCAGCGGCGAGGTCTCCTGCTGCCAGGGAGGCAGCGTGGTGCCCGCATGTTCGGGTCCATAGGGGAAATCATGGACCCGGCGCAGGTGATTGGCATAGAGCAACACCCGGGCCGGCACCTGGCCGCTGCGCCGGATCGCCAGGGCCAGGGCACGCGCCGTGGCCACATGATCCCCATGGGGATCCACTTCGGGATGGGTCACCAGCACTGTACTCGGCCTGATGTGAGTCAGCAGGGCGGCCAGATCGGCCAACAGCAGCGCCCCCTGGTTGCCAGGCTGCTCATCTCCCGGCAACGGCCGGGGATTCCAGCGCCGAAATGGCGCCGGGGTCAGCGCGGGCAGCTGGCCATGGGCCACCCTGGCCTCCGGGTCGGCCACCAGCCTTGCCAGGCTGTCGTTGAAATAGCCGAGGCAGTACAGGCGGGCGGCGCTCACCCCGGCCAGCAGCGGGGTCGTCACGCTGTTCCAGGCCCGGATCACCCCCTTGCGCGCCGAGGCGCTCGGCAGATCCGCGTCCAGACCCGGGATGTATTGGCGATCCAGCCGACCGAGCTTCTCCCCCGCACTCAGGGTCACTATCCAGCTGCGCTCGGCATGGTCGCTGTAGAGCCCGAAGGCGGCCAGCTCCGCATCGTCCGGATGGGGAGAGAGAATGAGCACAGGGCCATCCGCCAGCGCCGGATTGGCGAAGGCCAGCAGGCGGGCCTGCTCCTGCCAGCGGCAGTCGATGGCCTGCAGTCGCACCCGATCCAGCTCGCCCAACCCCGTCAGGTTGAGAAAGCGCCTGCCCCGCTGGTTCGCTTCGAAATATTGCTCACTGCTGACCCCGTCGGCATCGATACGCAGGCACCCCTGGCGCCGCTTGTGGGTCGCCTCATAATCAAATTCCAGCAACAGGGTGTGATGGGTCAGCTCACCCGGGGTGGCCACATCCAGCCTGCCATCCGGTGACAGCTTGACGGGGGAAACCCAGCTCGGGGCCAGGGGATAGCGATGATCCTGTGTCGTCATGATTTAATCCTGAATGAGGGCGAGGAAACGCCTGGCTATCTCGCCATCATCGAAGCGTTCGACCCAGTGAGGCTGGATCCGGACCGGGTCGGCCAGCGCCTCGCTCATCTTGGCGGCCAGGGCTACCTCATCGGCTGGCGACAGCAAACGGGTCTGCTCCTCGATCAGCACCTCGCGGATGCCGCCGGGCACATCGGTAGCCACCACCTGGGTGCCGCAGGCAAGCGCTTCAATCAGCACCAGTCCCAGCCCCTCGGTGCGGGAGCTGAGCACGAAAGCCTCGGCACGGGCGACCCAGGGATAGGGGTTGTCCCTGTGACCCAGCAGGATCACCCTGCCATCCAGCCCCAGGGACGACACCTGCCGCTCCAGGGCGGCACGCTCGCTGCCCTCGCCGATGATCACCAGCTTGCAGTCCAGCTGCGCCCGCTTGAATGCCCGCAGCAGCAGGCCCTGGTCCTTGACCGGTACCAGCCGCGCCACATGCACCAGGAAGGGGCCCTCGATCATGGGGTCGGGAGCAGACTGCGCCAGCTGGCGCACCCGTGCCAGGGGGACACCGTTGTGGATCACCGTCTGACGGACCGGCCGCACCGAGAAGTGGGACAGGGTCTGCTGCAGCACCTTGGCGATGCCATGGGAGACACAGATCACCTGCTTGTCCTGAAACAGCTTGGCCGTGAGCCAGCCACCGAGGCGATAGCCCCTGAGCTTGGAGGAGGGTCCCTCCACCAGCTGCCAGCAGCGGGGATCGCGCAGATCCCATAACAGTTCGAACGCCCCCTGGCCCCGGATCAGGATCTGATCGAAGGAGCCGAATCGGGCCTCCATCTCGGCGATCCGCTCTCTGGCCAGGGCGCTGGTGCGCCAGCCGGTCCAGACGAACCCGGATCCCGGCAGCAGATGCCTGAGCAAGCCGCGCCCCAGCAGATCCCAACCCAGCCCGGCCAGGCCACGTCTGGCGTCGCGCTCTATGTCGCCCCCGGCGTGCAGTTGCACGGCAGGATCCGGACTCAGTCTGGCGTCCCCGCGCAGTACCCAGATATGCACCTCGTGGCCCTGTGCGGCCATGGCATTGGCCAGGGTAATGCTGGCCTGCTCTATGCCCCCTTGTTGCAGGCGACGCAATATGATGAGAATGCGCTTCATCTGGCAGCATCCGCCAGACCGCGGGGATAGCGGCGACGCCAGCAAAGGGTCACCAGGCCCCCGACTATGATGTTGAACACGAAGGTGCCCGTGCCAAACGACATGTAGGACTCGAAGTTGTTGACGATGACCCAGAACACGAAGAAGCAGAAGCCGAATACCAACACATCGGTCGGCATCAGACCCGCCCGCCAGGTCAGCCAGCAATCCCGACCAATGGCCCCGGCCAGGGCCACCAGCAGCAAGGTGCCAGCCAGGCCGTAGCTGAGCTGCACCTCGAGGAAATAGTTGTGCAGATGGCCAAACTGCTGCTTGACCCAGTCAGGCAGGGCATCGGAGTGGGCAATCACCCGACTGCGGGCCTGGGAACCCCAACCGAACCAGGGCCGTTCCATGATCTTCTCGGCGGCCACCTTCCAGGTGTTGGCCCGAACCCCGACACTGGTGTAGGGGATATCGTCCCAGTCGCCTCGCAGCAGTTGCTGGATGACAGGGGCCTCCTGCTCGTAGCGCTGCTCCACGTGAGCGATGCCGCGCTCCCCCAGGGTCACGCACAGCAGGGCCGTGGCCGCGAGCAGCAGGCCGAGCAGCCAGCAGCGGGGACGCTTGAGCCAGATCCAGAACATGAGGGCCAGCAGCAGCGCCAGAAAGATGGCAAGGAAGATGGCTCGGGTCTGGGTCACCATGATCCCCAGCGCCGCCACCGCCAGGGTGCCAAGCCAGAGCGGCAATCGCCACCAGAGCCGCGGGCCGGCCGCCAGCCAGCGCTGACTGAAGCAGAAACAGCCGAGCATCAGGGTGCCGAAGTACATGGCCACATGCTGGGCGTTGCGGATGCCAAAGTCGACCCGCAAGCCCGCCATGCCCTGCTGCCATACCATCCAATCAACCGATGAGCCCAGCACGGCAAACAGGAGTCCCAGCGCGGCTATGCCCCACAACCAGAAGACGTTGCGCAACCTGCCCGCCAGCAATATGGCGGTGGCGAAGAAGAAGAAAATCTTGGTCAGGCGATCGAGGTGGGGGTTCGGGCTGGAGATGACGGTCGGCGCCAGCATCCCCAGACACCAGGGGAGCAGCTGCACCAGCACCGCCAGCAGGACAAACTTGAAATAGGTATCGAGGGCCATGCGCCTGTGGGAGGTCAGCATCAGCAGCAGGGTCATGGCCAGAAACCCCACCTCCATTGCCTTGCCGACCCCGCCAAACCAGATCCGGCAAAGGGCATAGGTCAGCAGGCAGGCAACACCCAGCCCCCTCAGGTAGGGTGAGATTCCATCCCCCTCGACCCCGCTCCACCCTGCATCCATTTTTCTTATTATGTTGTTATTCAAGTTTTATACTCGCTCAACCAGTGACAAGGCCTCGAACTGAGGCAAGACGCTCTCGGCGAGGAAGGGCTGATAGTAATCCGCCGTGATGGTGACGGGGGCGGCATCCATGCGGGCGATGGCGTCGGCCAGGGCCGCCTCGTCTTGCAGCGGCACCAAGAAGGCCGCCAGCTCGCCACTCAGTATCTCTTTGGGACCGGACGGACAATCGACACTCACGATCGGGGTGCCGAGAAAGAGAGATTCAATCAGCACTCTCGGCAACCCCTCCCCATCCGAGGTGAGGATCAACGCCTTGGCGTGCTTGATGTAGGGATAGGGATTGGTCTGGTAGCCGGGCAGTATCACCCTGGATGTCAGGCCAAGTTCGCCGATGAGCTCCCGTACCCTGGCCTCCTCCTCCGGCTTGCCCTTGCCCAGCAGCAGCAGGGGCGTCTGCACCCCGCTGGCCCGATAGGCACGCAGCAGCCGGTCGTGGCGCTTGCGATGTTCGAAGGTGCCCACATTGATCAGATACTCCCCGGCGGGCAGGTCGGCCGGCTCGGCGGCCATGCGCACGAAACCTTCCCGCTCGTAGGGGTTATAAATGGCGAGGATCCGCTCCGGGGTGAGTTCGGCATCCTGCAACAAACCTTCCACCACCCCCTGGGAGCAACCGATCACCTTGCGGCCGTTATAGAAGCGCTGCAGCTTGGCTTTGGCTTTGGCCTTGGCCTTGGGGGTGTAGCGGGAGGCGAGCATGTTGCTCTTCACCCAGAACCAGAGGTTGGGGTGATCGAGGTGGCGGGTGATCTTGTCACAGGAGCAGGAGAGCACCACATCCGGCGCGAGGCGACGGATGGCCCTGGCGATACGCCAGGCTTGCCATTTTTCGACCAGCACATTGGAGATGGCCTTGGTGACGCCATTGACCAGAGCCAGGTTGATCACCTCCAGCTCAGGCGGCAGACGATGTTCGATCAGGTCGCGCAGTATGAAGACAGTCACCTTGTGACCGCGCTGACGCAGCCCTTCCGCCGTGTTGATGAGAGACTTTTGCGCGCCACCACCATACAAATCTTCAATCACAAAAACGAAACGCTTGGAGTTCATGCATCATCTCATCAAGGAATAACGTCGGTCACTCGGTGAGCTACCGATAGGCCCGCCCGGCGCGGCAAATACCCGCCCCTTGGCGGACAGAAGGGTCACGACGGGGGCGAGAAGCCCCCGTATCGGGATAAAAAGTCATCTTGGCTGCCAACAAATCGACCAGCACTGCCATAAAGCGGCGCAGCCCATGCCAAGCGAGCAAGGGATAATCGGCGATTTTCCGTGACCCCCAGCGGCAAGTCAAACTTTGCCCACCAAACTTGAATCAGGATAGAATGTGGCTCACCTTCCTTCGCCGGTTATTTCCATGGAACAACAACAACCTGTCACCCTGGCGGTGGCGCTGACCACCTTCAACAGCATGCGCTGCCTGCCCATGGTGCTCGATAGCGTGCAGGGGCTGGCGCAACGCATAGTGGTGGTCGACTCCGGCTCCACCGACGGAACCCGGGAATATGCGGCCGAGCGAGGCTGCATCGTCATCGAACGCCCCTGGCCAGGCCCGCTCAAGCAGAAAGTCTTCGCCATGGAACAGTGTGCCCCGGCCAAGTGGATCCTGCTTCTCGACTCCGACGAATCCCTCGAGCCCGAACTCAGGAGCGACATGGAGCGGGTGCTGCGCGAAGACGACCCCGCCATCAGCGCCTGGGAATTCCAGCGCAAGATCTGGTTCCTCGGCGGCTGGCTCCACCACATGTATCAGCCGGAGTGGCGCCTGCGTCTGGTGCGCAGCGATCAGTGGCGGATGGAGGGCAAGATGGACCTCTATCACGACAAGCTGGTCACGGACGGCAAGGTCGACAAACTCAAGGGCATCTGCCGCCACGACTCCTATGCCGACATCAAGGATGCGGTACTGCGGGCCCAGCGCTACGCCGAGCGTGCCGTGGGCCGCGAGATGAAGGGGGGTCGCTGGTACGACTTCATCTGGTGCATCATCGACGTGCTCTGGCGCCACGGCATTCGTCAGCGCGCCTTCCTCGATGGCAAGCGCGGCCTCATCATGCTGGGCATCACCATGGCCTCCAAGCTGATCCGTCAGGCCTATTTCTGCCAGCAGCGGTTGCAGCCGCCCAAGAAGGACTGGGAAAACCCCGTGGTCTGAACGACCTCAAAAGCAGCATCATTCAGGGCCCGTCAGGGCCCTTCTGCTGTGTCCCCGTCAGGTGGGTTGCCAGAGCGCCTTGCCCCAGTGCGCGATGGCGCCGGCCATGGTCTTGGGATCGAGCTGACTCATGTCCTCTGGATGATCGCTGTCCTCGGGCGGGCTGAATGCCAGGTGGCGTCCCTCCTGGTTGAGCGGGCGCCAGCGCAGCGGCCGGGCCGAGCGGTGCGCCGGGAAGAAGCCCACGGTCGGCACATCCAGGGCAGCCGCGATGTGCAGCGGCCCCGTGCTGCCCGCCATGAACAGGGCGGCATTGGCCAGCACCTGACAGAACTTGGGCAACCCCTCGTCGGAGCGATAAATCCAGCCGTTGCCACCATGGGCCAGCAGCTCGGCCGCCAGCTGCTCGGCCTTGGTCTCCTCCCCGGGCCCGGCGGTCAGCACGCACTGCAACTCGGGGCAGGCCTGATTGAGCTTGATGATGAGCCGGGCATATTGCGCAATGGAGAGGTTGTTGGCCGAGCCACCACTGCCCGCGTGCACCATCAGCCAGGGACGCGCCACATCCAGGCCCAGCTTGCCGGCGGTTTCGGCACGCACCCTGGCCAGCTGCTGGGGTTCGAACGCCAGATAGGGCGCCTGCGGCTCGACCACGCTCGCCTGCTGATCGGCCAGGAAATGACGGATCAGGTCGAGGTTGTACTCATATTCCGGCTTCTGGGAGCGGGAGCGGCGCTGCACCAGGCGCTGGTTGTAGAGCACCTGGGCCAGCTTGGTGGCCGGGGCGAGCCGGTAGGGAATGTGGGCCTTCCACACCAGCTTGGCGTTGCGGGTGTTGGAGAACAGGCAGATGGAGGCATCGAAGGCGGCCGCCTTGATGCGGGCCAGCAGAGCGCGCTGTTGCTCCTTGTCGGCGTGGGCACCCGGATCCAGGATCACCTCGTCAATCCAGGGGCAGAGCCGTGCCAGCGGCGCAGTATAGCCGGGCACCAGGGCAGTCACATGACAGTTCATGGAGCGCTTGAGCATGGCAAAACTCGGCCAGGCCAGCATGAAGTCACCAATCTTGTCATTGCGAACAACCAGAATGCGTTTCATAAAAGATCCCTTTGCTCCCCACACCCAAGGCGGGAAGGCTGAATGCGCGATGGGGTATTCTTGCCTGATGCACTGCTATTCTCAAGCGACGACCTTATAATGCCAGCAATTTTCCGGTTGCAGGACGTCATCATATGAGCACCAGGGTTATCTATCCGGGGACCTTCGACCCCATCACCAATGGCCACACCGATCTGGTGGCGCGGGCCGCCAGCCTGTTCGATGAAGTCGTGGTCGGGGTGGCCAACAGCCCGAGCAAGCGGCCGCTGTTCGATCTGGCCGAGCGGGTCGCCCTGGCCAGCGAGGTCACGGCCCATCTTGGCAACGTCAAGGTGGTAGGCTTTTCAGGTCTGCTGGTCAACTTCGCCCGGGAGCAAAACGCCAACGTGCTGATCCGGGGCCTGCGCGCCGTCTCCGACTTCGAATACGAATTTCAGCTCGCCAACATGAATCGCCGTCTGATGCCGGAGCTCGAGAGCGTCTTCCTCACCCCGGCCGAGGAGAACTCCTTCATCTCGTCGAGCCTGGTGAAGGAGGTGGCCCTGCATGGCGGCGACATCCACCAGTTCGTCGACCCCAGGGTCGCCCGGGCCATCGCCGCCAAGCTGACCAAGCCCTGATCCCCTAAAAAGCAGAGCGGGCCCGAGCCCGCTCTGCATCATGCCTCCCGCTGCCACCGTTCCCGACAGGCGAGCGTCAGGGCATCCAGCCACTCGTAGCGACGCCGGTACATGGCCCGCTTCTTGGAAGCGATCTCCGTCAGCGGCTTGCGCACCACCGGGGCCAGGGTCACGAAGTTGGCATCCAGCACCTGGGCGCCAAACTCCTGCCACAACTCATCATAATCGGCCTGCAAATGGGCCTTCTGCTTGCTGCTGTAACGCCTGGCCTGGAACACATGGGCCCGCTTGCGCACCGCATTGACCCTGACGACCCCCATGGCTTCCGCCATCACCATCACCAGCATCACCACCAGCGACTTGGGCCGCAGACCGTGGCCCTCCTTGGTCAGCTCGCGCACCCGCTCCTGGGCCTGCGGGACATCGGGCTCCGGCCCCTGTACCGAGCCGATCACCAGGCTGAGGGCATCGGCCTGGCCCGCGAGGGAGAAGGCGCAGCTGTAGAGACGTCGACCCTGCGGATCCACGATGGAGACGGCCAGCTCGGCCTCCCGCCTAAAGGTGCCGTCATGGCGCAGCACGATGCGACAGCCGCTTAGGGGATAATGTCCCAGGGTCACCCCCTCCCCCAGGTAGAGGGGGGCAATCAATGCCGGATAGCATTGTTGCAACAGCCGGTAGTGTTCAATCAGCATGCTCGCCCGCTGCCGCGCACTGGCGCTGGCAAACCGATAGGGGCGCAGGGGTTTGTCGAGCAGTTCGGGGTACTGGGCGGGCAGCGCCTTGAGCGGCTCGCTGCGAAACAGCTCGAACACCTGGATCATGGCGCGGCGATAGAGCAGGCTGCGCAGCACGAACTTGCCGCGCTTGAAGCCCAGGCGGCGGCCACCGTCCGGGTAAAGATAACGGGCCATGGCCAGGGCGCCATAGCGGGGTTGGCGGGAGAGTTGCTCCCAGCCGAAGAGGGCCTTGCTCGTCATAACCGGATCTCCTGCCACCTGAATGGGGGGCGATCCTAGGATTGACGGCCGCGCACTGCAATCGGCTGGCAACACTTGCTTACAACTTCTCCAAATAAGTCCCTTGTCAATGCTGACACTGGCTGCAGAACACTGTGGTGCGCTGGCCGATGCGGATCTCGGTCAAGGGCTGCTGACACTGGTGGCAGGGCTGGCCCCCACGGCCATAGACCTGCAATTGCTGCACGAAGTAACCGGGCTTGCCATCGGCGCTGGTGAAGTCCTTGAGGGTGGTGCCCCCCTGGACAATGGCCGCCGCCAGCACCCGCTTGATCTCGGCCACCAGGGTCGTCAATCGCTCGCCGCTCACCTCGCCCGCCGCCCGTTTGGGATGGATGCTGGCGGCATAGAGCGCCTCGTTGGCGTAGATGTTGCCCACCCCGACCACCACATGATTATCCATCAGGAAGGTCTTGATGGCGGTGCTGCGCCCCCTGGCCCGCTCCCGCAGATAGTCGGCGTTGAAGGCGTCGGTCAGCGGCTCGGGCCCCAGCTTGGCCAGCAGGGCGTGGGCCTCGGCCGGCTCACGGGTCCAGAGCAGGGCCCCGAAGCGGCGCGGGTCGTTGAGCCGCAGCAGCTTGCCGTTGGCGAGCTCTATGTCCACGTGATCGTGCTTCTCGGCCGGGGTGCCGATGTCCAGCACCCGCAGGCTGCCGGACATGCCAAGGTGCAGGATGGCGGTGCCGAAGTCGGTCTCCAGCAGCAGGTACTTGGCGCGGCGACTGACCCTGTGGATGGTGAGGTTCACCAACTCCTGGATTTCACCTGGCACCGGCCAGCGCAGGCGGCCGTCTCGCACCACCACACGGGTGACCTGGATGCCGGTGAGCCAGGGGGAAATGCCCTGGCGGCTGACTTCGACTTCGGGTAATTCGGGCATCTCGTCCTCTTTGGGGTCAGGGTGCGGGTTTGAGCAGGTCACGATACTGATCGGCGGAGAGGGCCAGCCAGCGATCTTGCGCCAGACGAACGGCATAGCGGCCATTGTCCTGATAGAGCGCCAGAGTCATCGGCTCTCCCTGGCCCGCCAGCCAGACGGCCACCTCGACCGGCGCGCCGCGCAGCGGGTCACTCGACGGCAGCTGCCAGCCTTGCCATTGCGCGATCCGACCGGCCAGGGCACTGCTGTCCAGCCCCAGATCCGGCACGCTGCGCCAGCCCTGCCCAATCCGCTCAACGCGCCAGCTCGGGCCCTGCCAACTGAGTACCACGGCACTGTCAGGCAACAGGCCATGGTGCCGCTGGGCACTGTTTTCCTGCTGGGCCTGCTCGAGGCGATGCAGCAGCACTATCACCGCCAATACCGCCACTATGATGACGTTGTTCCAGCCTTTACGGCTCAGTTTTACCATGACAAGCCTCCGTTCGAGTCGGCAGTGTACTGAATTTGGGCCATAAAAAAACCCGGCACTAGGCCGGGCTTTTGCAACAAAACCAAGTGATTACTTGATTTTGCCTTCTTTGTAGATCACATGCTGACGAATCACGGGATCAAATTTCTTGATCTCCATTTTTTCGGGCATGGTGCGCTTGTTCTTGGTAGTGGTATAGAAGTGACCAGTACCGGCGCTGGAGTTCAGGCGAATCTTATCGCGAATACCTTTAGCCATGATCTAATTCCTTATACCTTAACGCCGCTGGCACGCAGTTCAGCCAGAACCACTTCAACGCCGCGCTTGTCGATGATACGCATGCCTTTTGCGGATACGCGCAGGCTTACGAAGCGTTTTTCACTCTCAACCCAGAAACGGTGAGTGTGCAGGTTCGGCAGGAAACGACGCTTGGTAGCGTTGTTAGCGTGCGAACGGTTGTTACCAACTGCCGGGCGCTTGCCGGTTACTTGGCATACTCTAGACATGTCAGTCTCTCCAAATCTTACTTCATTGCTCGAGCAAATATCTGCCCCGCTGGCCTTCGATTGCGGGGCAAACAGAAGGCGGCATTTTATACAGCATCCGTGATCAAAGATCAACTAATACAGAGCCAGAGCCCGGTTATAACCAACCACGCTCTGCAAAAGAAACCGTGATGCCGTCACCGATCACCAAGTGATCCAGCACTCTGATATCGATCAGGGCCAGGGCGGCCAAGATACGATCTGTGATCTGACGGTCGGCCCGACTGGGCTCGGCCACGCCAGACGGGTGATTATGCGCCAGAATGACGGCCGCTGCATTATGTTTGAGTGCTATCTGCACGATTTCTCTGGGCCAGACACTCGCCGAATCCAGGGTGCCGTAAAAAAGTTCGACAAACTTGATCACCCTGTGCTGGTTGTCGAGCAGCAGCAGGGCAAACACCTCCCGCGGCCGGTCCCGCAGCTGGGCCTGCAAATAGTCCCGGGTCAGCTGGGGCGAGGTGAGCGCATCCCCCCGCTGCAGCTGCTCGGCAAGATGACGCCGGCCCATCTCGAGCACCGCCTGCAACTGGGCATATTTGGCTGGCCCCAGGCCATGGGCGGCGCAGAACAGCTGCTGATCGGCCCCCAGCAATGCCCGCAGCGAACCAAACTCCCCCAACAACTGGCGCGCAAGATCCACGGCACTCAGGCCACTGACCCCGGTGCGCAGGAAGATCGCCAGCAGCTCGGCGTCGGAGAGTCCCGCCGCCCCCTGCAGCAACAACTTCTCCCGCGGACGCTCCCCTTCTGGCCACTCTTTGATACTCATATGTCACCCTCCCTGTACCGCCGAGCGAAACCGGGCAACGTTTGGCGAGAGCCTGACCACAAGTCGTCCATGTCAGCCTCTGTCGTCACCCTCAGGCTGTGTTATCTTAGCCGACCAGTCAGAAACGAGCCGGAAGCAAAGCAGATGAGATTGGCCGATAAACGCATCCTGTTGGGGATCAGCGGCGGCATTGCCGCCTACAAGAGTGCCGAACTGGTGCGCCGCCTGAAAGATCAGGGTGCCGAGGTGCGGGTGGTGATGACCCGCTCCGCCAAGGAGTTCATCACCCCGCTGACCCTGCAGGCGGTCTCTGGCCACCCCGTCGCCGATAGCCTGCTCGACCCCGCCGCCGAGGCGGGCATGGGCCACATCGAGCTGGCCAAGTGGGCCGATCTGATCCTGATCGCCCCGGCCAGTGCCAACCTGATGGCCCGCATGGCGGCCGGTATGGCAGACGAGCTGCTCACCACCCTCTGCCTGGCGACGCCGGCCCAAGTGGCACTGGCACCCGCCATGAACCAGCAGATGTATCTCAACGCCGCCACCCAGGCCAACCTCAAGACCCTGGCCAGCCGCGGCATCCTGCTGTGGGGGCCGGATTCCGGCAGCCAGGCCTGCGGCGACGTGGGCCCGGGTCGCATGCTGGATCCCCTGGCACTGGTGGAGCGCTGCTGCCAGCAGCTGGCCGTCGAACCGCTGTTGGCGGGGGTCACATTGCTACTCACCGCAGGGCCGACCCGGGAGGCCCTGGATCCGGTGCGTTACATCAGCAACCACAGCTCCGGCAAGATGGGCTATGCCATCGCTCGCGCCGCCCGTGAGGCAGGCGCCGACGTCACTCTGGTGAGCGGACCCGTCGCCCTGGCCACGCCACAGGGGGTCGAGCGGATCGACGTGGAGAGCGCTCAGCAGATGCACCAGGCAGTGATGAGCCGGGTCGGCGCGTGCGATCTCTTCATCGGCTGCGCCGCCGTGGCGGATTATCGTCCGGCGCAGGTGGCTCCTCAGAAGATCAAGAAGAGCGGCGACAACGATCAGATGACCCTGGCCCTGGTCAAGAATCCCGACATCATCGCCGCCGTGGGCGCCCTGGCCGAAAAGCCGTTTACCGTGGGATTTGCCGCCGAAACCGTGGATGTGGAACAATACGCCCTCGATAAATTGCGACGAAAGCGGCTGGACATGATCGCCGCCAACGATGTCTCCCAAGCCGGGCAGGGCTTCAATGCCGATGACAACGCCCTCGCCGTTTTCTGGCAAGGAGGGCAGGCCACCCTGCCCCTGGCCGACAAGCTGACACTGGCCCGTCATCTTGTCGCCCTGATTGCGCACCATTATCGATCATGAGCCCATTGAACATGCCGGGAGCCCCGCAGGCTCCCGCAGTACTACCCGATCGCCCCCGGGCGATCCCATTGAAAAACGGTTCATGACGACACCGATGGCGTCGAAGATCCCGGGCGCTCACGTAAGCGCCTACTGAACCACCCGATCGCCCCCGGGCGATCCCATTGAAAAATGATTCATGACGACACAAATTGAACTGAAGATCCTGGATGCCCGCATCGGCACCGAATTTCCCCTGCCCGCCTATGCCACACCGGGTTCAGCCGGCATGGATCTGCGTGCCCTGCTCGATCAGGCCATCACGCTGGCACCGGGTGAAACCACCCTTATCCCCACCGGCCTCGCCATCCATATTCAGGATCCGGGTCTGTGCGCTACCATCTTGCCCCGCTCCGGCCTCGGCCATAAGCACGGTATCGTGCTGGGCAACCTGGTCGGTCTCATCGATTCCGACTACCAGGGACAGCTGATGATCTCGGTGTGGAACCGGGGCAACGACAGCTTCACCGTTCAGCCCGGCGAGCGCATCGCCCAGCTGGTGATCCTGCCAGTGGTTCAGGCTCGCTTCCAATTGGTCGATGAGTTCAATCAGAGCGAGCGAGGTGAAGGCGGTTTTGGTTCTTCTGGTCGCCAATAACAAGACCCGGCGCAGCCCCTGGCTGCGGCGCTAAATAACAGAATCAAGCCATTGTTTTTTTAGGGGAATCCATGGCAAGCAGTAATCAGAAACAGAGTCGACGCGACCAGATCCTGCAGGCGCTCGCCCACATGCTGGAGACCAGCCCGGGTCAGCGCATCACCACGGCCCGGCTCGCGGCCGAGGTGGGTGTCTCGGAGGCGGCCCTCTATCGTCACTTTCCCAGCAAGGCACGGATGTTTGAGGGGCTGATCGACTTCATCGAGGATTCCCTGCTGTCACGGGTCAACATGATCCTGGCCGACGAGAAGGACACCATGGCCCGCTGCCACCACATACTGCAGCTGCTGCTGGTGTTTGCAGAGCGCAACCCGGGCATCACCCGCATCCTCAATGGCGATGCCCTGCTGGGGGAGCATGACAGGCTGCGGGACCGCATCAGCATCCTGTTCGACAAGCTGGAGACCCAGCTCAAGCAGGTGCTGCGGGAGAAGCGGTTGCGGGAGGGGCAGGGCTTTCAGCTGGACGAGACCATGCTGGCCAACCTGCTGCTGGCCTATACCGAGGGCCGGATCAGCCAGTTCGTGCGCTCCGAGTTCAAGCTCAAGCCAACGGCGGATTTCGAAGATCAGTGGCAGTTCATCCGCAGCCAGCTGCTGCAGAGCTGACTCTGCCTATATGAGAGGAGGCCCTTGGCCTTCTCCTTGTTTTATGGCAGAACTGAACGGGTCTCGACCACCTGCGACCCAGGTTGTCGCACCATGCTGCTATAGTCCGACGTTTTGATGAATTAACCCACAGGAAGTTCTATGGAACCCGAAATCATTGCCGAAGCGCAAACCTGGCTGGTCAACAATCAGGGTCTGCTCATCGAGTACGGCGTCAACATCGCCGCCGCCCTGGTCACCCTGCTCATCGGTTATCTCGCCGCCAACCTGATCAGCAACGGCGTCGAGCGCGTCATGAAGGCCCGCAACCTCGACACTACCGTGACCCACTTCGTCGGCAGCGTGCTCAAGTATGCCCTGCTGGTGTTCGTCGTCATCGCCGCCCTGGGCCGGGTCGGGGTGCAGACCGCCTCCTTCGTCGCCATTATCGGTGCCGCCGGCCTGGCCATCGGTCTGGCGCTGCAAGGCTCCCTTTCCAACTTTGCCGCCGGCTTCCTGCTGATCATCTTCCGCCCCATCAAGGCCGGTGAGTTCATCGAGGTGGCTGGCACCTCAGGATCGGTGCAGTCGGTACAGCTGTTCACCACGACCCTCACCTCGCCGGACAACAAGATGGTGGTGGTGCCCAACTCCGCCATCCTCAACGGCAACATAGTCAACTACTCGCGCATGGACACCCGTCGGGTCGACATGACCTTCGGCATCGGCTATGGCTCTGATCTGCGCAAGGCCAAGCAGCTGCTGGAGCGGCTGATCAGCGAGGAGCCCCGTATCCTGAAGGATCAGGCCGTCACCATCGCCGTCGGTGCCCTGGCCGACTCCTCGGTCAATATCGTGGTGCGCCCCTGGGTCAAGACCGCCGACTACTGGGGCGTCTGGTTCGATTTCCACGAGAAGGTGAAGCTGGCCTTCGATGCAGAAGGCATCGAGATCCCCTTCCCGCAGATGGCGCTGCACATGCAAAAGCAGGTCGCCTGACCATGAAAAAGCCGCTCGATGAGCGGCTTTTTTTATGCTGATGGCGCCAACCGCCGTCAGATGCCGTATTGGGCGCGATAGGCCTTCATGGCCGCCAGTTGCGCCGCCAGCTCCGGCTGCTCGGCCTGCTTCTCTTCCAGATACTGGATCAAATCGCTCATCTGGATGATGGCGATGATGTGGGCGCCGTAGTCACGCTCCACTTCCTGGATGGCGGAGAGCTCGCCCTTGCCCTTCTCCTGACGGTCCAGGGCGATCAGCACCCCGGCCAGGGAGGCGCCGTTGGCCTGGATCAGATCCATGGATTCGCGGATGGCGGTCCCGGCGGTGATGACATCGTCCACCAGCATGATGCGCCCCTTGAGCGGGCTGCCCACCAGATTGCCGCCCTCGCCGTGATCCTTGGCCTCCTTGCGGTTGAAGCACCAGGGCACGTCCACGTCGTGCTGCTCCACCAGTTGCACCGCGGTGGCGGAGGCGATGGGGATCCCCTTGTAGGCCGGGCCAAACAGCACGTCGAATTCGATGCCGGCATCCATCAGGGCGGCGGCATAGAAGCGGCCGAGGCGGGCCAGGTCGCGGCCGCTGTTGAACAGGCCGGCGTTGAAGAAGTAGGGGCTCTTGCGGCCGGATTTCAGGGTGAATTCACCGAATTTGAGAACCTGTTTCTCCAGGGCGAACTCGATAAATTGACGCTGGTAGGCTTTCATTCTGGCTCCTTGCTTGGCTTGTCGTTGACTGGTGTGGGGGTATAAAAAAACGCGGTCAATGCCGCGTTTTTCAAATCAGAAATTCAAGCGAGCGCCTGCTTCTGCAGCGCTATGATGTCGTCGATGCCGCCCTTGGCCAGCGCCAGCATCGCCAGCAGCTCCTCGTGGGTGAAGGGCTCGGCCTCGGCGGTGCCCTGCACCTCTATGATGCGGCCGTCTTCGGTCATCACTACGTTCATGTCGGTCTCGGCGGCGGAGTCTTCCACATACTCCAGATCGCAGATGGCTTCGCCCTGATACATGCCGACGGAGACGGCGGCGATCATCTGCTTGAGCGGGCTCTGCTTGAGCATGCCCTTCTCGACCATCCAGTTCAGCGCGTCCACCAAGGCCACGCAGGCGCCCGTGATGGCGGCGGTGCGGGTGCCGCCGTCGGCCTGCAGCACGTCACAGTCCACCGTGATGGAGTGCTCGCCCAGGGCGGTCAGGTCCACGGCGGCGCGCAGGGAGCGGGCGATCAGCCGGGAGATCTCCAGGGTGCGACCGCTCTGCTTGCCGGCAGCCGCCTCGCGGTTCATGCGCGAATGGGTGGAGCGCGGCAGCATGCCGTACTCGGCGGTGACCCAGCCCTGACCCTTGCCTTTCAGGAAGCGCGGCACGCTGGTGTCGACGCTGGCGGTGCACAGCACGCGGGTGTGGCCGAACTCCACCAGCACAGATCCTTCCGCATGCTTGGTGAAGTTGCGGGTGATGGTAACCGGGCGCACTTGCGCGGCGCTGCGATCGCTGGGACGGGACATGGGACTGACCTCTGGGCTGGCTCAAATTGGCGGGGGATTATAAGTGATCCCGCCCCAAATATCAGCCGCTAAAACCACGCCGTCGGCTGACGGGGCAAGCCCGGCTGAGTATACTGGCCACACACTTCATCAAGCCCGGAACAATCAATGATTCACAGCATGACCGCCTACGCCCGCAAGGAATTCAAGGGCGACTGGGGCACAGCCGTTTGGGAAATTCGTTCGGTCAACCAGCGCTATCTGGAAACCTACATCCGCCTGCCGGAGCAACTGCGCAGCCTGGAGCCGGTTCTGCGTGAGCGTTTCCGCGCCAAGCTGCAGCGCGGCAAGGTGGAGTGCAACCTGAGGTTCGAGGCCGCGCAGGCCGCCGCCAGCCAGCTCCACATCAATGAAGAGCTGGCCAGGCTCATCATCGACAGTGCCAACTGGGTAATGAAAGAGGCGGGCCAGGGCCAGCTCAACCCGGTGGACGTGCTGCGCTGGCCGGGTGTCATGGCCGCCGCCGAGCAGGACATGGACGCGGTCGCCACCGAGCTGCTCGGCGGTTTCGATCTGACCATGGAAGATTTCCTCGCCTCCCGCGCCAGCGAAGGGGCCAACCTCAAGGCACTGATCCAGCAGCGTCTGGACGGCATCCAGGTGGAAGTGAAGAAGGTGCGCGAGCACCTGCCCTTGATCATCGAGTGGCAGCGCCAGAAGCTCACCGACCGCCTGGCCGAGGCCAAGGTGGAGCTGGATCCGGCCCGCATCGAGCAGGAGATCGTGCTGCTGGCCCAGAAGATCGACGTGGCCGAAGAGCTGGATCGCCTGGAGATGCACATCGGCGAGACCATCAAGATCATGAAGAAGGGGGGCGCCTGCGGCCGTCGCCTCGACTTCATGATGCAGGAGTTCAACCGCGAGTCAAACACGCTGGGCTCCAAGTCCATCAACGCCGAGGTGACCCAGTCCGCCGTCGAGTTGAAGGTCCTCATCGAGCAGATGCGCGAGCAGATCCAGAACATTGAGTGATGCTTGCTTGAACATCACCTGATGCCAGAGAGACGAGCCCTTGCTCCACAAGGGCTCTTTACGCTTCGGCTCGATGGCAAAGCCGCCCCCTCGCCATATAAGCCGGGCCGGACACCCTATCTCACCGCCCCAAAACAGACAGATTGACTGATTGACGCAATTTGTTGCGCACCATCCAGCATGAACATCCAAGCTGCAACCGATGCCAGCGATTTCCTCTGACATGCGCAACTAATTGCGCGCCCAAGCCAAGCTCCATATCACCATGAAGAATAACTTATTATTAAACAATGGCTTATATTAAGCCTATTCATTGGCACGCTTCTTGGTTCAGTGCTGGTCGGGTTGCGCATGTGCGCCGCCATCCATCACTCAACCAGGAGCATTACCATGCCAACTCCGTGTTATATCAGCATCGAAGGTAAAACCCAGGGCAACATCACTGCCGGTGCCTTCACCTCTGACTCCGTCGGCAACATCTTCGTGCAGGGCCATGAAGACGAGATGCTGGTACAAGAGTTCCAGCACGTGGTCACTGTGCCGACCGATCCGCAATCCGGTCAGCCTGCCGGCCAGCGTGTCCACAAGCCGTTCAAGTTCACCGTGGCCCTGAACAAGGCCGTACCGCTGATGTACAACTCCCTCGCCTCCGGCGAGATGCTGCCGAAAGTGACCCTGAAGTGGTACCGCACCTCGGTCGAAGGCAAGCAGGAGCACTTCTTCTCCACCGTGCTGACCGACGCCACCATCGTCGACATCGACTGCCAGATGCCCCACTGCCAGGATCCGGCCAACGCCGACTTCACCCAGCTGATCCAGGTCTCCCTGGCCTATCGCAAGATCGACTGGGAGCACACAGTGGCCGGCACCTCGGGTGCTGACGACTGGCGCGCACCGATCGAAGCCTGATGCCGCACGAGGGAGCCTGATCGAGGCTCCCTCTCGTCTCCATAGATCGAGGACAAATGATGCCAAGAGAATCCTTCTATCCGGATACGGGTGAACCCCATATCCATCTGCACAGGGGCGGGGCCACCTTCACCGACATAGGCCACAGCCACAGAACCCTGGTCAATGGCTCTCTGGTCTACCGAGGAGTCATCCGGGAAGTCATTGCCGAGCTGGAAACCAGAGGCGATGCCCGCAGTCGGCAAATCGCCAGTTATATCCAGAGCAATCTCGCCTGATGCCAGGGCCGGCGCCACGGCCCTCTTCATCCGCAGACCCGCCTCTTTCTATTGCCCACTTGCCAGATGAGCGGGCAGCAGAAAGATAACGATGACCCCCTATCCCGCGCCGTCACAGGCGTGCGGTAGCCATGGCGCCGAAAAAGTTGCTCCCATGGCACATCTCTTACCCTCCCCAGACGGGGAGCTGACCCGCGAGGCCCCATGGCAGACAACACAGGATTGCAGTTCACCGCCCGGGTGGGCACCCTGCCCGAGACCACCTTCGCCGTGGCCGGGTTCAGCCTGGATGAGCGCCTGAGCGGCCCCTTCACGCTGACCATTGACCTCGCCAGCCACCAGGCCGACATCCCCTTCGCCGAGGTGCTCGACCAGCCCTGCGAGCTGCTGGTCTGGTACCACGGCGAGCTGCAGCGCCGGGTCTGCGGCGTGGTCAGCGACATGGTGCAAGGGGACAGCGGCTTTCGCCGCACCCGCTACCAGGTCGTCGTCAGGCCCGCCCTCTGGCGTCTCTCCCTGCGTCGCAACGCCCGCATCTTCCAGGCGCAAAAACCTGAAGAAATCATCAGCATACTGCTGCAAGAGTCCGGTATCACCGACTATGCCTTCGCCCTGAAACACGACCACCCCCAGCGGGAATACTGCGTCCAGTACCGCGAGAGCGACCTCGAGTTCGTCGAGCGCCTCGCCGCCGAAGAGGGGCTCTTCTATTTTCACGAGTTCGAGGCGGGCAAGCACCGCATCGTCTTTGCCGACGATGCCGCCGCCCTGACCCCGGGCCCCGCGCTCTTCTTCAATCTCGGCAACCGCTCCCTGGAGCAGGGGCCTTATGTACGCCAGTTCCACTACCGCGAATCGGTGCGCACCAGCGAGGTGGAGCTGAAAGACTACAGCTTCAAGACCCCGGCCTATGGCCTCTCCCATCATGTCGTCGGCAGCGCCCTCGACCATCAACGGGATGGCTATCAGCATTTTGACTACCCGGGCCGCTTCAAAGCCGACCCAAGCGGCAAGGCCTTCAGCCAGTACCGGCTCGACGCCCTGCGCCAGGACGCCATGACGAGCCAGGGCCAGTCCAACTGCGCCGCCCTGTTGCCGGGGCAGCGTTTCTCCCTGAGCGAGCACCCCAACGACAGCCTCAACACCGACTGGCAGATTGTCCATGTCCGCCACATCGGCAAGCAGCCCCAGGCCCTGGAAGAGGAAGGGGGCGATGGCGCCACTACCCTTGGCAACGACTTCCATGTGGTCAAGGCCCAGCAGAGCTGGCGCCCCGCCATTCCCCACAAACCCATGGTGGACGGCCCCCAGGTCGCCTTCGTGGTGGGACCCGAGGGGGAGGAGATCTATTGCGACGAGCACGGCCGGGTCAAGCTGCAATTCCCCTGGGACCGCTATGGCTCGAGCAGCGACCAAAGCTCCTGCTGGGTACGGGTGAGCCAGGGCTGGGCCGGCGGTCAGTACGGCATCATGGCCATTCCCCGCATCGGTCACGAGGTGATCGTTTCCTTCCTGGAAGGGGACCCGGATCAGCCCATCGTCACCGGGCGCACCTATCACGCCACCAACCGGCCGCCCTACGAGCTGCCTACCCACAAGACCCGCACCGTGCTGCGCACCGAGACCCACCAGGGGGAGGGCTTCAACGAGCTGCGCTTCGAGGATCAGGCGGGCCAGGAGGAGATCTATATCCACGGTCAGAAAGACCTGAACCTGCTCATCGAAAACGACGCGGCCTGGCACATCAAGCACGACGAGCATCGGGATATCGACAATGAGCGGGTGACCCGCATCAAGGCCAACGACCATCTCAGCGTCGATGGCGAGAAGCGCGACCAGATCAAGGGGGACTATTCCCTCACCGTGGATAGCTCACTGCATCAGAAGCTGGGACAGAGCTGGCTCGGCCAGGCGGGCCAGCAGATCCACATCAAGGCAGGGGCCAAGGTGGTGCTGGAGGCGGGCTCGGAAATCACCGTCAAGGTCGGTGGCAGCTTCCTCAAGGTCGATGGCGGTGGTGTCACCCTGGTCGGCCCCACCATCAAGATGAACTCCGGCGGCGGCCCGGGTGCGGGTGCTGGCTGGGCAGGCAAGGTGCCAGTCACCCCCCAAGGCGTCACTTCACCCCCCCCGCCCAAGGCCCCCCTCAGCGCGGCACAAGTCGCCACTATGAAGAGTGCCGCCCCCTTCTGCGAAGAGTGCGAGAAGTGCAAGGAGGGCGCTTGTGATCTCTGAGTCTCTTCCCCTCGGCGACTGGTTGCAGACGCTCAACGGCGCGCCTCTGTATGCTGTGCTGGCCGGGGCTAGCGATGCCTCACCCTTGCTGCATTATTATCGGCTCGATGGCCGAGACATGCCCCAGGGGCTCTACCTCAGCACACCTTACGCAGATTGGCATGCAGTCATGCCCTATCTGGTGCCCCTGCGCAGCGACAGCCCCTTCTTGCCGTGGATGGCGGAGTGTGAGGCCCAGGATTGGGGGTTTGTGCTCAGCCAGCCAGACAATACCGAACTCCATGGTCACCTGCAGGGGTTGACCCAGGTCTTCCATCAAGGCAGCGCCGTCTTCTTTCGGTATTGGGACAGCCCCTATCTGACACGGATCGTGGCCGCCCTGGCGGATGAGTTTCCCAAATTAATCCCCGGCATTGCGGCGCTCTGGGCCGGGGGACATGCCTTTCGCTGGGACACCAGCCCGCCGATGCCCCCTCGCCCCTATCCCTGGTGGACTGTACCTCCCGCCCTGGCCAACACCTTGGCCAGTCAGGAAAAGCACACCCTGATCAACAACTTGATGCAGCAGCTTGCCGAGCAGAACGGCCAACTCTACTGGTCTTTTCCCCAAGCCAATTTACGCCATAAGGTCGCCCGCTTTCTTGAGCTGCGCCAACCCCATTCAGCCGATGTATTGCCAGCGCTCGAGGCAGCGCTGCTCAAAGAGGTTCAAGCATGAGCAACGCCGGACAACAGCTCTTCAGCCAAGTCATCAAGGATTACCAGCAATCACTAGCCGCCTATCGCAAGGATGCCGAGAGTTACTGGCTGGGTGAAACCTTCGGCATGAACATGGAGCAGACCATCAAGGTGGGCGATCAAAAGATCACCGCCAGCACCAGCAGCAGCGAGGTCGAGTCCGTCGTCACCCAGTGCCCGCTCAGCGGGACCTTGCGCCTGGTCCATATGTTCGAATCGGTACGCTTCATCCCCATAGGCAACACCCCTTACAAGATAGAGCCGGTGAAGCGGGTCAAGGGCCGCTATGTCAATGACGGGCCGATCAAGAGCGGCACCCTGGATGCCAAGGGCATCGCCGAAGTGGTTCAGCTCGAGCCCGGTAAATCCTATCGGGTCAGCTTCTATCCCGACTTGCACAAGAGCGACCTGGAGACATTGTTTGCCTCCTACGCCCCCGTGCAGGCCGACCTGGTGGCCTGGTTAACCCAGGAGTGGAACGCGAGCCTGAGCCAGGACTGGGACAGGTACACGGCATCCGGCGCAGGCTTGGGCAGCCATGCTGGCGCAGCAGTGAGCGGCATAGGCAAGGCCCTGGTGAGTGTCTGGGATGATCTCAAGACCATCTACGACTTGCTGGCACACCCTCAGGAGAACCTCGAGAAACTGGCCGAATTCGGAATAGACGCAGCCGCCATGGCGGCAACCGGAGCATCCCAGATCGAGGCTGGCCTGCTGGTGTTGCAGGATGAGGCCCTTCTCTACCTCTATGCCAATGCCCTGATAAGTTGGCTCAGGCTGCTGCCTCCGGATCAGCAGACGGAGTTTGGTGCCCAGGTGGTCGCCACCGTGCTCTTCGATGTACTGGTCGGTGTGGTGCTGACCGGGGGAGCCGGACTCGCCGCCCGCTATGGCGTGAAGGCAATCGGTGCGGCCAAACAGAGCGAGCGCATCACCCGGCTGGTGGGCGCCCTGGTCGAACTCTCCAAGAAACATAATCTGGCGCAGCACGCCCAGGGGGTAAAGAAGGTGCTGCTGGCCGGGGAAAACAAGCTCAATCCAGGCAAGAAGGCCAATCTGGATCTGGTCGATGGCGGCACGACCACCAAGCTCGAGCAGGGTACGGCCGTGACCCGTGATCACCACGCCACCACCCGTATCGAGCAGGCTGACAACACCCCTGACAGTTCCAGCCCGGCCACCACGGGCTCTGGCCATGCAAGCCAGCGAGAAAACGAAACCTGCCTGAACAACTGCCCCGTCTCCATGGTCACGGGGGAAGAGCTGCTGGCCCTGGACGATGGCCAGTTGCCCGGCATGCTGCCGTTCACCTTTACCCGTCTCTATCGCACCTCGGCCGTGGCCATGGACAGCGGCATGGGGGCAGGGTGGAGCCATAGCCTGAGCCATCGCCTGGCACGTCACGGTGACACCCTGACCTGGTGGGACAGCGAGGCCAAGGCCATCACCCTGCCCCATCCGACCCGACAGATGCCCATGGCCACCAACCGGCTCGCCAAAGCCGCCGTTTATCTGGGAGATGACGCAGATGAAGTCATCGTGGCCCAGGCCGACTCTCCCTTCCTCCATTTTCGCTGGCAGGGCAACACAGGTCGGTTGACCGCTCTCTCCGATACCTATGGCAATCGCCTGGAAGTCCGCCATGACGACCAGGGCCGCCCGAGCCGAGTCGAGAACCAGGCTGGTCTGGCATTGCGTCTGCGCCATGACAACCGGCGGATCACCGCCATCGAATTGCAGCGCTTCGACGGCATCCAGTGGCAGAGCCTGACGACCCTGCAGCGCTATCACTACAACTCGCAGGGCCAGCTCGGCGCCGCCGAGAATGGGGCCGGTGAGCGGGAATGCTACGAGTACCGGGCCGATGGCGTGATCCTGGCGCGGCGTCTGGCTGGCGGGGCCAGCTTCTTCTGGGAGTGGCAGGGAGAGGGACACCTTGCCCGTGCCATCCGCCACTGGAGCGACGTCGCCGGCTTCGATGTGCGCTACGACTGGGACGATGAAAAGGGCCAGGTCACGGTCAACAACGCCGATGGCAGTCAGGAAGTCTACCAGCATGATGACAATGCCCGGCTGATCCGCCAGCAAGATCCTGACGGAGCCGTCAGCGAGTTTGTCTACAACGACAAGGGCCAGAAGGTGCTGGCGCGCGATGGGCTGGGGGCCGAGACCCGCTACCAGTATGACGATCGGGGTCAGCTCAGCCTGGAAATCGCCCCCGATGGCAGCCAGACCGTCTACCACTACTGGGATGGCAAGCTGCGCAAGCTGGAGCAAGGCGATCGGGAGTGGCGCTTCGAGCACAACGAGCAGGGAGACCCTGTCCGCCGCCTGGATCCCCTGGGCCAGCAGACCCGTTACGGTTACACGGCCCAGGGCAAGCTGGCCTGGGTGGAGCAAGCCGATGGCAGCCGCATCCAGCTTGGCTGGAACCGGCTAGGCCAGCTGATCGAGGAGAAGGCGGCCGATGGCACTCTGACCCGCTGGCGCTATGACGAGCGTGGCCGCCAGATCCTGCGGCAGGACGCCAGAGGAGCCATCACCCGCTATGAGTGGGACGACGCAGATCGTCTGCGCCAGATCACCCTGCCCGGCGGCGGCACCCGTCGTTTTCAATACAACCCCTATGGCAAGGTCACCCATGAATGGGACGAGCAGGGCCGCGAGACCCGCTACGAATACCATGATCGGCTGCATCTGATCAGTCGGCGCATCAACCCAGATGGCAGCGAGCTCAAGTATCGCTACGACAATGCCAAGCGGTTTCTGAGCCAGATCGAGAACGAACATGGCGAGCAGCATCGCATTCACTATCATCCCAACGGCCTGGTGGCCGAAGAGACAGGATTCGATGGCCGCACCAGCCGCTATGCCTATGACCTGAACGGTCGCCTGACTGAAAAGACCGAGGTCGGCCGCTCGGGCACCGAGCTGGTTACCCTCTATCGACGCGATGTCATGGGCCGCCTGACCAGCAAGGTGCTGCCCGATGGTCAAGAGATCAGCTTCCACTATGATGCACACGGCCAGCTCACCTCGGTAGAGGACGGTCACTGGCCCCTGGCCTTCAGCTATGACAAGGCGGGCAGGCTGACCGCCGAGCATCAGGGCTGGGCCTCCAGCTACTTCAAGCACGACGCCCTGGGCCAGCTAAGCCAATGGCGGCTGCCCGATGGCAACCGCCTCGACTACCAGCATCACAATGGCACCCTGACCGGGATCGATCTCAATGGGAGCGAGCTGACACGCCACCAGATCGTCGCCGGGCTTGAGTTGCGCCGCAGCCAGGGCGCCCTCAGCCAGCAGTATGAATATGACGAGCAGGGTCGGCTCACGGCCCTGAGGCTGCAGGCAGGGCAGCAGATCACCCATCAGCGCCAATACGGCTATGACAGAAGCGGCAACCTGCTGCACATCCGGGACAGTCAGCAGGGAGAGAGCCGCTATGACTATGACCCTCTTGACCGGCTGCTGGAGGTGCGCGGCGATCTGAGCGAACGCTTCCTGCACGATCCCGCCGGCAACCTGCTCAGCCAGACCCAGGGCAGCGCCTTCACCAGCGCCCGCACCCAGGGCAACCGCCTGCTCTTTAGCGGTGATCGTCACTTCGACTATGACGAGTTTGGCCGCCTGACGACAGAGCGGTGCGGCAAGGGCCAAGCCCTGGTCACCCGCTATGAATACGACTGCCAGCATCGACTGATCCAGGCCGAGCTGCCTGATGGCAGTACGGCTCGCTACCACTACGACGCCTTTGGCCGCCGCATTCGCAAGACCCTCGCTCGGCAGGGACAGGATCCGCTCATCACCGAGTTCCTGTGGCAGGCCAACAACCTCATCGCGGAAAGCTGCAGCGACGACACCTATCGCAGCTTCATTTACGAGCCAGGCAGCTTCAGGCCCCTGGTGCAACTGGAGGGAGAAGGGGAAGCGGCAGAGCCATATCACTACCAGCTCGATCAGATAGGCACCCCACTGGCACTCACCAGCCATAGCGGTCAGACCGCCTGGCGAGTGCGCTATCGCGCCTATGGCAATGTCTGGAAGCAGGAAATCGCCGAGGTCGAGAGCCCGCTCCGTTTTCAGGGCCAGTACCATGACGCCGAAACCGGGCTGCACTACAACCGCCACCGCTACTACCAGCCCGACACGGGTAGATTTATCACCCCCGACCCTATTGGCTTACTCGGTGGATTAAATAACTATCGATATGGAACCAATCCTGCGAGATGGGTTGATCCGTTAGGCCTGAGCAATCAAGATGTACTGTGTCCTGGCGGCGCGGTAAAAGCTGCAAATACAGCTGGCGCAACCAAGCCCGCGGATATGCCGATAACACAGGATAAATATGACGAGATAATAAACCTCGAGCGAGGCAACCGTCCTGAAAACCCCAAGTCATATCTTCCTAGTGAGTATGTTGATGCCCATGAGAAGCTGTTCGAAGAGCAAGGCGGTGGTTTTTTTCAATTTGCTAACTGGCTCAACCCAAAGAGTCCTCACAAAACACTCCCCAAAGGGAAATTTGTCGGACTATCTGGAGATATGGATGTAGTATTTGACAATGCGAAGAAAATTCAAGATCCAATGAGCCGAGCAAGATACTTGGATAAAGAGCTTGCGCTAGGCTTAAATGAAGTCCAGCTACAAGAAATCAGCCAAAGTGAGATCTACTATATTAGAATCAAGCCAGGCGACAAGCGATTCAATTACAAAATGCCCACAGGAAATGAGCCAGGGGCACTTTCAGGAGAGTGGGTTCCTGGTGGGAAAACTAAAGGCGGAGCAAAAGAAGCCGCACTACATGGCGCAGAAAAAATCAAACACGATGGTTATGTGGATAAACTTATTAGCTATTTCGATGACGCGACGAGACTACAATGATGAAATTATATGAAGGTGTGGAATTTGTATCAGAGTTCAAGAAAAACCCATGTAACTTCTTTAAAGGAAAGGAAGGCTTCTTAGTGGTAGACCGCGATTGGGGAGATCATAGCCACCACCGCTCAATAAAGTACCTCCTCACATATATTGAGAGGGGGATGTTATCACTGCAAGACCTTGAGGAAGGAGTGAATATATTTATATGTTCGCTAGACAAAGACTGTGAAGACGACTTATTTCAACTGACCGCAAACGCTTGCTATATCTACTGCTCAATATATGAAGATAACTTTTACCAGTATAGATTGAAAGATGACTTTTTTTTGCCTGGGCACGCTTGTCATAACGAAGCAAAAAGATACATTGAGAGCGTAAGTTTTAATTACAGCGATCAACACTACGTCTCTTTAATAAAGAAAGAATACCCTCAATCAGGTTTAGCAAACATTCTACGCTGATGCTTCTCTTTGCATGAAAGCAGTACCTATACTAGCTGAGCACTTTAAAGTGACTTATAGAAAAAATACTTAATAAACGAGCGCATGATTAAATAAATTTAAACAAGAATATTGCAACACCCACTATTTTTACCAAAGCGTTGTGGGTTAAGTAAGGTGGTGAGAGCCGCAGCGACGGCACCTATCGCAGCTTCATCTACGAGCCAGGCAGCTTCAGGCACCTGGTCCAGCTGGAGGGAAAAGGGGAAGCAGCAGAGCCATATCACTACCAGCTCGATCAGATAGGCACCCCGCTGGCACTCACCAGCCATAGCGCTCAGACCGCTTGGCGAGTGCGCTATCGCGCCTATGGTAATGTCTGGAAGCAGGAGATCGCCGAGGTCGAGAGCCCGCTCCGTTTTCAGGGCCAGTACCATGACGCCGAAACCGGGCTGCACTACAACCGCCACCGCTACTACCAGCCCGACACGGGTAAATTTATCACCCCCGACCCGATAGGCTTGGCCGGTGGCTTGAACAACTACCAGTACGCCCCCAACCCCACCGGCTGGGTGGATCGCTGGGGTTGATGTTTAAAGCGGCTAATTGCCCATCAGAAGGCCCAACATCTCCCAATCCAATTGATAAGCCAAGTGAGCCACCAAGTGTAGTTGTCGCTAGAGAACGGCAAAATCAAATGCTGGTTGATGACGTGGGGTATAATATAAGTCCCACTAGCTGGGACCAATATCCGTCGATCGGGCGAGATGGGACTTTTGTAACCGATACGCGAGGGGTGATGAAGTACTTTGAAGATGCTAGGAGTGGTGAAGTAACCATTTCAAAAATAATGGCTGCCGCTATTGAAAATGATATAGGATTAAATCCAGGGTCATTATCAGAAGGTTTTAATGTGCGAGAAATAAAAGGAATAAACAGTATGAGCCCTCGTAGCCAATTATCTGGAAACGATTATTTCAAGGGGGCTGGCCAGCATCTTCCTGGGGGCGCTCCAGAGCTAGTTATAGATTCTGTACCGACATCAACCCCGATAATGTTAAGGGTGAAAGTTGAATGAAAATAATACCGAGTGATTCAATTGTTGTATCCGAACTAGCAGGGAACACAATTAAGATAAGAGTCATTGAAAAGTCTCTGGTTAATGCAATGTCTAGCCTTGGTTTTTCTCATGATGGTGATTTTATGACCCTCACCATTATCGATGAAGAGCAAAAAATAAAAATAATAAACAATTTGATTGAACATGAAGCGCTCTTTACTTATGGGCATGGATGGTATCCTTCAGAAGTAGTTGGTTTTTATAAGGATAAACATATGATATCGAAAGAGTACAATGTTATATCTTGGAGCAGCCCAAGCGAATACTCAATATGTAGAAAATAATTTCAGTTCGGCTGTTAGCTTGATGTTACTCATTTCCACAAGAAATGACATTGAAAAGGATTCTAGGACCCACACTGTTTTGATGCAGACGCAATGGGTTGAATAGGGGCGGACTGCTAGATAGCCGCACAACCTGCTACGACTACGATGCCTTCGGCCGCCGCATTCGCAAGGCGGTAACGGACGGATCCGATGAGCAGATCACCGAGCTCCTGTGGCAGGCCAACAACCTCATCGCGGAGAGCCGCAGCGACGGCACCTATCGCAGCTTCATTTACGAGCCAGGCAGCTTCAGGCCCCTGGTCCAACTGGAGGGAGAAGGGGAAGCGGCAGAGCCATATCACTACCAGCTCGATCAGATAGGCACCCCGCTGGCGCTCACCAGCCATAGCGGTCAGACCGCCTGGCGAGTGCGCTATCGCGCCTATGGCAATGTCTGGAAGCAGGAAATCGCCGAGGTCGAGAGCCCGCTCCGTTTTCAGGGCCAGTACCATGACGCCGAAACCGGGCTGCACTACAACCGCCACCGCTACTAGCAGCCCGACACGGGTAGATTTGTCACCCCCGACCCGATAGGCTTGGCCGGTGGCTTGAACAACTACCAGTACGTCCCCAACCCCACCGGCTGGGTGGATCCTCTGGGGTTAAGCAATGTGCCGGGGCAGTGTCCTAAGAGTGATTTCCCCTCGGCCCGTTCAAGAGTCCCTCCGGAACAACAGGATGTATTCGGGCAGTTTGAACGGCATCATGCAAGACAGTTTGCGGATGACGATGCCTTAGTCAGTGCATTTGAAGAGGTGAGAGAAAAAGAATCACCATGGCCAGTGGGCTTTACGCCAAAAACGCAAACCATGAATGCTGGCGAAGAAATACGGATGATTGTAAATAGAGGTGCAGAGAATACTCCCGGGAGATTTGCCACCACTGATGACATTCCAAACTAAAGTTATGGCAGGAACATTCTTGCCATAAAAGAAGAATGGAAAGAGACCTTGGATTTAGTCGTTACCTATAGGCTAAGAAAATCTTTAGATGTACTGAGTGGGCCTGTAGGACCACAGATAGAGCGCCTACCTGACGGAAGATATAACTACCTGCCCGGCGGGGGGGCAAGTGAAATTAAACGATGAGGCGTGGGCAGCAGCAAGACCAAACAAATATAATTAATACACTAACAGCCATTATTTTGACATTGTTAAGATAGAAGAGCTACCACAGGACTAACCATGAAGCAGGACATATTCAAATATATCAAGAATGGCTCTCGTCACCTAGTATCATGGATGCACTCAGGTGTTGAGGTAACTATAGATTGTACAGATGACACTGCTGCATTTATGTCAAAAGATCAACAACATATTGTTGTGGAAAACTGGAAAGATAAAAAGCTGGAAATTTATTCAGCTCGTGGTGACAAGCTAGGAGCCATATCAATTGAAAGCAATATGTTTAGTTATAGAGGGCTTAACTACTGTCATACTTCTTCATCAGGAATATCCATAATCGTCATACCAAAAGATGGTTTATTTGATAACCCTCATGATGATTTAATTCAACTAGATGTTGATGTTAAAAATATGAAAATTGGTAAAAAGGTAGCCATCTATCGGTAGTCAGTGAAGAATAAAAATATTGGGACACCCACCATCGACTGCATTACCTTGGCACCCCGCTGGCACTCACCAGCCATAGCGGTCAGACCGCCTGGCGATTTGGAGCAACAGATGCGCCAGGTCTACTCAGTCGAGGGACGGTATGACAGGCGAAATCGCCTCTACTTTGGCCTGGCTCCCGGTGGTTATTTTGAGGTTGTGCTAACCGGTGGCGGATTGCAACTAAGCCCTGACCTGCTGCTCACTCGCGGTATCGCCGAAGAGGTGACCGACGATTGGTATGACAAGAAAGTTCCGGTGGCCCGCCAATATGGCATGGATGATTTCGACAAGAAATATGGCGAGCTATTCAAACAATACCCGTTGCCACTCGGTATGGACTGGGCCCCCATCATGGATGACTACCGCGCCAAACAACCCAGGACGGATCTTGAGCCAGTCAACTAAACACTCTTGACCACAATGTTGGCCATCTGCATTCAGGCGGTCAACATTCCCTCTCTACACCGTCATTACCATCCTGTGCTCCCCGCTGAAAGTCACCGCGACGGCTGGCCGGAAAGAGGCCCCCTGAGCCAAGCCCAACCTCTGGACAACAAGCAGGGCAGTCCTCAAGCCCAAAGGAATAGAAAGATCGGGCATCCTCGATGCCAACAATATGCGAATAGTCCTGATACGGCAGCTAACTGTCCCAACCAGCCATTCGCCAACAGCCATTCACTAACCACCCCGTGAACCAATTACCATGAAAAAACTCTCCCCCGTATTGCTTGTATTACTGCTCGCCGGCTGTATCAGCCAGTCCAGCCACGTATCCGATGCCGAGTTGCAAACCGCCGCCCAGCAGGGCCAGGGTCAGGCCCAGTATGAGCTGGCCGAGCGACTGGCTGCCAAGCCTGACTATCCTGCAGCCATGGGCTGGATGAAACGGGCCAGCGAGCTTGGCACTCTCAACACAGACGCCGAACTGAGGGGCAAGGCGGCGCTGCAGGTCGGCAACTGGTATCAGGCCGGCCTGGGTGAGCCCAGAAACCTGACTCGGGCCAGAGAATGGTGGCAAAACGCCGCCAGGCTCGGCAACGAGGAGGCCGGTTATCAACTTGGCCTCGATTGCCAGACCCGCCACGGGGGCAAGTTGGTCGAGGAGTGTCTCGACTGGCTGACCCCGGCCGCCGAAGAGGGCCATGCACAGGCTCAGTTGCTGCTGGGACAGTGGTATGCCACTCAGCCCGATGGCAGCGAGGAGGCGCTGCACTGGCTGACCGCGTCCGCCAAGCGGGGAGATCGCCAGGCTCAGTACCAGCTGGGGCAGCGTTATGAGCAGGGGCTCGGCGTCACCCAGAGTCAAGAGATCGCCACCCAATGGTATAAGCAGGCCGCCGACCAGCAACAGCCCGACGCCCTGCTGATCCTGGCCAAACGAGCCGATGCCAAAGAGGCCACCGATCTCTACCAAAGAGCCGCCGATGGGGGCTCCGCCGAGGCGCAGCTCTGGCTGGGCCTAGCCTATATGAAGGGGGATCCTCTGGCACACAACCCGAGCCAGGGACACTACTGGCTCACCCTGGCGGCAGGACAGGGCAACCATGAGGCCGAGTATCAGCTCAGCTTGCAGCAGAGCGAGGCCGATCAGCGGGAACGCTGGCTGACCCTGGCCGCCGATGGCGGTCTGGCCCGCGCCCAGTACGATCTGGGTCAGTTGCACCAGCAGGCGGGTGATCTCGAGGGGGCAAGGCGCGAATATGCCAGAGCGGCGGCGCAGCATGAGGTGGATGCCCGCTACGCCTATGGCGAGATGCTCCGCCTGGGCCAGGGGGGCAAGGCCGACTATGGCGCCGCCTTCAAGGAGTATCGCCTGGCCGCCAATCAGGGCCACCAGCCGTCCCAATACCGCATGGGCATGATGCGTGAACAGGGACTGGGGGCGCCGCGCAACCAGATCCAGGCCTATGCCTGGTACCTGCTCGCGGCCACCAATGGCGAGCCGCAAGCGTCCCAGGCCCGCGACGAGCTGGAGCAGGCCCTGCAAGCCAAGGAGAAACAGGCGGGCCAGAAGCTGGCACAACACTGGTACGTCAAGCTGGGGGGGCAGGCCCATCCCTTCCCCGGTTGAGCCCCTCGTCCCTACGCAAGCAAGAAACCCTTCACGGCTCGCCGCGAGTTTCCTTATCATAGGGGTCGATGTCGCCCGCCGTTGGGGCGTGCCCGCAGCAAGCGGCGGGTCGCATCCTGGCCCGGCGCCACGGGCCATGGCATCACGATCTCCGATCGGCCCCCAGGGGCCGGTTTTATTGGTAGTGAATGGACACTTGCATGTATCAAACAAGACTGCGCACCCTGCTGGGCACCCTGGGCTACCAGCTGCTCTGGCTGGTACTGATCCTGATGGCGGCCCGCTATCTGATGCTGGACCACTTCGTCGAGCCCGCACAACTGCAGGATCGGGCCGACGATCTGCGGCGCATGTGGCTGACCGGATTGCGCTACGACCTGCGCATCGCCGGCATGGCGCTTTCCCCCTTCGTCCTGGTCGGGCTCATGCTGGCGGCGGGCGAACGCGGCTGGCAGGGCATGCAGCGCTGGGCCCCGCGCCTGCTGGGGCTGACGGCCTTTCTCATCGGCGCCGTCGCCATCGGCAACTACTACTACTACCAGACCTATCACACCCACATAGACGTGTTCGCCTTCGGCCTGGTCGAAGACGACACCCAGGCCGTGCTGGCCAACATGTGGCAGGACTATCCCATCATCAAGGGGCTGGCCCTGGCGCTGCTGCTGGGCTGGCTGCCGGCCCGCTGGGCCAGGCGTACGCTGGCCCGCACCGGCCACAAGCCCTGGCCCCTGCCCGTCTTCATCGTCTACCTGCTCATCGCCCTGACCCTGCTGTTTGTCATCAGCCGTGGCAGCGTGGGCACCTTCCCCCTGCGCCGCGGCAACGCCCAGGTATCGGATCTGCTCGCCCTCAACAAGCTGACCCCGAACGGCCTGATGGCCATCGACTGGGCCATCAAGGACAGGGCGGAGGACATCGTCTTCACCCCGGTCAGCCAGGCCGAGGGAGAGGCTCTGCTTGAGCGCAGCGGGCTCGGCTCCCTGATGGCGCGCACCCCGGTCAATCCCTGGCTCGCCGCCCACAAGCCCCATGTGGTGATGGCGCTGATGGAAAGCTTTGGCAGCAACATGCTGGCCTTCGATGAGCCGGGCAAGAACGACCTGCTCGGCAGTCTGCGCCCCCACTTCAAAGAAGACTTCGTCTTCAAACGCTTCCTGTCGGAAGACAACGGCACGGCCCCCTCCCTGGCCGCCCTCTTCTTCCACAGCCCGGTGCAGAACATCAGCCACAGCTCGGCCCAGCACCAGACCCTGAGCGGTACCCCGTTTGCCCTCTACAAACAGGCGGGTTACAAGCTGGTCTTCATCTCCCCGGGCAACATGATGTGGCGCAACCTGGTCAATTACCTGCCGGTGCAGGGGGTCGACGAGGTCTATGACCAGAATGCCCTGATCAAGCGCTACCCCGAGGCCGCCAAGGAGGTCACCGCCTGGGGCGTACCCGATGACTACGCCTATCGCCTGGCCCGCACCCTGCTGGAGCAATCCCGCGAGCCGCTCTTCATCAGCATTCTCACCATCACCAATCACCCTCCCTACGAGACGCCGGCCCGCTACCAGCCGCAGCCGACCACCCCCACCCCCAGGGTCATGGCCCATGCCGAGGATGGCGACATAGAGCAGGCCAACATCCTCAGGACCTATCAGTTCGCCGCCGATGCCCTCGGCCGATTCGTCAGCGCCATCAAGGGATCCCCCCTGAGGGACAAGACGCTGATCGCCGCCAGCGGCGATCACCAGATGCGCCGCCTCAAGGCCTTCTACCCCCGCGAACAGGTGCTGGATCGGGCCGTACCCTTCTACCTCTATGTGCCCAAGACCATACTGGCCCACAGCCGGTGGCACTTCGATCCCCTGCGGGTCGGCTCCCACAAGGACATCTTCCCCACCCTCTATGGCTTCAGCCTGTCGGACACCCCCTATCAGACCCTGGCCGGGCGCAACATGCTGGCCCCGGTCGATGACCCGCGGCGCGCCTTCGGCTACAACGTCACCCTCTGGATCGATGACAAGGGCGCCTATCCCATGAGCGGCAAGCCCAGCTTCTACCCCTGGCAGGATGACCGCCAGCTGGAGGTGAAAGAGCAGGCACAACCCGTCAGCGAGGCGCAGCAGGCCCGCCAGCAGGCACTGCCCGAGCTGTTGCGCTGGCAGCTCAACAGCCGGATCAAGGGCTTCACCGAGCCGCAGACCGCGGCCCACTGAGGGGCCATCCAGCAAAAAGGCTTCCCGCGGGAAGCCTTTTTCATTGTGCCTGAAGGGTTTGTGTCTCAGCCCTGATACCGGCGGGCCAGCTCATCCAGGTGATGGCTCATGGAGAACTCCCGCTGTGCCCGCTCCCGGGCCGCCATCCCCAACCGCTGGCGCAGCGACTCATCCACCAGCAAGCTGGCTATCTGGCCGGCGAGGGCGGCCGGGTCGGTGGGGGTCGCCAGCAGGCCCGCCTCCCCCAGCACTTCGGGCACGGCCCCCGTGCTGGCACCGACGATGGCCTTGCCTGCCGCCATCGCCTCGATCACCGTCAGGCCGAACGCCTCGTTATGGGAGGGGATGGCCACCAGATCCATGGCTTGCAGCATGCGCTGGGTATCGCGGCGAAAGCCGGTCAGCAGCACCCTCTCCTGCACGCCCGCCTCGTTGATGCGCTGGCGCAGTGCCGCCACCACCTTTTCGTCCGACCCTTCGCTGGCCTGAGTACCGCCCACGATCAGCAGGTGCAGCCTGGGGTGCGCCTGCGCCAGCAGCAGGAAGGCCTCCAGCAGATCGGGCTGGCCCTTGCCCCGGCCAATCCGGCCCAGCACCCCGAGCAGCAGGGCATCCTCTGCTATCCCCAGTTCGGCGCGTATCTCCGCGGCGGGCTCATCGCACCGGGTCAGATCGGTGCCAAGCCAGAGCCGTTCGATGCGTGAGGCCGGCAGCGGCAGCGCCTTGAGATTGCGGCGGCGGGTCTCGTCGCTGATGGAGAGCACCAGATCCACCCTGCCGTAGATCCAGCGATGGAGTGGATCCCGCTTGGGCCGGGTCGCCCCCATGTGCTCGGTGAACAGCAGCCGCAGCGGCCACAGGCGCTTGAGCAGGGCCGCCAGCAGCAGATCCCCCGACTTGTGGCAGTGCACCAGCCGGATGTCCCGCGCCTTGAGCCAGCGGCGCAGGGTCAGCAGCTGGCGCAGTCCCTGGCCGCGGGAGTCCAGCTCGAACACCTCGAACCCTTGCGCCTTCATGCCCTCGGCCACCTTGCTGCCGCGCAGCGCCAGACCATGGACCCGCCAGCCGCGCGCCATCATGCCGCTGCCGACCCGCAGCGGGTACATCTCCAGGCCGCCCCAGCCCTGGGAGAGACAAATATGCAGCAACCCCGTCATCTCACTCGCCTTCATGTTCTTGCTCGCCTTCGCCCAAACAGAGAGGGCGCCGGAGAGGGCGCCCTGACATGACATAAACCTGACTCAGCGGTTCAGCCAGGCCATGTAATCGGCCACACCCTCGGCCACCGTCTTGAACTCGTCGGGGTAGCCGGCGGCGTGCAAGCGGGTCAGATCCGCCTGGGTGAAGCTCTGGTAACGGCCCTTGAGGTGATCCGGGAAGGGGATGTACTCGATGGCCCCTTGCTGATGATGCTTGATCACCGCCTCGGCCACGTGCTGGAACGGCTCTGCCCGGCCGGTGCCGCAGTTGAAGATGCCGGATTGCTGCGGGTTCTGCCAGAACCAGAGGTTGACCTTGCAGACGTCATCCACATAGATGAAGTCGCGCATCTGGCCGCCGTCGGGGAAGCCGTCGCAGCCCTCGAACAGCTTGGGATTCTCCCCCTTCTTCACCTGGGTGTTGAGGTGGAAGGCAACCGAAGCCATGGCGCCCTTGTGCTGCTCGCGCGGGCCATAGACGTTGAAGTACTTCAGACCGACTACCTGGGAGTTGATCTCCGGCAGCCAGCGGCGCACGTACTGGTCGAACAGCTGCTTGGAGTAGCCGTAGACGTTGAGGGGCTGCTCGAACCGGGGATCTTCGATGAAGTTGTCGTTGCGCCCGCCATAGGTCGCGGCGGAAGAGGCATAGATGAAGGGGATTTCCCGCTCGATGCAGTAGTGGAACAGATCCTTGGAGTACTCGTAGTTGACCTCCATGATGAACTTGCCGTTCCACTCAGTGGTGGCGGAGCAGGCCCCTTCGTGGAAGATCACCTCGATGCCGCCGTCCCACTCCTCGAACTCGTCACCGGAGACGATCCGCGCCTGGAATTCATCCTTGTCCATGTAGTCGGCAATGGTCAGATCCACCAGGTTGACGAACTTGGTGCCATCGGTCAGATCGTCGATGACCACCACATCGGTTCGTCCCATGGCATTGAGTTGCTTGACCAGATTGCTGCCGATAAAGCCTGCACCGCCCGTTACTACGATCATGGAGTTTGCCTCGTCTGCGTTGATGCCCACCGTGTGACGGCCGATTAAAGCTGTGTATAGTGAGCCAATTTGAAATTGCCGAAAAGTCTATCACGGGCCGCCAGGGGATACGACCTCGACGCAAGGCGGCCCGGCAGAGGGAACCGCGATGAAAACCAGAGACAGGATCATTCACAGCGCCATCGAACTGTTCAACGATCAGGGCGAACGCAACATCACCACCAACCACATCGCCGCCCACCTCGGCATCAGCCCGGGCAACCTCTACTACCACTTTCGCAACAAAGAAGACATCATCCACTCCATCTTCGACCAGTACGCCCGCCATCTCAGCGAGAGCTTCACCCCGGCCCGCAGCACCGAGATCCGGCTCGACGATCTGATGGGCTACCTGGACGCCATCTTCTACCTGATGTGGCAGTTCCGCTTCTTTTACGCCAATCTGCCGGACATCCTCAGTCGCGACGAACTGCTGCAACACAAGTACCTCAAGGCCCAGGAGCAGCTGCGTGCCGCCGTGGAGGCGCTGCTCAGAAGCCTGCGCGAAGGGGGCATCATAGCGGTCAGCGACGCCGATCTGCCGGATCTTGGCCAGACCATCAAGATGGTGGTCACCTGCTGGATCCCCTTCCAGATTGCCCAGGCGCCCCATACCCGCATCACCAAGCCCTTGCTTTATCAGGGGGTCTTGCGAGTGCTCTTCCTGCTGCGCCCCTATGTGCAGCCCCAGGTCGCTCCCCGGATCCAGCAACTGGAACAACACTACCGCCAGCTGGCACAGCTGGGCGGCTGAGGGCGGAACTCGCCCGACATGGCGGGCCGCGCCGCTCATCCGGAGCGGAAGAGGCAGGCCAGACGGCTCCCTTTCTCAGGATCGGCGGTGCGGTCAGTGCCAGTTGGCACAAGGCTTCGGGTGATCTGTTTCACACATGTTGAATATCAGCATAATAATTTGAATTGATGGGACGCAGTTGCAGTAAAATGTTGCCCAATGTTGATAAACCGCTGTAATAGCCAATGAGGTTCGAGGATGTCTAACGGATTCTATCGCCACCTGACCGAGCAGCTTGACCAAGTGCAGGCAGAAGGACTCTACAAGCAGGAGCGCATCATCAGCTCGGCGCAGCAGGCAAGCATAGAGGTCGGCCAGCAGCAGGTGCTGAACTTCTGTGCCAACAACTATCTCGGCCTGGCCAACCACCCCGAGCTGATTGCCGCCGCCAAGGCAGGCCTCGACAGCCATGGCTTCGGCATGGCCTCGGTGCGCTTCATCTGCGGCACCCAGGACAGCCACAAGGTGCTGGAGCAGAAGCTCTCCGCCTTCCTCGGCACCGAGGACACCATCCTCTACTCCTCCTGTTTCGATGCCAACGGCGGTCTGTTCGAGACCCTGTTCGGCGCCGAGGACGCCATCATCTCCGATGCCCTCAACCACGCCTCCATCATCGACGGCGTGCGGCTGTGCAAGGCCAGGCGCTACCGCTATGCCAACAACGACATGGCCGAACTGGAAGCCCAGCTCAAGCAAGCCCAAGCCGATGGTGCCCGCTTCAAGCTGATCGCCACCGACGGCGTCTTCTCCATGGACGGTGTCATCGCCGACCTCAAGTCCATCTGCGATCTGGCGGACAAATATGACGCCCTGGTGATGGTGGATGACTCCCACGCCGTCGGTTTCATCGGCGAGAACGGCCGCGGCACCCACGAATACTGCGATGTGCTGGAGCGGGTCGACATCATCACGGGCACCCTGGGCAAGGCCCTCGGCGGCGCCTCCGGCGGCTACACCAGTGGCAAAAAAGAGGTGATCGACTGGCTGCGTCAACGCTCCCGCCCCTACCTGTTCTCCAACTCCCTGGCCCCTTCCATCGTCTCGGCCACCATCAAGGTGCTCGAGCTGCTGGAACAGGGTCACGACCTGCGCGCCCGCCTGAAAGAGAACAGCGACTACTTCCGTGCCCGCATGAGCGCCGCCGGCTTCACCCTGGCCGGGGCCGATCACGCCATCATCCCGGTCATGCTGGGGGACGCCAAGCTGGCCGCGGAGATGGCGAGCCGCATGCTGGCCGAGGGCATCTATGTGGTGGGCTTCTCCTTCCCCGTGGTGCCCAAAGGTCAGGCGCGCATTCGCACCCAGATGTCCGCCGCCCACACCCGCGAACAGCTGGACCGGGCCATCGATGCCTTCATCCGCATCGGCCGCGACCTGAACATCATTCAATAAACAGCGAGGGGCCGACAGGCCCCTTCTTGAACCGACCCATAGCTCAACCTCTGCACCGGGCCCGACCCGTGAGGAACCGTCATGAAAGCACTCTCCAAACTCAAATCCGAACCCGGCATCTGGATGACGGATGTGCCCGCCCCCGAGCTCGGCCACAATGACCTGCTGATCAAGATCCGCAAGACCGCCATCTGCGGCACCGACATGCACATCTACAACTGGGACGAGTGGTCCCAGAAGACCATCCCCGTGCCCATGGTGGTCGGCCACGAGTATGTCGGCGAGGTGGTCGCCATCGGTCAGGAGGTGCGCGGCTTCGCGGTGGGGGATCGCGTCTCCGGCGAGGGGCACATCACCTGCGGTCATTGCCGCAACTGCCGCGCTGGCCGCACCCACCTGTGCCGCAACACGGTCGGGGTCGGGGTCAACCGCCCGGGCAGCTTCGCCGAATACCTGGTGATCCCGGCCTTCAACGCCTTCAAGCTGCCGGACAACATCCCGGATGAGCTGGCCGCCATCTTCGATCCGTTCGGCAACGCCGTGCACACCGCCCTCTCCTTCGATCTGGTGGGCGAAGACGTGCTCATCACGGGGGCAGGCCCCATCGGCATCATGGCCGCCGCCGTCTGCCGCCATGTGGGCGCCCGCCACGTGGTGATCACCGACGTCAACGAGTACCGCCTCGAACTGGCCCGCAAGATGGGGGCCACCCGCGCCGTCAACGTCAGCAAGGAGAAGCTCTCCGACGTGATGGCAGATCTCGGCATGACCGAAGGCTTCGACGTGGGGCTGGAGATGTCCGGCGTGCCCTCCGCCTTCCAGGACATGCTGGCCAAGATGAACCATGGCGGCAAGATCGCCATGCTCGGCATTCCCCCCTCCACCATGGCGATCGACTGGAACCAGGTCATCTTCAAGGGGCTGTTTATCAAGGGGATCTATGGCCGCGAGATGTTCGAGACCTGGTACAAGATGGCGAGCCTGATCCAGTCCGGGCTGGATCTCTCCCCCATCATCACCCACCACTTCCACATCGACGACTTCCAGCAAGGCTTCGATGCCATGGGCTCTGGCCAATCCGGCAAGGTGATCCTGAGCTGGGATTGAACGGCTGACCGAAGGATATGACCCAGCAACCCGGCTCAGGCCGGGTTGCTGCCATCCGTGGCCAGGAGCCGGATCCGGCGCACAGACTGCTTAACACTTCACACACAAGCGTTTAAATGCCTGTAACTATTCGGTTATAATCCCGTCGTTTCTAGGGATAATAAGAGCCTGCTGGGAGTACATGAGCGTGTTGAGAAAACTGAGCTGTTTACTGGTCGCCGGTATCGCGGTCGCCAGCCTGTCCGGCGCCGCGTTCGCCGCCGACGAAATGTCGCCGGAAGCCATCGCCGAACGGATCAAGCCCGTGGGTGATGTCTATACCGCCAAGGATCTGGAAGGGATAGCCCCGGCGGCCACGGCCAGCACCACGGCCGCCTCCGGCCCCCGTGATGGTGAGACCGTCTACAAGGGCGCCTGCTTCGCCTGCCACGATACCGGCGCCGCCGGGGCACCCAAGCGCGGTGACAAGGCTGCCTGGGAACCCCGCATTGCCCAGGGCTTCGATACCCTGCGCAAGCATGCCATCGAAGGCTTCACCGGCCAGGCTGGCATGATGCCGCCACGGGGTACCTGCGCGGCCTGTAGTGATGAAGAGATCGAGAATGCCATCCACTACATGACGGACAATCTCTAAGTCATTGAAAGGGCCGCAATTGCGGCCCTTTTATTCTCTTGGCTTGCGACTACCCTTGTAGGGTAGCGTCACTCGGGAGTCCATGATGTCTGTCTACTCTCTGGAGCAGGATGCCTCTCCCCTGCTGGCGCTGGTCGCCTCCATCCTCGCCTTTCCCCCTGCTGCCCAGGCCAGCCCGGCGCACTACCGGCGCCTGTTTACCGATCTGCGGCAATGGACTCCCCTGCACCAGATTGGCCTGCTGGGCCTCAGCCCCCATGGCCCTGTCTGGCACTACGAAGAGGGGCTGGCCCCCGGCCTCAAGGCCCAGCTCGGCCGGGAAGAGCCAGGGCTGAGCGAGGGGCTGGCCGCCCTGGATGGCCAGCAAGGCTGGTGCGTGCTGCCGGTGCAGGATGACAGGATCCAGTGGCTGCTGGTGCAGGGTGAACCCCATGAGCAGGCGGGCCTGCGGCTGCTGCTCGAATGCCTGGCCAAGCGACTGGCGGAGGCCAGTACCCACGCCAGACTGACCGATCCGGCGTCGCCCCTCTTCGGCCGAGACCCCGACTGGCAGCACAAGATTGAGCAGATCAATCGCATCCTGCGCCTGGCCAACAGCCTGCCGACCCAAGCGCTGCTGGCCCAGCTCGATGGCGTGCTGCAAAGCAGCCTTGGGCTGCACCAGCTGCACCTGATGCGGCTCGGGCCCAAGGAGGCCAGCCACCTCTATCCCCACCCCTTCCTGGGGGAGGATGGTTTCCTGCGCGGGCTCTGCCATGAGACCAATCCGACCGAGCGCGAACAGGACGGACTCTACTGGTACAGCATGCCGCTTAGGTTGCAGCAGCACTACTTCGCCCACTTGCTGCTGGCCACCATCCGGCCGCTGGGCGCCGATGATCGCCTCTTTCTCGATTTCCTGCGCAACCAGCTCACCCTGCTGCTCGAGCTGGGCCAGATCCGCCAGCAACTGAACGACTTCAATTCGCCGGATCGGCTCAACCACCGATTGCAGCTGCTGCGCCAGGCCAATCTGCGCCTGCAAAAACAGTTGCGCCAGCATCAGGAACTGGAGCGCAAACTGCAGTTCGATGCCCTGCACGACCCCCTCACCGGCCTGGCGAACCGCAGCCTGCTGATGGATCACCTGCAACACGCCATGAGCCATTACCAGCGTCATGGCGGCGTCGGCTTCACCCTGATCTTCCTCGACATAGACCACTTCAAGCAGATCAATGACGAGCTGGGGCATGGCAATGGCGACCTGCTGCTCAAGGAGCTGGGGCGTCGTCTGCAGGGCTGCCTGCGCCAGAACGATCTGGTGGCTCGGCTCGGCGGCGACGAGTTCGTCATCTATCTGGACAACAGCCTGGGGGAGGAGGGGGCCGGACCTGTGCTCAACCGCATCATGGCTCGCCTGGCCTACCCCTTCCGGCTGACGGGCATGGAGCAGACGATCACGGTCAGCATGGGGGTGGCCAGCGTGTCGGCGCAGACCCAGGAGGTGAGCGAGCTGCTCCATCAGGCGGATCTCGCCATGTATCGGGCCAAGCGCAATGGCCGCGCCCGGGTGGTGCACTATTCGGCCGAGTGTGCGGAGCAGGCCTGGTCCTCGCCGGAGGAGCAGCTGACCAACGCCCTGGCCGAAGGGCGCATCCTGCCCTACTTCCAGCCGGTGATCCGGCTCGAGGACAACTGCCTGGTGGGACTGGAAGTCATGGCCCGCTGGGTCACCCGGGAAGGGGAGCTCAAGGATGCCTTCGACTTCATTCCGCTGGCGGAGCAATGCGGCCTGATCGAGGCCCTGGATCACAAGATACTGCGCCAGGCCTGCCAGCAGCTGAGGCTCTGGCTGCCGAGGGCGGACCTGCGCAAGTTCAAGCTGGCCATCAACCTGTGCGGCCAGCACCTGGCAAGCGAGCCTGCCGTGCAGGCCCTGCTCGACATCATCGCGGCCGAGGGGGTCTACGCTGGCTACCTTATCTTCGAGTTCAACGAGCGGGAGCTGTCGCGCCAGGATGCCGACATCATCACCCGCCTCCACGAACTGAGGGCCAGAGGGATACAGATCAGCCTGGACGACTTCGGCTCGGGCTTCTCCTCCCTCAACTCCCTGTTTCACTACCCGGTGGACTACGTCAAGGTAGACGATGGCTTCACCCACCGTATGCTGCACTCCCCCAAGGATTTGGCACTGATCCGCGCCATGCGCGACATCTGCCGCGACCTGGATCTCGCCCTGGTGGTCGAAGGGATAGAGAGTCAGGCGCAACTGCACCAGCTGATCGAGCTGGGTTGCCCCTTCGGCCAGGGGCGTTACATATCCCCTCCACTCCCCGGCAGCGACATCACCCCCTTGCTGGGGCCTGAAACTGGGCTGGATCCGGACTAGCCTCTTCGCCGAGGCGATCGCCCCCGCATCACTCCTTCTTGAACATGGCCCGCAGATTGGCCACCGCCATCTGCCCCTTCTGCTGGCGCTCCTCGGCACTCACCTTCTTCTGGTTTTCCCACTCCAGGTCATCCTGGGGCAGCTCCAGCAGGAAGCGGCTCGGCTCCGGCCGCACCGACTCGCCATACTGGCGACGCTCCTTGCAGAGGGTAAAGGTCAGCTCGGTCTGGGCCCGGGTGATGCCCACGTAGGCGAGACGCCGCTCCTCCTCCACGTTGTCCTCGTCGATGCTGGTCTGGTGGGGCAGCAAGCCCTCTTCCATGCCCACCATGTAGACATAGGGAAACTCCAGCCCCTTGGAGGCGTGCAACGTCATCAGCTGCACCTGGTCGGCATCATCTTCCCCCTCGTTGCGCTCCATCATGTCCCGCAGGGTGAGGCGAGTGACCACCTGGGCGAGGGTCATGGCCTCCTCCAGCTCGTCCCCCTCCAGCATCTCGCTGATCCAGCGATAGAGGGTGGAGACGTTCTGCATCCGCATCTCGGCCGCCTTCGGGCTGGGGGAGGTCTCGTAGAGCCACTCCTCGTAGTGGATCTCCTTGATCATGTCCCGCACCGCCTCCACCGGGTTGCCTCGCAGAACCTGATCGCCGAGGCGCACCAGCCAGTTGGTGAAGGCCTGCAGGGCGCTGAGGCCGCGGCCGGAGAGATGCTGTTCCAGTCCCAGCTCGAAGCTGGCGGCAAACAGGCTCTTGCCACGCTGGTTGGCGTATTGGCCCAGCTTCTCCAGGGTGGTGGGACCGATCTCCCGGCGCGGCAGGTTGACCACCCGCAGGAAGGCGGTGTCCTCGTCCGGATTCACCAGCAACTTGAGGTAGGCCATGATGTCCTTGATCTCGGTGCGGGAGAAGAAGGAGGTGCCCCCCGAGATGCGGTAAGGAATGCGGTTGGTCATCAGCGCCTTCTCGAAGATGCGCGACTGATGGTTGCCCCGATAGAGGATGGCGTAATCCTTGAAGCGGGTGCGGTTCATGAACTTGTGACCCATCAGCTCGGCGGCGATCCGCTCCGCCTCGTGCTCCTCGTTCTTGGCAAACAGCACCTTGAGCTTCACCCCCTCGTCCAGCTCGGAGAAGAGCGCCTTGTCGTAGACATGGGGGTTGTTGGCGATCAATATGTTGGCGCACTTGAGGATGCGCCGCTTGGAGCGGTAGTTCTGCTCCAGCTTGATGAGCTTGAGGCTGGGGAAATCCTCGTTCAGCAGCACCAGGTTCTGCGGCTTGGCCCCGCGCCAGGAGTAGATGGACTGGTCATCATCCCCCACCACGGTGAAGCGGGCCCGCTCGCCGACGATCTGCTTCACCAGCTCGTACTGGCTGGTGTTGGTGTCCTGGTATTCGTCGACCAGCAGGTAGCGGATCTTGTTTTGCCAGCGCTCGCGCACCTCCTGGTTGCTCTTGAGCAGCAGGGTCGGCATCACGATGAGATCGTCGAAATCCAGCGCGTTGTAGGCCACCATCTGGCGGTGGTAGCGCTCGTAGAGCTGGGCCATCAGCACCTCTTCCGGCCCGCGAGCGATGCGCATGGCCCGGGCCGGCAGGATGAGGTCGTTCTTCCAGTTGGAGATCTGGGTGATGAGGGCCGACAGCTTGTCCTTGTCGTTGTCGAGTTCCGCCTCGGTCAATTCTTTCAGCAGCGCCAGCTGGTCGGTATCGTCGAACAGGGAGAAGTTCGCCTTCAGATTCAGGCTCTTGTGCTCGCGGCGAATGATGTCGAGCCCCAGGGTATGGAAGGTGGAGACCATGAGCCCCCGCGCCTCCTTGCGGCCCAGGGTCTGGCCGACCCGCTCCTTCATCTCCCGCGCCGCCTTGTTGGTAAAGGTGACGGCGGCGATGTTGCGCGCACTGTAGCCGCACTGCTGCACCAGGTAGGCAATCTTGTTGGTGATGACGCGGGTCTTGCCCGATCCGGCACCCGCCAGCACCAGGCAAGGGCCGGAGACATACTTGACCGCTTCGTTCTGATTGGGGTTGAGCTTCATGGGCCGGATCTCTTGGCTTATGATGAGGGGCGGCATTGTAACAGAGATCCCGCAGGCAGCCGAAACCGGGCATGGGCTCCCGCCACTTCGCCTTGTGTTTGCCCGCCATTTTCCGGATCATGACCGACTTTTCCAGACGAGATGAGGGGAGCATGAATCAGCAACAGCACGACCGGCTGCGCAGCCAGTTTCCGGCCCTGGCACAGGAGGTGAACGGCCATCCTCTGGTCTATCTGGACAACGCCGCCACCACCCAGAAGCCGCAAGCCGTGCTGGACGCCATCGCTCACTACTATCGGGCCGACAATGCCAACGTGCACCGTGCCGCCCACGCCCTGAGCGGCCGCGCCACCCGCGCCTTCGAAGATGCTCGCGAGACGATTGCCCGCTTTATCAATGCCCCTCGCAGCCAGGAGGTGATCTGGACCCGCGGCACCACCGAGGCGATCAACCTGGTGGCCCAGAGCTTTGGCATGAGCGAGCTCAAGGCCGGGGACGAGATCCTGCTCAGCACCCTGGAGCACCACGCCAATATCGTCCCCTGGCAACTGGTCGCCCAGCGCACCGGTGCCGTCATACGGGTCATTCCGCTGGATAAGCGCGGGGATCTGGATATGAAGGCTTACCTAGCCATGCTGGGGCCGCGCACCCGGCTGGTAAGTGTGGCCCATGTCTCCAATGCCCTCGGTACCGTCAATCCGGTCGAGCAGATAGTGGCGGCCGCCAGGGCCGTCGGCGCCCTGGCTCTGATCGACGGCGCCCAGGCAGTGGCTCACCTCGAAGTAGACGTGCAGGCCATCGGCTGCGACTTCTACGCCTTCTCCGGTCACAAGCTCTACGGTCCGACCGGCATCGGCGTGTTGTGGGGCAGAACCGAACTATTGGAGCGGATGCCGCCCTGGCAGGCCGGCGGCGAGATGATCGACAGGGTCAGCTTCAGCGGCACCACCTTCAACGCCCTGCCCTTCAAGTTCGAGGCAGGCACCCCCCATATTGCCGGGGCCATCGGCCTGGCCGCCGCCATCGATTTTGTGATGGCGCAAGACCGGGGGGCGTTGGCCAGCCATGAAGCGGCGCTGACCGATTATCTGGTTGCCGGCCTGCGTCAGGTGCCTGGGTTGCGGCTGGTCGGCGAACCCGGCCAGCGCGCCGGCGCCGTCTCCTTCCTGCTGGACGACATCCATCCCCAGGATGCGGCCACCCTGCTCGACATGCAGGGGATCGCGCTGCGGGTCGGCCATCACTGCACCATGCCGTTGATGGAGAGCCTTGGCATCGGTGGCACCATGCGCGCCTCCCTGGCCTGCTACAACAATCGGGACGATGTGGACGCCCTGCTGGCCGCCCTGCACAAACTCAGTGACTTCTTCTAAGGCAGACAATCCAATGAACAGCCTCGCAACCTATACCCGGATCGGCCTTGAGCCCGACGCAGACAGCATCCGTCAGCAGTTTGCCGCAGCAAACGGCTGGGAGAACCAGTACCGGCTCATCATCCAGCTCGGCAAGCTGCTGCCCGCCTTGCCCGCAGGGTGGCAACAGGAAGAGAACCGCCTGAAAGGGTGCGAAAGTCAGGCCTGGCTGAAGGGAGAAAAAAGCGAGGATGGCTGCTGGCACTTTGCCTGCGACTCCGACGCCCGCATAGTGCGCGGCCTCATCGTCATCGTACTGGCGGCACTCAATCATCAGACTGCCGATGCTATCCAGGCTTTTGATATGGATGCCTATTTCAGCGAACTGGGGCTCGAGAAACACCTGAGCCCGTCGCGGGGCAACGGGCTCAGAGCTATCGTGTTGGGGATCCGGGATCTGGCGTCGGCGTAATCGAGCAAACTCCTGATGACGAGGCGGACGATTACGCTTCGCTAATCGACCCTACGATTTCTTTCTCTGCCCGGGCACCCCGTTCGGCAATCTTCTTCAACACCCGGGAGGCGGCCACCAGACCAAAGGTCGCCGTCACCGGCGTCACGGCACCGAAGCCGGAGGCGCAATCCATCTTCATGTTGCCGTCACTGGCCGCCTTGGCCTGACAGGTGCCACCATTGCCGTCCGGGTAGCTCAGCTGTTCGGTCGAGAAGACACACTCCACCCCGAACTTGCGCGCCGGATTCTTGCTGAAGTTGTGCAGCCGGCGCAGGTCGGAGCGCACCTTGGCCGCCAGCGGATCCTGGATTGTCTTGGCCAGATCCGCCACTGTGATTTGGGTCGGATCCATCTGCCCACCGGCCCCACCCGCGACTATTACCGGGATCTTGTTGCGCTTGCAGAAGGCAATCAGCGCCACCTTGGCCTTGACCGAGTCGATGGCATCCACCACATAGTCAAACTCCCGCTTGATATGCTCGGCCAGGTTGTCGGCGGTGACGAAGTCATCCACCTCGATCACCTCGCAATCCGGGTTGATGGCGCGAATGCGCTCGGCCATCACCTCCGTCTTGAGGCGACCGACTGTCCCTTGCATGGCGTGGATCTGACGATTGGTGTTGGTGATGCAGATGTCATCCATGTCGATCAGGGTGATCTGGTTGATGCCGGCACGGACCAGCGCCTCCGCCGCCCAGGAACCGACGCCGCCGATCCCCACCACGCAGACCTTGGCCTGACTGAAGGAACGCAGGGCGCGCTGACCATAAAGACGGGCAATGCCCCCGAATCGCTGTAGATATTCTGCTTTCATACCACCACCTTGCTTGAGGGCGGCCATTATAGCGACAACCATGGGCGGCGGCGAATTTCAGATAAACATGAAACGGGATGTAGCAACTAAATCGGGCCAACTGAGATGAGATAGAGAGATCGCAGAGACGAAAAAAAGCCCAGTCTTTCGACTGGGCTTCTTAAGTATTGGCGGAGCGGACGGGACTCGAACCCGCGACCCCCGGCGTGACAGGCCGTTCCAGCCAGATTATCTCTATTTCACTTATGTGGCATTAAATGTAATCAATTGTTTCTTAATGACAATTACCTTTGACATTCGGTTTTACCATTAAGAACAATTTACGCCACATACGTGGTCACGGTCACAAAATATCGATATTTCAATGATCAATATTTGATCGCGAATTTGCAGGGCGCTAGTCTCAAAATAGACCAATTACCATTTTGAGGTGTCTGATGAGTGACCCCTTCACGCTGTCTCGCGCCCACCCAGACCTCCGTTTCTCTGTCCATCCGCTCGCCCACGCAGCGTATCAGTGGAGCCTCGCCTACCCCCGTCTCGTCTCTTGGAAAAACCTGCCCGGCGGGCTGACCAGCCAATTGCTTCGGCAACCATTACAGGGCGTCATGTTGTACCAGCAGGGTAAAAACAAAAAGATGCGCCCAACGGAATTTCTGCTGTTTTCACCGCTGTGGCCGGCGCTGTACTGGGAGGCTCCCTATCCGCCGGAGGGCACGCTGCTCATTCATAACACCCCATCCCACGTCTCCAACGATGCCGACATTGAACAACAGGCGTGGGCCAGCGCCTTCAGCCTGCTCGTTATGAGCATCGACAGCAGAGAGCTCGCCGCTTTGCGAGAGAGTTTTCAGGCCCAACTGCCCCGGCATATGGCACAGTATTTTTTCGACAAGTCACAGGTGAGCGATGCAGACCTTTGCCTATGGACGGGGTGTAGCCGAGGCACGCTGGTCCAGCAACGCCGACGAGCGGTCAGCAACACTCCGGTCGCCAACCCCTTCGCTGATCCGATTGCGCTACTCGACACCGACTGGAGTCCGGACCATGGATGAGAGGCCCCCTCTAGATCAGGAGCGTTACCACAGACGACTGTGTCACCTGTCCCACGTGGTATGCCCAAAGCTTCTACCGCCCTCATTGCGCTTGACCACCTTCGCGATGCTCAAGTGGCTGATGGGAAACATGCCAGATGATTACTGGCACCGTTACGGAGATTTGGAACGCTGGGCTAGCCATCCACGCTATCGGGTGAACCCCAGTGCTCTTAACATAAAAACTCCATTTGAGGCTTGTCACTACCTCAGGCGACAGCAATTACTGACCGAGTGCGGATTCGCCGCTGCGATCAATATCACTTCCCCCTCGGCTTGGTCAGATGACGATCGCGATCACTATCGATGTTACCAGCAACTGGTCATCGTGAGTTGTCTAAAGTTACACCTCATCGGTGATCATGACTCCGCCATCGAAAACGCGCTGCGGGAGATCCGTCTGATCGCTACCGAAGCACGGCACACACCGGTGCTGCAAGAACTGCCGGATATGGCGGCTCACCCAGATCTGGCGACACTCATCACGACGCTACGTGCCAACCGCCAACACGCGCTATCGCCGCTCATCGAGCGAGGGCTTGGTTTTCTGTGTGTGGTCATCTACGATGCCTATCGCCTGGCAAAAGGCATCACTCGCTATCGCAGGTCAAAGAAACTGCCCGTCGCCGAGCACTATGTCCAATTGATTCAGCTAGAAAAAACTGATGACACTGACATCGTGATCGAAGAGCTAGTTATGCGACCAGGGCCTAATGGAGAGCCGATCGATGAGCTGCCTTTCGCTCTTGATACCAAGACCGTGCGCATCCACGACCCCAGCTCTCCGCACCGCTCACCATTTTTACGCGCCGAATTGAACAGGCGAGTCACCGAACAACTGGCAGTGCGTCAGCTGTCACTTCCGTGTAGCTTCGAGCAGGCCAGTGATTGGGATATCGAGCATCTAGTGAGGGATGCAGTCAACGAGGGTGACCCTGCTGGAGGTTGGTTATTGCTAGCTCTCGTATGCGGCGGTATCCCTGGTGGCCTAGCAACAGGCCGGAGTTTGCAGGTCATAAAAGATCACCTCTGCCTCGTCATTGAACACAAGGTACCAGCAAGTACACTGGATGAGCGACTACATGCTCTGCTGCCCCCCACCCACTCACGTGTCGTTCTGCCGCTCCCAACGGTGTTACAACATTTGGCTGTCAATGCACCGCCCCCGAGCGAACAGTTGTTGAAAAAGCACCTTGCGCTTATCAACGAACGCCACCAAACCCGGCTAACCCTGGGGCGAGTCACTCGTTATCTGGAGCACTGGTATATCAACCAAGGCTTCGATCTGATGCAGGTGGCGCTCGTCCGTGGTCAGGACTACAAGAAGCGCCCGGCACTGGCGTACAGCAATACCCCCACCGACCAGGTGACCAAGCACCATCGAGCCTATCTACAGTTTTTGTTTAACTTGGCGGGACTGGATGCGGGTCTGCCGCCAGCCCGTAGCATCCCTGCCACGGTTGGCAGTAGTCTGCTCCTGCCGGGCAAGGTGCTGCATAACCTGTTTAACCGGCTGTTAATACCGCCACCGGCCCCCAAGCGTGATGCAGCCCTTGAGGAGGTGGCGAGCTTTCACAATCACTACCTTTGCTACGTGTGGGCACTGCTGACGTTTGTAACTGGTCACCGGGATGTGACTGCTCCACTGGGATCGCTCGCTGACTACAACCCCATCACGCGTACATGGTGGATAAGCGATAAAGAGATCCGTAATGGGCTGGCGGCTCGGACCTTGGTGATCCCTGTCACCGCCGCTCGCCAGGTCGCACTTTACCAAGCCCATCTACATGCCCTGGGTCAACGCTACCGACTTCTGCATCGCGGGCTGGCACAGCGCTGCGATGCCGCACTTGATGGCAGCAAAAATCTGCTGTTTTTCATCCTTCATGACAGTCAGGGTCATCTGCTGCCTCAGGATCCCACACCCAGCAACCTCAATCAGCAACTGGGTAACCGGCTGCCGATCCAGCACAACTGGGCTCGCCACCATCTACGCAGCGTCCTGCTGCGCAGCGAACTGGCACCGTCAGTGATCGATGGCTGGATGGGGCACGAGGAGATCGGCGAGTCGATATTCGGTCGCCACAGCTGCCTGTCCATCCAGACTCTGCAACACGTTGCCGACCTCATTGAAGCACATTTGAATTTTCACCAGATTGAGGCAAGGGCAGGATGGCAAATCCTCTGATCCTATCACCGCGGCGCCGCGAGCTGATGGTACAACTTGGCCGAGATAAGCGCCGACAGGACCGTAAAGATGAGGCCGAAGTGGTGATCACCCAGGCCATCAAGATCTTTCGTCATCATCTACCAGAGATGTTGGAAGAATCTCCCTGTGCCGACCGATTTGAACGGTTGTGGCCAGACATTGATGCCCAACTGCGGCAAGATCTAAAGACCCTGCACGCCTACCGCTTTGCCTACTCGGTTATCTGCCAGAAACTGGAGATGGGGAACCGGCAGGGAATCTGGTGCATTGCGATCCCCCCTCCTTACTTGACTGTGCGACGCCCTCACCCATTTCGCTCCGAGCATTGGCACCAAGCGACTATCACTATGGCCAACGCAGCTCATACTTGGCGCACCACATTGAGTGAACCGACCCAAGACCCCGACCGGTTATTCGCCCGTTTGCTCGTCTGCGGAATCCTCTATGGCGGGCTCAATCGCCCCTATTTGTGGCTCGCCATGGGGCATGCATTGCTCGAAATCCAGCCGCTGTCCGGTAATCATGAACTAACTTGGATCACCCTAACCCTCGAGCCTGGCGAGCTTCCCAGTAACAGCTATTACCATCATGACGAACACGATGGCAATGCAGAACACAACGAGATACACCAGACTGGTATACGGGCCATCACCCAAGTGAATTACATGCCTGACCCAATCAGCCTCGGTATATTGCGGCAGTTTCTCAAACATCGCCCCGCAACTTGGTGCCCTCCAACCAAACAGGCAGAGTGCCTTGGATTGTTGCAAAAGGAATTGGGAGCAGAGATCAGCCAGCAAGCGCTCTGCAGAGGAGCCATCGGCTTAACCGAACATCAGCTTGGTACTGAACTCCCGCAGGTACTGCTGGAATATGCAGCAGGACGAACCCCAAGTGCATCACTTCCTCTCGCATACTGGCACCGGCTGCTCCAACCTCGCCTGTACCCAGCCAACCAGGACACCTATCAGAAATTTAACTCTCTAGAAAGCGTGGCGAAATGGCCAATGGCAAGCACCAGCCAGCCATCGCAAAAACCCTATCTGCTAGATGAATTAAGAGCGATTTTTCGACAAGACCCAGCCGCGCCCAAGGGCCCGAAAACCATCATCACGGAACTCGATGCTCTTGGGAACACGAGTGCCCTTACGCTCAGCGAACAAGTGCTAGTCAGCTGGTTGCTGTCATTGCTTCTGACACGCCGTTTGGCCCCGTCGACTGCTCAGCGCTACCTCGAAAGCATCGGCAAGGAGTGGTTATCGATGACCGCACAACTACCGCTTGCAAGCTACGATGGCATCGATTTTACCGAACTCTATCACAGCATTCTTAACCGCCCACGCAGCCAATATCAGCGTGACTTCATGGCTGGCCGCCTTCAGGACATGCATGTCTTCGCCGTCGAGGCGTTTGATATGGCAGCGCTACCAGAATCACTTGCAACCGGCGAGAAGAAAATTCCCCATGTCAGCGCCGCCATAGTCGATGAGCCCCTCTTTGCCGGTTTGCTGGCACAGGTCGATTGCTTCATCGATACCGACGTTACTCTGCGGATGATGCTTAAATCCTTTCTTATCATGGCCTATCGCACCGGTTTGCGCCCCGGAGAACTCGCCAAGTTGCGGCTAATGGATGTTGAGCCCTCCCCCATCGGGTGGCTTTTTGTCCGCAACAACCGCCACGGTCATAACAAGACCGATGCGGCACTGCGCAAAGTACCACTTTACCCCATGCTCACCGGCAATGAGCGCGATCTCCTCAAACGCTATATTGGCGAGCGACGGATGCAGGCGGATAGCAACAAGGAGTTGCTGTTCCACGCTGCGGGCAATCTCCACGAGCGGGTCAACCTGCAACAGATCTCCCTGATGGTCAGGTCTGTACTCTACCAACTCAGTGGCGGCCTTCATTATCGACTCTACCACCTGCGTCACAGCTGTTTTTCTCGGATGCAGTTGCTGCTGCATCACGATCTGGTGTCCTTGCCAGACATTGTCCAGCGAGCCTTGTTGCCCTACCCCGACACACAACGCGAGGAGATTGTCCGCCTGATCGCAGGCCAGCATCGCCTGCGGGATCGCTATATGGCGCTCGCAGTGATGGCTGGGCACAGCAGTCCCGAGATCACACTGAATCACTACCTGCACTTCACCGACCTGTTACTTGGCTGCCACCTAGCATGCAACCAAACCCCGCTCTCCAGGCAAGAGAGCCAATATCTGTTTGGTATATCGACCCACAAGCAACGCACACTAGACTGCGAACAGGAAAAACCAACGCCCCTGACCCCGGCTAAGCTGATGCCCCACCTACTGAAAAGGCTGGGAGCCTATCAGGCAACACCACCGCGCCAAGTGCGGCAAGGCATCAAGGCGAAAACCCTCGCCGATGCAAACCGAGCCAGTCATTACGTGCAGAGTGAAGCCGTCCTCAAGCATCTTGAAAAAGGAAAGGATCGACGGGAGATAGCCAGCCAATTTGGCTTGAGCGAAGAGTTGCTGGCGACTTGGCATGCTAGCGCAATCGAGCTAGGCAATCTGGTGACACAAAAAGCCCGCTCACGGTTGATTCCCCGCAACCGGCAGCGACAACTGCTCCCGGCTGAACTCGGCACAACCGCAGAGAAACATGCACTGGCTGACGTCTTGAAAGTCTGCCAAGCCATGAGAAAGAGACCCAAACAGATGGCCGAGTTCAGGTGGGCCATCCGCTATTGCCTGACCAACTCAAACAGCTCCCATGCCGGGATCAAATTCACCTCTCCAAAAATCTTCCGCCGCTTTATGACCTTTGTCAGCAAGTTATATCCCTGGTTTCAGTGGCGACTTGATCTCCACGTGCCCCAAGATAAACCTGCCAAACGCTGGCACCTTCATCCAGCGCTGGCCGTCGAGCGCAGCACGCTGCGCAAAGTGCAGCAGTTTCCCCAAGGCTATGCCTACTTATACCTAAACCACCCCAAGGAGGAATTATGCCAGGCGGGCCATTCATCACCGATGTTGCGCTATCTGTTTCATCGCTTTGCCATAATCCTATTCAAGGCGACCAGCATCCGCCGCTGGCAAATTGGCGATTCACAAAATCTGCAACGCATCGCAAAACTGGCCGACACCAATCCAATGACGTACGAGGTACTGATGGAGATTGACAGGATGAGCCGTGACATGACGCACTATGAAATGGCGCTATGTGGGTCATTATTCCATGAGGCTCTACAGAGGGCTGATGAGGATGTTTACAGGGATGTCGTAGAGCAACTATATGAAGAAGGCCGTCAACGCGCCGCCGAATGGTCTGTTGCTCAGGATGAACCCCGATGGGATTAGCCAGGCAAGCTCTTTCTGGCGCGGCTCTGAAAAGTGGGGGTCATCCCCGCCCATTGAGCCCACCCCTCTCACGGGCTGAGCTCAAATTCCCTAACCAATTGGTTTCAGGATCCTGCCCCACTCTTTTCATCAAAATTATTGGGTGTCTGGGTTGTCTGTTTTTTCAGCTTTCTGCCCTCAAGGTAGAGATATCCAGCAGCAAAGGCGATCAGCTCCATGGCTAGAAAGAAGATACTGAGAATGACGATGCTCGAGCTCATACATGCTCCTTGTTGCATAAATCAAACAGGATAGTCCCTGAACCCCAAGGGATGCTGAAAGTATCCTGCCGATATGTGGTCCCTGCAAGTTGCCCAAAGCGCCGCAAACAGTCGGGCGCTGTGGCCCTCTCGGCACATCTTGCTGTCAACGGCCGTCAGAGCTTCGAGATCTCAGTCCAACCGTTTGTAGACCTGATCGCCATAAGGCGATTTGACAAACCAGTAATAGGCCGGGACCTCGGTGAAAGCCCGTCGCCAGTTGTGTACATCCATAGACAATCGATCACAGATATGAACCATCTGGGCTGGCAGATAGGCCTCCGACTGCCGACCAATTTTGATGGAAAGGCAAGAACTGATGGCCTCAAACAGCTTGGGCGCCTCCTGACTGAGGCGGGCCAGCGGCTCGGCCAGCACCATGAAATTGAACGACTCATGTTGCCCCACGACCCCGTTCCCGCTTGTGTTGTTGTAGAACAGGTGGATCTTGCCGATGTCATGCAGAAGACCGCCGATAAAGGCCACGCTGGTGCTAATCGGGCCGACTTGATGCTGCATGCAGAGCGCCGAGGCGGTGATTGCCACCTCATGACTGTGCTCAAGCAGTCCACCGGTATGGTGATGATGGTACTGGTTGCTCGCCTTGCCGGTGAAGAAGGGCCACATGATGCGATCATCAAGCAGCACGGCGAGGTAGAATCGCCGCAGGGCCGCATCCGGTAAATAAGCGAGCATCCCCCAGATATCCGACAAGATGGCATGTTGTTTATCTGCCAGCCATGAAAATTGCTGCTCAATGTCGTCACGACGCACCTCAACAGGCAACGGCATGAAGGTCATCAATCGAGGCACTTCCTCGCGATTCATCTCCAGCAGCAACCACTGCCCAGCCGGCACCACATCCGCCAGCAGCTCACCGCTGACATCGACATGGCGACCCCCTTTCAGGAAAGTCAAACGCCACACGCCAGCACTAGGCAAGCCGTGAATCAGCTCGGCCCACACCAGCGTCAAGTTAAACGGGGATGTGAATTTCATACCTCATCCTCCAGATCAAGTTCACCGTCCAGCAGTTGTTCGAAAGCGGCACCATCCCGACCGACCAGATTGGGCACATAGCGCGAATAGACCCGAAACAGCATGCTGGTCGTGGAATGACCCAGCTGGCGGGCAATCCACTCCGGATTTTCGCCGGCGGCCAGCCACAGAGTGGCAGCCGTATGGCGAGTCTGATAAGGGTTGCGCTTTTCAAGCTTCAGATTGGCCAACAATGGGTACCAGACACGCTGAGCCACATTGCGGTGGTTGAGTGGCTCACCGTTGCGAGCACAAAACACGAAGGTACTTTTCTCGCCCGAGAACCCCCACTGTTCACGCAAGGCCTCATAGACTCGCTGGCTCATTGCGATGGTGCGGTGAGATCCACTGGTCTTGGTGGGCCCGACTTTACCCCTGACCAAGGACTGGTGAATATGAATAAGGCGGGCGCCAAAATCCACATTGTCCCAACAAAGCCCATCGATCTCACCCGTGCGCATGCCAGTGAAGAAACGCACCGTGAAATAGGGACGATAGTCCGCCCGTACCTTGGTCAGAATGAGTTGCACCTCCTCTAGGGTAAACGGCAGGACTTGCGCCCTAGGCATCGGCAGGGCCTTGATATTGCGCCACGGGCTATCAAACTCGAACCGCTCGGCCGCCTCGTTCAAGATGAGGCGCAGGTAGGTCATGATGTGGTTGATACGGGAAGCCGACAGCGCCCGTTCGTTCTGCCCACCCGGCTCACACAAGCGCAACCGAAACGCCAAGATCTGTTGCTTGGTGATGGCAGCTAACAGCTGCTCACCCATGGCCGGAATCAGGTGACAGCGTAAAATGCCATCCACCGTTTCAATTTGGCTCTCCCGCCACTCGACCCGTTTTTCATCGAGCCATAGCTCGGCGAAGGCGGAGAAAATCATCCGCGCACCAGAGGCCTTCTGCCGACTCAGTCTCTCCATGGCCACATACTTCTCAACCTTGGGACTGTTGGGAAAGTGATGCCCATAGTCAAAGGTACCGATACGGATCTGTTGCTCTATCAAGCAGAGCACCTTATTGAGCTTCTGCCGGTTAGCCTGGGTATCAGCCAACGTGGTTTGCTCCCGACAGCGGACCCCCCTGTAACGAAAGTCCAGATAAAGCTTGCCATTACGGCTATTTATCGAGCCCATCGCACCACCTCACTTCAAGCTAGCAATGAGATCGTGGGCTGCTGCTCCTTGCAGCATGGACTCCTCTACCCGCTCCCAGATGTAGAGAATTTTTCGCCCACCAAACGGACGGATGTAATGCACGCCCTCGAACAGCACAGCGTCTTTCAGACTCTGGCGGATTGTTCGCACGTCGTATTTGATCCGTGATGAGAGCTCTTCGGTTGTCAGATAGGTACTCATATCTCGCCTCCAAGTGAATCACAAATGAGTCATTTCGCTCGCGCAAGATGAATATAAATCACGCAATGTATTTGTCAATGCTTTTTTTGCATCATGCATGTTTCATTTGGTAGGCTATGTGAAAAATACTCGCTATGGATAAGTCATGATTAGGATCCTGCTCATCAAGCTACTTGACGAAAAATCGTTCCAAGAAAAGCGCCGCATAACTCTCTCTGAAGTGAGCGAAAAAACAGGGATCAGTCGGGCAACCCTGACCCGGATCGCCAACGTGCCTGGTAATGTCACCAATACCGATACAATCAATGCGTTGTGTAAATATTTTGGATGCCAGCCTGGAGAGTTGTTGAGGTATGTCGAGGAGGAGGACAGTCCTGCGGGGGAGTGAAATATAAGTTCCGGTCCCGCCCTCTTGATGGCTCTCATGCAGAAGGTAGAGTCTGAACTTTTATTTCTTAAGGGTTATTCAGTGCAGCTCAACGACGCCTGCAGCGATTACTTCGGGAATTCAGATAATAAGTGCGACACTCATGGATGAATGGCGAGAGGTGGCCAACTGCTGATTGGTGGTACCCTTCTGCTCGCCAAAGTAAAAGCAGTATCACCATGAGCTATCAGCAGTTGACCGAGGGGCAACGATACCAGTTATCGGTGCTTCGCGCACAGGGGATGTCCATCCTTGCCACCGCACGCGCCATTGGCGTTCATCGCTCCACCCTCTACCGGGAGCTGCGTCGTAACGCCGGGCCGCAGGGCTACCAGCCAGACAATGCGCATCAGCACGCCACCCACCGACGGGCTAGTGCGGCCAAATCTCGGCTATCTGCCGATGTCATCCAGTTTGTCGAGCTGACACTCGCCTGGTGGTGGAGCCCGGAGCAGATAAGCGCGGTGGGCAAGCAGATAGACCTCATGGTGAGTCACGAGTGGATATACCGCCATGTGGCCGCCGACAAAGCCCGGGGTGGCCAGTTGTACCGCCATCTGCGCCAGGGCCACAAGCGCTACCGCAAGGGAGCGAGCAGCCTGCGTTCTCCCATCAAGGAAGCCCGCTCTATTGATGAACGGCCGGCTATCGTCGATAGCCGGGAGCGGCTCGGTGATTGGGAGGCGGACACGGTGCTGGGCAAGCAAGGCACAGGTACACTGGTCACCCTGGTGGAGCGCAAGAGCCGGCTCTATCTGGTCAAGCGGGTCGCGAGCAAACAGGCTGGGGTGGTGCGGGATGCGATAATCGAGATGTTAACGCCCTACATCGAGCAGGCGCATACCATCACCTTTGACAACGGCGGCGAGTTTGCCGAACACAAGGCGATAGAGGAAGCGCTGGGTGCCGAGACTTACTTTGCGCACCCTTACTCTTCGTGGGAGCGCGGTCTGAACGAGAACAGCAATGGGCTGTTGAGGCAGTTTATCCCAAAGGGAACAGACCTGAGAGAGGTCACGGACGAGGATGTCAGGAGAGCGGAGCAGTGGCTCAACCTACGACCTCGGAAATGTCTCGGATTCAGGCAGCCTGTCAAGGTATTCGAAGAGTACCGTCAGGCGGCATAGGCGAGTGTCGCACTTCGAAGTTGAATTCGCGATTTAATAGGTGCAAAGATGGTTAACTGGAAAAAATATCCAACGACGTTTCAGCTATATTTGTACTCCATGTTTTTCATTGTAGTGTTACTTATCGGCAGTTTTATTGTTGTTGCTCATGAACAAGCCCGTTATCAACAAGCCGTAAAAAGTAGGGAAACATCAATTCGTTTGGCTGAAGAGTTGCGACAGTCTTCCAGTGATTTAGCGCGTTTGGTCAGAACTTACGTTATTACAGGTAAACCTGAATATAAAGAACAGTTTCAAGCAGTAGTCGAAATCCGTGATGGCAAAAGACCAAGGCCACACAACTACAGTTTGGCGTACTGGGATTTCAAGGCGATCGAGGCAGCTGCAGAAATTGATGAAACCAAACCACAAGAGATAGCCGTCCCGTTGGTGGAGTTAATGCGACAGGCCGGAGTGACGAAAGCTGAGCTGGAAAATTTGAAAAAGTCAAAAGCTCGTTCAGACGAATTAGTTGATTTGGAAAACAGAGCTATGGCTCTGTTTGAAGAACAACCCCCTACATCAGCGCAAAAACGTGATCAGGCTTTGGCAATGCTTGCTGACAATCACTTTATGGCGATGAAAGCTGAGGTTATGCGGCCTATTATTGAAACAGAGCAGATGATCATTGCCAGAACTCAGTATGAAGTCACAATGACAAATCAGCGCTTGCAGTTAGCGACAGCGGCATTATTTGTGCTTGGCGCTTTTTTGATCTTACTGATCTTTAAGGTGGGGCAAGAGCTCAGAAGAATCATCGGTTGTTCAATCCAGGATTTACAACAGACTATCACTGTTATTGGTAGTGGAGATTTTTTGACACCTATTCAGGTCGATAAAAAATACTCTGACAGCGTTCTTTCCTGGATTGCGCAGACACAGCGTAAACTGGCCGAACTAAATTTGGCACACTTTAAAGCTATAGTGGATTCATCAGATGATGCCATTATCAGTAAGAACATCAATGGCATAGTTGCAAGCTGGAATCAGAGTGCCGAAGTTATATTTGGTTATACAGCAGACGAGATGATAGGTCAGTCATTAAAAAACATTATTCCACCGGACCGTTTACATGAGGAGCCCGGCATTCTTGCCAGTATCTCGCGGGGAGAAAAAGTGAACCATTTTGAAACCCAGCGTATGCATCGTGATGGTCATTTAGTAGATGTGTCTGTCACCATTTCACCGATTTATAACGCTGAGGGTCAAGTCATCGGTGCTTCAAAAATAGCTCGTGATATCAGTATGGCAAAAGCTGCTGAGGCTGAAATTCACCGCTTAGCATTTTATGACTCGTTAACGGGCTTGGCCAATCGGAGTCTATTAAATGACAGACTCAGTCAGGCAATTATCAAGTCCTGCAGAGACAGCAGGGTATTTGCGTTACTGTTTTTGGATTTAGATAATTTCAAAATTCTCAATGACACTAAAGGACATGACGCTGGTGATGAATTATTAAAAGAAGCGGCATTAAGATTAAAAGAGGTCGTGCGGGATAGTGACACTGTAGCCAGGTTTGGGGGGGATGAATTTGTTGTGTTGCTGAACGGTCCAGCTGAATGTTCAGCCGATCCTGATACTTGGGTCTGTAACGTTATTAACAAAGTGATTCAACGGCTTGCAGAGCCTTATCATGTCGCAGGAATCGTACATTGTTGTACTGCAAGCGTTGGCGCTACATTGTTCCGTGGGCAGCAATATACTGCAAGCGATTTGTTAAAACAGGCTGATCACGCTATGTATGAAGCAAAATATTCCGGAAAGAATTGCTTTAAAATATTTGATATGAATGATGGCGTTGTCTAAGGAAGGTGCGAACAAGTCCCTGATATGAGATCATGTTTGTCATCTGGAGCCATGAAAAAGGGTTCATCATGAGTCATCAGCTCACCTTCGCCGACAGTGAATTCAGCAGTAAGCGCCGTCAGACTAGAAAAGAGATTTTCTTGTCCCGCATGGAGCAGATTCTGCCATGGCAAAACATGGTGGAAGTCATCGAGCCGTTTTATCCCAAGGCTGGTAATGGCCGGCGACCTTATCCGCTGGAAACCATGCTACGCATTCACTGCATGCAGCATTGGTACAACCTGAGCGATGGCGCGATGGAAGATGCTCTGTACGAAATCGCCTCCATCCGTCTGTTTGCCCGGTTATCCCTGGATAGCGCCTTGCCGGACCGCACCACCATCATGAATTTCCGCCACCTGCTGGAGCAGCATCAACTGGCCCGCCAATTGTTCAAGACCATCAATCGCTGGCTGGCCGAAGCAGGCGTCATGATGACTCAAGGCACCTTGGTCGATGCCACCATCATTGAGGCTCCCAGCTCGACCAAGAACA
>NZ_CDBT01000028.1 GCF_000819765.1 Aeromonas bivalvium
GGCGCCCCCCAGCAGGGGCCTATCCAGCACGGAGGGCGGCACAGCGACGATGGGCTCACCCAGCAGGCTCCGGCTGCGGGGCTTCACCAACAAAAAATAACCAGGCATGAAGACCACCAGGGCGCCCCCCATCACGAAGGCGAGGCTGGGATCCCAGGCGCCGACCAGATCGAGAAAACCGGTGACCCGGGCGGGGTCTATCATGCCGGAGATGGCCATCCCCAGTCCGAACAGCAGACCCGCGAGCAAACTTGTCAGCAATCTCATGGCAATCACCCCGTCAGAGAATGTGGTGAGTGAAAAAGACGGTGATGAAACCCACCGCCATAAAGGTCAGGGTGGCGGCGATGGATCGCACCGAGAGCCGCCCCATGCCGCAGATGCCGTGACCGCTGGTGCAGCCATTGCCAAGGCGGGTGCCTATGCCCACCAGCAAGCCGGCCAGCAGCACCACAGGCCAGCCGGGCAAGGTGGTCAATGCGGGCATGCTGGCCCAGCCCAGGGTCAGCGCCAGCCAGGCGCCCGTCCCCAGCCCCAGCAGAAACAGCAGCCGCCAG
>NZ_CDBT01000029.1 GCF_000819765.1 Aeromonas bivalvium
GCAGAAACTTTCTGGCAAGGGGATTTATGCAAAAAAATGCGCTTTTCTGAAGATTCAGCACCAAGTGTCGATTTATCCACCAATTATCATAAAAAACATACGAAAAGCCCCGCTTGGGCGGGGCTAGGGGTTTGACAGCACGCCTCAGCGCTTGTGCCAGAAATCATGGGCGAAGATACGTACCTTGTCCCAGTCGGTAAACTCGATGTCCCGACTGGTATCCGTGCTGCCACCGGTAATCTTCATGATCAGTTGAATGATGAGAGTCTGCCACCAGTTGTACTTGGAATACTGCAGGGCACCGGCAAAGACCCCCAGATTCTTCGGCTTCCAGGGGGAGCTTTGCAGAAACTTCTTCATATAGGCATTGGTTTGCGGTGTCTGCTTTTCTGGCTTGCGGGCAGTCAGGTTGACACAGAAGAAGGCGGCATTGGCGACTTCCAGCTGTTCATGGTGAGCATGGATGAAGCTGAGCAGGCTGGGATGGAAGTGGCCGTAGCGGATAGAAGCACCGATCAAGACCTTCTTGTACTTGCTGAGGTTGCACATGGGCAGGCTGTGCAAATCATGCATGACGACCTCACATCCCGGCATTTCTTCGAGCATGACATCAATGATTTTTCGGGTTTGGCCATCCCGAGAGGAATAAAGCACCAAAATCTTATCCATACCAACCTCAACTACGCCAGAATGCAGGAGTTAACAGTACCAGAAGTGTAAAAATTTCCAATCGACCAAACAGCATGGCGATGATCATGATCCATTTGGCGGCATCCGTCGTGCTGGCGAAGTGGGGAGCCACCTCTCCCAATCCCGGCCCCAGGTTGTTGAGGGAGGCCACCACGGCAGAGAATGCCGTCAGCTCATCCATGCCAGTGGCGATCAGCCCCAGCATGCAGAGAATGAAGATGATGGCGTAAGCGGCGAAGAAACCCCATACCGCCTCTATCACCCGCTCCGACAATGCCTTGTTACCCAATTTTATCCGATAAACGGCACGGGGATGGATGAGGCGTTTGAGCTCCCGCAACCCCTGCAGATGCAGCAGCATCAGGCGCACCACCTTGATGCCGCCCCCGGTGCTGCCGGCACAACCACCCACGAAGGAGGCCAGCATCAGCAACACAGGCAGAAACAGCGGCCATTCGGAGAATCCCGTGGTGCTGTAGCCTGCCGTGGTGGCAATGGAGACGGACTGGAACAGGGCGTGGTCCAGGGTTTCTGACCAGCTCTCGTAGTTGGCGTGGTGCATCAGCATCAGGAAGCAGACCAGGGTCAGGCCGATCTGGAGACCGATGAAGACCTTGACCTCGGGATCCTTGAGATAGACATAGAGCCGCAGCGGCCTGTGGGCAAAGGCAGCGAAGTGCAGGGTAAAGTTCACCCCTGCCACCATCAGAAACAGCACAGTGATCAGATTGATGGCACTGCTGTTGAAATAACCGATGCTGGCATCATGGGTCGAGAAGCCGCCGATGGCCACGGTGGAGAAGGAGTGACAGATGGCATCGAACAGCGTCATCCCCGCCATCCAGTAAGCCAGGGCGCAACTGAGGGTAATGAACAGGTAGATGTACCAGAGCGCCTTGGCGGTCTCGGCGATACGCGGGGTCACCTTGTTGTCCTTGACCGGCCCCGGGATCTCGGCCCGAAACAGCTGCATGCCACCGATACCGAGAATGGGCAGGATGGCAACCGCCAATACGATGATCCCCATGCCCCCCAGCCATTGCAGCAACTGGCGATAGAACAGGAAAGCCTTGGGCAGCTCATCCAGCCCGGTCAGCACGGTCGCTCCCGTGGTGGTGAGGCCGGAAAAAGATTCGAAGAAGGCCTCGGACACGCTCATGTCCGGCACCTCCCCCAGCATGAATGGCAGGGCACCGACACTGCCGAGCACGGTCCAGAACAGCACCACGATCAGGAAGCCCTCTTTCGACCTGAGCTCCTTCTTGTGGTGGCGATTGGGAAACCAGAGCAGCAAGCCGAGCAGCAGGGCGATGAAGAAGGCGCTGACGAACTCAGAACCGCCCCCGTCTCGATAACCGAAGGCAACCAAGGCCGGCAGCAGCATGGTGGAGCTGAACAGAGCCACCAGCAGGCCAACGATGCGGATAATACTCAGAATGTGCATGCAGGCCCCGTCTCCCGACAATGAAACAGCGATGGATTCTAGCCATCTATGGGCTGCAGAGATACCCGTCCGTGGGTTCTATCGGTCAAGATGCGGTTGACCTGCTGCCAATCGGCGTCGGCCCACTCCACCTCGAGTCGTACCCGCTGGCCATAATCCGACTGACGCAGTTGTCCGGCGTGGCTCAGCAGCAGGCTCTCTATCACCCCCATATCGCCATAATCACACTCGATGAGGGAGGGGCGCCTGGCTATCTTCTGCCGGGTAGAGAGTGCCTTGAGTGCCATGCCGACTCCGCCCCCATAGGCCTTGACCAGACCACCGGTACCGAGCAGCACACCGCCATAGTAGCGCACCCCCACGGCGGCAATCTCCCCTATCCCCGAGCCCATCAGCTGGGCCAGCATGGGTTTGCCGGCGGTGCCAGAGGGCTCGCCATCATCGCTGAAGCCATAGACCTGACTGTCGTGAGGCGCCCCGGCCACGAAGGCCCAGCAGTGATGGCGCGCCGAGGGATGAGCCAGGCGCACTTCCTCTATCCAGGCCTTGGCCGCCGCCACGCTCGGGACATGGGCCAACAGGGTGATGAAGCGGCTCTTCTTGATCTCCTCGCTCACCTCCACACCGGCCACCGGGATCGGGTAACTCGACGCCATCAGAGGCCCGCTTGTCGGGTGAGATTCTCCACCCCATGACTGTGGAGCACTATGTTGTCCTCGATGCGGATGCCACCAAACGGTCGCAGCGCCTCTACCTTGTGCCAGTTAACCCGCTTGCCCTGCTCACCGCGGCGCAGCGGCTCCAGCAGGCTGTCGATAAAGTAGAGACCCGGCTCTATGGTGAACACCTGGCCTGGCTCCATCACCCGGGTGCAGCGCAGGTAGGGGAATTGCTCCGGCGCGGCAAGATGGGTGCCACGCTCGTCCTGCATGAAGCCGCCGGCATCGTGTACCTGCAGGCCGAGGAAGTGGCCGAGACCGTGGGGGAAGAAGACGTTGGTGACCCCGGTGCCTATCATCTCGTCCACCGACATATCCACCAGCTCGACCGATTGCATCACCCGCGCCAGCCTGTGGTGCATCTGCTGGTGCAGCTCCGTATAACGGCGGCCCGGCCTGACTTCATCGATGATGGCCCGTTGCTGCTCATCCATGATGGCGATCAGATCGGCAAACTCGCCCCGGCGCCAGGCCCAGGTGCGGGTGATGTCAGAGGCATAGCCATGGAAGTCCACCCCGGCGTCGATCAGGAAGGAGTGGCGTTCGGCATCGGCCACCCGCTGATGGGAGAGCTGGGTGTAATGGAGGATGGCTGCATTGCGGTTGATGGCGACTATGTTGCCGTAGGGCGCCTCATTGGCTCCCTGCCCCACCGCCTTCATGTAGGCGAGATTGATCTCGAACTCGCTCGCCCCCGCCATGAACGACTCCTTGGCCGCGATGTGGCCACGTACCCCGAGCCGGTTCGCCTCACGCAGGCACTCCAGCTCGTAATCCGTCTTGTAGGCACGGTGATAGTGCAGGTAGTTGAGCACGGCCTCCGGGTTGGGCTGGGTCAGTCCCAGCAACTCGGCCACTTCGAGATGCCCCCCCAGATAGGCCCATCCCTGCCTGTCGGCAGGCAGATGATCCGCCACCTGCTCCGGCCGGGTCAGGAAGCGAATGTCGAAGAAGTCGACCCAGAAGGCATTGGGCAGGTCCGCCACCTTGTGCCAGAAATCCACCGGCCGGTAGAACAGCAGCACGGGCTTGTTCACGCCATCCACCAGCAACCAGCAGTGAGGATTGTCCAGCACAGGCAACCAGGCCTTGAAGTGGGGATTCACCTTGAAGGGGTAATCCTGATCATCGAGGAAGATGCGGTGGGCCTGGCCGGCATGAATGGCCAGGCCGCTGAGCCCCTGCTGTTGCAGTATGTCGCGGCTGCGGCGCTGCAGCGTCTCTATGTGCTGGGCGAAAAGTTGGCTGTAACTGCTCATGGCATCCTGCTCCGACATTGTGGTTACCCCAGCATAACATCAAGCTCGGGGGGCCTCGACCCGTCACACCGCCGCTTCGTGAGGTAAAGCACGGGTTACGGAGGGATTGTTATTAAAAACAAACCAGGCATTAACAAATAAGAAACAGTTCAATACACTGCCATCAGATATATGCAGCCAGGGATCACTCATGCACAACCGCCGTCTGTGGCAGCCGGACCAGGCCAGGATCAGCCAATCCAACCTTCATCAGTTCATGGGCGAGGTCAACCGCTTCCATGGCCTGCAACTGCAAAGCTACGCCGAGCTGTATCAGTGGTCGGTGGAGAAAACCACCCGCTTCTGGCCACTGGTCTGGCAGCACTGCGGCGTCAAGGGCGAGCTGGGGGACATAGTGGCGGAGAACCGCCAGGAGATGCAGCACGCCCGCTGGTTCCCCGACAGCCGCCTCAACTTCGCCGAGAACCTGTTGCGCCGTCAGGACGAGAGTCCCGCCATCATCTCTCGCATCGAGGATGGCGCCAGCCGCACCCTGAGCTGGCGCGAACTGGGGGAGCAGGTAGCCAGGCTGGCCCAGTGGCTGCGCAGTCAGGGCATAGGCCGCGGCGACGTGGTGGCCGCCTATCTGCCCAATATCCCCGAGACCGTGGTCGCCATGCTGGCCACCACCAGCCTGGGCGCAATCTGGACCTCCACCAGCCCGGATTTTGGCGAGGCGAGCGTGGTGGAGCGCTTTGGCCAGACCCGGCCGCGGGTGCTGTTCGCCGTGGATGGCTATCGTTACGGCGGCAAGGCCATCGACATCCAGAGCAAGGTCGCCGCCGTGGTCGCCCAGATCGACAGCATAGAGCAGACTGTGATGATCCCCCTGCTGGGTCAGCCTCTGCCATTGGGGCACGACTGGCATCAGCTGCTGGCCAGCCAGCATGGCGCCCAGCTCGTCTTCGACCCCATGGCCTTCAACGACCCGCTCTACATCCTCTATTCGTCCGGCACCACCGGCAAACCCAAGTGCATCGTGCACGGCATTGGCGGCACCCTGCTGCAACACCTGAAAGAGCATCAGCTGCACTGCGACATCAAGCCGGGGGAGCGGATCTTCTACTTCACCACCTGCGGCTGGATGATGTGGAACTGGCTGGTGAGCGCCCTCGCCTCCGGTGCCACCCTGGTGCTCTACGACGGTTCGCCTTTCTACCCGGACGGCAACGTGCTCTGGGATCTCGCCCGCGACGAGCAGGTTGCCCTGTTCGGCACCTCGGCCAAGTATCTCGATGCCCTGCACAAGCAGGGCTATGCCCCCATAAACACCCACGACTTGCCTGCCCTGCGGCTGATCTGCAGCACCGGCTCCGTGCTCTCTCCCGAAGGGTTCGACTACGTCTACCAACAGATAAAACAGGACGTTCAGCTCAGCTCCATCTCAGGCGGCACCGACATCTGCTCCTGCTTCGTCATCGGCAACCCCTTGAGCCCCGTCTATCGCGGCGAGAGCCAGGGACGCGGCCTCGGTCTCGCGGTGCAGGTATTCAGCGAAGCGGGCCAGCCGGTGCAGGGGGAGAAGGGCGAGCTGGTCTGCACCAAACCCTTCCCGGCCCAGCCCATCTACTTCTGGGGTGACGAGAACGGCGACAAGTATCACGCCGCCTACTTCGAACGGTTCGACAACGTCTGGTGCCACGGCGACTGGATTGAACTGACCGACACCGGCGGCATCCTGTTCTACGGCCGCTCCGACGCCACCCTCAATCCGGGGGGCGTGCGCATCGGTACCAGCGAGATCTACCGCTATGTGGAGCAGCTCGACGAGGTCGAGGAGAGCATCGTCATCGGCCAGCAGTGGCAGCAGGACGAGCGGGTGGTGCTGTTCGTCAAGCTCAAGGCAGGCTGCAAGCTGGACGACGCGCTGCGCGAGCGCATTCGTCAGCAGGTGCGCCAGCACTGCACCGCCCGCCATGTCCCCGCCCGCATCCTGCAGGTGGATGCCATTCCCCGCACCAAGTCCGGCAAGATAGTCGAGCTGGCGGTGCGGGAAGTGGTGCACAACAGACCCGTCAACAACACCCATGCCCTGGCCGATCCCGAGGTGCTGAACCAGTATCGCAACCGGCCGGAACTGGCCAGCTGATCAACGACACATGTCGCGAGCAGGCGCCACGAGGCGCCTCTCTTTTGCCCGTTTTGTGATGGAGAGCTTTTACTCAAACACTGTTAAACGAATGTTTTAAATAGGTGTTGAAATTGTCATGCTTTGGATCAATAGTGAGCCTCGCCCCCTGCTGGGGATAAAGGAGCACCACCCCCCACCATGTGGGAACAAGGAGACACTCTCATGATCTACCAAGGCGAAACCCTGACGGTCAGCTACCTCGAAGACGGCATTGCCGAGCTGAGGTTCGATGCCCCGGGTTCAGTCAACAAGCTGGATCGCGCTACCCTGCTCTCCCTGAGCGAAGCGATCGCCGCATTAAAACAAGAACGTGAACTAAAAGGTCTGATCCTCACTTCCGGCAAAGACGCCTTCATCGTCGGCGCCGACATCACCGAATTCCTGGAACTGTTCAGCCTGCCGCAGGAAGATCTGCTCGGCTGGCTGAAAAAGGCCAACGACATCTTCAGCGCCATCGAAGACCTGCCGGTGCCGACCCTGTCCGCCATCAAGGGCCACGCCCTGGGCGGCGGCTGCGAGACCATACTCTCCACCGATTTCCGGCTGGCCGACACCAGCGCCAAGATAGGCCTGCCCGAGACCAAGCTCGGCATCATGCCGGGCTTTGGCGGCACAGTCCGTCTGCCGCGCCTCATCGGCGCCGACAACGCCCTGGAGTGGATCACCACCGGCAAGGATTACCGTGCCGATGACGCCCTCAAGGTGGGCGCCATCGATGCCGTGGTCGCCCCGGACGCGCTGCACAGCGCTGCGGTGCAGATGATGAAAGACGCCATCGCGGGCAAGCTGGACTGGCAGAGCCGTCGCGCCGCCAAGAAGGCGCCGCTGCGCCTCTCCAAGCTGGAAGCCATGATGAGCTTCACCACCGCCGCCGGCATGGTTGCCGCCGTGGCCGGAAAACACTATCCGGCGCCCATGACTGCGGTGAAAACCGTCGAGGCTGCCGCCGGCATGAGTCGCGACGAGGCCCTCAACGTCGAGGCGCAAGGTTTCATCAAGCTGGCCAAGACCGACGTGGCCAAGGCGCTGGTCGGCATCTTCCTGAACGATCAGCACATCAAGGCGCTGGCCAAGAAGGCCGCCAAGCAGGCGAACAAGGCCACCGGCCATGCCGCCGTGCTGGGTGCCGGCATCATGGGGGGCGGCATCGCCTACCAGTCTGCCAGCAAGGGCATCCCGGCGGTGATGAAGGACATCAACGAGAAAGCGCTGGCGCTTGGCATGAATGAGGCCACCAAGCTGCTCAATGGCCAGCTCGAGCGCGGTCGCATCGACGGCATCAAGATGGGCCAGGTGCTCTCCGCCATCACCCCGACCTTAAGCTATGACAACGTCAAGCATGTGGACGTGGTGGTCGAGGCCGTGGTCGAGAACCCGAAAGTGAAGGCGGCCGTGCTGAGTGAAGTGGAAGGCGTGATCGGCGACGACGCCGTGCTCGCCAGCAACACCTCCACCATCCCCATCTCCCTGCTGGCCAAGAGCCTGAAGCGCCCCGAGAATTTCTGCGGCATGCACTTCTTCAACCCGGTGCACCGTATGCCACTGGTGGAGATCATCCGCGGCGAGCAGACGTCGGACGACACCATCAACCGCGTGGTGGCCTACGCCGCCGCCATGGGCAAGTCCCCTGTGGTAGTCAACGACTGCCCGGGCTTCTTCGTCAACCGCGTGCTCTTCCCCTACTTCTTCGGCTTCACCAAGCTGGTTGCCGATGGCGCCGACTTCGCCGCCGTCGACAAGGTGATGGAGAAGGAGTTCGGCTGGCCCATGGGCCCCGCCTACCTGCTGGACGTGGTCGGCATCGACACCGGCCACCATGCCGGTGATGTCATGGCCCAGGGTTTCCCGACTCGCATGAGCAAGGAGGGTCGTACCGCCATCGACGTCATGTACGAGGCGAGCCGCTTCGGTCAGAAGAATGGCAAGGGTTTCTACGCTTACGAGCAGGACAAGAAGGGCAAGCCGAAGAAGGTGGCCGACGCCGCCAGCTACGAGCTGCTGGCCCCCATCGCCAAGGCAAAACAGGAGTTCGACAAGGACGCCATCATCGCCCGCATGATGATCCCCATGATCAACGAAGTGGTGCTCTGTCTGGAAGAGGGCATAGTCGCGACGCCGGCCGAGGCCGACATCGCGCTGGTCTACGGCCTGGGCTTCCCTCCCTTCCGTGGTGGCGTGTTCCGCTATCTGGACACTATCGGTCTGGATCGCTATGTCGCCATGGCCGACCAGTATGCCGACCTGGGCCCCCTTTATCGCGTCAGCGACAAGCTGCGTGAGATGGCCGCCCAGGGCAACACCTTCTACTGATTGCCCAAAGGAGATCCCTTCATGAAAGACGTAGTCATTGTCGACTGTATCCGGACCCCCATGGGCCGATCCAAGGGCGGAGCCTTTCGCAACGTGCGTGCAGAAGACCTGTCCGCACACCTGATGAAATCCATCCTGCTGCGCAACCCCAACCTCGACCCGAACGAGATCGAGGACATCTACTGGGGCTGCGTGCAGCAGACCCTGGAGCAGGGCTTCAACATCGCCCGCAACGCCGCCCTGCTGGCCGGTATCCCGAAACAGGTGGGGGCGGTTACCGTCAACCGCCTGTGCGGCTCCAGCATGCAGGCGCTGCATGACGCCTCCCGTGCCATCCAGGTCGGTGACGGGGACATCTTCATCATCGGCGGCGTCGAGCACATGGGCCACGTGCCCATGAGCCACGGGGTGGACTTCCACCCCGGCATGGCGAAATCCGTGGCCAAAGCCTCCGGCATGATGGGGCTGACCGCCGAGATGCTCGGCAAGCTGCACGGCATCAGCCGTCAACAGCAGGACGAGTTTGCCGCCCGCTCCCATCGCCGCGCCCACGCCGCCACCGTGGAAGGACGCTTCGCCAGGGAGATCGTCGGGCTGGAAGGGCATGACGCCAGCGGCGCCCGCTTCTTCTACGACTATGACGAGGTGATCCGCCCGGAGACCACGGTCGATGGCTTAAGCCAGCTGCGCCCTGTGTTCGACCCGGTCAACGGCACCGTCACCGCCGGCACCTCTTCTGCCCTGTCCGATGGCGCCGCCGCCATGTTGCTGATGAGCGCGGATCGCGCCAAGGCGCTGGGCCTCACCCCTCGCGTCCGGGTGCGATCCATGGCGGTGGCCGGTTGCGATGCCGCCATCATGGGTTATGGCCCGGTACCGGCCACCCAGAAGGCGCTCAAGCGCGCCGGTCTGACCATGGCCGACATCGACCTGATCGAGCTGAACGAGGCGTTTGCCGCCCAGTCCCTGCCCTGTGCCAAGGATCTGGGGTTGCTGGAGATGATGGACGAGAAGGTGAACCTGAACGGCGGCGCCATCGCCCTGGGTCACCCCCTGGGCTGCTCCGGCGCCCGCATTTCCACCACCCTGATCAATCTGATGGAAGAGAAGGACGCCAACCTGGGTCTGGCCACCATGTGCATCGGCCTGGGTCAGGGCATCGCCACCGTGTTCGAGCGGGTGTAAGTGAATCCCCCTGACCGGTTCGCCGGTCAGGGGCGCCACCTTGGGGTGGCAACAACAGACTGAAGGTCGCCCTGCCTCCCGGCGCAGCGGCGCCATCACCCATACCGGGGTCGGCCTGCCGATCCCGCTGTCGAGTCTGTGGAGCGCACCACACGGGGTGCGTTCCTGCCGTCGGAATCTGCGCTTGGCCGCCCCGTTTGGGTCGGCCTTTTTTCGTTCAGTGCGGCAAATCGGCGGCGATACCCCCCTGACGTCACATTAGATGGGGGGTTTGCTTGCTTTTTGCCCCCCTGACAGGTTCAATCTGCACAAAAAAATGGGTGGATGCACATACATATGTCAACGAGCAAACAACTGCTGATCGTCGATGACGACCAAGAGATCCGCGAGCTGCTCAACGAATACCTGACCCGGGCCGGCTTTCAGGTACTGATGGCGGCGGAAGGAAACGAGATGCGCCAGCAGCTCGCCCAGCACAGCCCGGACCTCATCATTCTGGACATCATGATGCCCGGCGACGACGGCTTTACCCTCTGCCAGCAGATCCGTCGCGACTCCCAGGTCCCCATCATCATGCTGACCGCCGCCTCCGACGAGGCAGACAGGGTGATCGGTCTGGAGCTTGGCGCCGACGACTACATCGCCAAACCGTTCAGCCCGCGCGAGCTGCAGGCTCGCATCAAGGCGCTGCTGCGCCGCGCCGAATTCCGCCAGCCGGAGAAAGAGAAGGAGCCGAGCCGTCGGCTGCGCTTCGCCGAGTGGACCCTGGACACCCTGAGCCACCAGCTCACCCACGAAGATGGCAGCCTGCTGGATCTCTCCGGCAGCGACTTCGTGCTGCTCAACATGTTCTTGCAGCAGCCGGGCCAGGTACTGGACAGAGACACCATCTCGGACGCCACCCGCGGTCGCGAGAGCCTGCCCATGGAGCGCGGCATCGACGTGCAGATCAGCCGCCTGCGCCAGAAGCTGGGAGACAACGGCAAGAGCCCGCGCATCATCAAGACCATACGCGGCAGCGGCTACATGCTGATCGCGGAAGTGCACGAGCTGCCATGAGGATCAGGCGCACCCGCCCCGTGGGGCACTCATAATGGCCCAGATCTGGCGTATGCTGATGCCCCGCTCTCTGCTGTCGCGGATGCTGCTGCTGTTGCTGCTGGCCATCCTGCTCTCCCAGACCATTCTCACCGGCATCTGGATGCAGCAGATCCAGAAGCGGGAGCTGGAGGGCATGATCAGCACCACCCGCAACCTGGCGCTGTCGGCGGCCTCCACCGTCAACTTCTTCAAGTCCCTGCCCCTGCAGTACCGCCATATCGCCCTGGATCAGCTGCGCAACATGGGGGGCAGCCGCTTCTTCGTCTCCCTGAACGAGGAGGAGATCCACATCAGCGCCATCCCGGACAGCGAGCGCAAGACCCTGGTGCTGAGCGAGGTCCAGGGGGTGCTCAGTCGCAAGCTCTCCGACGCCATGGCCATCAAGGTGGACTTCTCGCGCCCCGACGATCTCCATGTGTTCAACAACGACACCCTGCTGGCGGACCTGCCCTCCTCCTGGGCCCGCTACACACTGTCGCTCGAGCCCATCAATCCGCCCGTGCTGGTGACCCAGATAGAGATAGAGCCGGGAGAGTGGCTCTATCTGGCCGCCCTGCTGCCCGCCCCCTACATGACCCTCGACGATACCGTGATGCCGAGCAACCAGGTGCGCTTCATCGCCCTGATGACGGTCTTCCTCTGCTTCTTCACCTTCCTGCTGGTACGCTGGCAGACCCGGCCGCTGCGCCGCCTCGCCAAGGCGGCGGTCAATCTTGGCAAGGACATAGATCAGCCGTCGCTCAAGGAAGAGGGCGCCTCGGAAATCGTGGCGGCGACCCGCGCCTTCAACATCATGCAGCAGCGCATCCGCCGCTATATCGACGACAGGGAGCGGCTGTTCAGCTCCATCTCCCACGACCTCAAGACCCCCATCACCCGGCTGCGGCTGCGGGTCGAGCTGCTGGACGACGAGGCCCAGATCGCCAAGTTCAACAAGGATCTCGACGAGCTGGAACTGATGGTGAAGGGGGCTCTGCAGACGGTGAAGGAGACCGACATCCACGAGAACATCGAGGATATCGACATCAACGCCCTGCTCGAACAGATGGCCGAGGCCATGAACCTGCACGAGGAACGGCTCACCATAGAAGGGTTGTGCAAGTGGCCCTACCGCGGCAAATCCCTGGCCCTCAAGCGCTGCATCGGCAATCTGGTGGACAACGGCATCAAGTATGGCGAGCGGGTGCGCATCATCATCATGGATGACGAGGAGATGCTGATCCTCTTCATCATGGACGAGGGACCCGGCCTGCCGGAGGATCAGCTGGAGCGCATCTTCGAGCCCTATGTCCGTCTCAGTACGGATCAGGCTGGCACCGGCCTGGGTCTGGGCATAGCCCGTAATATCGCCCACGCCCACGGCGGCGATCTGGTGCTGGAAAATCGCCCCCAGGGCGGCCTGCAGGCCACTCTCTCCCTACCAAGGCAGTAATGTATGGAGTGGTTGTCTTTTTCTGTCATCACCCCGCTCTCCCTGCGTGTCGGAGTGCTGCACGGGTGGCGTGCGCTCGGCACCGGCCACTCTCCTTTCATCAAGGCTGTCACAGTATGAAGTTGTTCCCGTTTGCCATTGTTGCCCTGCTCTCCCTGCCCGTCGGCGCCTCCCAGGTCGAGGTGCTGCACTGGTGGACCTCAGGTGGCGAGGCCAAGGCGGTGGCCGAGCTCAAGTCCGAATGGGCGGCCCTTGGCAATCAATGGAACGACTTCGCCATCCAGGGCGGCGGCGGCAAGAGCGCCATGACGGTGCTGAAAAGCCGGGCCCTGGCGGCCAACCCACCGGAGGCGGCGCACCTCAAGGGCTATGAACTCAAGGAGTGGGCCGGGCTTGGCTTCCTGCGCGACCTCACCCCCATGGCCGAGCACCTGGGCTGGTACGCCAGACTGCCCCCCATGGTGCGGGACACCCTCAGCCAGAACGGCGCCCTGATGGCGGTGCCCACCGGCATTCACAGGGTCAACTGGCTCTGGCTGAACCGCAAGGTGTTCGAGCGACTCGAGCTGACCCCTCCCACCGACTGGAACCAGTTCGTGGCGGTGGCCGAGCAGCTCAAGGCGCAGGGAGTGACCCCGCTCGCCATCGGCAACGAGGGGTGGCAACTGACGGTGCTGTTCGAGGCGGTGGCACTGGGGGAAGGCGGCGTCGACTTCTACCGCAAGGCCTTCCTCGAGCAGGATGAGGCGACCCTGACCGGCCCGGACATGGTGCGGGTGCTGTCACGCTTCCACCAGCTGCGCGCCTATGTGCCCAAGAGTTTCGTCGGTCTGAAGTGGCACCAGGCCACCAATCAGCTGGAGACAGGCGAAGCCGCCATGCAGGTGATGGGGGACTGGGTGAAGGGGGAGCTGAGCGCAGGCAACTACCGCCCGGGTGAAGATGTCGAGTGCCTGCCGAGCCCGGGCAGTGCCGGGCTGTTCAGCTACAACCTGGACTCCATCGCCATGTTCAAGCAGCGGGATCCCGCCCAGTTGCAGGCCCAGGGCGAGCTGGCCCGGCTGCTGATGACCCCGCACTTCCAGCAGGCCTTCAACCGGGTCAAGGGGTCGATCCCGGCGCTCGTTGAGCCGGACATGAAGCGCTTCGATCGCTGCGCCATCAAGTCATACCAGGATTTCAAGGCCGCGGAGCAGAGCGGTACCCTGCTGCCCAGCATGGCGGAGGGGATGGCCACCCCGACCAACACCCGCCAGGCCATCATGGATGTGCTAGGCAACTTCTTCAACGATGGCCGGGCCAGCGCCGAACTGACGGCCCACCACCTGGCGCGGGCCATTCGCTCGGCCCGCTGACCGGCGGCCAAAGACGACAGAGGCGGATGATGATCCGCCTCTGTCGCTATGGGAAGGATAAGCCGAAATCAGGAGGGGTCGTTCTCGTCCTCGTCATCCTCGTAGTAGTCGCTCAGCTCAATCCAGAGCCCCAACCCAATCATCACCATGGAGCCAAACCAGGTGCCCGTGTTTCCGATCGGGCTGCCCAGCACTATCATGGAAAACGCCAGAAACCCCATGGCCGCATAGGCCTGCAATCTGCCTTGTGACTGGATCATATTCATACCTCCTTGTTGAATATGGTGCATTTTTTATATTACTCGTCAGGTCACGGCAGCATAGAGCCGGGGCCAACTTTGGTATCATCGCCTGACATTGGCCCCACCGGTTTGATTATTTTTTAGCCTTGGGTATCATTGGCAGCGAATTAGGTTGAAGGTTGATTAGAGATGAGTGATTTATTCTGCGACGCAAACCATGAACTGGATGCAATCGGGCTCCGTTGCCCGGAACCCGTGATGATGGTGCGCAAGCGCGTTCGGACCATGACCCAAGGGGAGACCCTGCTGGTCAGCGCCGATGACCCTTCCACCACCCGTGACATTCCCAGCTTCTGCCGTTTCATGGATCACACCCTGATCGCCAGCGAGACAGAGCAGGCCCCTTACCGCTACCTGATCCGCAAGGGTCAATAAGCCCCCCTCTCCCCAGGAGCGCACCATGACGATTACCCGAATCGGCACCACGGCCCGTTGGTCTGATGTTGTCATCCACAACGGCACCCTCTATGTGGTGGAAGTCCCCGCCAGCGAGACCGCCGACATCCACCAGCAGACCCGCGAGGTGCTGACCAGCCTGCAGCGCCTGCTGGAAGCCAACGGCTCCGGGGTCGACAAGATCCTGATGGCCAACATCTATCTCAAGGACATCGCCGATATCGCAGCCTTCAACGAGCAGTGGGACGCCTGGATCCCGGCCGACACAGCCCCCGTTCGCGCCTGCGTACAGGCCCGCCTCGCCCACGAAGGCTACAAGGTGGAAGTGCAGCTGACCGCCGCCGTCTAAGCCGAGCGGGATGCCGGGCTCCCCTGACGCCGACACCGCCCCCGTGCGCGCCTGCGTACAGGCCCGCCTCGCCCACGAAGGCTACAAGGTGGAAGTGCAGCTGACCGCCGCCGTCTAAGCCGAGCGGGATGCCTGGCTCCCCTGATGCCGACACCACCCCCGTGCGCGCCTGCGTACAGGCCCGCCTCGCCCACGAAGGCTACAGGGTGGAAGTGCAGCTGACCGCCGCCGTCTAAGCCGAGCCGGATGCCTGCCCCCTCATCCCCAGCCCTTCTCCCGCAAGGGGAGAAGGGAGCAAAGCAAAAAAACAAGGCGCCATTGCTCTCAACGGCCCAAACAAAAGGCCCCGCCATCGCTGGCGGGGCCTTTCTGTTGGCGTCGAACCGGACCGTTTAGGCGGTCGGGGTCAGGGTGATGGTCACCCGGCGGTTCTGGGCCTTGCCGGCGGCGGTGCTGTTGGTGGCGACCGGCTGATCCGGGCCCACACCGCTGATGGCGATGCGGCTGCCGGAAACCCCCTGGCCAATCAACTGGGCGGCGACGGCATCGGCGCGATCGCGAGAGAGCTTCATGTTCAGCTCGCGGGAGCCTGTGCTGTCGGTGTGACCGACCACGTTCAGGCGGGTCTTGTCGAACTCGGCCACCACCATGGCCACGCCGGACAGGGTGTTGGCCCCGGCGGCTTTGAGCTGGGAACTCGAACTGTCGAAAGTGACGTTGTTCGGCATGTTGAGGATCAGCTGGTCGCCGTTACGGGTGACGCTGACGCCGGTACCCTGCAGCTTCTCCCGCAGCTTGGCTTCCTGCACATCCATGTAGTAACCGATACCGCCACCCAGGGCGGCGCCGGCGGCCACGCCCGTCAGGATGCCCTTCTTGCGATCACCCTTGCTGGAGGAGAGCGCACCCACGGCAGCGCCGGTGGCGGCGCCGGCCAGCGCACCCCAGGCGGACTTGCCGGTCTGCTGCTCGCCCGTGTAGGGGTTGGTAGTACAGCCAGTGATGGCGACGGTCAGGGCAAGTGCAGGAACCAGTTTCTTGAAATGCATGAAAAAACCTCTGAAAAAGAACGACTCTAGCCGATGGCTGCGCATTCTAACCCAGGGGGACGCCAAGGTGTGACGCGCGCATTTCGGATATGAGCAAGAGAGCTGGCAGCCGATGACCCTTCATCATGCCAGAGGCCTGCATGACAGATGGAGCTGGCGCGGCGCCATCACCACGGCAGAGAGGGCAATATGGGACAGCGCTTGCCTCCCCCAGATGCGGGGTTGTCTCACAAGAGCCCATGGCCCCAGAGTGGGTGACCTTTCTCACGGAGCCATGCCATGTCATCCCTTTCCCGCCCAGCCCTGCTCATCATCGACATCCAGGTGGGCCTCCTTCACGGCCCGGAGGCACCCCATGCCGGGGCCGAGACCCTGGCCAACATCAATCGCCTGAGCCAGGCGGCCCGTAGTGCCGGTCTCCCCGTGCTGGCGGTGCGCCACACGGGCCCGGCCGGCAGCCCCATCGCCGCTGGCAGCCCGCTCTGGCAGCTTGTCCCTGAGCTGGTGGTCGGCGAGGCCGATCGGGTGTTCGACAAGCAGCGTCCCAGCGCCTTTCATGGCACCAGTCTCGATGGCTGGCTGAAGGAGGACGGGGTGCAGACCCTGATCGTCACCGGCATGAAGACCCAGTACTGCATCGACACCACCTGCCGGGCGGCGGCGGATCTTGGCTACGCCGTGGTGCTGGTGAGCGATGCCCACACCTGCATGGACACGCCGCAACTGACCGCCGCCCAGATCATCGCCCACCACAACGCCACCCTGGCCGGCCCCTTCGTGCGGCTGATGAGCAGCGACGAGGTGTGCGATGCGCTGAGTCACACCCTTCAGCCCAGTTGATGCGATCTCACAAAGAAGAAGGGAGGCCCAAGCCTCCCTTCTTCGTTCATTCCCCCTTCACTTCGCCGTCCCTTGCTGGCATTCGGCGTGGCAGGGGCAGGTCACAAGATGATCGTTCACCATCCCCACCGCCTGCATGAAGGCGTAGCAGATGGTGCTGCCGACGAAGGTGAAGCCACGCTTCTTGAGGGCCTTGGACATGGCATCCGACTCCGGTGAGGTCGCCGGAATGTCACCGTTGCCCTGGCGCTGGTTGACGATGGGGTTGCCGCCCACGAAGCCCCACAGATACTCCACGAAGTCGATGCCTTCCGCCTCCAGCGCCAGATAGGCGCGGGCGTTTTTGATGATCGACTGCACCTTGAGCCGGTTGCGGATGATGCCGCTGTCCTGCATCAATCTCTCCACATCCTGCTCGTCGAACTGCACGATGCGCACCGGATCAAAATCCGCATAGGCGCGATGGTAGCTCTCGGTGCGCTTGAGGATGGTGATCCACGACAGCCCCGCCTGTTGACCATCGAGGCAGAGCTTGGCAAACAGCTCCCGCGGGTCACGGACCGGCCTGCCCCACTGCTTGTCATGGTATTCGATGTATTCCGGGTCTTTGGTCACCCAGGCGCAGCGCAGTTCCATTTCCTCTCCCTTGTCATTTCATTGGCCATCGGCAGGCCGCTTGCGTCGGCGACATCATAGGGCAAGCGGCGGCATAGCCCCACTAATCCTCTGTAATTTCGCCTATTATCCGACCATGCCAGACGGTATACTCCTTCGGTTCACATTCAGCAAATCTTGCTCTGATTTCATTTCGCGCGAAAAACACTATGCAAAAATTCGATGTCAAAACCTTTCAGGGCCTGATCCTGCAGTTGCAGGACTATTGGTCCCGCCAGGGCTGTACCATCATTCAGCCGCTGGATATGGAAGTGGGTGCCGGTACCTCCCACCCCATGACCTGCCTGCGTGCCCTGGGCCCGGAGCCCATCGCCTGCGCCTACGTACAACCGTCCCGCCGTCCCACTGACGGCCGCTACGGTGAGAACCCGAACCGCCTGCAGCACTACTACCAGTTCCAGGTGATCATCAAGCCCTCCCCCGACAACATTCAGGAACTCTATCTGGGCTCCCTGAAAGAGTTAGGTCTGGATCCCGAGATCCACGACATCCGCTTCGTGGAAGACAACTGGGAAAACCCGACGCTGGGTGCCTGGGGTCTGGGTTGGGAAGTGTGGCTGAACGGCATGGAAGTGACCCAGTTCACCTACTTCCAGCAGGTTGGCGGCCTCGAGTGCAAGCCGGTCACCGGCGAGATCACCTACGGTCTCGAGCGTCTGGCCATGTACATCCAGGGCGTGGACAGCGTCTACGACCTGGTCTGGTCTGACGGCCCGCTGGGCAAGACCACCTACGGCGACGTGTTTCACCAGAACGAAGTGGAGCAATCCACCTACAACTTCGAACACGCCGATGTGGAGTTCCTGTTCCACTGCTTCGAGCAGTACGAGAAGGAAGCCCAGCACCTGCTGGCTCTGGAAAAACCGCTGCCGCTGCCTGCCTACGAGCGCATCCTCAAAGCAGCTCACTCCTTCAACCTGCTGGATGCCCGCAAGGCCATCTCGGTCACCGAGCGTCAACGCTACATACTGCGCATTCGCACCCTGACCAAGGCTGTGGCCGAGGCATACTACGCCTCCCGCGAAGCGCTGGGCTTCCCGATGTGCCAACGTGGCAGCAACGAGAACAAGCAAGGTTAAGGAACGGACATGGCACAACATACATTTCTGGTAGAGATCGGCACTGCTGAGCTGCCGCCCAAAGCCCTGCGCTCCCTGGCCGAAGCCTTTGCCGACAACTTCAAAGCCGAACTGACCAAGGCCGATCTGGCCTTCGGCGACGTCGAGTGGTTTGCCTCACCGCGCCGTCTGGCGCTGAAGGTGCACGAGCTGGCCGGCGAACAGCCGAGCAAGAGCGTCGAGAAGCGCGGCCCGGCCGTGGCGCAGGCGTTCGATGCCGACGGCAAGCCGACCAAGGCTGCCGAAGGCTGGGCCCGTGGCAACGGCATCACCGTTGAACAGGCCGAGCGTCTGGTCACCGACAAGGGTGAGTGGCTGGTTCACACCGCCAAGGTCGAAGGCCGTCCGGCCAAAGATCTGCTGGGCGAGCTGGTTAGCCAGGCGCTGGCCAAACTGCCAATCCCGAAGATGATGCGCTGGGGCGACAAGACCATCCAGTTCGTGCGTCCGGTCTTTACCGTGACCCTGCTGCTGGATGGGGATCTGGTGCCCGCCCACATTCTGGGTATCGACTCTGCCCGCACCCTTCGCGGCCACCGCTTCATGGGCGAGAGCGAATTCACCATCGACAACGCCAGCCAGTACCCGCAGATCCTGCAGGAGCGCGGCATGGTGATTGCCGACTTTATGGCGCGCAAGGCCAAGATCAAGGCTGACGCCGAAGCGGCCGCTGCCGCCTTCGGTGGCGTGGCCGATCTGGATGACGCCCTGCTGGAAGAGGTCACCGCACTGGTCGAATGGCCTGTGGTACTGACCGCCAACTTCGAAGAGAAGTTCCTGGCCGTTCCCGCTGAAGCGCTGGTTCACACCATGAAGGGTGACCAGAAGTACTTCCCGGTCTACGACAAGAACGGCAAGCTGCTGCCCAAATTCATCTTCGTCACCAACATCGAGTCCAAAGACCCGAGCCAGATCATCAGCGGCAACGAGAAGGTGGTTCGCCCCCGTCTGTCTGACGCCGAGTTCTTCTTCAAGACCGACCTCAAGCAGACCCTGGCCTCCCGCCTGCCGCGCCTTGAAACCGTGCTGTTCCAGCAACAGCTGGGCACAGTCCGGGCCAAGGTCGAGCGTATCGAGACCGTCGCCGGCTTTATCGCCGAGCGTATTGGCGCCGATGTGGCTCAGGCCAAGCGTGCCGGTCTGCTCTCCAAGTGTGACCTGATGACCAACATGGTCGGCGAGTTCACCGACACCCAGGGTGTCATGGGGATGCACTACGCCCGTCACGATGGCGAAGACGAAGCAGTGGCCGTGGCCCTCAACGAGCAGTACATGCCGCGCTTTGCCGGCGATGCCCTGCCGTCCGGTCTGGTTGCCTGCGCCGTCGCGCTGGCCGACAAGTTCGACACCCTGGCCGGTATCTTCGGCATCGGCATGCTGCCCAAGGGTGACAAGGACCCGTTCGCCCTGCGTCGCGCCGCCATCGGCGCCCTGCGCATCATGACCGAGAAGCAACTGGATCTGGATCTGGTTGAACTGGTTGAAGAAGCGGTACGCGTCTACGGCGACAAGCTGACCAACAAAACCGTCGTTACCGACGTGGTCGACTTCATGCTGGGCCGCTTCCGTGCCGCCTATCAGGACGAAGGCATCGGTGCCGACGTGGTGCTGGCCGTACTGGCCCGCCGCCCGACCCGTCCGCTCGACTTCGATCGTCGCGTCAAGGCCGTCAGCCACTTCCGCACCCTGGATGCCGCCCTGGCCCTGGCCGCCGCCAACAAGCGCGTGAGCAACATCCTGGCCAAGGTCGAAGGCGAACTGCCGACTGCCGTCAAACCGGAACTGCTGGTCGATGCCGCCGAGAAGGCGCTGGCCACCCAGGTTGCCGAACTGCAGGCCGAACTGGCCCCGCTGTTCGCCGCCGGTGACTATCAGGCCGCCCTCACCCGTCTGGCCGCCCTGCGCGAGCCGGTCGATACCTTCTTCAACGAAGTGATGGTGATGGCCGATGACGAGGCCCTCAAGGCCAACCGTCTGGCGCTGCTGAACAACCTGCGCAACCTGTTCCTGCAAGTCGCGGATATCTCGCTGTTGCAGTGATTCTGGTTGGGTAAGTGATATAAAAACGGCGCCGCGAGGCGCCGTTTTACTAGGAGGAATGATGGAGTTAGCACTTAAATACATTTCACTTATCACAGCTTGTGGCACTGGGATCGCTTTTGTAATTGGTTTATTCAAATGGATTGACCAACGTGCTCGTGATCAAGAGCAACGCGTATACGAGGCATTCCACAAAATGGTATGTCTCGCTTCTGGTGCAGATGAATCAGGTCGGACAATTAAAATGGCTCAGCAAATCGCTGCTATTTACCAATTACAGAGGTACAAACAATACGCCTTCGCTTCCGTTCCTATTCTTAAACTCATGCAGCTCGAATTTGCTCATTGCAAAGACATCGAGCCAAGATCACAACATTTGGAACGGGCTCTACAAACAACTATTGATGTGTTGGAAAATAAAAAAAAGCTGGGACACCCACCCAATCCCAGCTTTGACAACTCACTCTCCCTCCACTTTCCTTAAACCGAGAGACCCGAGGAGAGAGCCGCCATGACCATCGCCCGTTCACGCCAGATCAGCCTAAAAAGCTGGGACACCCACCCAACCCCAGCTTTGACAACTCACTCACCTCACACTTTCCTTAAACCGAGAGTGTAGTGGTCTAATCA
>NZ_CDBT01000030.1:0-50465 GCF_000819765.1 Aeromonas bivalvium
TCTTCAAGGGGCCAATCTAGTCCTGTGTGTAACCGTCGAGCAAATGGTTCAGTATCATCACCTGTTCAGGGCACAATTGGTCACTAGCGTGTAGCAGCCAGAAGCGGTTTAGAGCAAGCGCATGGGTACATGATTGTTGGGTCTGTTCCAGCGTGACGTTGAGTGTGTCCAAAAACCAAACCAGCCAAGGGGTGATATCCAGACCACCTCTCTGGGTCTGCTCCAGAGTGCGATAGTAATCGGCTTGCTGCTCAAATATTACTACCGACATGGCATACAGACTGATGCTCTGGTTGTCGGCCTGAGAGAGTGCAAGATCGGTGAGGGCTCGGGTAATCCGTCCGTTACCGTCATCAAACGGATGCAAAGTGACAAACCATATGTGGCAGATGGCCGCCCTAAGTAATGGGTCTAGGCAGGGGTCATCGAGACTGGTTCTGAACCATTCGATGAAAGTGGCCAATTCCTGCTCCAGCCCCTCTCGTGGTGGGGCTTCGAAATGCACGATGAGTCGATCACGTGCTCCGGATATCACCTGCATCGGCTCATCACCACGCAGCTGGCCAACGCGTATCTGATGCAATCTCCGGTCATCTGCGGGAAAAAGCCAGCGGTGCCATTGCAGCAAGCGTTCCAGCGTCAACTGCTCATCGGTGCTATAGATTGCATCCACAATCATGGCGGCCAATCCATCAGATCGATCTGAGGTGGGGTAAGGTGTCTGCTCCGATATGCCGAGGTGACGAGCCAGTGATGTACGTACCGATTGCGTATTAAGTCGTTGATTCTCGATGGCCGATGAAGCAATAACATTGGCCAGCAGCGTATCTAGGGCATGTGTCTGATGCGCCAGTGTTGTGTTGTGAGCTGATAAGTGAAGGCCCTGGAGCAACCCCAGATTACGGTGCACTTGGCGTAGCTTTGGCAGTAACTGCCGGTCTTGCCAGCAAAAATTGGGCCACTCATCGTGTTGCCAGATCCAGTCTACGGTCATCGATAATCTCGCTGATTTTGTGTCGCGGGCAAGCAGTGCAATGCCAAAAATGAGCCGAATTGACACCACATTCGGCTCGCGATATGAGCCGATAATAGCCCTCATTCGGCTCATTCCACAACTCACAGGGCTGGTCTACTGGGTGTCGGAGAGGCTCGGGGCGAGAATGGACTCTTGGACAGTGCCACTTACTAGGTTATGATTTGTCTCGGCTGACCAGCCAGACTTTCGCACGAGTCAAAATGGTTACTACTCTCAAGCCACATGATCTCAACCTCAAATCCTCACCTTGGATGGATTAAACGTGCGATGTATACCCCAGGGTAGGACTAGGAGATTGGATCATGACCATCAAAGCGTTCGTCCACACAACCCAACTTGAGCTCAAAGATGTACTAGGCATCTCCCTCAAACGTAGTCATATCTACGAGATGATTGCTGCGGCCTATGGCTACAGTACTTACGCGTCATTGCAAGCTGATGCGATTCTGCTCAGTAATACGAAATGGCAGGTTGCGTTGGATGTAAGTGCAATTGAGGCTAGAACTGTTATTCTGGGTATTAGTATTCCTGAGCTTGTCGCTCAGAAGTTGGCCACATTGTTAGTGCAAGCTGGTATTATAAGCCTACGCGTAAAAGAGATTTTGAGGAATCGCCTAAACGACGATTACATTACTCAGCTTTATATTCAGAGTAATCAACTTCATCCTAATTCGACTACTGCTAGCCGCTTTAGCTCCTCAGACCATTATGCTGGGGAGTTAATGAGTATGTTTAAACAGAATGAATTTAACTCGCCATTAGTACACCAGGGGTTGGTCCAGTTAAGTGCATTTGCAGACCGAAATGCCTCGTCATTTACCGATTTTGAACTTCATCAGAAATTGTACAGAATAGCCAGTGGCTTTAATGGTGCTGATATTAATGCATTAGTTGACACAGATAAAGAACGATACATTTATTGGTATCATCACTTGAAAAAAGCTGCAATGTCATTTGATATGGATGCTGTTTTCGAGTTGGCATCACATGGACTTGATTCCTCTTTATATATTGGCTATATGGGCGGCAGTAAACGTAGTGAATCTATTGCAATCGAATGTGAAACTCGTGGCATGGTGGTGAATGCTTATTATTGGTGGATTGTTAGTGCAATCAATGGTTCTGTTGACGCAATATATAAGCTGGTTAGTGATTATGATAAGGAAAACTCATTCCGGTGTTGGGTATGGATATTTCTTGCTAAAGAGTTAGGGTTTGATTTACTGACGTCGACAGATACAACTACAAGTTATGATATGCACAGTGGCGATGAAAGTTATACTTTCTCATTACCAGGTAAAATTCTTCCTGCATTGACTCCCCCTGACGTGGATACAAGTATATCCAATATGGCTCAACAGTTAGCATATAAGTTGTATGCTCAATATCTAGAAGATGACATTTTTTTTGAAGAGTATACTCATAATGAGTAACAATGATTTTTATAGATGTTTTTACGGAATGCAGGGGGGGGACACCCCCCCTTTAGTTATAATAAGTCTGGATCTTTTCTCGCAACGCGAGGAAAAACTAAAATTATGGCAGCCAGATGTGTTGTCTTATATTAGTAGACACCATGTTCAATTCGTCCTACTAAGTCTACCACTGCTTGAACTCCTACTGATGTACTCAACAGTTCAGCTGGCATTTTCCCGCCAAGTCCCTTAGCTGGTTGATGTAGCCATGCTATGGATTTGGTATTATCATTTTCATTTAGGGCGCGAGCCGCATCCAGAGCCAATATAACACCATAAACCCTAGAACCTTGTTGAATAGTCAGAGGTGTATTTGTTCTGAGTTTGCGTGAAATAGTATTCTTGCTAATGCCGGTGAGGCGGCATATCGTGCCAACATCGGTCATAACCATTTTAGCGAGCTGAGGAATAGTCTCTGGTGCTACGCCAGCAACAATCCATAGGTGAACTCTCAATAGCTCGCTCGGAATGTTAAGGGCATGTGCAAGTGATCTACTTGTGGTGATGTGAGGACTCATACCATCGTCTGCATAGGTTATCACGTAGCTCTCCTATTTCTATGAGCGATTCTACACCAAGATTTCACCTAGAATAGTTTTGTCGTCTAGAGTGGTGGCAGTCACAGTCAATACAATGTGTCGGTCTGCAAATCTCCATATCTTTGACTTTTGTGAGCTGAATATCGGTAGGTGGATAGGGCCTTCAATATTTCTTTACGTCAAAATTCCATATAGTCCGGGCAATTAGTCAGATGTGGGCTACTCGCCCACAACTGTCAATGCTCTAAAACCGCTAGCCAGAGAGAGGTTCCCTTGGCTAGCCTGTTCAATGTGGTTGCTCCACCACATCATCATTATCACTCGTTGCTCAAAGTAATCTGCACGATTATAGGCACGGCGGATCTCGTTCTCGTCTGCGTGAGACAGTGCTGCCTCGATGGCATCAGGGTTGAATCCCTGTTCGTTTAGAGTGGTGCTACCCAGCGAGCGCAAACCGTGGGCCACCAGTCGTCCGCCATAGCCCAGTCGCTTGAGGGCGGCATTCGCGCTCTGGTCGTTGATGTGGCCGAGTGGATCACGGTAGCCAGGGAACACGAAGGGGCGGTGGCCACTAATCGGTTTCATCCGTTCCAGCAGGGATATTGCTTGTGGTGTCAGAGGGACTCGGTGCGGGCGTTCCTTCTTCATCCGATCTTCAGGGATGTTCCAGACTTTGGCATCGATATCGATCTCATCCCAGCGAGTACCTGCGGATTCGCCTGGGCGAACCAAGGTATGCAAGCTCCATTCAATTTGGTAGCGTGTTGTGAGGTCTAACCTCCCATTTGCAATGTCTGCCATCAGATGTGGCAACTCGGCTGGCTTGAGGGTCGGCATGTGCTTTTTGGTGGGTTTCTTGAATACCTTACGAATGGCAGAGCAAGGATTAGCCTGGAGAAGGCCATGATTGACGCTATAGTCGAGAATTTCGTTAATCCTCTGGCAGAGGCGACGTACAGTCTCATGTTTGCCATCTGCTTCAATTGGGCGAAGAATTTCAATAACTTTAGGCGCACGTATCTGGTCTATGGGCATTGAGCCAATGAAGGGCAACACATAGAGTTCAAGGGAGCGCCACGAATCGGTGGCATAGGCGTCTGTCACATTGTGGCGTTTCAATTCCAGCCATTTGCACGCCATGCGTTCGAACGTGTTGGCACTAGCTTCTTGCTTGGCTTGAGCTGTGGCGATCTGTTCTTCTTTATGGAGCTTGGGATCAATGCCTTGGGCCAGTAGGGTGCGGACTTCTCGCCGCCGCTCTCTAGCAGCGGCAAGGGAGACTTCTGGATAAGTACCAAATCCCATGTTGGTGCGCTTTTTATCGGCTGGTTTTTGGTACTTGAAAACCCATCTTTTCCCTCCGTTAGGCTTAACTCTCAGCTCTAACCCTTCCCCATCAGGCAAGGTTAACTCTTTGATGTCTGCTTTGGCTGTTTTCACTTTAGTGTCAGAAAGCCGGTTTGTTCCTGTCTTACGCGTCTTCTTGTCCATGCCGCCTCTTAGTACCACTGAATTTAGTACCATCGCCCTTGTGGTACTAGTAATGGTACTAAATGAGCTGGTTTCTGGCGACTTCCTCGGACTACTGAGGACAACAAAAAACCCGCAAAGCCTTTGGCAATGCGGGTTTCTGTACTTCTTCGTTCCCGGCCGGAACATGATTTGGTGGAGCTGGGGGGATTTGAACCCCCGTCCAAAATTACTACATCCTCGGCACTACATGCTTAGTCACTCTTTACATTCGCCAACCCGCTGCGGAGAGACACGCCACGAATCAACTAGCTCGATTGGTTTTAATGCTTCCGCCCCGAGCAGGACTTCCACACGATCCTGTGAAGGATGACCTTCCGATTCCCTAGGACACAGGCAAGCTAGGGTAGAAGGGCTCAGCGCAGGTTATTAAGCTGCGAGTGCGTAGTTTTCGTCGTTTGCGACTATTTTTTTGCGGTTTATTAACGAGGCCTACCGCACCTCGGCATGCACCTTGGGTTTCGTGAATCTTGTCGAATCCAGAATCAGCCCCAAGTTGTTAAGAGGGATTGTACGCAAAAAACCAGCCATGGCAAGGCGTTGGCCGGCAATGAGCCAAATTGGCCGGTCGTTTGCCGATTTATTATTCGCTATGGCGAGTCCAGGTCGTGCTCTGGGGGGAGTGGAACCCCCGTCTCCCATGGCGCGGCGCCAAAAGCAGCACGCCGGACCCAAGGTCCGGCGTGGCAGCAAGGCGCTGACCTGGGCAGGGCAATCAGCCCAAGCGCTTGTTCTTCATGATGCGGGACTTCTCGCGGTCCCATTCGCGGGCCTTGGTGTCTTCCCGCTTGTCATGCTCTTTCTTGCCCTTCACCAGGCCGATTTCGACCTTGACCCAGCACTGTTTCCAGTAGAGGGAGAGGGGCACTATGGTGTAGCCCTGACGTGCGGTCAGGCTCTCGAGCCTGTCTATCTCGCGGCGGCTCAGCAGCAGCTTGCGGGTACGGGTCGGGTCGCACACCACATGGCTGGAGGCGGCATTGAGCGGCAGGAAGCTGGCGCCGAACAGGAAGGCCTCTCCCTGCAAGAAGATGACATAGGCTTCGCTGATGTTGGCCTTGCCCGCCCGCAGGGATTTGACTTCCCACCCTTGCAGCGCCAGGCCCGCTTCGACCTTCTCTTCGATGAAGTATTCGTGGCGCGCGGCTCGGTTGAGGGCAATGGTGCTGGACCCGGCTTTGTTTTTACTGTTTTTTTTGCTCATGACGGGCGCCTTCGGCGATGACGTGGAAGGCGCATTATACGTGGGTGGCGGCGGCTGTAAAACGCGCAGCCGCTCGAGTGGCGACTTTGTGAGCAGTTTCGGCGGTGATTTTCGGGGATATGGTGATAAAATCCCAGGGATTGGATGAGGAAACCCCATGCCCCGTATTACCCGCAGTGCCCTGGTGATGTTCAGCGCGGAACAGATGTTCCGGCTGGTCAACGATGTTCATGCCTACCCCGAGTTCCTGCCCGGCTGTGTCGGCAGTCGGGTCCACGAGAGTGGCGACGACTTCATGACCGCGTCGGTGGATGTGGCCAAGGCGGGCATCGCCAAGACCTTCACCACCCGCAACCAGCTCGATGCCAACCGTCAGATCAGGATGGAACTGGTCGATGGCCCGTTTCGCAAGCTGGCCGGCTGGTGGACCTTTACCCCCCTGGATGTGGACGCCTGCAAGGTGGAGTTCGATCTGGACTTCGAATTTACCTCCAAGCTGATCGAGCTGGCCTTTGGCCAGATCTTCCGGGATCTGGTGGGTTCCATGGTGCTCGCCTTCTCCAACCGGGCCAAGGAGGTCTACGGTGCCTGATTCCTTGACGATAGAGGTGGTCTACGCCCTGCCGGATCGCCAGACGGTGTTGACGCTGAGGGTCGGGGCAGGCACCAGCGTGCAGGCGGCCATCGAGCAGTCCGGCATCCTGGCCAGGCATCCCGAGATCGATCTCTCGGTGAACAAGTTCGGCATCTACAGCCGCCTGGCCAAGGCGACTGATCTGCTTCAGGACGGGGATCGCATCGAGATCTACCGCCCGCTTACCGCCGATCCCAAGGAGATGCGCAAGAAGCGAGCGGAGAAGGCCAAGGAGGAGGGCCGTGCCGATGTGGTCACAGGGGGTCGTCCCAATGCCAGCCGCAAGCGCGACGAGGCTGAGGGGAGCTGAAGGCGGCGACCAGCCGCCCTCGGCGCAGCCATCAAGACTCGATACCAGAAGAGGCGCCATGGCGCCTCTTCTGCGTATGGGGCCCGTTCACAGGTCAAGCAGCCGCTCGTTTTCCACCACCTCGACCCCATCCCCCTCGCTCAGGAGCACCATGGCGCTGGCCACCTGGCTCGCCTCTATGGCGTGCCAGCGGCGCAACTTGCCCAGCAGCAGGGGGCGCAGCAGCGGGTAGATCCCTTGAAAGTACTGCTCCGAGAGGCGTGGCGACTGGCGATGGCCGAGCAGCATGGCGGGACGCAGTATGGCCAGACGCTGCCAGTCATGGGCTTGCAGGCCCAGTTCCATCTCGCCCTTGGTGCGGGGGTAGAGCAGGGGAGAGGCGGCATTGGCCCCCATGCTGGAGATCACCACCAGCCGTCGGCAGCCATGGCGGCGGGCCAGCTCGGCGAAGGCGAGCACATAATCCAGATCGACCCGGCGAAATGCGGCAGCCGAGCCTGCCTCCCTGCGGGTGGTGCCGAGGCAGCAGAAAGCGAGGGTGACTGGCTGGGGCAAGGTGACGCTGGCCAGATCATCAAAATCGACCGGCAGCCAGTGCCGGGTAGGCTGCTCGAGGCCCGGTGTGCGGCAGAGCAGGAGCAGCTCATGCTCTGCGGGCAATTGCTTCAGCAGCTGGCGGCCGACGAGGCCGGTGGCACCGGCTATCAGGATCCTGCTCATGAGGCTCTCCCTGTGTCATGGCATTGGACGCATTTCAGCATCGGACAAGGGTCGGCCATCTGCCAGGCGCCTCTGTGGCTGAAGGAGATAAAACAAAACCGGCGCAAGGCCGGTTTTGTGGAGGGGATCAGAGCGGGGTGGTGAAGGCCGCAGGCAGCGGGAAGTCGCCACTGGCCGTGCTCAGCCTGTCGCCGAGAAACTTGACGGTCAGCTCCTTGCGCTCCTTGTCGCCACGGCCCGGTTGGAACTCATACAGATAGTACCAGGTGTCGGGATCGAAGCTGTCGCGCATCATGGGGGAGCCCAGCACGAACTCGACCTGCTCGCGGGTCATGCCCTGACGCAGCTTGTCGACCTGTTTTTGTTCCACATAGTTGCCCTGGGGAATATCGATGCGATAGACCAGGCTGCAACCAGAGAGGGTGAGGGCGGTCAGCGCCGCGGCAATCAGGTGTTTCATCCGCATATCGGGTTCAAGTCATCCATACAGTCTTTTTTAGCTCGGCAAATCATACCCACTCCCCGTGCGGAAGTAAAAAGCCATTGATCCTCCTGCCAATAAAAAGGGCCGCATGGCGGCCCCGACAAAGATTGCGCCCTCACATGGCGGCGCGGAAGATGGCGACTATCTCGGCGTGGCTCGCCTGGACCGGATTGGTGAAGCCGCAGGCATCTTTCAGGGCGTTCTCGGCCAGCACGTCGAAGTCATCGGCCTTGACCCCGAGCTGCTCCAGACCGGCCGGGATCTTCACGTCCAGCGCCAGCTGGCGGATGGCGGCAATCGCTGCCTCGGCCCCCTGCACATCGCTCATGGCACTCACGTCCACCCCCATGTGACGGGCCACGTCCTTGAGACGGCCCGCACTCACCCGGGCGTTGTAGGCCTGCACGTGGGGCAGCAGCACGGCGTTGCAGACCCCGTGGGGCAGGTCATAAAAGCCCCCCAGCTGGTGCGCCATGGCGTGCACGTAACCCAGGCTTGCGTTGTTGAAGGCCATGCCGGCCAGGAACTGGGCGTAGGCCATCTGTTCGCGGGCGTGCAGATCATCCCCCTGGTTGACTGCGGTGCGCAGGTGCCTGGCGATGAGCTGAATGGCCATCACGGCGCTGGCATCGGTCACCGGGGTGGCGGCGGTGGAGACATAAGCCTCGATGGCGTGGGTCAGGGCGTCCATGCCGGTGGCGGCGGTGAGACCGGCGGGTTTGGCCAGCATCAGCTCGGGGTCGTTGACCGACATCAGCGGGGTGACATGCTTGTCGATGATGGCCATCTTCACGTGGCGGGCCTCGTCGGTGATGATGCAAAAGCGGGTCATCTCGGAGGCGGTGCCGGCGGTGGTATTGATGGCGATGAGGGGCAGCTGCGGCCTGGCGGAACGATCGACGCCTTCGTAATCCTGGATGCTGCCGCCGTTGGCGGCCACCAGGGCGATCCCCTTGGCGCAGTCGTGGGGAGAGCCGCCACCGAGCGAAATGACGCAGTCGCAGCCGTGGGCCTTGATCATCGCCAGGCCTGCTTCGACGTTGCCCATGGTGGGGTTGGGCCGGGTTTCATCGAACACTAGACTCTCGATGCCATGCTCGGCCAAGAGGGCGCTGAGGCGGGCGACCACGCCTATCTGGTTCAATACCTTGTCGGTGACGATCAGCGCCTTGCGATAGCCATAACCCTGGATATCGGCCGCCGCTTCTTGCAGGCAGCCGGCCCCCATCAGGTTGATTGCGGGAATGTAGAACTTGAATGTCGCCATGATGGACTCCGTATGATTAACCATTAAGTGGTACTAGAGTGCCAACATAGCACTCCCGGCGGGGAGGAAAAGGGGTCAAAGGTATCTGTTTTACAACTTTATGGACTCGATCACGTACCACTCAAACAAGGGGGTTTTCCCCTTGACAAGGGCGGGAAGCTCTCCAGGTGGAGAAAAACGTTTTTCAGAAAATTCATCGAGTTAGCAAACGTTTTGCGGTTTTTTCGCCGCACTTGATGCGTGGAAGTGTGAGGCGCATCAAGGAATTGGAAAGCGCTTTCGACCATAGTTGGCGCCTCCCCGAATGAGGGGATCCATGCTTGAAAGTACCCTGAAGAATCACCTTAACTGCACTCGGCCGTCCGGCGGCGGGGCGCAACCAGGAGTCCACTATGTCTGATGTTTTCCACTTGGGTTTGAAAAAAGCGGATCTGCAGGGCGCCACCCTGGCGATCGTTCCCGGTGACCCCGAGCGCGTGAAGCGCATCGCAGAGCTGCTGGACAACCCGGTGCACCTGGCCAGCCATCGTGAGTTCACTACCTGGCGTGGCGAGATGGACGGCAAGGCCGTCATCATCTGCTCCACCGGTATCGGTGGCCCGTCCACCTCCATCGCGGTGGAAGAGCTGGCCCAGCTGGGTATCCGCACCTTCCTGCGCATCGGCACCACGGGCGCCATCCAGCCGCACCTGAACGTGGGCGACGTGATCGTGACAACCGGTTCCGTGCGTCTCGACGGTGCCAGCCTGCACTTCGCGCCGATGGAATTCCCGGCCGTGGCCGACTTCGACTGCACCACGGCGCTGGTCAACACCGCCAAGGAGCTGGGCTCCACCCTGCACGTAGGGGTGACTGCCTCTTCCGATACCTTCTACCCGGGTCAGGAGCGTTACGACACCGTCTCAGGCCGTGTGGTGAGCCGTTTCCAGGGTTCCATGAAAGAGTGGCAAGCCATGGGCGTGCTGAACTACGAGATGGAGTCCGCCACCCTGCTGACCATGTGCTCCAGCCAGGGCCTGCGCGCCGGCATGGTGGCCGGTGTCATCGTCAACCGTACCCAGCAGGAAATCCCGAACGCCGAAACCATGGCGAGAACCGAATCTGATGCCATCAAGATAGTGCTGGGCGCCGCCCGCAAGCTGATCTGATAGCACCACAAAGCGTGGGGGGTGGGGGCCGTTGCGAAAGCGCGGCCCCCATCTTTTTGTCCGCGCCCTAGAAGGGACAGTCGCACACCGCCGCCATGGGCTTGCCGCTCTGGGGATGATGGAAGTCGAGGCGATGGGCGTGGAGCATCAGGCGCCCGGCCAGGGCATGGGCCTGCCCGCCATAGAGATCGCACCCCAGCATGGGGTAACCCAGCCGCTGGCTGTGGATGCGCAGCTGATGGGTGCGTCCCGACTCCGGCCGCAGCGACACCCGGCTGACGGCCAGGCTCCCTGCGCCATGGGGCCACTGTTCCCGCGCCAGGACCCGATAGCGGGAGCGGGCGGGCTTGCCCTCCCGGTCACAGATCTTCATCAGGGGGAAGTTGGGGGGATCCTTGGCGATGGGAAAGTCCATCACCCCCTCATCTTCGGCCAGATGACCCAGCAGCAGCGCCAGATATTCCTTGCCGACGCTGCGTTCGCTGAACTGGCGGCAGAGGGCGGCGTTGACCGCCTTGTTGCGGGCGACCAGCATCAGCCCCGAGGTGCCAAAGTCGAGGCGATGGACCAGGGTGCAGCCGGGGAAATCCTGCACCAGTCGATGATGGACCGAATCCAGGTTCTGCGGATGTTTGCCGGAGAGGCTGAGCAGGCCGGAGGGCTTGTCGATCAGCAACAGGGCCTCATCCTCGTAGAGGATGCGGATCGATGCCTGGCAGGGGGGAGCGATGAACTCATCTGGACTGGGCTGCATGGGGCGGCGAGGGCTCGGGTCGAATGGGGTGGGCATGATACACCCGGGCGCCGTCTCAGGCACGTCCGGCCGCGCTCTGCCTTGCGTCGGATCCTGACCCTGGCAGGGGAGGCGGAGCGCGCCCTGGTCAATCCTGTGACCGATATGGGGGATAGCCTTCTCATCCCTTGCTAAGGTATGGGATGACAGCTGCCCGGATGAGCCCGGCGGTTTGACCCGTAAGGAGGGCAGTGATGCGCCGGATGCCAATGCTGTTGCTGCTCTGTCTGCCCCTTGCCGGGTGCAGCACCCCGTTCGAGCGACTGTGGGCAGGGGTGGCCGAGTGCCAGTTCGACGGACTCTCGCTCGATGCCGACACCCTCAAGCCGGGCCACTCCGACCTGGCCGGCTTCACCCCCTACAAGGTGAACAATGGCTTTGCCTGGTATCGTACCCGCACCCAGCTGGGGGAGCTGCCCATCAGCGGCTTCCTGATCCCGACCTCGACCTTCGAGGTCCATGCCCTCTTCATCGATGCCCCCATCGCCAACGCCCGCCAGCTGTTGCTGGAGCGCTATGGCGATGACTTCTCCGATGAGGCGCGCCACCAGGCGGGCGAGGCGCCGCTGCTGCTGCGCGACCCCAACAACCCCAAGCGCTCCATCCTCGATTGTACCCGGGACGACGGGAGCGAGGAGGAGACGCCAGAGGCATACGAGGGGGAGGAGTGAGCGGCAGGAGCAGGGGAGGGGCAGCCTAGGGGTAGCCGAGGGTCTCTCGTATCTCGTTGATATGCCGGGCGACCCAGGCCGGGTCTATGGGGCCCCAGTCGCTGATGCGATAGCCGCCCTGCTGGTGGCGCGCCCCCGGGGTCTGCTCGAATTCACACACCAGATCCAGTTCAGCCAGGGCGGCCAGGGTGTCCTGGGCGGTGCGCCTTGGCATGCCGGTGGCGGCCATGATGGCCGCCACCGTGTTGATGCCGCTGTCGATCAGGTGAGCGAGATAGAGACGGCGGTAGAAGCTGGTGCGGGTCTTGCTGATCCCCGGCGCCTGCGCCTTGCTCATATTTCGTCCTCGATACGCTCGAAGTAGCGCCACAGGGCGATGGCGGCCTTGCCCATCACCAGGGCCCAGATGCCGAACCAGAACCAGCGAAAGAAGCTCCAGCTGGAGGCATCCGCCTCCGTGGTCTTGATCTTGGTGACGTTAGGGAACAGGGAGAACATGTTCACGCGCCAGCCGTAGGAGGTGATGATGGCCAGCTTCTTCTCGAACTCCATGGACTTGGCCTTGGCCTGGACGTCGGCGGCATCAAACTTGAAGTAGAAGGGGAAACCCCAGCCGGTGTCTTCGTTGCGAAACACCCGGATCTTCTCGCCGGGGCGCTCGGTATAGATGTAATAGACGTCGGTGGTGGGCCCGTCGGCGGGGTTGTTCTTGCTGATGGGGCCATCCTTGTCGGTGCGCTTCACCTCCACCCCTGTGATGGTGGCGATGGTGTGTTCGGGCAGGTAGTAGTCGAGCCAGATGGCGGACAGCAGGGCGATCAATCCCAGGGTGATGAAGGCGGGTTTCCTGAGCTTCAGATTCATGGTGCTCTCATAAGGGGGGAGTTGGCGTGCCTCTACCATACCCATATTTGCCGGTCAGGCACAGCCCCCAATGAAGCCGGATTGTAAAAAGGTCGTTTAAAACAATGACCAATGACGCCCTGTATCGGACGAGAGACCGCGCAGGCAGGGCCTCTCGTCCGGCCGGGAGGTCGGGGATCACAACTGGAACTGGGCCAGTTGCCTGCGCTGCTGCTCGGCGAGCTGTGACAGCTCGTGACTGGCGGCGGCGCTCTGGCTGATGCCGGCGGCGTTCTGGTGCACTATCTCGTAGATGTTGGTGAGGTTGCGGTTGATGTCGGCGGTGACGCAGGATTGCTCCTCGGCGGCGGTGGCCACCTGGGCATTGGCGCCATTGATCTGGGTGACCGCCGCCGTGATGCCCCCCAGCAGATCCTGTACCTCGGCGGAGAGGCGCTGGTTGCGGCCGAGGATCTCCAGGGTCTCCTGCACGCCGTCGTTGGCGGACTGGCTCTGGCTCTGCAGCTGCTCGATGATGACCTGGATCTCCTTGGTGGAGTCCTGGGTGCGCGCCGCCAGCAGGCGTACCTCGTCCGCTACCACCGCAAAGCCGCGGCCGGTTTCCCCGGCGCGGGCGGCCTCGATGGCGGCGTGAGGGCCAGCAGGTTGGTCTGCTCCGAGATGCTCTGGATCACCTCGATCACCTTGCCGATCTGCTCTGACTGGGACTTGAGCCTCGCCACCACGCTGGCGGCGCTCTCCAGGCTGCCCGCCATGCGATCGTTGGCCTGGATGCTCTCGGCAAACAGGGTCAGCCCCTGCTCGACCCGGCTGTGGGCGTCCCGCGCCAGCTCGTCGGCCAGGGCGGCGTTGTGGTTGACGTTGTCGGCGGTACTGGCCAGCTCGGTGACGGCGGAGGCAACCTGCTCGGTCTCGCTGCGCTGCTGCTGGGCGTTGGCCTCGGACTGGGTCATGACGGCGGCCAGTTCGGTGGCGGCGGAGGCCACGTTGCCGCTGATGCCGGTCAGGGCATGGAGGGTGCTGCCCAGCTGGGTCAGGGTCAGGTTGATGTCCTTGGCGAGCTGGCCCAGCTCGTTGCTGCCTTCGGCCTTGGCGCGCACGTTGAAGCGGCCCTTCGCGACGGCGTGCATCACCTCCTGCAACTGACCGATGGGCTGGACGATGCGACCGGAGAGCCACCAGCCACCACAAAGGGCCGCCACCAGGGTGGCACTCATCAGCAGCAGGGTCTGCAGCAGGGTGGCGCGATAGTGGGCTTGCTCCTGGGCTATCTCCTGCTGGCTCAGTCGGTTGATTTGGGCAGAGAGGGTGTCGATCTGCTTGATCAACCGCTCCCCCAGGTCGCGAAAGTGCAGCCTGGCCTGTTCGTAGGCGACGGGATCGCCGCTGCCGGCAAAGCGCTGGGACAAGAGCGGCAGCATGGTGGCGCGGGTATGGGTGAAGTAGGCCTGCAGGGCCGCCGCCACCTGGCGGTTGTCCTGCTCGGCGCCGGGGATGGCCAGCCGGGACAAGATGGTTCCCAGCTCCTGTTCGGCCCCGTTGAGGGTGGCGGGCAGCTCGGCGAAGCGGGCCTGATCGTAGAGGCCATAGATGGCGTTGGTGCGCAGCCGGTAGCTGGCGTGGATCAGGGCGGCAATGTCGTCCTTGTGGCGGGTGACGCTGGCGGTGGATTCGTTCATGTCCGAGATGGCAGCGTCTATCTCCTGCTTGCTGATCACGGCCATCAGCAGCATCAGCAGGCTGGCCAGCAGGAGGGGGATGAGCACTTGCAGACGAATGGAGAGGTTATTCAACGACATGAAAGATCTTGGTCCGGAAGAGGAGTGAGGCGGCATCTTACACAGGCGCGACAACTCTTGTCACAGGGTTTTTAATGCTGAAATCTTGCTGAAGGAAATGGTTTTTCTTGTGTTAAAAGAGTGTGATAGGCAAGATCGTCTGCCTGTAACCCTGGAGGTGTAGTGTGTCCGACTGGATTGATCCCGCCATCTTGGCGCTGTTTATTCCCACGTTTTTCTTTGTCTCCGTGACCCCTGGCATGTGCATGACCCTGGCGATGACCCTGGGCATGAGTCTGGGGGTGCGTCGCACCCTCTCCATGATGTGGGGAGAGCTGATTGGGGTGGGGCTGGTCTCCGTGCTCTCTGTGGTGGGGGTGGCGGCCGTCATGCTCAACTACCCGGCCCTGTTCTCGGCCTTCAAGTACGTGGGGGGCGCCTACCTCATCTGGCTCGGCATCCAGATGTGGCAGGCCAAGGGCAAGATGGCGATCCCGGCGGATCTTTCGGCCGGCCAGCAGACCAGCGCCATGGGGCTGGCCATGCAGGGGTTTGTCACCGCCATCGCCAATCCCAAGGGGTGGGCCTTCATGGTCTCCCTGCTGCCCCCCTTCATCAATGCTGCCAAGCCGATGACGCCGCAGATAGGCGCCCTGGTGACCCTGATCCTGCTCATCGAGTTCGCCTGCATGCTGCTCTATGCGAGCGGTGGCCGCACCCTGCGCCATTTCCTTGCCAAGAGCGGCAACGTGGCCCTGATGAACCGCATCGCCGGTTCGCTCATGCTGTTTGTCGGGGTCTGGCTGGCCCTGGGCTGAGCGCCTGGGTCGGGCAAACATGCCACCCCCTGCACAGGGGGTGGCATTTTTTATGGGAGCAGGTCGGGATTAGCTGGATTTGAAGCGCCTGACCCAGGGGTTGGCGCTGATGCCGTGCAGGATCACGCTGAGCAGTATGGTGCAGAGCACCGTCTTGATGATGGGCCCCTGACCGAGCAGGGCCGGCCTGTGCTGCAGTACCATGACGGCGAAGACGATGCTGGCCAGGCCGCGGGGCCCGAACCAGCCGACGAACAGTTTGAGCTCGGGCCTGAGCCCGGAGCCGAGCAGGCAGAGCCAGACCGGCACCATGCGCAGCAGGGTGAGGCTGGCGAGGGCATAGAGCCAGTATTGCCAGTGCAGCAGATCCGGCAGCACAGGGAGCAGGGTGGCGCCAAACACCATCCAGATGACCACGGAGAGCAGGTCGCCATATCCCTCGCAGCTGTCGAGGTACTCATGCTTGTGCTCGCCGAAGCGGTGGCCTATCAAGAGCCCGCCGACGAAGGCGGCGATGAAGCCGCTGCCCCCCAGGGTCTGGGCCAGGGCGAAGCAGAGCAGGGCCAGCCCGGGCAGGGTGAGCTGACGCCAGAGCGGCAGCTGCCAGCCATTGAGATAGGAGCGTCTGAGGAGCCAGAGGGTGACCTGGCTCAGGGCCAGGGCCACCGCGATCCCTATGCCAATCTCTTCGAGCATCAGGGTCAGGGCCAGGGCGCCCGTGCCCTGATGCTGCTCGGTCGGGGCGATGAGGGCCAGCAGCAGCAAGAGCACGGGCACGCAGATGCCGTCGTTGAGCCCGCTCTCCTGGTTGAGCCCCTCGCGAATGGGGGCGGGCACGGCGGGGTTGCTGACCACGGCCTTGCCCAGCGCGGCGTCCGTCGGGGCGAGAATGGTGGCGAGGATGGCGAGTTCGAGCAGGGGCAATTGTGGAAACAGCCAGCGACCGAACAGGGTACCCAGCACCAGGGTGAGTGGCAGGCCGATCAGCAGCAGGCGGATCGGCAGGCTGCGGTTGGCCAGCAGCACCCGCCAGTCGGTGTTGGCGGCATCGGTGAACAGCACTATCACCAGGGTGAGCTCGGCCAGCAGCCGGATCCCCTCGTGATTGATCTCCAGGCTGAGCAGGCCGACCCCGCCCGGGCCGAGCAGGGCTCCCGCCAGCAGGAACAGCAGGGGGCCATTGATGAGCTTGGATTCAAATCGACCCGCTATCAGGCTGTAGATCAGCAGGAAGGCGGCGAGGATGGCCAGGTTCTGGTAGAGCAGGGTCGTCTCCATGGTGCTCCCCTCAGTCGGTGAGGCAGTCGGGGTCGAATGCGTATTCGCCATCGAGCCAGCGCACTATCTCGTCGACGCAGGCTTGATCCCGAAACGGCAGGTAACGGCGTCGCAAGGTGCCGATCTGCTCCGGCGTGAGCTGGGCCAGGCCAATGTCCTGAAACAGCGGCAGATCGGCTCCAATCATGGCGGCGATCTGGGGGCCGCAGGTGGCATGGAGGGCGTCGTGCAGCGCCTTGTCCGGATCGTAACGTTTGCCGAGGCGATAACTCATGGGCAGGGAGGCCAGCGGCAGGGCCGAGAGCGCCGCCTGCTTCATGGGGTTGACGCCGTGGCCCGAGGTGAGTGCCGCAAGCTCGGCGGGCCGGTTCTCGAAGGCGCGCAGGTGCAGGAGGCTGCTTGCCTTGCTGCCGTCGTTGACCGGGTAGTTGTCCCAGAGGAAGGGCTTGCGTTGCAGCCAGTCGGCAGCCTGCTCGAGGTGTGCGGCCGGGTATTCGGTGGAGCAGACCCTGGGGCCGGTCCAGAAGATGTCGAAGCGCCGATCCAGTCCCTGGCCCAGATCCTGGAGGTAGTTGGCCGGCATGGCGCCGAACACCTTCTCCAGCACGGGATCCGTACTGTAGTAGCTGGGGCAGAACAGCAGGCGGCGGGCGTGGCTGTGGGCCGCGATGTCGTGGGCGATCCGGATCTGCAGGGGGGCGAGCTCGGGGCTGTCGCCCACCATGTCATCGAACAGGACGGCCAGCATGTCCGGGGCCAGCTCGGCATCGATGACCCTCAGCTTCTCGAGCAGGGCGGGGCGCTGGCGTTCGTAGTCGTGATGGGCGCCCATGGGGCTCAGACCGATGCCAAAATCCAGGCCATTGGCGCGGCACTGCCCGGCAAACTGGCGCAGGGCGTTCAGCTGATCCTCGGGCCAGGGCAGGGCCCAGTGCTTGCGCAGATAGCCATCCTCTTTCGGGGCGTAGAGGTAGAAGCCATAGCCGTGGCGGGGCAGCCACTGGGCGTAGCGAGCGCGGGCGTCCCAGCTCCAGCCCTTGCCAAAGAAGCCCTCGATGAGACCGAGGTGGGGGTTGGGGGCGCCGATGCCCGCCATCAGGCTGTGCTCAGACATAATGTATTGCTCCGTCAAGGGGCGATCAGACCGGGTCTTCGTCGAGGAAGCGCACGCCTATCTTGCTCGCCTCGTCTTCATCCATCTCGGCCACGGTCCAGATCATGCCCTGCCATGGGTACTGGTCACCCACTACCAGATTATCGCCCAAGCGCCCCGCAAGGAAGTCGCCCAGGCTCTGCTCCGGCTCGTCCAGCTCGCCAAGATCCAAGCCATAGAGGGGGGCGAGATCGATCAGGCGGGCCGAGGCATCGAGCAGGAAGTCCCCGAAGAAGCGGGGGCCCAGATCCTGCTCCGGGGCCTGGCTGAACAGCTGGCCGAGGGCGGTGAGGTCGTGTTCGTGGCCGATGACGCAGAGAATGTCATCGGCCTGCAGGCAGGTACTGCCGGAGGGGTGGAGCAGCTCCTGGCCGCGAAACAGGGCGCAGACCCGGGTGCCCGCCGGCATCTTGAGATCCCGCAGCGGGGAGCCGATGCACCACTTCTCCGAGCCGAGCCGATAGACGAAGGTCTCCCACTGGCTGTCGAGATCGATCTCCAGCCCGGCGCGGTTGATGGGGGAGGGGGGGGCCGGCACCTCCACCCGCGCCAGGCGTGAGGCCAGCGGCAGCGAGCTGCCCTGCAGGATCAGGGAGACCAGCACCACGAAGAAGGCGACATTGAAATAGAGCTGGGCATTGGGCAGCCCGGCCATCATGGGGAAGACCGCCAGTATGATGGGCACGGCGCCGCGCAAGCCCACCCAGGAGATGAACCAGCGCTCGCGGGGGGCGAAGTTCTTGAAGGGCAGCAGCCCGATCCAGACCGACAGCGGGCGGGCTATCAGTATCATCCACATGGCCAGGGCCAGGCCCGGCAAGGCGATGGGCATGAGGTTGCTCGGGGTGGCGAGCAGGCCCAGCACCAGGAACATGCCTATCTGGCTCAGCCAGGTGAGGCCGTCCAGCACGGAGAGGGTGGTGCTGCGGCTGCGGATCACCCGGTTGCCCAGCAAGAGGCCGGTCAGGTAGATGGCGAGGATGCCGCTGCCCCCCAGGGCCGTGGTGAGGGCGAAGATGAGCAGGCCGCCGCTGACGGTGAGCAGGGGGTAGAGTCCGGGCGCCAGACGGGCCGTGTTGATGAGCTTCCACAGCAACCAGCCGGCCCCCAGCCCAAGGCCCGCCCCCAGGCCGAACTGTTGCAGCAGCTGGAGCAGGAAGGACCAGTCCAGCCCCTGCTGGCCGGTGGCCAGCACCTCGATCAGGGTGATGGTGAGGAAGACCGCCATGGGATCATTGCTGCCCGATTCTATCTCCAGGGTGGCGCCGACCCGCTCGTTGAGGCTGCGCCCGCCGAGCAGGGAGAAGACTGCCGCGGCATCGGTGGAGCCGACGATGGCGCCGATCAACATGCCCTGCATCAGGTTGAGGTCAAACAACCAGGCCGCCATCAACCCGGTCAGGCCCGTGGTGATGGCTACCCCCAGCGTGGCCAGGGAGAGGGCGGGCCAGAGTGCGACCCGAAACGAGGAGACCCGGGTGCGCATGCCACCATCGAGCAATATGATGGCCAGCGCCAGGTTGCCCACCAGGTAGGCGACCGAGTAATCGGCGAAGTGAATGCCGCCGGGGCCATCTTCCCCCGCCAGCATGCCGACCGCGAGGAAGATCACCAGAATGGGGATCCCGAGCCGGGACGAGAGTGCGCTTAACAGGACACTGGCTCCCACCAACAGGGCACCGATAAGAAAGAAACTGTTGATGGTCACTGCATCCAATGGCGAACTCCTTCTGTCAAAACGCAAATCAGGCACATTATATGCATTTACCCCCTGCTTGTGTGGGCTATTTGTGCATTATTTTGCAATTTACGACATCTTGCGTCACGGGCGGCCATCGCTGCCAGCGGGTCATGGCCAGGGGGGAGGAGGGGAAAGAAACCGGCGGCGTCGGATGAAAAAAAGCCCCTTTCGGGGCTTTTTTTGTCAGTAGTCGTCCTCGTCATCCTTGACTTCGCGGATCTTGTCCTTGTACTTGGGCAGCTCTTTCTCGATCCGTTTCATGTCCTTGATCGCATTGAGAAATACACCAAGCAGAAACAGGAGTGGCAAACCGATTAACAACCAGAGACTCATGGGGTGCTCCTATTGATGTCATGGACGCTGTCATGGTCTGTGCGCTGGGGTAAGACGTAGCGGGCCAGTATCTCGTCGAGGTGGGTCAGGATCGTCTGCTTACCTTCAATATCCGCCTGTTGCAGGCAAAGCGCCAGCGCCCCGGCATCGAGCCGCTGATGTTGTGCCTGGGGGGCAAAGCTCAGGTGCCAGGGTTCGAAGGCGACCTCACTGCCCAGGGTCTGGCCATCATGCCGGTCATAGGGCAGGAAAAACCCGAAGTCGCCCATATGGGCGTCGAGCCAGCCCGCCAGCTCGGCAAACCAGCCTCCCGCGGCATACTCCCAGGGCTCCAGGGCCAGCCGGGTACCGGCGGGTAGGCAGTCCGGATCATAGATGTCCAGATCCGTGCCCCAGTGGTGGCGGCTGGTGCCCGGCAGGGCGCTCCAGCGCAGGATGGCATGGAGCCGATCGACCTCGCTGAGCAACAAGGCATCCAAGGGCTGACCGTCGCCATCTTGCAGCGGCCGCTCGCCGCGCCACTTGCCATTCCAGATGGCCAGCTGACGCTCGAAGCTGCGCCAGCTGGAGGCGGGCTGCAGATTGTGGCCCGCGGCGGCGGCGGCCAGCTGCATGGCGTGAAAGGCGTTGGCGGCGGCCGGGGTGAGGCGGTGAGGCCCGGTCCCGAGCACCCTGAGATGCCCCTCATCCTGGCCAAGCAGTTGTGTCTGGGTCAGCACTGTGTCTCCTCCCGCAGCAGGCTTCATGGCAGCAAACGGGTCAGCACACCCTGATACATGTCCGCCAGCAGATCCAGATCGCCGGCTTTCACGCACTCGTTCACCTTGTGGATGGTGGCGTTGACGGGCCCGAGCTCGATCACCTCGGCCCCGGTGGGGGCGATGAAACGGCCGTCCGAGGTGCCCCCCGTGGTGAGCAGGGCAGGCCGCTGGCCGTTGACCTCGGCCACGGCGGCGACGGTGGCCTCCAGCAGGGCGCCGGTATCGGTCAGGAAGGGCTGGCCGGAGAGGGTCCACTTGAGCTCGTAGTCCAGACAGTGCCTGTCCAGCAGCGCCTCGACCCGCTCGCGGATGGCCAGATCGGTGAGCTCGGTGCTGAAGCGGAAGTTGAACTGGACGTGCAATTCGCCGGGGATGACGTTGGAGGCGCCAGTGCCCCCCTGGATATTGGCTATCTGGAAGCTGGTGGGGGGGAAGAAGGCGTTGCCCTGATCCCACACGGTTGCGGCCAGCTCGCTCAGGGCCGGCGCCGCCTTGTGAATGGGGTTGTCCGCCAGATGGGGGTAGGCCACGTGGCCCTGCACTCCGCGCACCAGCAGATCGCCGGTGATGGAGCCGCGGCGGCCGTTCTTCACCACGTCTCCCACTTCGGTGGTGGAGGAGGGCTCGCCGACGATGCACCAGCGGATCTTCTCGTTGCGCGCCTCCAGGGTGTCGATCACCCGGGTGGTGCCGTTGATGAAGGGGCCCTCTTCGTCCGAGGTGATGAGGAAGGCGATGGAGCCGGAGTGATCCGGGTGGGCGGCCACGAAGCGTTCGGTGGCCACCACCATGGCGGCCAGCGACCCCTTCATGTCGGCGGCGCCGCGGCCATAGAGGATGCCATCCTGGATGGTCGGCTCGAACGGCGGGGTGTGCCATTTGTCCAGCGGCCCGGCGGGCACCACGTCGGTGTGACCGGCGAAGCAGAACAGGGGGCCCTCGCTGCCGCGGCGCGCCCAGAGGTTGGTGGTGTCTTCAAACACCATGGGCTCGATGACGAAGCCCAGGCGCGCGAGGCGCTCCGCCATCAGGGTCTGGCACCCTTCATCTTGCGGCGTAACGGAGGGGCGGCGGATCAGATCCTTGGCCAGTGCGATGACATCCGACATCGGCATTCCTTAAAAGAAGAGGTTAACGGGGGAAGAGGGATTGATACTGGTCTGCTTTGAAACCCAAGTGCAGCTCGCCGTCCAGATCCAGCAGGGGGCGCTTGATCATGGCGGGGTGCTCCAGCAGCAGGGCGCGGGCTTTGGCGGTGTCGAGCCCTTGTTTGGCCTCCTCCGGCAGGGCGCGGAAGCTGGTGCCGCGGCTGTTGAGCAGCGCCTCCCAGCCCAGTTGTGCCAGCCAGCCATCCAGTTGGGCCGGATCCAGGCCATCGGCCCTGTGGTCGTGGAAGCGGTAATCGACGCCGGCGTCGGCGAGCCACTTGCGCGCCTTCTTGATGGTGTCGCAGTTCTTGATGCCATAGAGGGTGACGGCCATGGGGGGTCCTTGTCTCTTGTCTGCGGGCCTGGGCCCTGAATTCAACGAAGGCCAGATTCTGGCATTGTGGCCGTTGCAAGGCAACGACCTGGGCCATCTCTTGCTGGCGCCAGGCAGGCCGAGCCCGTGGTGGCTGAAGGGAAGAGCCCCAATGCAGGGCATGCATCATGGGCCATCATGCAATGGCAACAAAACATTTCCTTGGAAAGAGTCTTTGCTCTAGTCTGCTGGCCGTCTCGCGTCCATGTCGGTGCCGGTCATGGCCAGTGCCATCCGCCGCCCTCTTCGCGTGGTGCCAGGGGCGGCGACGACGCGAGCACGTTTTGACTCTGCCAACCAGAGTGTTGCTTGCTTGTCTGCCCGCCATCATGGCGGGTTTTTTTTGGCAAGGTCACGGGCCAGATAGACGAAACGCGCCATCGAGGCGCGTTTTATCTTGCGGGAAGGGAGTCAGGGAGCGACGGGCCATTGATAATCGAAGACCCGTGCCCGCTCCCAGGGGGCTTCCGGCAGGCCGGAGCTGAGCCCGGCGTACTTGCCCACATCGTCCACCACTATGGTGGAGAGCACGGGCAGCTGGTGCTCGGTGCAGTACATGCGGATGCGTTGCAGCAGGGTGCGCAGCTCATCCTGGCAAGTCTCCAGCCCGGCCATCTTGGCCAGCTTGGAGTAACGAATGGTTGAGCGTTCCTTTGCCGACGCGACGAGAATATCCCACAGCTTGTAGTCGCAGGTTGTCATGCTTGCGGTGGCCTGGTTTGTCATAGCTCTCTCCGGTGCGAAATGGTCGCTGGGTATCGGTGCCGATCTTGGCAGCTTGGTCGTGGCGAGTCTTGATCCAACGCAAAAAGCGGGTCATTAATCTCCCCCTGTCTATCGGCGGAAATTCTAGAACGTCGACGGTAGTTTAAAAAACTTAATTTTATTTAATTTTCAGTGATTACTGTTGGTTTTTGATGATTTCATGATGTTTGCAGGCAATGAGGCAGGCTTGGTGGCGTATGAGCCTCTGGCACCGCGGGCCGGATGGCCGCGCCCATGATGCGGCTGCGGGAAAGGTTCACCCCGGATGCGGCCCGGGCAGATGGCACGGGAGGCCGATGGCCTCCCGCTTTTTTTGTGGTCTGGCTTGCCCGTCTCAGAGCAGCAGGCTGGTCAGCAGGTAGCCCAGGGTACAGGCGGTACCCACCCCGATGAGCCCGGGCAGGATGAAGCTGTGGTTGATGATGAACTTGCCAATCCGGGTGGTGCCTGAGCGGTCGAAACCGATGCAGGCCAGATCGCTCGGGTAGGTCGGCAGCACGAAGTAGCCGTAGCTCGCCGGCAGGAAGGCGATCAGCAGCTTGGGCTCCACTCCCAGGGCCAGTCCCATGGGGGCGATGGCGGTGAGCGCCGCCGCCTGGCTGTTCACCAGCTTGGAGATGAGGAACAGCACCAGGGCATAGGTCCAGGGCTGGGACTGCACCACGTGGGAGAGGCTCTCCTTGAGGGCATCCATGTGGCTGATGAAGAAGGTGTCGCTCATCCAGGCCACCCCGAACACCGAGAAGATGGCGACCATGCCCGCCTTGAACACGGGGCCGTTCGAGATCTCGCTCGGCTTGACCTTGCAGCGCATCAGTATGATGGCGCCGGCGATCAGCATCATCATCTGGATCACCAGGTTCATGGAGAGGGGACCCGTCTTGCCCTTGATCTCGAACACGGGTCGCAGTCCCTCGTTGGCCCCCAGCACCACCACGGCGGCGATGGCGGCGAAGAAGATCCAGGTGGACCAGTAGGCTTCTTTCGGGAACGCGTGATCGAGCAGGGTCTGGTTGCCGCCATAGATGAAGGCGCGCTGCTCCGGATCCTGCAATCTGGCCTGGAACTCCTCGTCCTTGTCCAGATCCTTGCCGCGGCGCAGGCTCCACAGGGCCGCCACCAGCACGCCGCACAGGGAGGCCGGGATGGAGATCATCAGGATGTCGAGCAGGCCGTAGGCCTCGCCTATGCCGTGACCGGCCGCCAGGATGGAGACCAGGGAGACCACGGCCACCGAGACGGGGGAGGAGCAGATCGCCATCTGGGAGGCGACGGAGGCCACCGCCATGGGCCGCTCCGGACGTATGTTCTTCTGCAGCGCTATGTCACTGATGATGGGGAACATGGTGTAGACCACGTGGCCGGTGCCGCACAGGAAGGTGAGGGTCCAGGTGGTGAGGGGGGCCAGTATGGTGATGTACTGGGGATGGCGGCGCAGCAGGCGCTCGGCTATCTGCATCATCAGGTTGAGGCCGCCGGCGGTCTGGAGCACGGAGGCACACCCTATCACCGCCAGTATGGTCAGCATCACCTGCACCGGGGGCTCGCCCGGGGTCAGCCCGAACACGAAGGTCAGCAGGAACAGACCTATGCCACTGATGAGGCCAAGCCCCATGCCTCCAAATCGGGTCCCCAGCAGCAAGCAGCCGAGCACCACCAAAAATTCCATCAAGATCATTCCATTACCTCGTGTGATTGAATCCATGTCCGCACTGGCCCTGGGGCCCGGGAGCATCTGTTGTGGTTATTTGCCCCTAACGGGTCAGTGGGTATTCTTGCACCCCTAAAGGGGTAAAAAATTGAGGTGGTTCAATAACGGGCTCTTTTCCGATTTAAGTGCATAAAAACTACGGCTGTGCCTCTGGACAGGGCGGCAGGGGGAGGCGGGCGAGGGAGTGGCCGAGGAGTGTGCGCAGCAGAGGCGGCAAACGAAAAAGCCGACCCAAGGGTCGGCTTTTACACGGTGCGAGCAGGCTGTCGCCTTAGAACTCGGCGGTGCGGGGGGTGCGCGGGAAGGGGATGACGTCGCGCACGTTGCCCATGCCGGTCACATAGACCACCAGGCGCTCGAAGCCCAGGCCGAAGCCTGCGTGGGGCACTGTGCCGTAGCGACGCAGGTCGCGGTACCACCAGTAATCTTCCTTGTTCAGCCCCATCTCGGCCATGCGCTGATCCAGCACCTCGAGGCGCTCCTCACGCTGGGCACCGCCGATGATCTCGCCGATCCCCGGGGCCAGCACGTCCATGGCGGCGACTGTCTTGCCGTCGTCGTTGAGGCGCATGTAGAAGGCCTTGATGTCTTTGGGGTAGTTCTTCACCACCACGGGAGACTTGAAGTGCTCCTCGGCCAGATAACGCTCGTGCTCGGAGGAGAGGTCGATACCCCAGGAGACAGGGAACTCGAACTTCTTGCCGCAGTTCTTCAGGATCTCGATGGCGTCCGTGTAGTCAATCTGGGCGAAGTCGGAGGCAACGAAGCGCTCCAGACGGCCGATGGCATCCTTGTCCACGTGCTGGGCGAAGAACTCCAGATCGTCGCGGCGCTCCGCCAGCACGGCGTTGAATACGTACTTCAGCATGGCTTCGGCCAGGGCGGCGTTGTCTTCCAGATTGGCGAAGGCGATTTCCGGCTCCACCATCCAGAACTCCGCCAGATGGCGGCTGGTGTTGGAGTTTTCGGCGCGGAAGGTGGGCCCGAAGGTGTAGACCTTGGACAGGGCGCAGGCATAGGTCTCGACGTTGAGCTGGCCGGAGACGGTCAGGAAGGTCTCCTTGCCGAAGAAGTCCTTGTCGTAGTCCACCTTGCCGGCGTCGGTACGCGGCAGGTTTTCCAGATCCAGGGTGGAGACGCGGAACATCTCGCCGGCCCCTTCGGTGTCGGAGGCGGTGATGAGGGGGGCGGCAATCCACAGATAGCCCTCTTCATGGAAGAAGCGGTGGATGGCCTGGGCCAGGCAGTTGCGCACCCGGGTCACGGCGCCGACGATGTTGGTGCGCGGGCGCAGGTGGGCCTGTTCACGCAGGTATTCGATGCTGTGGCGCTTGGCGGCCATGGGGTAGGTGTCCGGATCTTCGACCCAGCCGACGACCTTGACCTCGGTGGCCTGCAGCTCGAACGCCTGGCCGCTGCCCTGGGAGGCGGCGACCACACCGGTCACCTCCACGGAGCAGGCGGTGGTCAGACGCAGCACTTCATTCTCGTAATTGGCCAGGGTATTGGGAACGACGGCCTGCACCGGATGGAAACAGGAGCCATCGGATATGGCCAAAAATGAGATCCCCGCCTTGGAATCGCGGCGGGTCCGGATCCACCCTTTCACTGTCTGGGTGGTGCCAACCGAATACTTACCGGCCAGCACATCAACTACGGATGCGTGCGTCATCGAAATATTGTCTCCAGCTTGTTCTTGCAGCGCTATTTGCAACACTAGGGGTCTGACCCGGGCACAGATGGCCCACCATGGCAGACTAAGCCGTCAATCTTACCCGCGCAGGTTTGATAAACAAGCAAAAATGTCAGACGCTGGGGGAGCAAGGGCCAATCGACATGAGGGGCGAAGCGGGATGGAGCGACGACGCGGACCGGATGGATGGATAGTGCTGCTGCACTGGCTGGCTCTCCTCTGCTGGGCCTGCGTCCTGGTGCTGCTCACCCTCTATCACTACGCCAGGCCCGAGATAGCCTACGGCTTCCTGCGTTACGGCGGCATCGAGGTGCGCGAGCACTGGGATCCGGCGCTCACCCCCTGGCTGGAGCAGAGCCTGTGGGGCTGCGCCGCCTTCACCCTGCTGGTACTGGCACTGCAATACCGGCGCAGTCGCCGGGAAGAAGATGGTTATGGCGCCTCCCTGATCCTGCTGCTGCTGATCCTGACCGCCAGCCTGCTGCTGTTCTACTTCGGCTGATCCGGCCCCTGAAGTGCCTGTCGCGCCGAATCAGCCTTGTGTTGTGCTATGTCGGCTGTCCGGCCTCTGAGGGTTGCTGCCGTGCTGCGTCGGCCGCTGCGAGCCAGCCCTGGCTCCGCTATTTCGGCTGACGCGACTCAGGCTCTTTGCCCCTGCGCTTGCCGAGCTGGCGCTCCACGCTGTCGAGCATCTGGTTGTAGGCCAGCGCCACCCGGCCTATCTCGTCCCCTTCATCCCCCTCCAGCCGATGGCCGAAGTCGCGTCGGTCGGTGGCCTCCTCCATGGCGCGGGTCAGCCGGTTGAGGGGACTGACAATCCAGGTGCGGATGACCCAGAGGGTGAGCAGGAGTCCCAGGCCGAAGATGAGGGTGAGGCTCAGGGCCGAGGTGAGGATGTTCTGCTCGACCCGGGTAAAGAGGGAGTCGAGGGAGTAGTCAAAGCGCACCGCCCCCAGCACGCTGTTCTCCGGCACCAGGTGACAGCTGGTGCAGTCTGTGCCGCGAAAGTTGCGCTGGGCCAGCAGGGGACGGGTCACCACCAGTCGGCTGTGCTGACCGTCGTGTACCACCTCCATGCTGCCCTTGCCCGCCAGCGCCAGCCTGTCGAACTCGTCCCTGGGCTGCTCGTTGTCATAGCCTGGGCCGAACTGGCTGTTCACCGCCTCGCCGCGCACGATGCGGGCATCCTCCACATGGGCGTGGTCGAGAAACTTGTTTCTCAGGGTGTCGCGGGCCGCCATCTTGTTGGTCAGCATCAGCATGTTGAGACCGTCGAAATAGGCCTCGGTCTGTTCGCGGCTCTGCTCCTTGATGAGGGTCAGGATGAGGTCGCGCTCGCGCACCGCCTGATAGGACGCCGAGAACACCAACACCATGGAGAAGATGAACAGCAGGAAGAAGTTGAATTTGGCGGCAATGGAGAGGCGCATGGGAAAGGTACATCTGTTGGGTAAAACCCGCGCAGTCTACTCTCCTCGTCGGACGGGTTTTGGTGCCTTGCTCACATTCTGGCGAAAAAGCGCCAAAAGGCCCTGCGTTCTCATGCAGGGCCTATTCATCGAGACTCAGAATTCGCCGCTGGTGATGGCCTCGTGGATGGCGCCGGTCAATACCCGCAGTTCTTCGGGCGTGATGACGAAGGGGGGCATCAGGTAGATGAGCTTGCCAAACGGGCGGATCCAGGCCCCCAGCTCCACGAACTTGCGCTGGATGCGCGCCACGTCCACCCGCTCCTTCATCTCCACCACCCCGATGGCGCCGAGCACCCGCACGTCGGCAACCGCCGGGTGCAGGGTCAGCTCTACCAGTTCGGTGCGCAGCTGATGCTCGATGGCCTGCACCCGTTCCTGCCAGGGTGAGGCCAGCAGCAGTTCGATGGAGGCGTTGGCCACGGCGCAGGCGAGCGGGTTGCCCATGAAGGTGGGGCCATGCATAAAGACCCCGGCCTTGCCGTCACAGATGGTGCGAGCGACCTGCTCGGTAGTCAGGGTGGCCGACAGCGTCAGGTAGCCCCCGGTGAGCGCCTTGCCCAGACACATGATGTCGGGGCTGATCCCCGCCCAGTCGCAGGCAAACAGCTGGCCGGTGCGGCCAAAGCCGGTGGCGATCTCGTCGGCAATCAGCAGCAGACCGAACTCGTCGCACAGGGCGCGCACCCACTGCAGGTAGCGGGGGTGGTAGAAGCGCATTCCCCCCGCCCCCTGGACGATGGGTTCGAGCACGATGGCGGCGATTTCCTCGTGATGATCCGCCACCAGGGTCGCCAGCTCCACCACGCAGCTCTCGTCCCACTGGGCGTGGAAGCGGCAGCTGGGGGCGGTGACGAAATGGTGTTCCGGCAGGAAGCCCTGGTAGAGCTCGTGCATGCCGCCATCGGGATCGCACACGCTCATGGCGCCGAAGGTGTCCCCGTGATAGCCGCCCCTAAGGGAGACGAATTTGGCCCGCGGCGTACCCTTGGCGTGCCAGTACTGCTGGGCCATCTTGAGGGCCACCTCCACCGCCACCGAGCCGGAATCCGCCAGAAACACCCGATCCAGCCCCTTCGGGGTGATCTCCACCAGCTTGCGGCACAGCGCCACCGCAGGAGCATGGGTCAGGCCGCCAAACATCACGTGGGACATCTTGCCGAGCTGGGCGGTGGCGGCCGCGTCCAGCTCCGGCACCTGATAACCGTGGACGCAGGCCCACCAGGAGCTCATGCCATCCACCAGTTCACGGCCGTCGCTGAGGGTGAGGGTCACCCCCTTAGCGCTGGCCACTTCATAGCAGGGCAGAGGATGGGTGAGGGAGGTATAGGGGTGCCAGACGTGGTGCAGGTCGAATTCTTGGTTGGTCATTTTGTGTTCTGTTGTCAATTGATTTGATCTTGTCGGTGTTGACAGTCTACGCGCGCTCTCTACACTAGCCAACCATTTCAGCCACTTGGCTTCGCGTACGCCCTGGCGTCGCAGGGTCCAGCTGGCGGGTCTTGCCGCCATCTCTCGATGAGCGAGGCGCAGGATCCCACCTATCACAACCGGAAGCCATGTATGAATGCTCTCACCGCGGGCGCTCACGCCCTTCGCCACGACTGGACCCTCGCCGAGGTTCAGGCTCTCTTTGCCCTGCCATTCAACGATCTGCTGTTCCAGGCCCAGACGGTACACCGCGCCCATTTCGACCCGAACGAGGTGCAGGTGAGCACCTTGCTCTCCATCAAGACCGGCGCCTGCCCGGAGGATTGCAAATACTGCCCCCAGAGCGCCCGTTACCACACCGGGCTCGAGACCGAGCGGCTGATGGAGGTGGAAAAGGTGCTGGAGCGGGCCCGTGAGGCCAAGGCCAACGGCTCGTCCCGCTTCTGCATGGGGGCCGCCTGGCGCAACCCGAAAGAGAGGGACATGCCCTATATCCTGCGCATGGTCGAGGAGGTGCGCGGGCTCGGCATGGAGACCTGTATGACGCTAGGGATGCTGACCGCGGATCAGGCGGCGCGTCTGGGTGCCGCCGGGCTCGATTACTACAACCACAACCTCGACACCTCGCCGGAGTTCTATGGCGACATCATCACCACCCGCACCTATCAGGACCGCCTTGATACCCTGGAGCACGTGCGCGGTGCCGGCATGAAGGTCTGTTCCGGCGGCATCGTCGGCATGGGGGAGCAGGCAAAAGACAGGGCGGGCCTCCTGATGGCGCTCGCCAACCTGCCCCGCCACCCGGAGAGCGTGCCCATCAACATGCTGGTCAAGGTGAAGGGGACGCCCATGGAAAACCAGGAGAATCTGGACCCGTTCGAGTTTATCCGCACCATAGCGGTGGCGCGCATCATGATGCCGGCTTCCCACGTGCGCCTCTCCGCCGGGCGGGAGAAGATGAACGAGCAGATGCAGGCCATGTGCTTCATGGCGGGGGCCAACTCGATTTTTTACGGCTGCAAGCTGCTGACCACCCCGAACCCGGACGAGAACAGTGACATGCAGCTGTTCAAGCGCCTCGGCATCCGCCCCGCCCAGCGGGCCCAGAAGCCGGATCAGGTGCAGGAAGAGGAGCTCTTGGCCCGGGTGGCCAGCCAGCCGGTGGGGGGCGATCTCTTCTATGATGCCAGCCAGCCCAAGGCCGGACGATGACCCCCCCCTTCGCCCTGGGGGAGGCCCTGGCCGAACGTGAGCAGGCCGCCCTGCTGCGCCGACGCACCCCTGTGGATGTGGCGAGCGGCGGGCGGATCCGGGTCGGGGGACGCGACTACCTCAACCTCTCCGGCAACGACTACCTGGGGCTCGCCGAGCATCCCGCCATCAAGGCCGCCTTCAAGGAGGGGATCGACCGCCATGGCGCGGGCGCCGGCGCCTCCCCCCTGGTGACCGGCTACAGCCGCGCTCACCAGCAGCTGGAAGAGACGCTTGCCGAGTGGCTCGGCGTGGAGGCTGTGCTGCTGTTCAACTGCGGTTTTTCGGCCAATCAGGCTGTGCTCAAGGCCCTGCTTGGCAAGGAGCATCTGCTGTGGCAGGACAGGCTCAACCACGCCTCCCTGCAGGAGATGGGCAGCCAGCTCCCCTGCAGGATGAAGCGCTTCGGCCACAACGACATGGCGGCCCTTGAACGGCTGCTTGAGCCAGATCGGGGCCTGATCGTCTCGGAAGGGGTGTTCAGCATGGACGGGGATCAGGGTCCCTGGCGCGAGCTTAGCCAACTGGCTGCCCAGAGCGGCAACTGGCTGATGATCGACGATGCCCACGGCCTCGGCGTGCTGGGGCCACAAGGGCGCGGCACCCTAGCGGCGCAAGGGGTTGCTCCTGCCAGCGTACACATCCAGATGGGCACCTTTGGCAAGGCGCTCGGGGTGGCTGGCGCGTTTGTGGGGGGCAGCCGCGAGCTGGTGGAGTATCTGGTCAACTTCGCCCGCCCCTATGTCTACAGCACCCATATGCCCGCCGCCCAGGCGTGCGCGGTGAGCAAGAGTATCGAGCTGGTGCGCGCCGCCGACGAGGCCCGTGCCCATCTTGCCGAGCTCGTCGCCCGTTTTCGCCAGGGGGCCCGCCAACTCGGCTGGTGCCTGGGGGAGAGCGACACCCCGATCCAGCCCCTGCTGGTGGGGGAGAGCAGTGCCGCCTTGCAACTGGCCGAGCGGCTGCGCGAATGCGGCGTCTGGGTGAGCGCCATCCGCCCGCCCACTGTGCCGGTCGGCACGGCGCGCCTTCGCATCACCCTGTGCGCCGCCCACGGCGAAGCTGACGTGGATCGCCTGCTCGAGGCCCTGGGGCCTCGCCCATCCACTGACGAGAGAGGAGGCGCCCATGCTCCATGAGCGTTTCCAGTCGGTGGACAAGGCGCAGCTTGCCCGCCGCTTCGGGGCCGCCGCCCGCCACTACGACGCCCACGCCCGTTTCCAGCAGGAGGTGGGACAGGCGCTGTTGGCCCAGCTGCCCCAGGGGCAGTGGGAAGACGCCCTGGATCTGGGGTGCGGCACAGGCTTCTTTTTGCCGGCGCTGGCCTCGCGCTGCCAGCGCCTGCACGGGCTGGATCTCGCCCCCGGCATGCTGGCCCAGGCGGCGAGGCGGGGCAGCGGCGCCCGCCTGCTGTGTGGCGATGCCGAGGCCCTGCCCCTGGCCGATGCCAGCCTGGATCTGGTCTTCTCCAGCCTGGCCCTGCAGTGGTGCGAATGCCCGCAGCAGGCCTTTGCCGAATTGCACCGGGTGCTGAGACCGGGGGGGCGGGCCCTCTTCTCCACCCTGCTGGATGGCTCGCTCTGGCAACTGACCCAGGCCTGGCAGGCGGTGGATGGCAAACCCCACGTCAATCGCTTCCTCGGACAAACCCGGCTCAGGGAGGCCCTTGAAAAGTCAGGCTTTGAGACCCCAATTATCGAGGTGCGCCCCTGGCACCTGGGGTATGGGCAGCTGGCCGAACTGCTGCGCGATCTCAAGGGGATAGGGGCGAGCCAGGTCAACGAAGGGGGACAGGGGGGCCTGGGGGGCCGGGCCCGGCTGGTGCGCCTCACCCAGGCCTATGAGCGCTTTCGCCGTGGCGATGGCCTGCTCGAGGCGAGCTACCGCGTGGCCCTGGTGCAGCTGCAGCGGGCCTGAGCCCGGCGCTGACAGGGCGAACAATCATCCGACGAGGAGCTGAGATGGCGACTTTTTTTATTACGGGCACGGACACGGATGTGGGCAAGACGCTGGTCACCCGCGCCCTGTTGCAGGGGCTGAGCGCCGAGGGGCTGGCGTGCGCCGGCTACAAGCCGGTGTCGGCGGGCTGTGAACCGACCCCAGACGGGCTGTGCAACAGGGATGCCCTGCTGTTGCAACAGGCGGCCAGCGTCGCGCTGCCCTATGAGTGGGTCAACCCCTTCGCCTATGCCCCCCCCATTGCGCCCCACATAGCGGCGACCCAGGCGGGGCAGCCCATCGATGAGGCGGGGATCACGGCCGGTCTGCGCCGTATCGAGGGCAGCGGTGCCGACTGGGTGCTGGTGGAAGGGGCGGGGGGCTGGCACCTGCCTCTCAACGAGCACAGGCTGCTTTCGGACTGGGTGGCGCAGCAGCGCCTGCCTGTGGTACTGGTGGTGGGGGCCAAGCTGGGGTGTCTCAACCATGCCCTGCTCACCCTGGCCGCCATCGAGCAGGCGGGTCTGTCCCTGGCGGGCTGGGTGATGAACCGGCTGCCCTGTGGCATGAGTTGCTACGAGGAGAATCTGGCGACCCTGCGCCAGCGTCTGCCCGCTCCCCTGCTGGGTGAAATTCCGACCCTGAGCGACCCAGACAGCGCTAACTTACGGGAATATCTCAATATTTCACTGTTGCGCCGGGCCAGGTATTCAGGGAGCATTCATAGATAACCGCTACTATGTGTGGCAGGTGGGCGTGGGTCGGTTGACCGGCACGGGCCCCTTTCATTCTCACAAGGAGTCTATATGAAGCGAATCATGCTATTCCTGGTGACCAACCTGGCCGTCATGCTGGTGCTGGGGGTGGTACTCAATATCCTGTTCTCGGTGCTTGGCATCAACAAGTCCAGTATCTCTGGCTTGCTGATCTTCTGCGCCGTGTTCGGTTTTGGGGGCTCCTTTATCTCCTTGCTGATGTCCAAATGGATGGCCAAGCGCAGCTATGGTGTCCAGGTCATCGAGCAACCCCGCAACGAGACCGAGCACTGGCTGGTCAGTACCGTGGCCCGTCAGGCCCGCGAGGCCGGGATCAAGATGCCGGAAGTGGGCATCTATGAGTCTTCCGATATGAACGCCTTCGCCACCGGTGCCCGTCGCGACGACTCCCTCGTCGCCGTGTCGTCCGGCCTGCTCTACAGCATGAGCCGGGACGAGGCGGAAGCCGTGCTGGCCCACGAGGTGAGCCATGTGGCCAACGGCGACATGGTGACCCTGACCCTGATCCAGGGTGTGGTGAACACCTTCGTGATGTTCTTCGCCCGCATCGTGGCCGGGGTCATCAGCAATGTCTTCAGCTCAAACAGCGACGAGGAGAGCAGCAGCTCGGGTGGTTTCGCCTACATGATCACAGTGTTCGTGCTGGAGATGATCTTCGGAGTGCTGGCCTCCATCATCGTGATGTGGTTCAGCCGCCAGCGCGAGTTCCGCGCCGATGCGGGCGCCGCCAAGCTGGCTGGCCGCGACAAGATGATAGCGGCGCTGCAGCGCCTCTCCCGCGGTGCCGAGCCGCAGATGGAAGGGGCCATGATGGCCTTTGGCATCAACGGCAAGCGCTCGGTGAGCGAGCTGTTCATGAGCCACCCGCCCATCGAACAGCGCATCCAGGCCCTGCGTCAGGGCTGATGAGAGACCATTGAAAACGGCTGCCTCGGCAGCCGTTTTTTTTATCTCTGTTCGTGGTCAACCCGGGGTGTCCCGGCTCAGGCTATCTCTATGTCGGTCAGGGGCACGGCGCAGCAGGTGAGGATCTTGCCCTGGGCCCGCTCGGCCTCGCTGAGGGCGGGGGCATCGGGTTGGTCCACTTCCCCCGCGCTCAGGGTCTGCTTGCAGCTGCCGCAGATCCCGGCGCGGCAGCTCCAGGGCAGCTCAATCCCCTGTTTGCTGGCCTGATCGAGGATGGTGCCCTGATTGTTGCCGGCGAAGCGCTTGCCCGCGATGCTCAGGGCCAGGGCCTGATGGGGCCGGTCGGTGATGAGGGGGGCGCCGCCAAAACTCTCCTGGCGGATCCGGCTCACCCCGGCCGCGCCGAGCAGGGCGATGGCCGAGGCCATGAACCCCTGGGGGCCGCAGAGGAAGACTTCCCGCTCGCCAAGGCCGCTGACACGGTCGAGGTGATCCTTGCCGAGTCGGCCGCGCAGCCCCTGCCAGCTCTCGTCGGCCTGGCTCAGGATAAGGGTCAGCTGCATGCCTTGCCGGGTCAGGGCGTGGAGTTCCTCGGGGGCGGGGATGTCGGCCTGGCTGCGGCACTGGTGCATGAAGTGAACCTCGCCAAGCTCGCCGCGCAGGGCCAGGGTGCGGGCGATGGCGAGCATGGGGGTGACGCCGGATCCCGCCGAGAGCAGTAGCAGGCGGCGCTCGCGACCAAGCTGGAACTCGCCGGCGGGGTCGGCCGCCAGCACCCGATCCCCCACCTTGAGGTGGCGGTGCAGCCAAGAAGATAGACGGCCATCGGCCTGACGCTTGACCGAGATGGCGTAGCGCCCCGCTTCATCCGGGCTGGAGCAGAGGGTGTAGCGGCGCTGTACCCGCTCGCCCTTGATGTCCACGAAGAGGGGCAGGTGCTGGCCCGGCTGATAGTCGGGCAGGGGCTCGCCATCTTCGGCCTCGAACCAGAAGGTCTCCAGATCCCGGGCCAGGGATCCCCGGGCCACGCACACCAGCGCCCGCTTCTTCGGGGCGCCATTGCCATAGACGAGGGGGCGCACCCGCTCCAGCACCTCAATCTCGCTGCCCGCCTCGATCCAGCCTTCGTTCAGGGCCACCAGATTCTGGCCAAAGTAGACATCGCCGTCCTCGCCGCGCCGGTAGCGAGCCAGGGTGGCGAGCGGCTCCTTGAGGGCATTGAAGCGGCTGGTACCGGGCTCCACCGTGGTCATGATGCAGCGGCTGCACGGCTTGGCCACCAGAAATTCCACCTCGCCGATGCGAATGCGCTTCCAGCCGTCCTCCTCGAAGGGGCGGGTGCCGCTTGCCACCAGGTTGGTGCGAAACTGGCTCATCTGATGCAGGGCGTCGGATCTCAGGTTGAGATCCGCAAGGGAGGCCTGGCTGATGAGCAGCAGAGGATAGCCGTCGGCAAAGCTGACCCGGGTGCCCGTCTTTTCCCGAAAGCGGTTGGACTCCTCCCCCAGCCAGAGCAGGCGAACCGGCTCCCCCGCCACCCGGCTCAGCCACAGATCCGCCTGCTCATGGGTGCGCAGGGCATGGAAGCTGTCACCCCAGACGCCCGTGCTCTGGGGGATCAGGCTGAAATCCTGCGGCTGCAGGGTGAGCATCTCCTGGCCCGGGTAACGCAGTTGCAGGCCGCCCTCCACCGGGGTGGCCACCACCTGCTGCAACTGGGGGTGAGTGCGGGCTGTGATGAAGGTGCCGTCGGGTTTGACCACCATGTAGCGGCGATCCCCGGCGAGCCCCTCCTGGGTCACCCTGGCGCGGGTTGGCGCCATGCCCGCCGTCGATTTGATGGGATAGAGATGTATGCTGGCGAGGGTCGGCATGTCCGGGTCCTTGTGCTGTGGCGTTTCCTGTGAAGAGGGGAAGATAACGATTCCTGCCGCGGGCGGCAATGTCTGCCTGCCCCCCATGATGGGGGGAATGCCTGCCCTCTTCACGATGGGGGGAACAGAAAGGGTCAGCCCGAAGCCGTGGTGGGGACAGCGCCGATCCCGTCACAAAGGCACCCAGCGACCAGATGACAACGCGGGCCTCTCGGCCCGCGTCTTCATGATGCCAATCCCTGCCGCCGGGGTCAGGGCCGGGCCACGCGCGGCACCTTGAGGTGCAGGGTACGCTCCCGATGGGCCGCTATCTCCTCGTCGGTGAAACGCATCGGCTGCCACTGCTGGCGGGCGAACAGCTCGGTCTGATCGGTGAAGTGGGGACTCTCTGTGTCGTGGGACTGGCCATAGCTCAGGAAGCGCTCCGCCCTGGGGCCGTTGGCATCGAACTGCAGGGCCAGCACGAAGCTGGAGCCGTAGTTGGCGCGATAGCGCAGGTCGGGCTTGCCATCCCCGTCATCATCCAGGCTGCGCAGCATGGTACCTGGCACGGCCCTGCCGGTCACGATATTGGCGAGATCCGAGGTGCTGCGCGAGGGCAGGTTGGTCTGCACCATGTTGAACAGCCCCTCGAACGAGTTGCCCCCCGGCAGCGAAATGGGGGTCAGCCCGGCCGCCTTTTGCACGAACTGCAGCGTGCCGAGTTCGGCATCCGGCGCGATACCGGCCGCCTGCAAGCGCTGCTGGGCCTGGGCCAGTGCCAGCAGGGCCGGGTCTTGATCCGGTGCGCCGCGCCAGGGCGCCAGCCCGTTCGGGGTAGTGGCGCCATGAGCCGGGTTGAAGGGGATGGCGAACAGTTCATCCTTGATGTCTCTGTGGCCGCTTGTGCGAAACGCCGTTAGCCACTCGCGCATCAGGTGGGCCCCCCGGCTCTCCAGTTGATACTCGCCATCCCAGTTGGCGAGCGCGTTGCAGCTCGGGGTCAAGTCCAGCGGGCCGCCGGTCAGCTGGATCAGCGGATGGGCCTCGCAGCGTGCCAGCAGGGGCTCTCTGAGCTCGCGGGCAAACAGGGAGCCGTTGTGGGTCAGTACCTGCTGCAATGTCTGCAGGGTGAAGCGGCGATCGGCCCCGGTCAGCCCCATGGCATCGGGGGTGCTGATGAGCTGGGCGTTGTAGCGGGTACGGGGGCTGCGCACCGTCTGCTCCGGGCCGTAGAGGATGGAGTAGCCCTCCAGCGGCGAGGCCAGGTTGGTGAGCCAGTGGCTGCTGTTGGCGTTGTAGACATAGTCGCTGCGGGTCTGGCGGGGGGCCTGGCTCAGGGGGACCAGGCCCGGGGTGCGGGTCTCGCCGCTGTCCATCCACTCGAAATCGGGGTCATTGCCCGGCAGCAGCACGCTGCCCTCGCCATCTTGCCAGATGGGGGCCAGCTGCGGGGTCTGGGAGGCGGCCCGCCACCAGGCCTCGGCCCTGGCGCCGAGGCGGGGCACCTGGGTGGCATCCACGTAGCTGGCCTGGCCACTCTTGTCGACGAGCAGGGTATTGACCCAGGGCACCCCCTGATGTGCGGCCAGGGCATCGAAGAAGGCCGGGGTGCTCTGGGCCTTGGCCATGGCCAGCCACTGCTCCAGCATCCGGTAGTTGCCGGCGTTGGCATCGCGCAGGCTGATGGCGCTGTTGCGGGTCCAGCCCAGGGTCGGCGAGAGGGAGGCGAGGTTGACCAGGGGGCCGAAGTGGCTGCCATAGAGGGTCTGGACATGGGGCTGCAGGCTGCCGTCGGCCTGGCGTACCTGCACGGTAATCTGCTTCTGGCTCATCTCCCGCCACTGGTCGCCGTAGCGGTAACGCAAGGGGTTGTCAGGATCCAGCGTGAGCTGATAGAGGGTGAAGCGCTTGGACTGGGAGACGGTATGGGTCCAGCCCAGCCGCTCGTTGAAGCCGATCAGGATGGCGGGAAAGCCCATCATGGTGGCGCCGGTCACGTTGAGCTCGCCCGGGATCTGCAGATGCTGTTCAAAAAACCTGAGCTCCCCATCCCAGGGGAAGTGGGGGTTGCCGAGCAGCAGGCTGTTGGCGTTGCTGCTGCGATCCGTCCCCAGCGCCCAGCCGTTGCTGCCGATCCCCTCCGAGGTGAGCAGCGAGACGGGATCCAGCTCGGGGGCGGGCAGGGCGGCGCGGGCCAGCGTCCCGTCTGTGGGGGGCTGGGCACTGGCCATGGCGCTGATGAAGCTGCGGCCGCTGGCAAGCTGGGCAAGATCCAGGTGATAGGCCAACAGCTGGACCGGGGTGATGGGTTCGACCCACTCGGCTTCGCGGCAGGGGGAGGGGTAGTCCGCCGGGCTGGTCCGCCCGGCGAGGGAGTGGTTGAAGCCCGCCACATAGCCTTCGATGAGATCGCGAGCCTCCGGCGTCAGCTTGTCATAGAGGCTGGCGGCCTGGCCGGGCAGATCCAGGGAACGATATCCCAGATCGGAGAGCAGGTTGCGCTGCTGTTCACCCGCACCCAGCCAACGGGATTTGTCGCCTTGCAGCTTCATGATCTGCTCGCTCAGGGTGCAGAGGTTCTCCTCGCCGTGGGCATAACCTACCCCGAAGCCCAGGCTGACGTAGTCGGCCGCCTTGATGTGGGGAACCCCCTGCTCCGTGTAGGTGAGGGTGACGTCGTAGTGGCTGGCGGGATCCGGCTCGCTGTCATTTTCCTGACATCCCGCCAGCGCCAGGCTGCCGAACAGGGCAAGGTAAAGGGGAAGAGGTGTTCGCATCTTGGTTCCTTCTGTGAGGGTGATTTGTTATGGTTTTGTTGCCGTCTGGCCGGTGCAGACGATATTCAATCCCAGCGAACATCTGGGGTCGCCCGACTGGATGGAGTCGGTCATGGAACTAAAAGTGCAATAAAAACAAGGATGAAAAGGTGTGTCTCGATGGAGCCGTACCCGCAGGAGGAAGTGGTATGCAGTGGGAAGATGTGGCCGCCGTGCTCAGCCTGGGCCTGGCCGGCATGCTGGTGTTGGCGACCATCGGCTGGCTGCGACGCTCGCGCCAGGACGGGGCAGCCGGTTATCTGCTGGCCCTGCTCGCCCTGAGCGGCTTGCAGGCGCTGGAGTATCTCTATCATCAGCAGCAGTGGTTTCTGGCCTGGCCCCACTTGCTCAAGCTGGCGGATCCCCTGGTGGTGATGCTGCCCTTTTGTCTCTACGGCTACATCCGGGCATTGCAGGGGGAGAAGGTGCTCGGCAGCTGGCGCGCGGCCCTGGTGCACGGCTTGCCCCTGCTGCTGGTGGCCGCCCTGGCCATGCCTTACTGGCTGTTGCCGGGGGATGAGAAGGTGCGCTGGATCCTGCTTGGCAAGCAGGGGGAGGCGCTCTGGCCCGGCGTGACCCTCTATGGCAACCGCTATCTCGCCTGTATCGCCCTGCTTGGGCTGGTCTACTGGTGGCAACAACACAGAACCGGCCTTGAAAGCCGCAAACCGGCGCTGCGAACCTGGGTCACCCGGTTGCAGGGCCTGCAACTGCTGGTTGCCCTGCTGCTGCTGGGGCGTATCGCCCTGAGCGGGTTTGGCTGGTCCCTCTCCGCCGTCTATCTGCAGGCCCCCGTCACCGCCTATCTGTTGCTGCTGGTGCTGGCTCACGCCCGGTTGCCGCAGCAGGGGCGCAGGGGGGAGGCGTCTGGGCAAGCCGCCGACAGGGGAGTAGAGCCGATGCGGGATGATTCGCTGCAACCGCTGTTCGACGAGCTGGAGCGCGCCCTGGCGCAGGGCGCCTTCCGGGATCCCGCCCTCTCCCTTGGCAAGCTGGCACAGCTGTGCGGCCTCAGTACCCATCAGGCCTCCAGTGCCATCAATGGGTGTTCGGGGGGAAATTTCTATGACTGGCTCAATCGCCATCGGGTGGAGGAGGCCAAGCGCCTGCTGCAAGAGAGCGACGAGACGGTGGCCAGCGTTTGCTATCAGGCGGGATTCAACAGCAAGTCCACCTTCAATACCGCCTTTCGTCGCCATACCGGCCAGACGCCGAGCGAGTTTCGGCGCAGGCCGGGAGTGGCCTGCGCCGCGCCGTCATGAGCAGGTAATGAAAAGCCCGGCTTTGAGCCGGGCTGGGGGATAAATTGCTTATCCGTGCGTTAACGCAGTCAATGTTCTGGGCAATCAATGAGGCTGATGTTGTTTGAGGATGTCGTATATCTCCTCTTTGAGTTTAAGTTTCTGTTTTTTCAGATCTCTCAACTCAGGACTGAAGTCGCTGGCATGATGCTTTTCCAGTTTTCTGATGGTCCCGTCCAGCTCGTTGTGTAAGGCAAACTTCTCGTGGAAATGGTCATCACTGCTCTTCAGTTGCGAGATGAGGTCTCTGTACTCTGGGAACATGTAATGTCGCCTCCTTGTTGCGCTTGGGTGTGCCGACACCTCTCAAGCTACACCCTGGGACGCGGGAGAGATGTGATCGGGATCCCACTTATCGCCCCCGCTCGCCACGTCGTCATGAAGCCGTCATAAGTGGCTGAATTGGCGTGCTCTTTATTTCGTGGCGCGGGGCGTTTGGTGCTAAATGCGACTGGCGTCACAAATCGGGGGCGGGGGAGCGAAAAGCAGAAGGGGCCCGAAGGCCCCTTCCCATGGCAGGCGTGCCGCCCGGCTCACTTCTTCTTCGTGACCTTCTCGGGCAGAGGCTTGCCGCCTCTGGCGATCACCTTGCCCACCTCGAAGCCAATCTGGGCAGCCAGCTCCTCCAGATCCCCCGCCTTGGCCTCGTTGCCGATGGCATAGCGGTAGTTGGTGATGGAGAGCTTCTCGGCTACCGGAGTACCCGGGACGATGGGCTCACGCCAACCCTGACCCACATGAGCCACAAGCGTGCCATCCATGATGAGCTCGCCGACGATCTCCTGGGTGGGGATCCCCTTGCCGTAGGTCAGCCCCTGGGGGTGCTTCTTGCCGACCAGGGGCTCGGTGCTTGCGGGCATCAGCCTGGTGCGGATCAGCCACTTGGGATCCTGGGTCTTGCCCAGGGCCTTGCCGGTCTGGTACTCGTTGATCTTGATGGTCTTGATCATCTGGGCCATGAATTGCTTGGTCAGGGCCTTCTGCGCCTCGCTGGTCTCGTCGATGACGATGGGGGCCACATACCAGGTCTGGGGGGCTTGTGCCTTGGGGGCCGCCGGGGCGGTTTGTGCCTGTGCCAGGGGGCTGAGCAGGATGGCCGCCAGCAAGAGTCCGATTTTCTTCATTGTGATTCCGCTTATGTTTCGACAAGAATTTTGTGTTGCCAGCGACGACTGCGCCAGCGCCAGAACATGGCCAGGCCGCGGACCCACTCGTCGCAGGCCAGCGCCAGCCAGATGCCGACCAGTCCATAGCCTTGCATGATACCAAGGTAATAGGAAAGGGGAACGGCGATGCCCCACATGGACAGAAGCGCCATGTAGAGCGGGAAACGGGCATCCCCGGTGGCGCGCAGGGCGTTGATGACCACCAGATTGAAGGTGCGGCCGGGCTCGAGGATCAGGCTGATGAGAAACAGCTGGGCCACCATGTCGATGATGTCGCCATCCGTGGTGAACAGGCTGATGATCGACCGGCCGTTGATGGCCACGGCCACCGCGATCAGGGCGGTGACGATGAGGCCGAGTTTCAGGCTGCGCAGCAGCTGGGCATAGGCCTGATCGAAACGGCGCGCCCCGGCCAGGTGGCCGATGATGATCTCGTTGCCAAGGCCGATGGAGAGGCCGAACAGCAGGATGAACAGGCAGATCTGGAAGAAGTAGCTCTGGGTCGCCAGCGCCTTGTCGCCGAGCAGACCGACAAACGCCGTCACCACCATGAATTGCAGCATCCAGGAGAGGTTCTCCCCCGCCGCCGGCAGGCCGATGTGCAGCACCTTGCCCAGCATCGGCTTGCTGGGACGGACTATCTCGGGCAGGCGCAGCCGGATGCCGGTCTTGCGCGCCACCAGCCCCACCAGCAGCACCACGCCGACGACCCGGCCCGCCACCGTGCTGATGGCGACCCCGGCCACCCCGAGCTGGGGCAGGCCGAACCAGCCGTAGAGCAGCAGCAGGTTGCCGGCGAAGGTGATGAGGTTGACGATGAGGGTCACGTACATGGCCTGACGGGTGTGGCCGTGGGCGCGCAGGGTGGCGGCCAGGCAGAGGGCCGCCGCCTCCGGCAGCAGGCAGAGCCCGATGATCTGCAGGTAGAGCCTGGCGTCCCCCATCAGGTGGTCGGGCAGGTTCATCAGCGCCAGCATGGTGCCGGCCCCGGCCATGACCCCGACGGCGGCCACCAGCCCCACCAGCAGGTTGAAGCCGATGGCGGTGTGAATGACCACGCGGGCCTTCTCCCTATCGCCAGCCCCCAGGTACTGGGTGATCACCACGCTGGTGCCTATGCTGACGAAGCTGAACAAGGTGATGGCCAGATCGAACACCTGATTGCCCACCGCCAGCGCCGCCACCCCCTGATAGGAGACGTGTCCCACCATAAAGGTGTTGAGGGCCCCGGTCAGAAAGTGCAGGGCCAGATCGATAAACAGCGGCCAGGTCAGGGAGAAGAGGGAACCTGGCCCCGCTTGGGCTTGAGTGTGCATGAGTGACATGTCCAGCAACGACAGAGGGAGGCGGCCCTGGGGTCGCCGCAGGAGTGGCATTTAACACCAAGCGCCCCCTTCACGCAATTGCGCCGCTGGCCTCCTGTTCGCTCTCGCCTGGCGCCATGGCTTGCGGCTCGGGCGCCTCGTCCTTGAACAGGGGCTCCCGGTAGCAGCGGGTCATGCGCAGGGCCTGGTACATGTCGGGGCAGAGGATGATGCCCTCGTCGCCCACCCGGATCCCCGCCTGGCGGAACCAGTGGCTGAGCTGGCCGTGGCGACCCGCCATCACCATGTGGATGCCTCGTCGGCGCAGCTCCCGGTGCAGCTCGCCCACCATGCTCATCACGCTGATGTCCTGATGGGTGAAGCAGGCGACCGCGTCCACCACCAGGCACTTGGGACTGTGGGGATCTTGCACCAGCAGCGCCAATACCCGCCGCTTGAAATAGGGCGCGTTGAAGTAGGTGAGCGGCGAGTTGAAGCGATAGACCAGGATCCCCGGGATCGCCTTGGCCTGCTCGTTGTCCCCCAGGGTGCGCACCACCCCGTCCCCGTCCATGCCGAGCAATTGATCGGTGGGGCGCATCACGTTGCGCAGGAACTGGAACAGGCCCAGCAAGACGGCGAGGGTGATGCCGGGGATCACCCCCATGGCCAGCACGCTGATGAAGGTGACGAGGGCGAGCCAGAAGGCGGCGCGATCCGAGTCTTTCAACCCCCACAGTCCCTTGAGGTCGAGCAGGGAGAAGGAGGCCATCACCAGCACCACCCCGAGGGCGGCGGTGGGGATGAACTGCAGCGGCGCCGTCAGGTAGAAGGCGATGAAGCCGATGATGACGGCGGCGATGATGGAGACCAGCTGGCTCTTGCCGCCATTGGCATCGTTGACCGCGGTGCGCGAATCGGCGCCGCTGATGGCGAACCCCTGGGAGACGGCCGAGGCCAGGTTGGCCATGCCCAGAGCCCGGAACTCGTTGTCGGCATCGATCTCGTAGCCATTCTTGGCGGCGAAGCTGCGGGCGGTGAGCATCATGGAGACGAAGCTCACCATGGCCAGGTTCAAAGCGGGCAGCACCAGTTCGCGCAGCAGCCCGGGGGGAAATTCCGGCACCTGGAAGGCGGGCAGGCCGGAGCCGATGGCTCCCAGGGTTGCTATCTCGAACCGGTCCAGGCCAAAGATCCAGACCAGGGCGGCGGTGAGCACCATGGCCACCATGGAGGAGGGCCAACCCGGCCGGTAGCGTCGGCTCAGCAGCAGGACCAGCAGGGTGAACAGGCTCATGGCCAGGGTGGGCAGATGGGTCTGGGCCAGGTAGTTGCTGCCGCTGAGCACCCGCTCGATGAGGTAACGCTCGTCGAAGGTGAAGCCGAGGATCTTGGAGAGCTGACCCACCATGATGGTGATGGCCACCCCGTTGAGCAGCCCCATCAGGATGGGGCGGGAGAGGAAATCGGCAAACACCCCCAGCTTGAAGCGGCTGGCAATGAGGCACCAGAAACCGGTCATGGCGGTCATGGTCATCACCAGCTGCCAGTGGCGCGTGGCATCCCCCGCGGCGAGCGGCGTCACCACGGCGGCGATGACGGCGCAGGTGGCGGCGTCCGGGCCGACGATGAGCTGGCGCGAGGTGCCAAACAGGGCATAGACCATCATGGGCAGTATGCAGGAGTAGAGACCGACGATGGCGCCGACCCCGGTCAGCTCGGCGTAGGCGATGGCGACCGGCAGGGCGACCGCGGCCACCGACAGCCCGGCCCGCACATCGGGCATCAGCCAGGCTCGCTGATAGTGCAACAGGGCCGCCAAACCGGGCAGCCAGCGCTCGAGGGAGAAGAAGTCGCGCATCATGAAACTCGTATTATGAAAGCCACTTTATATCAGTCACTTTAGTTAAGTTATTGTGCCATAGCGGCTTTTTATCGTTTTTCCGAGGATGTGGCAGGGCTGGATGGCCGAGTCTGGGATGCGCAGCCGCGGCCCGTGCGCCAATCTGGCCTCGCGTGCGGGGTCAACCGGCATGGCGGCGCAACCAGGTCTCTATGTAGCTGCAACTCGGGATGATTGTCAGACCCCGGGCCTGGGTCCAGTCGAAGAAGGCCCGGGCCAGCTTGTCCGCCAGCCCCTGGCCGCGCAGCTCTCCGGGGACGAAGGTGCTGTAGGCATCGACCTGATGCTGATCGAGTACCCGGTAGCGCAGGCGCGCCTCGTGGCCGTCCACCACACAGAGGAAAGCCTGCTGCTGGGGATCATGAATGATGTCTGTCATGGCAACTCCTGTTCGCAAAATGGGCCGTCGGGTCCTGTGTCCCTTTGCCTGTGGTCATGGCTCGCTTACACTGGCCATCCCGTGACGGGACAGGGCCGAGGGCCGTGCCTTGGCCTCCCGCCATGATGCCACGTTAGCCGCGCCAACTCATCCGCGCATTTGCACAGGAAGCCAAGATGGCCTTTGCCACCCTAGACGATCTGATAGGCAACACCCCGCTGGTACGCCTCAAGCGCCTCAATCCCAACCCCGCCGTGACCCTGCTGGTCAAGCTGGAGGGCAACAACCCGGCAGGTTCGGTCAAAGACAGACCGGCCCTGAACCTCATCAGGCATGCAGAGGCGAGCGGTCACCTCGCTCCCGGGGCCCGTCTCATCGAGGCCACCTCGGGCAATACCGGCATCGCGCTGGCCATGGTGGCGGCCAGCCGGGGATACCGGATGCGCCTCATCATGCCGAGCAACATGAGCCAGGAGCGACGCGTCGCCATGCAGGCCTATGGGGCCGAGCTGGTACTGGTCGACGATGGCATGGAGGGGGCCCGAGACCTTGCCCTGGCCATGCAGGCGCGGGGGGAGGGGCTGGTGCTGGATCAGTTCAACAATCCCGCCAACCCGGATGCCCACTATCAGAGCACGGGCCCCGAGATCTGGCGCCAGAGCGAGGGGGCGGTCACTCACTTCGTCTCGGCCATGGGCACCACGGGCACCATCATGGGGGTCTCCCGCTACCTCAAGGAGCAGAACCCGGCGGTGCAGGTGATTGGCCTGCAACCGGCCGAGGGGAGCCAGATCCCCGGCATTCGCCGCTGGCCCGCCGCCTACCTGCCCGCCATCTTCGAACCCGCGCGGGTCGATCGGGTGCTGGATGTGACCCAGGAGGAGGCGCTCAGCACCATGCGCCGTCTGGCCCGGGAGGAGGGGATCTGCTGCGGCGTGAGCTCGGGGGGCGCGGTGGCCGGTGCCTTGCGTATAGCGGCCGAGCTGGAGCGGGGAGTGGTGGTGGCCATCATCTGCGATCGCGGGGATCGCTACCTCTCCACCGGGGTCTTCGACCCGGCTTCCTGACGCCCGGGCGGGTCCTGCGGCCTGCTATTCCCACACCCGCTCCAGCAGTGCCAACAGCTGCGCCCTGTCTGCATCCTTGCGGTTGTAGAGCAGGGCGCCGTCGTTGATGGCGAGATCCCGGATCCCGGGCAGCAGCGCCTTGTCGCTGAGGCCCGCCTCCCGCAGGGTGCGGGGCAGCTTGACCGTCTGCCACAGGGTATCGCGCAGTGCCTGCAACGCCTCGATGGCGGCCTGGGGTCGCCCCTCGGCCGGGGTCGCGGCAAAGCGCTCCGGCCCCACCAGGGGCAGCAGCAGACGGGCCAGCTCGGGGTCGATGCCGGGCCGGTTGTAGTCGAGCACTGCGGGCAGGAAGAGGTTCATACACAGGCCGTGGGGCAGGTGGCTGCGGGCCCCCAGGCTGTGGCCCAGGGCGTGCACCAGCCCCACCATGGAGTTGGAAAACGCCATGCCCGCCAGGGTGGAGCCCTCCGCCAGTTGCAGCCGCAGGCGCTTGTCCTCGGGGGCCAGCAGCACCCTGGGCAGGGCATCGGCGATCTTCTCCACCGCCATCAGGGCCAGGGCGTCGCTGACCGGGTTCTTGCCGTTGCCGATGAAGGCCTCGATGGCGTGGGTCATGGCATCCATGGCGGTGGCGGCGGTGATGGGCAGCGGCAGCCCCAGGGTGAGGCGGGGATCCAGCACCGCCAGCCGGGGCAGCAGGAAGGGGGAGGTGAAGGGCACCTTGCGCCCGCTCCCTTCGTCCTTGATCACCGCCACCAGGGTCACTTCGGAGCCGGTCCCCGCCGTGGTGGGCACCACCGCCAGGGGGTTGAGGGGACGGGTCAGGCAATCCGCCCCGGCATAGTCGAGCAGCCGCTCGCCCCCCAGGGTCGCCAGTATGTTCACCGCCTTGGCGGTGTCGATGACGGAGCCGCCGCCAAGGGCCAGCAGGCTGTCACAGCCCAGCGCCCGGTAGTGGCGGGCGATCCGCTCCACCACGGCGGTGGAGGAGTCGGCCGGGATCTCGTCCCAGATGGCGGCGACCGGCAAGGCCCCCTCGGCCATCACATCGGCCAGCAGGGTGGCGAGCCCGCTGCCGCTGACCCCCTTGTCGGTGAGCAGCAGCGGGCGGCTAGCCCCCAATCCCCTCAAGGCATCCGGCAACTGCTCCAGTGCCTGCTCCCCCGCCATCAGCTTGACCGGGCAGAAAAAATCGTAATAACGGCTCATCGCGTTCTCCTCGTGTTCAACCGGTCAGCAGACCCAGATAGATGTGGCAGGCCCGCGCGAGCTTGCGATGCGGGTCGGGGTAGTGGCGAAGCAGGGGCCGCGCGATGAAGGCGGGCAGGATCAGCGCTTGCAGCTGCTCCAGCGCCCGCACCAGGTGCATGGCCGCGTCGAGATCCCCCTCCACCAGCAGCCGGTTTTCGCAAAAGGCCTGGTTGATGCCGAGGCGAAAACTGAGGGCGCGAAAGGCGACGGCGGGGTGCTTGAAGCGCACCCGCAGCGAATGGGAAGCGGCATCCCCCGGGTGCGGCTCGGGGGCCGCGCCAGTGCGCCAGCGTCCAGCCGTCTTGTGCAGCGTCAGCCCGCCCGCCAGGCCATTCACCGCCAGCCTGATGGTGAGGCCGTCCGGCAGGGGGGCCAGCTCGCGGCGCACCGCCTCGTCGACCCGGGCGGCGCGGCACAGGGTGCGGCCGATGATCCAGAGCAGGCTGCCAATCCAGAGGCGCCTGCCGGTGGCAAGCAGGGGGTCAGGGCGCATGGGGACCTCCGCTGATGGCGGACCAGAACAGGGCGAAGGCGCTCTCCTGCCAGTGGGGGTCTTCCCCAAGATCGGGCTGATCGACAAAGAGGGAGGCGCAGGCCAGGAACTGGCCCTGGCACACCTCCAGCATCAGGGCCGGCGGGGCCGACATCAGCTCGCCGCTGGCTTGGCCCCGGGCGAGCAGGCTTGGCAGAAAAGGCAAGGTCTCCGCCAGGATCTGGCTGCGCAGGGGGCGGGCCAGCAGGGGGGAGTGGAAAAAGCCCAGCACGAACCTGAGCTCCCGGGGGTGGGCCTGCATCCAGCCCATCGCCTGGTGCCAGTAGTGGCGGGCCTGCACCTCAAGGGGGATCGCGGGGTCCGCCTCGCTGATGGCGGCCCCCAGGCGCGCCTTGATCTCCTGATAGAGGCTCTGGATCAGCAGCTCCTTGCTGGGAAAGTGGTGAAACAGGGTGCCATTGGCCACCCCGGCCGCCTTGGCGATGCGGGCGGTGGCGGCGCCTTGCAGGCCATCCTCGGCGCACAGGGCCAGGGCGGCATCCAGGATCTGGCGGCGTTTGTCGGTCATGGTCTCTCGCATCTCGCCTCCTAGCGCAGAAACAGGGCCATCATCAGCCGCTGGTACCAGCGTCGATAGGGGGGGTGAATGAGGGCGCCTGTGCTGAAGCGCCCGCGGCGCAGCACGGTTTTCGCCTTGGAGAAGGCGAGAAAGCCCTCGCGGCCGTGATAGTGGCCCATGCCGGAGGGACCGATGCCGCCGAAGGGGGCATCGTCCGCCGCCACCTGGAACAGGCTCTCGTTGATGGCCATGCCCCCGGCGTGGGTCTCCCGGATGAGGCGGCGCTGCAGGGGCTCATCCAGGCTCATCAGATAGAACGCCAGAGGGCGCGGCCGGGCCGCCACATAGGCCAGGGCTTCTTCTATGTCGTCATAGGGCACCAGGGGCAGCAGGGGGCCGAAGATCTCCTGCTGCATCAGCTGGCAGTGGCCGGGCACCTCGGTCAGCAGGTGGGGCACCAGCTTGCGGGTGGCGTCATTTCGGGCGGGCGTGCCGCAGGGGTGGATCTGGGCGCCGGCCTCTCTGGCCTCGTCGAGCCAGGCGGTGAGCCGTTGGTACTGGGGGGCGTTGATGATGGCGCCATAATCCGGGCTCTCGAGCCCTTTGGGGTAGAGGCGGCGAAAATGGGCCTGATAGGCCTCGATAAAGGCCTGCTCCTGCCCCTTCGGCAGCAGCACATAGTCGGGGGCCACGCAGATCTGGCCGGCGTTGAGGCTCTTGGCGAAGATCATCCGCTCCACCGCCAGGGCCAGGGGCATGTCGGGGGCGATGAGACAGGGGCTCTTGCCGCCGAGCTCCAGGGTCAGCGGCGTGAGCTGGGGGGCGGCGGCGGCCATCACCAGCCGACCCACAGCGGTGGAGCCGGTGAACACCAGGTGATCGAAGGGAAGGGCGCTGAAGGCGGCCGCGAGCTCGGCGTCCCCCTCAACGACCACCACCTCGTCACCGCCGAGGGCCTCATCGAGCAGGGTGCGCAGCACGGCGTTGGTGTGGGGGGTGAACTCGGAGAGCTTGATCATGGCGCGATTGCCGGCGGCGAGGGCGCCGATGAGGGGGCCGAGGCTCAGCATCACCGGGAAGTTCCAGGGCACCATGATGCCGACCACGCCGAGGGGCTGGTAGTGCACCTCGACCCTGGCGGGGGCCAGCAGCAGGCCGGGATGACGGCGCTCCGGTTTCATCCAGCCCTTGAGCCGCTTCAGGGTGTAGTTGATCTGCATGACGCAGGGCAGTATATCGGCAATCAGGCTGTCGTAGTCGCTGCGCTGGCCATAGTCCCGGGCCAGGGCATCGCACAGGGCCTGCTTGTGGCCGAGCAGGGCGCCCTTGAGTTGGGTGAGGCCGCTGCGGCGCTGTGCCAGGCTTGGCATGGGGTGTGCCTGGCAAGCCTGCCTGAGGCGGATCAGCTGATCGGGCAGGGAGAACTTGTCCGCTGGGGGGAAGGTGGTATCCATGATGGGCTCCGCACAAAAAACAACCGACTGATTAGTCGGTCCAAATCTAGCGACTCGTTATCAGCTTGTAAACAAGGCGCTGGCTCAGGGAGGCTTGAGGGGAGAGGTGTTGCCTGGAACTGTGCTCGGGCTCCCATTTCTGGGGCATCCGGATTGGTTTTGTATCCAATAAGGGGTAATTGTGACCCATCGACTCGGAGGGAGAACCGCATATGACCAGGGAATTGCACAGCCTGCTGGCCCGGCTGGATGACGTCATCGCACGCATGCCGGACAGCTTCACCACCTATGAGTTTGCCCAGAAGCTGGCACTGCAGCATCAGCGGGAGTATTTCGCCGCGGGCCACTCCCTGGCGGGCCAGGAGCAGAACCTGCTGCGCCTGCTCCACGAGAAGATAGCCCTGGCGCTGGCGAGCCATGACGGCGTCATCGAAGGGGCCTTGCTGCCCTGCGTGACCCCCTGGGGGGAGCGCGCCACCTCCCCCCGCTGGCACCGCAAGCACTGAGGTGTGGATGACGAAAAGGCCCCGCGGGGCCTTTTCGTTTTGATGTGACGGGTTCTGCTACTGGATCAGCCTGCGGGCCTGCCAGTAGCGGCTGTTCCAGTAGACGTTGTCGAGCCGCGAGCGGATCACCCCCTTGCTGGTGGAGGCGTGGATGAACTCCCCAGCCCCGGTGTAGACCCCGACGTGGTACTGCTGCCAGCCGGTCTTGAAGAACACCAGATCCCCGTGGCGCAGCTCGCTGCGCGCCACCGAGGTGCCCAGACTGGCCTGGGATTGCGTGGTGCGGGGCAGGTCAAAGCCCAGTACCTGGCTGTAGGCGAGCTGGGTGAAGGCGGAGCAGTCGAGGCCGGCCCGGCTGCTGCCGCCCATGCGATAGGGCACACCGCGCCATTGCTGGAAGAAGCCGTCGAAC
>NZ_CDBT01000030.1:50754-84337 GCF_000819765.1 Aeromonas bivalvium
CCAGCAGCAGGGCCAGCAGGGGCGTCAGCAAGGTGCGAAACATCTCAACTCCTTGATAGGGCACGGGGTTCATCATAGACGATGATCCTGCCTGGAACCTGAATGACGAAGGCATTGACGGGTGGCCAGGCCCAGATATCGGGGGCGGCCACCGGGATCACCCCGCAGGCTTGGGGTTGATGAGCGGCGTCAGCAGCTCGGCAATCTTGTAGAAGGTCTGCACCCGGGTGGTGCTGGGACGCCACACCAGGCCTATCTCCCGGTAGGCCTGCTCCCCGGGCAGGGGGATGGCCACCAGATCCGTGTTGTCCAGGATCCCGGCCTCTATGGCCATCTGGGGCAGGAAGGTGGTGCCGAGCCCGGCGCCCACCATCTGCACCAGGGTATGCAGGCTGGTGGCGGCGAAGGGGTTGATCTTGCTCTTGTCCCGCAACCGGCAGGCGCTCACCGCATGTTCGGTCAGGCAGTGCTCCCGCTCCAGCAGGAAGATGCTCTGGCTGGGCAGCTCCTTGTAGTCGAACGGCATGTGCAAGCCGGCCGCCATGGTGCTGGGCATCACCATGTGGAAGGGATCCTGGCCCACTGCCTTGCAGTGGAAGCCGCCGATCTCGATGGGCAGCGCGAGGATCAGCAGATCGAGCTGCCCCTGCTCCAGCTGCTTGAGCAGGTTGCTGGTGGTGTCTTCCCGCAGCAGCAGCTCCAGCTCGGGATAGGTCTGGGCACAGCTTTGAACCAGCTGGCTCAGCAGGAAGGGGGCTATGGTGGGGATGCAGCCCAGGCGCACCGTGCCCTGCATGGCGCCCCCCTGCTGCTGGCCCAGTTCCATCAGATCCCGGGCGTCGGAAAGCAGGTTGCGGGCCCGCTCGACCACTTCCAGGCCGATGGGGGTCATGATGAAGCTCTTGTGGTCGCGTTCCACCAGCTGAAGATTCATCATGTCCTCCAGGGTCTGGATCCCGGTACTCAGGGTGGACTGGCTGACATGGCAGGCCTTGGCGGCGCGATTGAAGTTCTTGTGCTCGTCGAGCGCTATCAGATATTGGAGCTGTTTCAGGCTGGGCCAGCGTTGCATAGGAAGACCTGATCCCTTCTATCTACTTAATTTGATTTGAGTAATCTAACATCGCCCCCCTGGCTTGTCGCTCTAATAAAACGGCGCAAGGGGGCTGGGACTGGGTCAGGGGCCTGGCGTTGGCATAAAAAAACGCGCCCGAAGGCGCGCTGTTGAGTCGCGTTTTGGCGCGCCGTCACTCTTCGAAGATGCCGAAGTGCTCCTTGGAGAAGGCGACCCGCTGGGCCACCGTCATCTTGACCTGACCCAGCTTCTCTATGGTCTTGAGATTGGGCACCAGGCCGCGGCCGTTGGCGATCTGGATGGCGAGGCCCGGGCGGGCGTTGAGTTCCAGCAGCATGGGGCCGCGGAACTTGTCCAGCACCATGTCGGTGCCTATGTAGCCCAGACCCGACATCTCGTAGCAGGAGGCCGCCAGGGTCAGTAGGGTATCCCAGTGGGGCACCTTGAGATCGTACAGGTCCAGGCCGGTATCCGGGTGGTGACGGATGGGGGTGCCAAACTGTACCGCCCGCAGGGCGCGGCCGGTGCGCAGGCACAACCCTACCCCCACGGCGCCCTGGTGCAGGTTCGCCTTGCCGTCCGAGGCCGCGGTGGAGAGGCGCATCATGGCCATCACAGGGAAGCCCTTGAAGATGATCACCCGGGAATCGGGCACCCCTTCGAAGGAGTAGCCGTCGAACACGTCATCGAAGTTGATGAGCCCCTCTACCAGGGCGACGTCGGGCTTGCCGCCAAGGGAGTAGAGACCGGCGAGGATGTTGGAGACATGGCGCTCCAGATCCTGCACGGTCGAGGCGCTGCCGTTGGGCTTGTAGAAGAGGCCATCCTCCTGACGCAGGATCACCAGGATCCCCTTGCCCCCCGAGCCCCGGGCCGGCTTGATGCAAAAGCCCGGCCACTCCCTGACCATCTCGGCGATGCGGGTCACGTCGTGCTGCTCGCGGATGGTGCCGATGAGATCGGGCACGGTGACGCCGGCATCGAGCGCTATCTTCTTGGTCTGCAACTTGTCATCCACCAGGGGATAGAGGTTGCGCGGGTTGTAGCGGCTGATATAGGAGTGGTTGCGCTTGTTCATGCCGAGGATGCCTGACTGGGCCAGGCTCCACGGGCTGGTGTATTTTTCCCAGAACCACATCTGTTACTTGTCCTTACCCATGGTGACACCGGACTTCATCTCGTCCACCAGCGGCTTGAAGCGCTTGAGCTCGCTCAGCTTGTAACCCGTGTAGTTGCCCATCACCAGCACGGTGGCCATCAGCACCAGCTGCAGGCCGAGGAAGTTGAAGGTGAGATGACGAATGAGCTCGTTGTCCATGGCCAGGTAGGCGATGACCGCCACCAGCAGGGAGCCGCCACCCTGACGGAACACCTCCTTGGAGCCCTCTTCCTCCCACAGGATCGACATCCGCTCTATGGTCCAGGAGAGGATGATCATCGGGAAGAAGGTGATCTTCATGCCACTGGTCAGCCCCAGCTTGAACGCCAGCGCGGAGAAGAGGCCGATCATCGAGATCACCATGATGATGATCGCCGAGATGCGGGCCACCAGCAGCAGGTTCAGCCTCGAGAGGTAAGAGCGGATGATGAGGCCGGTGCCGACGATGAGCAGGAAGCCGACCAGGCCGGTAATGAGCTGGGTCTGAATGAAGGCGACCGCGATCAGCACCGGCATGAAGGTACCCGAGGTCTTGATGCCCACCATGACCCGCAGGAACACCACCATGAGCACGCCGATGGGGATGAGCAGCAGCCCCTTGAACAGGGCCTGTTCTTCCAGGGGCAGGCCGTGGATGGAGAAGTTCATCATGTCGGACTGCTCGAACTTCTGCGCCAGGGCCACGCTCACCGGTTGCTCCTGGGCGATCATCGAGAAGGTGACCTTGGAGTTGTGACCGCCGGTCACGTCCAGCAGGGCGCCGGAGTTGTACTCCCACAGCAGCAGGTTGGCCGGACGGCCCTGTTCCCCTGTCTGGGGATTGAACAGCTGATAGTCGGTGGGGCTGTTGAACACCTGCAGGTAATCCACCAGCTCCTGGCGGCGGCGACCATCTTCCAGGCTCAGGGCATGGACCACCCGGGCCGGTACATCGGCGTTGCTCAGCAGCTCGGCGATCAGGTTGGCGCGGCTCTTGTGGGATTTGAGCAGCTCGGCGTTCTGCTCCTGTTTCTCGATCTCCTTGATGATCTCGCGGGTCAGGGTGTAGCCGTCGGCGGAACGCTCCTGGGCGCGTTCCAGGATCTGCTTCATGGCGGTGGCATAGGGCTCGCTCTCGATCTGTTTCTCGATGGCGGGCGGCTGGGCCAGGGCAGCCGGCTTGGCATGGGCATCGGCCATCATGTCGACCCGGTAGTAGAGCTCCTGACGGCCGGTGGCGGTGCGAATGGACCACTCGGCGCGGGCATCCCCGTTCTTCTCCACGAACGACAGGCCATAGCCCGGGCTCGCCGCATTCTCGTTCATCAGGGTATAACCCGGCTGGGTACCCGGGATGGCCAGGGAGGCGATGACGGGTTCCCCGCTCGCATCGAACTCAAGCTTGGCCTCGATGGACCAGATCTGGCGCTTCTCCCCCGGGGTGAAGGGCACGTCCAGGGCGATATGGTGATAGATGGTCATCCCCATGCCGACGATGAACAGCAGGGCAACCAGCAAATAGAACGGCTTACGGGAAACCATGGATTATTTCACATCCTTGAGCTTGGGTTTGGGTTGGATATATTCGCGGGCCACGTCGACCACGGCGATATCTTTCAAGAATTCACGACCCAGCAGCACGGGGAAGGTCATGTCGCTGCGATCTTTCAAGGTAAATTCGGCCTTCTCCGTCATGTCGCCGATGCGCACGGCGAGGCGCACCACGGGGCGGCGGTCCAGATCGTCGGCGGAGGCCTGACGCACCCGCACGTGGCGCACCAGGGGCGCCTCTATCTGGATCTTGTCATCCAAGTCCTGATGGCTCAGGAAGAAGCGCACCCAGTTCTTGCCGTTGCGCTCGAAGATGGTGATCTCCTGGGCGCTGATGGAGGAGGTGGTGGCGCCGGTATCGACCCGGGCCTGGAAGGCGTCATTGGCCGCATCGACCCAGAGCCATTCGGCTTCACCTACCAGCAGCTTGCCGTCGACGGTGTGACCCGCCTCCGGAGCGGCACACTGCTCGGTCGGGATGGCCATGGGCTTGGGCGGCTCTGCGGGCAGTGTCGCCAGCTTGCTATCAACTTTCTTCACGGAATCTTTCATCTTGGCGACATCGGCGTTGAGCTGGGTCAACAGTTGTTGTTGCTGCGCGGCCTGGCGCTCTTGTTGCGCCATGGCGAGTTGAACCTTCTGCTCGTTCAGGCTCAACTCGGTCCGCAGATCGGCCAGGGTCAGGGGCGGCACCACGGGTGCCGGTTCCAACTGGGCACACCCGCCGAGGCTGAGCAGAGAGAGCAGGGTCATTCCTTTCAATTTGCTTTTCATGTCATTCATTTAGCTGTGCTTCCTGGAATTGAATCAGTGTAACTTCCTGGGCTGCCCCCGGCTAGTCCTTGGCCTTGGTCGCAATCAGGACGGCGCGTTTGGGGGCTGGCAGCCCCTCCACGGTCAACGTGGGATCGGACGAGTCTAGATAATCGGACAAGGATTCGTTGACCATCCAGTCGGTACGACGCTGTTCGTCGGTGCTGGTGACATTTTCATCAACGATCCTGACATCGGTAAAGCCGCAGCGTTCCACCCAGCGTTTGAGGGCCAGGCTTGAGGGGATGAACCAGACGTTGCGCATCTTGCCGTAGCGATCCTCCGGCACCAGCACCTGATTGACATCGCCGTCGACCACTAGCGTCTCCAGCACCAGCTCGCCGCCATCGCGCAGCTGGTTGCGCAGCTGCTCTATGTGCTCGATGGGGGACTTGCGGTGATAGAGCACGCCCATGGAGAAGACGGTGTCAAAGGCGCGCAGGCAAGGCAGCTCCTGGATGCCAAGGGGCAGCAGGTGAGCGCGCTGGTCGTTGCCTGCGAAGTGGCGAATGGCCTCGAACTGGCACAGAAACAGCGGGCTGGGGTCTATGCCCACCGCGAGCCGGGTTCCTTCCCCCACCATGCGCCAGAGGTGATAGCCGCTGCCGCAGCCCACGTCCAGCACGTAGCGTCCCTCGAGGGGGCTGATGTGGGGCAGCACCCGATCCCACTTCCAGTCGGAGCGCCACTCGGTGTCGATGTGGATGCCGTGTACCGTGAAAGGCCCCTTGCGCCAGGGCATAAACTGGCGCAGCAGGCTCTCGGTCTTCTTGCGCTCCCCTTCGCCGAGGCCCTCGGCCGAGCCTATCTCGACCCGGCTCTTGAGCTCGACCTTGTCGGGGGCGACTGCCGGCAGCTTGCCCAGGGCCCGGCTCCAGCGCGGCAGGTCGCCGTGCAGGTTGTCATGCTGCCAGGCGTGCAGCTGGGCGGGCAGGGTGTGCAGCCAGTGGCTGAGTCGATTCTTGGCGATCAGCTGGTAAAAATTGGCGAAGTCGATCATGGCTGGGCGGGCTCGCTTGATTTGATGGCGATCATGGAGCCGAAGTTGAAGCACTGAAACCAGAGATCCTGATGGGCGAAACCGGCGTCCCGCAGGCGCGCCTGGTGCACCGCCAGGGTGTCGGTGCGCATCACGTTCTCCAGTGCCGTGCGCTTCTGGCTGATCTCCAGTTCGCTGTAGCCGTTGGCCCGCTTGAAGTCGAGATGCAGGTCGATGAGCAGTTCGTTGACCTGCTCGTCCTCGAAGCGAAACTTCTCGCTCAGGATGAGGATGCCGCCGGGGCGCAGACCATCATGGATGCGCGCGATGAGGGCGGCCCGTTTCTCGGGGTCGACGAACTGCAGGGTGAAGTTGAGCACCACCACGGAGGCGTTCTCGATACTGACGTCGCAGATGTCCGCCTCCACCAGCGCCACCGGCACCTCGGACTTGAAGCCCGAGAGGTGGGCGCGGGCGCGCTCTATCATGGGGCGGGAGAGATCCACCGCCGTGATCTGGCAGCCCGGCTGCGTCAGGCTGCGACGCATCGCCTGGCTGGCGGCCCCCAGGGAGCAGCCGAGATCGTAGAGGCGGCTGTGGGGCTGGGCGTAGCGGGCGGCCATCATGCCGATGGCGGAGATGATGTTGCTGTAGCCAGGCACGGAGCGCTGGATCATGTCCGGAAAGACATCGACGACCTGCTCGTCAAAGCAAAAATCGCCCAGTTGGGCGATGGGGGCGGCAAAGATCTGATCATGCATATGTGGTGCAACCCGGCAGGGGAGAGCATGCCCCTGTGTTGTTCAATGTAGGTGTTGGATGGCGGCCGGAGGGTGCCGGATGCCATCGACTGACGAACGGCGACAAGGACCAGGAAACTCCTGATGGTCGGGCCGCTCGCACGGACCATCCTGCTGACCCGTCATAGGGGGGCTAGTGTAGAGGATTGCCGCTCATTTGTCTTGAACGGGGCAGGCGGGGGGCTGCAAATTTTCGGCTTTTTTTTTGCTGCTGACTAAAACATCAGCACCCCTTGGCGGGCGCGGTCCTTCTCCCCCGGCCAGGGGGCCATCGCCTGACCGAGCAGGCGGCTGACCTGACGGGCCAGTTCCGGGGCCAGGGCGTTGTCGGCGGTGTGAATGAAGAGATAGAGATCCTTGCCCTCGGTGAGCCACTGTTGCCAGCGGGGCAGCCAGGGCGGCAGGAAGGGGTGGTTGTCCTCGGGGTGAGGAAGACCTATCAGGCGAACCACGGGGGCGTCCCCCGTGGCCAGCAGGTGCACCGGGAGCCTCGGCTTCTTGCCCTGGGCATCGATGAGGGCTGCTGAGGTGGCGGGCACCGAGAACAGCGGGCGGCTGTCGAGCATGATGCGGTTCACCCCCAGCGCCATCAGCATCCGGTTGAGGGCCCGCTCCGCCTCCCCCTTGGCGAAGAAGTCGGGATGGCGAACCTCGAGGCCATAGCAGAAATCCTTCGGCAGCCGCTGGAGGAAGGCCTGCAGGCGGGGCAGACCGTCTGGCCCGAAGCGGGCGGGCAGTTGCAGCTTGAGCAGCCCCAGGGTGTCGTGCAGGGGTTCGAGCAGGGCGATGAAGTCCGTCACCTGCCGATCCGCGCTCACCAGACCGCTCTGGTGGCTGATGGTTTGCGGAAACTTGAAGGCGAAACGAAATCCGTCGGGCACGGCGGCGCGCCAGCGCCGCACCGTCTCCTGGGTCGGCAGGGCGTAGAAGGTGGTGTTGCCCTCCACCGTATTGAACACGCTGGCATAGTGAGCCAGGTGCTCGGCGGGTTTGGCGCCCTGGCCGAGTAATTGGCCGGGCCAGGCGGGGTGGGACCATTGGGGCAGGCCCAAATAGAGGCTCATGAGGCTTCCTGTCGACAGATTTCTCGCGTTTGCCCCCCTTTTTTGTCCCGGGAGCTAAAAAACAGGGCAAAGGAGGGGGCAGGTCATTTTACCCGTATGGGAGTTTTCCTCTATAATGCCAGCCCTTTTGTTTTTCAATTTTTGATGACAGCACAGGATGACGCCGAGGGCGCCAGTGCGGATATCATCAATTGGCAAGACTGCGAGTGCTCTCCGATGCTCCGCCGACCGACTGCCTGGCCGTCGCACGCCTGGATCGGCGGCACGCTTCCGGCGCCAGGGGGCCGGATGGTACGAGACTGATTTCACACCGGGTAAGAACGAGAATATGGCCAGCTGCGAGACAGACGGTGCTTGCCAATCGTGCCCGGCGACTCAAGGTAAACCGTCTCTCATACAATTTCGAAGGAAGAAGTCCATGCGCTCTATCTATTGCGGACAGGTCAATGAGGCCCATGCCGGGCAGACCATTACATTGTGCGGTTGGGTCCATCGTCGTCGCGATCTGGGCGGCCTCATCTTTATCGACATGCGCGACCGCGAGGGCATCGTGCAGGTGTTCTTCGATCCGGACAAGCCGGACGCCTTCGCCCTGGCCTCCGAGCTGCGCGGCGAGTTCTGCATCCAGGTGACCGGCGTGGTGCGTACCCGTCCGGACTCCCAGCGCAACAGCGACATGGCCACCGGTGCCATCGAGGTGTTCGCCCACGAGCTCACCATCATCAACCGTGCCGAGCCGCTGCCGCTGGACTTCAACCAGGTCAACAGCGAAGAGGTCAGCCTCAAGTACCGCTACCTGGACCTGCGTCGCCCCGAGATGGCCAGGTACCTGAAGACCCGCGCCAAGGCCAGTGCCTTCGTGCGCCGCTTCATGGACGAGCAGGGCTTCCTCGACATCGAGACCCCCATGCTGACCAAGGCGACCCCGGAAGGGGCCCGCGACTACCTGGTGCCGAGCCGGGTGCACAAGGGCAAGTTCTACGCCCTGCCGCAGTCCCCGCAGCTGTTCAAGCAGTTGCTGATGATGTCCGGCTTCGATCGCTACTACCAGATCGTCAAGTGCTTCCGCGACGAAGACCTGCGTGCCGACCGCCAGCCGGAATTCACCCAGATCGACGTGGAGACCTCCTTCATGACCGCGCCCCAGGTGCGTGAAATCATGGAAGAGATGATCCGCAAGCTCTGGCTGCACATCCTGAACGTGGATCTGGGGGATTTCCCAATCATGACCTTCGACGAGGCCATGCGCCGCTTCGGCTCCGACAAGCCGGACCTGCGCCTGCCGATGGAGCTGGTGGATGTGGCAGACCTGCTGACCGCGGTGGAATTCGCCGTGTTCGCCGGCCCCGCCAACGACCCCAAAGGCCGCGTGGCGGCCCTGAAGGTGCCGGGCGGCGCCGAACTGTCTCGCAAGCAGATCGACGAGTACACCAAGTTCGTCGGCATCTACGGTGCCAAGGGCCTGGCCTGGATGAAGGTCAACGACGCGGCCAACGGCCTCGAGGGCGTGCAGTCTCCGGTGGCCAAGTTCCTCTCTGATGCCATCGTGCGCGAGATCCTGGCCCGCACCGGCGCCGCCGACGGCGACATCCTCTTCTTCGGCGCCGACTCCAAGAAGGTGGTGTGCGATGCCATGGGCGCCCTGCGCCTGAAGGTGGGCCGCGATCTGGGTCTGGTGGAGAACGTCTGGAAGCCGCTCTGGGTCATCGACTTCCCCATGTTCGAGGAAGATGGCGAAGGCGGTCTGGCCGCCATGCACCACCCCTTCACCGCCCCGAGCAACCTGGGCCCGGGCGAGCTCAAGGCCAACCCTCTGGGTGCCTACGCCAACGCCTACGACATGGTGATCAACGGCTACGAAGTGGGTGGCGGCTCTGTGCGTATCCACAACAGCGAGATGCAGTCCACCGTGTTCGACATCCTGGGGATCACGGCGGACGAGCAGCGCCTCAAGTTCGGCTTCCTGCTGGATGCCCTGAAATACGGCACCCCGCCCCACGCCGGTCTGGCCTTCGGTCTGGACCGCCTCAGCATGCTGCTGACCGGCACCGACAACATCCGGGATGTCATCGCCTTCCCGAAAACTACGGCGGCCGCCTGTCTGATGACAGATGCCCCGAGCTTTGCCAACCCGGCCCAGCTGGGCGAGCTGGCCATCGCCACCGTTGCCAAGGCCGAGGCCCAAGGGGAAGCCTGATGAAGAGGGGCGGGGCCCTGAGCCTCGCGCCCATCATGGTGTTATCTTATTGATATTAAAAATATAACGGAGAGTTTTTATGGCAGGTCACAGTAAATGGGCCAACATCAAACACCGCAAGGCCGCTCAGGACGCCAAGCGTGGCAAGATCTTCACCAAGCTGATCCGCGAAATCACCACCTCCGCGCGTCTGGGTGATGCGGATCCTGCCAACAACCCGCGCCTGCGTGCGGCGGTGACGGCGGCCCTGACCAGCAACATGACCCGTGACACCATCAACCGCGCCATCGCCCGTGGGGCTGGCGGCGGTGACGGCGAACAGCTCGAGACCATAGTCTACGAAGGGTACGGCCCGGCCGGTTCCGCCGTCATGGTGGAGTGCCTGACCGACAACCGCAATCGCACCGTGGCCGAAGTGCGTCACGCCTTCAGCAAGTGCGGCGGCAACCTGGGGACCGACGGCTCCGTGGCCTATCTGTTCACCAAGAAGGGGGTACTGACCTTCGTGGGCGCCGATGAAGACGCCCTGATGGACGCCGCCCTGGAAGCGGGGGCCGACGACGTGGTGACCGAAGAGGATGGCTCCATCCTGGTCTACACCACCCCGAACGACTTCGGTACCGTGCTGGACGGTCTGGAAGCGGCCGGCTTCAAGCCCGAGAGCGCCGAAGTGACCATGATCCCCTCCACCGAGGCTGAGCTGGATGCCGAGACCGCGCCCAAACTGATGCGCCTCATCGACATGCTGGAAGATCTGGACGACGTGCAGGAGGTGTACCACAACGGCTCCATCTCCGACGAGATTGCCGCGACCCTGTGATCTCCCAGGGCAAGGGGAGGGCGACCACAAGTGTCCTCTTCCCCGGCTCCGACGAGATTGCCGCGACCCTGTGATCTCCCAGAGCAAGGGGGAGGGCGGCCACAAGGGTCCTCTTCCCCCGGCTCCGTCGAGCGCGCGGCGATCCTCACCAGGTCCGTGAACACACAGGTGGCGACCCTCTGTTCGCCCCCGCAAAAACGGCAGCCCAGGCTGCCGTTTTTTTATCTGCCAGATCGTGCCCCTTCCCCCTTGTGGTTCTATGCCCTCTCTTAATGTCCGCTTAAGTTTGCCGTCCTAGGATGACCCCGTATCTGGACCTCCCTGGCTCTTGTCCTGTTTTTCAGGGCCGAGCGCCGGGATGGTCACCTCGAAGCCTGCTGGCAGGCTTCAGTTCCACTGGTTTGTCGGAGTCTCTCTATGCGCCTCACTCTGGGAGTGATGAAGGTCAATCTGTTGCTGGTGCTGCTGTTTGCACTGGTGTTCAACTGGCCCATTTTCCTGCACTTTTATCGTATTCTCACCGCGCTCGAGCATGTGAAGGCGGGGTTTGTCCTCTCCATCCCCCTGGTGCTGGTGGCCGCCCTCAACGCGGTGTTCCTGCCCTTTACCTTCCGCTATCTGCTCAAGCCCTTCTTCATATTGCTCATCATGACCGGCTCCCTGGCGAGCTACGCCATGCTCAAATACGGCATCATCTTCGATGTGGGCATGGTGCAGAACATCTTCGAGACCAACAGCGGGGAGGCGGGCTCCTATCTCAACGGCTCAGTGGTGCTCTGGTTCCTGCTCACCGCCGTGCTGCCGGTGTGTGCCCTGCTCTGGATCAAGGTGGAGTACCCGGCTCCCTGGTACAAGGGGCTGGGCCTGCGACTCGGCTCCATCGCCCTCTCCTTGCTGTTCCTGGTGGGGACAGCCGCCCTCTATTACCAGGATTACGCCTCCGTGGGGCGCAACAACAAGTCCCTCGGCAAGGAGATAGTGCCCGCCAACTATGTGCACGGGCTCTACAAATACGCCCGGGATGTGGTCTTCGCCACCCCCATCCCCTACCAGCAGATCGGCACCGATGCCAGGGTGGTCGGCCAGCATGAGAAGCCGACCCTGATGTTCCTGGTGGTGGGGGAGACGGCTCGCAGCCAGAACTACTCCCTCAACGGCTACCAGAAGCAGACCAACGGCTTCACCGAGCAGGAGGCCAATGTCGTCTCGTTCAGGAACGTGCGCTCCTGCGGCACCGCCACCGCGCTCTCCGTGCCCTGCATGTTCTCCAACCTGACCCGGCGCGGCTATGACGAGGCCAGGGCCCACTCCCAGGACGGCTTGCTGGATGTGCTGCAGCATGCCGGGATCTCGGTGCTCTGGAAGGAGAACGACGGCGGCTGCAAGGGGGTGTGCAAAAACGTCCCCACCATCGAGATCAAGCCCAAGGCGTTCCCCGCATACTGCTCGGGCGATGCCTGCCATGACGAGGTGCTGTTGCAGGGGCTGGATCAGCAGATCGCCGGGATGCAGAGCCGGGAGGGGAGCAAGCTGGTGGCCTTCCACCTGATGGGCAGCCATGGCCCGACCTACTATCGCCGCTATCCGGCCGCCGATCGCGTCTTCCTGCCGGACTGCCCGCGCAGCGACATCGAGAATTGCAGCAACGAAGAGCTGGTGAACACCTATGACAACACCATTCGCTACACCGACAAGGTGCTGGCCCGGCTCATCGACAAGCTCAAGAGCCTGGAGAGCCAGTACAACGTGGGGCTGGTCTATCTGTCGGATCACGGCGAATCCCTCGGCGCCATGGGGCTCTACCTGCATGGCACCCCCTACAAGTTCGCCCCGGACGATCAGACCCGGGTGCCGCTGCTGACCTGGTTCTCTCCCCAGTTGCAGGCGGATCGCCAGCTCAATCTGGATTGCCTGCTGCAGGAGGCGGCCAGCAAGCGTTTCTCCCACGACAACCTGTTCCACTCGATGCTGGGTATCATGGACGTGCAGACCCAGGTCTATGACGGCAAGCTGGATCTGTTCAAGCCGTGCAGGGCGGGGTAAACCGGCGAAAACAGACCATAAAAAACGGCAGCCAGTGGCTGCCGTTGTTGTCTCGCAAGGCCCGGGCCTTACTTCTGCTCCATGATGATCTGCAGAAGGTCCCCTTCCAGCAAGGCCCGCTTCACCAGGGCGAAGCCGCCTATGGTGGGCTGGTTCTGGAAGCGGGCTTTCACGATGGGCAGGCCACGGTGGAAGCTTGGCAGGGACTGATGCTCGACGCAGCGGCGGATGGCGGGGAACAGGATCTCCTCGGCCTCGGTGATTTCGCCTGCGATCAGCACCTTCTGGGGGTTGAACAGGTTGACCGTGATGGCCACCGCCCGTCCCAGATGTTCCCCCACGTTCTCGATCACGCTGCGGGCGAGCTCATCCCCGGCCAGGGCGGCCTTGCAGACCTCCTGGATGCTGATGTACTTGTCCTGCAGGCTGCTCTGGTGGCCGCGGCTGATGAGCTCCTTCACCTTGTCGACGATGGCCTCGTTGGAGGCGATGGTCTCCAGGCAGCCGAAGTTGCCGCAGTGGCAGCGCTTGCCGAGCGGCTCCACCTGGATGTGGCCTATCTCGCCGACGTTGCGGTTCTGGCCGAGAAACACCTTGCCCTTGGTGATGATGCCAGAACCCGCCCCCTGGTGAACGCTCACCAGAATGGAGTCCATGCAGTCGCGGGATTCGCCGAAGAAGTGCTCGGCCAGGGCCAGGGAGCGGGTGTCGTTGCCGACATAGCAGGGCAGGTTGAAGTGGTTTTCCAGCAGCTTGGCCAGGGCCAGGTTGCGGATCTGGTACTTGGGGGTGTAGATGACCATGCCCGATTCCGGGTTGACCAGGCCCGGCATGGTGAGCGCGATGCTGATGAGGTTGCGATTGCGCTCCTGATGGGCATCGATGAAGGCGCCAATCTCCCGCAGCAGCATGTCGACCACGGGTTGCTGGTCGATCTCGGTCACCTCCGTGATGAGCTGATCGAGCTCCTTGCCGTCGAGATCGTACAAGGAGAGGTGCAGGTAACCCCGACCCAACTTGGCGGACACAAACTGGAACCGACTCTTGATGGTGGTCAGGGAGATGGCGCGCCGTCCGCCGGTCGAGGCCTGGGGCGAGGTCTCCTTGATCAGGCCATGCTCGATCAGTTGCCGGGTGATCTTGGTCACGCTGGCCGGGGCCAGGTGACTCAATTCGGCAATCTTGACCCGGGAGATGGGGCCTTGCAGGTCGATGAGCCGATACACGGCCGCGCTGTTTACCTGCTTGATGAGATCTACGTTTGCTATTTGTCCGCCAGTCATGATGTCACTGTTGTGTGTAGTGTCCGTTAACCACGGTCCCGAGGACCCTGAAGTCCTGATCAAAGACGGTGAGGTTGGCTATCTTGCCGACCTGGATACTACCGAGACGTGAGTCCCATCCAATGGCGCGTGCAGGGTATAGGGTGGCCATTCTCAGCGCTTCGGCGAGGGGCAGCCCCACCTGTTTGACCAGATTCTCCACCCCTTCGATCATGGTGAGGGCAGAACCGCCGAGTGTACCATTCTCATCGACGCACTGACCATCACGGAAATAGACGGTGGCGCCACAAAAATCAAATTTCTCAAAGCCTTCCGGTGCACCGGCAGGGGCGGTGGCATCGGTCACCAGCACCAGTCGCTCCCCCAGCACCTTGTGGGCGAGGCGCACATTGGCCCAATGCACATGATGACCATCGACGATGACCCCGGTATAGACGTCATCCCTGTCGTAGATGGCACCGACCACGCCCGGCTCGCGGCCATTGACGGTCGGCGTCATGGCGTTGTAGAGGTGGGTGGCAAAGCGCATGCCGCTGTCAAACCCGGCCATGGCCTGCTCGTAGCTGGCGGCGGTGTGACCCGCTGAGACCAGGATGCCGGCCTCCACCAGGCGACGGATGTGCTCCGGGTTGTTGCGCTCGGGGGCCAGGGTGATCTTGGCGATGGCGTCACCGTTGGCGCAGAAGAAGTCGATCATCTCGTCGGCGGGCTGGCGGATCTGATCCGCCGGGTGTATGCCCTTGCGCTTGAGGTTGGTGTAGGGCCCTTCCAGATGCACCCCCAGCACCTCGTTGGCGCGGGCCTGCATGTAGCTGCGGGTCACGGCGACCGCCTGCTTCATGTCTGCATCCGGGCTGGTGATCAGGGTCGGCAGGAAGCTGGTGGTACCGGATTTGAGGTTGGCCGCCTGCATGGTGGCCAGGGTTTCGACCGTGATCGCCGAGTTGAACATGACGCCGCCACAGCCGTTGAGCTGCAGGTCGATGAAACCGGCACTCAGGTTGGCACCGTTCAGGTCGTGGCGAGCCACGTCCCGGGGCAAGTCCGCCAGGGGTTTGATGGCGACGATCCGGTCGCCATCGATGAGCACCCCGTGCCCGGTCAGCACATCGCTGCCGGTGTAGAGGGTGCAGTTGGTCAATGCGTACATGTTGCCTCCTTACAGACGGCCGATGTTGTCGGCTTCCAGCTGCTGGAAGTAGCGCACCGTCTTGACCTTCAGCTCCATGGTGGAGGGTTCGTCACATACCATGAGTCCCTTCGGATGCAGCTGCAGGGTGGAGATGGTCCACATGTGGTTGACGCAGCCTTCCACCGCCGCCTGCAGGGCCAGCGCCTTGCCGTGACCCGTGACCAGGATCAGTATCTCCTCGGCATCCATCAGGGTGCCGACGCCCACGGTCAGCGCCAGCTTGGGCACCTGTTCCATATCGCCGCCGAAGAAGCGGGAGTTGGCGATGCGGGTGTCCTCGGTCAGGGTCTTGACCCGGGTGCGGGAGGCCAGGGAAGAGGCCGGCTCGTTGAAGGCGATGTGGCCGTCGTTGCCGACCCCGCCCATGAACAGGTGGATCTTGCCGTAGGACTTGATCTTGTCCTCATAACGCTTGCACTCTGCCACCAGGTCCTCGGCGTTGCCGTTGAGGATGTTGATGTTTTCCGGGCGAATGTCGACGTGATTGAAGAAGTTGTTGTACATGAAGCTGTGGTAGGACTCAGGATGGTTCTCGGCCAGGCCGACGTACTCGTCCATGTTGAAGGTCACCACGTGCTCGAAGCTCACTTCACCGGCCTTATGCAGCTCAATCAGGCGCTTGTAGGTGTTGAGCGGGGTGCCGCCGGTGGGCAGGCCCAACACGAAGGGGCGCTCGGCAGTCGGCTGGAAGGCGTTGATGCGGTCGACGATGTAACGGGCAGACCACAGACCGACCTGGTTGGCAGACTTGAGGGGGATCAGGCGCATTTCGAGTACCTCTATATTCGGTTGTTACCGGCATGGGCGCGGTAGCGGGTTCCTAGTTGTTTTATAGCGTAAATAAAGATTGCGAACTAAGCCACATGTATCGACTGCCTTTATCTCATTTGGGTGACAATGATCACGATTGTGGCTTTATTAATTTGCGCAGCGAAATAAAAGACCTAGACTGCCAATCAAGCCTTGATGGCTTATGCGTCAAACGTAATAAGCACTTAATTTCTAGCAAAACATTAACTAAGGAGAGGAGCCGTGAACATTCTCGGTTATTTGCAAAAGATCGGCCGGGCCTTGATGGTGCCGGTAGCGGTATTGCCTGCCGCCGCGATCCTGATGGGGGTTGGCTACTGGATTGACCCGAATGGTTGGGGTGGTGACAGCGCGCTGGCCGCCTTCCTGATCAAGGCGGGTTCCGCCATCATCGACAAGATGGCCATCCTGTTTGCCGTGGGTGTTGCCTATGGCATGTCCAAAGACAAAGACGGTTCTGCCGCGCTGGCCGGTCTGGTCGGTTATCTGGTGGTGACCACCTTGCTGAGCCCGGGCGCGGTATCCCAAATCCAGCAGATCCCGCTGGACCAGGTGCCTGCTGCGTTTGGCAAGATTGAGAACCAGTTCATCGGTATCTTGACCGGTGTGATCGCGGCCGAGCTCTATAACCGCTTCAGCAGTGTGGAACTGCACAAGGCGCTGGCCTTCTTCTCCGGCCGTCGTCTGGTGCCGATCGTGACCTCCGTGGTGATGATCGTGGTCGCCTTCGTCCTGATGGCCGTCTGGCCGGTCATTTACGGTGGTCTGGTGAGCTTTGGTGAATCCATCGTCAACCTGGGTTCCACCGGCGCCGGCATCTACGCTTTCTTCAACCGTCTGCTGATCCCGATTGGTCTGCACCACGCCCTGAACTCCGTGTTCTGGTTCGACGTGGCCGGCATCAACGACATCCCGAACTTCCTGGGTGGCCAGTCCTCCATCGACGCCGGCAAGGCTGTCGTGGGTGTGACTGGCATGTATCAGGCCGGCTTCTTCCCGATCATGATGTTCGGTCTGCCGGGTGCCGCACTGGCCATCTACCACTCTGCCAAGAAAGAGAACAAGGACAAGGTTGCGTCCATCATGATCGCCGCCGCCTTTGCCTCCTTCTTTACCGGGGTGACCGAGCCGCTCGAGTTCTCCTTCATGTTCGTGGCGCCGGTACTGTACGTCATCCACGCGTTCCTGACCGGTATCTCCGTGTTCATCGCCGCCAGCATGCACTGGATGGCTGGTTTCGGCTTCAGTGCCGGCCTGGTGGATATGGTGCTCTCCAGCCGCAACCCGCTGGCGACTAACTGGTACATGCTGATCCCGCAGGGTCTGGTGTTCTTCGGCCTCTACTACGTGGTCTTCCGCGCCGTCATTGCCAAACTGGGTCTGAAAACCCCGGGTCGTGAAGATGACGAGGCTGTACCGGTACAGGCTCAAACCACCGACCGCACCGAGCTGGCCAAGCAATACCTGGAAGTGCTGGGTGGTCATGACAACCTGGTCACCATCGATGCCTGCATCACCCGCCTGCGTCTGACCCTGAAAGACCGCAGCATCGTCGACGAGCGTCAGCTCAAGGCCCTGGGCGCCGCCGGTGTGGTCAAGCTGGGTGAGCAGAACCTGCAAGTCATCCTTGGCCCCCTGGCCGAGATCATTGCCGGTGAGATGAAAGCCCTGCGTTAAGTGTTACCCGGACGGGCGTCTGTCCCTGCCCGTCCGTTCAAGCCTAAGTCCATTGTTGACATAACTGAGGGCCCCGCCTTGGGGCCCCATATAAAAAAAGCCAAGAAAATCCAACCTTTACTTCAAACGAGAGCAGCAGTTATGAACTTGAAGCATTCTCTGTTAGCCATTGCCATGTCTACCGTTTTTGCAGGTCCTGCACTGGCCGCCGATGCCGCCAAACAAGCCGTGGTCGATTCCCTTGCCAGCAACCTCGTCGTCAAGTACGAAGTCGTCACCAACGACGGTGCCGGCGCCGGCCTCGACTGTCAGGCGCTGGGCTCCGAGTGGGCGAGCTGCGGCGTTGCCAAGCTGCACCTGACCAATACCGGTGCCGACGTGACGTCCAAGGACTGGAGCATCTATGTCTCCTCCATTCGCCGTATCCAGCGGGTGGACAACGATCAGTTCGCCATCACCCACCTGACCGGTGACCTCTATCGCCTGACCCCGACCGACAAGTTCCAGGGCTTTGCCAAGGATGCCACGGTCGAGGTGCCCCTGGTGGTGGAGTATTGGGTACTGTTCGAATCCGACATCATGCCGAACTGGTATGTCTCCGCCGAGGGTGCCGAGCCCAAGGTGATCGCCAGCATGAGCAACATCGACGATGCCAGCAGCTACGAGAAGCCGATGCCGGCCGACGGCTGGAAGCGCACCAAGGACGACAACAACGTCCTGATGAACAGCGAAACCCGCTTCGCCGCCAACCAGACCAGCACCTTGCTGCCGGCGGCCAAGGTGGACAGCAAGATCCTGCCGACCCCACTCAAGCAGGTGGTCAAGGCGGGTCCCCAGGTGGATCTCTCCACCATCAAGCTCGATGCCCTCGACCTGCCGACCGACCGTGCCGATGCCATCAAGGCGCAACTGACCAGGCTGGGTGTTACCCTCTCCGACACCGGCTACCCGGTCACCATCAAGCTCGGCAGCAAGGTCAAGCAGGCCGAAGGCTACGACATGACCATAGGGGCGAAAGGCGCTGTCATTCAGGGTAGCGACATCGCTGGCGCCTTCTGGGGTGCCCAGTCCCTGATCTCCCTCCTGGGGGTGGATGACAAGCGGGTGAGCAAGATGAGCGTCGAGGATGCGCCGCGCTTCGAATACCGCGGCATGCAGACCGACGTGGCCCGTCACTTCCGCAGCCCCGAGACCCTGAAGAAGCTGGTTGACCAGATGTCCGCCACCAAGCTCAACGTGCTGCACCTGGGATTGACCAACGATGAGGGCTGGCGCCTGGCGATCCCGGGTCTGCCGGAGCTGACCGAGGTGGGCAGCCAGCGTTGCCATGACGAGTCCGAGACCCAGTGCCTGATGCCGCAACTGGGCTCAGGCCCCAGCAGCGACAACCAGGGCTCCGGATTCTACAGCAAGGCGGACTACATCGATCTGGTGCGCTATGCCAAGGCTCGCGGCGTGACTGTGATCCCCGAGATCAACATGCCGGCCCACGCCCGTGCCGCCGTGGTCTCCATGGAGGCGCGCTACCAGCGTCTGATGGCGGAAGGCAAAGAAGCGGAAGCCAACCAGTTCCGTCTGACCGACCCGGATGACACCTCCAACGTCACCTCGGTGCAGTTCTACGACAAGATGTCCTTCATCAACCCCTGCCAGCCGGGCGCCGCCACCTTCGTGGCAAAGGTCATGGACGAAGTGGCCCAGATGCACCAGGCCGCCGGTCAGCCCCTGACCGCCTGGCACTACGGTGGTGACGAGGCGAAGAACATCATGCAGGGCGGCGGCTATCAGGATCCGGCCGTCACCCCGGCCGCCGATCTGGTGGCCTGGAAGGGCAACGTCGACTCCAGCAAGCAGGACAAGCCGTTCGGCAAGTCCCCCCTGTGCCAGAAGATGATCGACGAGGGCAAGATCAAGGAAGTGGGCGAGCTGCCGGTGTACTTTGCCAAGGAAGTGAGCGAGATGGTCAAGGGCCACGGCTTCTCCACCCTGCAAGCCTGGGAAGATGGCCTGAAATACGCCAGCGGCGCCAAGGACTTCGCCACCGACAACACCCGGGTCAACTTCTGGGAGACCCTCTACTGGGGTGGCTTCAACGAGGCGATGAAGTGGGCGCACAAGGGCTATGAGGTCGTACTCTCCAACCCCGATTACCTCTACTTCGACTTCCCGAACGAGGTGCATCCGGCCGAGCGTGGCTACTACTGGGCGACCCGCTTCAACGACACCCGCAAGGTGTTCGCCTTCGCCCCGGAGAACCTGCCCCAGAACGCCGAGACTTCGGTGGACCGTGACGGCAATGCCTTCGTGGCCAAGGGCGACCAGGAGCCGGTCAAGTTCAAGGGGATCTCAGGCCAGTTGTGGAGCGAAACCGTGCGCACCGATGCCCAGTACGAGTACATGGTCTATCCGCGCATCTTCTCCGTGGCCGAGCGCGCCTGGCACAAGGGCGGCTTCGAGCTCGACTACGTGAAGGGCCGCGAGTTCTCAGGCACCACCAAGCACGTCAACAAGGCCACCCTGAACCAGGAGTGGAACCAGTTTGCCAACGCCCTGGCCCAGCGCCAGTTGCCCAAGCTGGATCAGGCCGGTGTCGAGTACCGTCTCTCGGTGCCGGGCGCCAAGGTGGTGAACGGCAAGCTGGAAGCGAACGTGGACTTGCCGGGTCTGCCCATCCAGTACAGCCTGGACGGCACCACCTGGACCGCCTATGACGCGGCGGCCAAGCCGACCGTCAACGGCAAGGTCTGGCTGCGTACCACCAGCTTCGATGGCAAGCGCACCAGCCGCGTCACCGAGCTGAACTGATGGCTCGCGATTGATAACGCAAGGTGGGTCGCAAGACCCGCCTTTCCCAAGGCCGGCGTCGCCAGCCTTGGGAAAGGTTGACTCTGCGTGTGAACCTTTGTTGTGTGTGAGTCTGTTTTGATGTTTTCATCACCTTCAACCCCGCCTGGTGCGGGGTCTTTTTTTGTCTGCAGGGCAGCACGGGGGCGCAACCTTGTCCCCCTGGCGGCCGAGACGGTCCCCGCGACAGGGGAGCGGGGCCGGGTGCCCACTCTCCCTGACGCCGCTTTGTCCATCATGGCCGCCACCTGGGCCGAAAGGGACAAAATTCCGGTTGAGGCGCGCGCCCGAATAGGGGATCATACCCGGCTTGACGGCGGGGGATCGAAGCCAGTGGCTCGCCCCTCGCCAGTGACGCGCATTTTGAGGTGAGCCATGACTGAGGCGAACAGCCCGAGCAACTTTATTCGTCAGATCATCGATGAGGATCTGGCCAGCGGTAAGCACAAGAGCGTGCAGACCCGTTTTCCTCCCGAGCCGAACGGTTATCTCCATATCGGCCATGCCAAGTCCATCTGCCTGAACTTCGGCATCGCCCGTGACTACCAGGGCCAGTGCAACCTGCGTTTCGATGACACCAACCCGGTCAAGGAAGACATAGAGTATGTCGAGTCCATCAAGCGGGACGTGCAGTGGCTGGGCTTCCAGTGGAGCGGCGAGATCCGCTACTCCTCCGACTATTTCGACAAGCTGCACGGCTATGCCGTCGAGCTCATCGAGAAGGGGCTGGCCTATGTGGACGAGCTCTCTGCCGAGCAGATGCGCGAGTACCGCGGCACCCTGACCGCGCCGGGCAAGAACAGCCCGTTCCGCGATCGCAGCGTGGAAGAGAACCTGGCCCTGTTCGCCAAGATGAAGAACGGCGAATTTGCCGAGGGCAGCGCCTGCCTGCGTGCCAAGATCGACATGGCATCCCCCTTCATGGTGATGCGCGACCCCGTCATCTATCGCATCAAGTTTGCCCACCATCACCAGACAGGTGACCAGTGGTGCATCTACCCCATGTATGACTTTACCCACTGCATCTCGGACGCCCTGGAGGGGATCACCCACTCCCTGTGCACCCTGGAATTCCAGGACAACCGCCGTCTGTATGACTGGGTGCTGGACAACATCAGCATCGACTGCCACCCCCGTCAGTACGAGTTCTCCCGCCTGAACCTCGAATACACCGTCATGTCCAAGCGCAAGCTGAACCTGCTGGTGACCGAGGGGCACGTCAATGGCTGGGATGATCCGCGCATGCTGACCGTCTCCGGGCTGCGCCGCCGTGGCTATACCCCGGCGTCCATCCGCGAGTTCTGCAAGCGCATCGGTGTGACCAAGCAGGACAACATCGTCGAGATGAGCATGCTGGAAGCCTGCATTCGCGATGACCTCAACGAGCACGCTCCCCGCGCCATGGCGGTGCTGCATCCGGTGAAGGTGGTCATCGAAAATCTGGCGGCCGACGAGGTGCTGACCGCACCGGCGCACCCGAACAATGCCGAGATGGGCACCCGCGAGTTGAATTTCACCCGCGAAATCTTCATCGACGAGGCGGACTTCAAAGAGGAAGCCAACAAGCAGTTCAAGCGTCTGGTACTGGGCAAGGAAGTGCGCCTGCGCAACGCCTACGTCATCAAGGCCGAGCGGGTCGAGAAGGATGCGGACGGCAAGGTCACCTGCATCTACTGCTCCTACGATCCCGAGACCCTGGGCAAGGATCCGGCCGACGGTCGCAAGGTGAAGGGGGTGATCCACTGGGTCAGCGCCACCCACTCCCTGCCGGCCGAAGTGCGTCTCTATGACCGTCTGTTCAAGGTACCGAACCCGGGTGCCGAGGACGACTTCGAAGGGGCCCTCAATCCAGAGTCTCTGGTTGTCATCGAAGGGGCGCGGGTGGAGGCTTCCCTCAAGGACGCCAAGCCGGAGTTTGCCTACCAGTTCGAGCGCGAAGGCTATTTTTGTGCCGACAGCAAGCTCTCCAGCCCTGAGCACCTGGTGTTCAACCGCACCGTCGCCCTGCGCGACGTCTGGGGCAAGGCCGAGGCCTGATAAGTCGCCTTTGGCGGCAGAGGGCAGGGGAGACCCTGCCACTCTGGTCCGGATTGCGGACACAAAAAAAGCCAGCGTCATGCTGGCTTTTTCATGGCTGCTCGCGGCCGGCGGCGTTATTCGTCGTGCTTGCAGTCCCCGTTGGCACAGTGGCCATAGAGATAGAGGCTGTGGTTGGTCAGGCGGATGTTGTGCGCCTTGGCGATGTCGCGCTGGCGCTGTTCGATCACTTCATCGGAGAACTCGATCACCTTGCCACAGTCGAGGCAGACCAGGTGGTCGTGGTGCTCCTGGGTCGACAGCTCGAACACGGACTTGCCGCCCTCGAAGTGGTGACGGGTGACGATGCCAGCATCATCAAACTGGTTGAGAACGCGGTACACGGTCGCCAGACCAATCTCTTCACCATGATCGATCAGTCGTTTGTAGAGGTCTTCGGCACTGGTGTGCTGGCATTCCGGCTGCTGCAGGATCTCGAGGATCTTGACGCGCGGCAGGGTGATTTTGAGCCCGGCCTTTTTTAACGCTTGATTATTGTCTGGCATATTCAACTTATTCGCATTCTCGAAGGTGGGGTTATTCTGAGTGACTGGCGCGGGAATGGCAACCTTGAACTCAGATCCAATGTCATTATAGGTCGTACGGTCACATAAAATAAACCCAGTAATTCAAAGGCTTTAGCATCTATTTTCCGTCGAAAGACTGGGATTGGATTATTTTGCTCCCCTTGCCTGCCTTCGAATTGTTGTTAAGATGTAACACCTGTTTATCTGGTCGGATGAGATCCATGGATTGGCTTTTTGACAATGCGGCCTGGGTGCGCCGCGCCCTCAACGCCTGGCCTCCTTTCTGGGGTGCCGGCATCAAGATAGAAACCCTGAGCGATGACTTCCGGTTCTGCCGGGTGACCTTGAAGTCCCGCTGGTGGAACAAGAATGCCAACCGGACCCAGTTTGGCGGCAGCATGTTCGCCATGACGGATCCCATCTACCCGCTGATGCTGATGGGGTATTTCAAGAACCACTACTACGTCTGGGACAAGGCGGGCAGCATCAACTACATCAAGCCGGGCAAGGGCAAGCTCATCGCCGAGTTCAATCTGACCGAGGCCAAGCTGACCGAGATAGCGGCGGCGACGCGCCAGGGGGACAAGCATTTTCCCGAGTTCGATGTGCTGGTCCTGGATCAGAAGGGCGAGCTGGTCGCCGAGATCAGGCGCACCCTCTATGTGCGCCAGCGCAAGGAGCACAGGGAAACGGGAACACAGGGGCGTCAGGGGGCATGACGGCGTCTGCCGACAGAAAAATGCCATAAAAAAACGGCCCGATCGGGCCGTTTTTCAACAGACATGTCTCACTCCAGTTCGGCGAGGCACATCTCTTCATGGATCTGCTTGCACCAGCCCTTGACGCGCTCGGCGGTCAGCTCGGGCTGGCGATCCTCATCGATCCCCAGACCGACGAAGTGCTTGTCATCGACCAGGGCCTTGGAGGCCTCGAAGTCGTAACCTGCGGTTGGCCAGTGGCCTATGATGATGGCGCCCTTGGCCTCGACGATGTCACGCAGGGTGCCCATGGCGTCGAGGAAGTACTCGGAATAGTCTTCCTGATCGCCGCAACCGAAGATGGCGACCAGCTTGTCGGTGAAGTCGATCTCTTCGAGTTCCGGGAAGAAGTCGTCCCAATCGGCTTGGGCTTCGCCGTAGTACCAAGTCGGGATGCCGAACATCAGCAGACTGAAGCTGTCGATGTCGGCCTTGCTGCTCTTGGCGATGTCACGGACTTCAATCAGTTGTTTGCCCAGCTCTTTCTGGATCATCTTGGCGACAGCTTCGGTATTACCGGTATCGCTGCCGAAAAACAGACCTACACTTGCCATAGTGTTTAGTTACCCGTATTTGGTGTTGATGCTTAACGGTCAGATCAGCTGACCCGCCACGAGGGCAGAGTCGATCTGTTGCTTCAGGATAGATTGGATCAGCTCGGCGCGGCTGACGTTCTGTTGCAGCGCAAGTTGGTTCAGGCGCTCCAGCAACTCGGCCTCCACCTTTAACTCTACCCGCTTCAGTCCATTCTCCCGATCGCGCTTGAGCTGATTGCGCTTGTTGATCTTGAGCTGGGTCTCGCGGGGGAGTGGGTTGGTCTTTGGCCTGCCGGGGCGCTTCTCATTTGCGAACAGATCCAGTGTTGTTCGATCAGTTTGCTGTTTGGCCATACTTCATCTATGAGCAGTTAGCCGAGACCCGAGCCTTCCCAGCTCAGTTCGATCAGCCCCTTGGCGACAAAACCCGCGCAACCTAAAAACAGTACCAGCCAGACGATGAAGCGACCGAAACGGGGCACATTGCCGCGTTTGAGTACGTCCTGGATAGCCAGACCAATCAACAGAAAAACGGCCACGAAAAACAGTTTCAGGCCCAGACTCTCGATCAGTTCAATATGTTGGCTCAGCATGGATTGCGCACACTCCTTATGACGGGCGGCACTATATCACAAAGGATTTGAAACTGTTAACCGCCTGTAGACAGGAAATCCACAACCAGTTTGTTGAACAAAACCGGCTTCTCGGCGTGGAGCCAGTGGCCGGTTCCGGCGATGACCCGGGCCTTTGCGGCGGGGAATTGCGCCATCACTGTCTCGGTATAGGCGGGCAGCATATAGTCCGACTCGCCGCCCTTGATGAACAGGGTCGGCCCTTCGAAACGGGCGTCGGCATCGGGCCAGCCCATGATGTTGGCGTAGTTGCGCTCAAGGGCCGGCACGTTGAAGCGCCAGCCCCAGCCCGTCTCGGTTTTGGCAAAAGACTTGAGCAGGAACTGGCGCACGCCGGCGATCTCGATATGTTCGGCCAGGATGGCTTCCGCCTCGCTGCGGCTTTGGGGAGGGCGCGTGAGCGTGGCGTTCAGGCCGGCGAACACGTTCTGGTGGCGGGCATGGGGATAGGCCACCGGGGCCATGTCGGCCACCACCAGCTGGCTGACCCTGTGGGGAGCCTGCTTGGCGACCTGCATGGCCACCTTGCCCCCCATGGAGTGGCCGATCAGGGCCGCCTTGTCCAGCGCCAGATGATCCAGCAGGGCGAGCACGTCCGCCGCCTGCTGTGGGTAGCTCATCTCGTCTGAGTGAAAGGAGGCGCCGTGGTTGCGCAGATCCAGACTGATGACCCTGTATTGCTCGCCGAGGGGGCGGGCCAGCAGGCCCAGGTTGTCCAGGCTGCCGAACAGGCCATGGATCAGCACCACGGCCGGGCCCTGGCCCTGCTCCTTGAAGTTCAATAATGAGTGTTGTTGCAAAATGACACCTTGTCGGTCGTGGGCTGTTTCGCCTGTTTTTTTAATGCACTGAAAGAAAAGGATTTCATTCCTTGGTGGGGATTTTTTTGTGGTTTTTTTCCAAAAAAATGGCCCCGAATAGGCTACTCAGTGCGGGGGATCACACACTTGGCCCGCCATTATGCCGTATTCTCGTGGAGTTTCATGCACATCTGACGGGCCGCTTGGGCCGTCGGGTCTGGCTATGTATAATCGCCCCATCCCACTTTCCGTGAGTCCAGCGCCAACCCTATGAAAACCATCGAACTTGATGACGATCTCTACTTCTATATCGCCAGCCAGACCCGCCACATAGGTGAGAGCGCCTCCGACATATTGCGCCGCCTGCTGGAGCAGCCCGCCCGCATCAAGGCGATACCGCCAGCATCCGCCCTGGCCGATGTTACCCCAGCCGAGCCGCAACCCGTGGCCGCCGGGAGCGAGGCGCTGACGCGCCTGCTGGCCTCGGGTGCACTGCAGCAGGAGGAGAAGTCCATCAATCGTTTCATGCTGCTGCTCAGCACTCTCTACCGGGACGATCCGGCGGGCTTCACCCAGGCTACCGAGATAAAGGGGCGCAAGCGCGTCTATTTCTCCCAGGATCCGGAAGCCCTGCGCGCCAGCGGCAGCACCACCAAACCCAAGCCGGTGCCCGAGACCCCCTTCTGGGTCATCACCAATACCAATACCAGCCGCAAGCAGAACATGGTGGCCCAGCTGATGGCCAGCATGGGCTATGACGAGGCCCTGATCGCAGAGGCCTGCGCCCTGGTGTGATGAGGAGCCATGGGCTCAATGGATTCTGATCTTTGAATGCGCGGGGCCCTCACCCGGGCCTGTTTCGTCAAGCAGTTAGCAAGCAAGGAATACGCCATGGCACAGCATGCTCACGCCGGTCAGCCGGCTCGTTTAAGTGACCTGACCAACATTCCCCGTCTGGTCAGCGCCTACTACCTCAACAAGCCGGACATGAGCCGCCCCGAGCAGCGGGTAGCCTTTGGCACCTCCGGCCACCGGGGCAGCGCCCTGCACAACGCCTTCACCGAATCCCACATCCTGGCGGTGACCCAGGCGCTGGTGGAGTATCGCCAGCAGGCCGGCATCACGGGCCCGCTGTTTGTGGGTATGGACACGCACGCCCTGTCCGAATCCGCCTTTGCCAGCGCGGTGGAAGTGCTGGCGGCCAATGGCGTCGAGACCCGCATCCAGGCGGGTCTGGGCTTCACGCCGACCCCGGTCATCTCCCACGCCATCCTGCGTCACAACGCAGGCAAGCCGGCGGCCCTGGCGGACGGCGTGGTGATCACCCCGTCCCACAACCCGCCGGAAGACGGTGGCTTCAAATACAACCCCCCCCACGGCGGTCCTGCCGAAGGGGAGATCACCAAGTGGGTGGAAGACCGCGCCAACGCCATTCTGGAAGCGGGTCTGGCCGGTGTGAAGCGCATGCCGTTCGCCGAGGCCCTGGCCAGTGAGTTCGTGGTCGAGCACGACTATGTCACCCCCTATGTGGACGATCTCGAGAACGTGCTGGACCTGGCGGCTATCAAGCGCGCCGGCATCAAGATTGGTGTCGATCCCCTGGGCGGCTCAGGCGTCGCCTATTGGGACGTGATCGCCAAGACATATGGTCTGGACATCGAGGTGGTCAACTACAAGGTCGACCCGACCTTCTCCTTCATGACCCTGGATAAAGACGGCAAGATCCGGATGGATTGCTCCAGCCCCTTCGCCATGGCGGGCCTGATTGCCCTGAAAGACAAGTTCGACATCGCCCTTGGCAACGACCCTGACTACGACCGTCACGGCATCGTCACCAAGGCGGGTCTGATGAACCCGAACCACTATCTGGCGGTGGCCATCCAGTATCTGTTCACCCACAGAACCGGCTGGCCCAAGACGGCCGCCGTCGGCAAGACGCTGGTCTCCTCCTCGATGATTGACCGGGTTGCCGGCGAGATCGGCCGCACCCTGAAAGAGGTGCCGGTCGGCTTCAAGTGGTTCGTGGATGGTCTTTTCAGTGGCGAGTTCGGCTTCGGCGGCGAGGAGAGCGCGGGCGCCTCCTTCCTGCGCAAGGACGGCACCGTCTGGACCACCGACAAGGATGGCTTCATCCTGGCGCTGCTGGCTGCCGAGATCCTGGCCGTGACCGGCAAGGATCCCCAGGCCCACTACGATGCCCTGGAAGCCAGGTTCGGTCGCTCCAGCTACCGCCGCATCGACGCTCCCGCCAACAGCGCCCAGAAGGCGGTGCTCTCCAAGCTGGATCCGGCCCTGGTGGAAGCCTCAACGCTCGCCGGCGAGCCCATCCTTGCCAAGCTGACCAGGGCTCCCGGCAACGACGCCGCCATCGGCGGCCTGAAAGTGGTGACCGAGAATGGCTGGTTCGCGGCGCGCCCCTCGGGTACCGAATCCATCTACAAGATCTACATGGAGAGCTTCAAGGGCGAGGCGCACCTGGATCTGATTCAGCAGGAGGCCCAGCAGATCGTCTCCGCGGCCCTGGCCAAGGCTGGCGTCTGAGCCTGATACCCGTCACCGCAGCGCAGAAAAAGGAGCCATATTGGCTCCTTTTTGCTGTGTGCCTGACGGGGATCTGGTGCCCGATCAGCCATTTCCCGGCTGGTCGGGGCAAGCCTTGGCTGTCTGCCTGTCCTTGAAGAGGGGCCGGGTCGGCAGCTTCATCAGGAACAGGGAGAGCAGGATCACGGCGATGCCGAGCCACTGGCGAGCGTCCAGGGCCTCTCCCACCAGCAGCACACCGAAGGAGACCGCCACCATGGGGTTGGTGAGGGCCAGCATGCCCATCACCTCGGGACCGTGGCGCTTGAGCCCCCACAACCAGGCCCAGTAGGCCAGGGCCGTGTTGAGCAGTACCAGCCAGATGAGCCCGGGGGCACTCGCCGGCTGCGGCAGCGGCATGGGGCCTGCCAGCCACCAGGCCAGCGGGATCAGCATCAGGCCCCCCAGCAGCAGCTGCCAGGCGGTCAGCGCCAGCAGATCGCTCACCGGCCAGCGCTGCATCCAGCGGCTGGACTGGCCGATGAGCAGGGTGGCCAGCAGGGCGCACGCCACGCCGACGGGATCCAGGTTGGCGGAGGGGTTGAGCAGCAGGAGCACACCGGCGAGTCCCATCAGCCCCAGCAGCAGCCACTTGAGGGTCGGCCTGACGCCGTCCTGCACCCAGGCCAGCCCCATCAGGACGAGGGGCAGGGTGGCACCCAGGGTGCCCGCCACGGCGCCCGGCAGACGATAGGCCGCCACGAACAGCAGGGCGAAGAAGGCAGTGATGTTGCAAAACGCCAGCAGGAATTGCCGGTTCCAGGTGAGCGGTGGCCTGCGGGGATGGCACAGCAGCAGCAGGAGCCCGGCTGGCAGGGCGCGCCACACGGCCACCCAGTAAGGGGAGTAGTCAGTCAGATAGAGGCTGACGACGGCATAGGTACTGCCCCAGAGCAGGGGGGCGAGCAGGGCGATCAGCAGTGGCATGGTTGTCTCGCAATAAAGTATCTTCAAGTAAAGATAACTTAGCCGCGAGTTGGTTTATTATCAAGTATCTTTTCGTAAAGATAATGGAGCCGTAATGGACAGTGATCATGTAGACCTCTTGCTGGCCCAGTGGGCGCGGCAGCGACCGGATCTCGACTGCTCCCCCATGGGGGTGCTGGGGCGGGTGGCGCGCATGGCGGTGATCGCCGGGCGCGAGGTGAGCGAAGAGCTCAAGGCGTGCGGCCTGCTTGGCAGCGACTTCGACATACTGGCGACCCTGCGCCGGGCCGGCGAGCCGCTGACCCCGACCGCCCTCTATCAATCCGCCATGCTGAGTTCGGGGGCCATGACGGCCCGGCTCGACAAGCTGGAGCAGCGCGGCCTCATCGTGCGGCAGGCGGCCCCCGATGACAGGCGAAGCCTCCTGGTCTGCCTGACGGAGCCGGGGCGGGAGCTGGTGGACCATGCGGTGGAGCGCCACGTGGCCAACGAGCGGCGCCTGCTGGCCCCGCTGACCCAGGCCGAGCAGGGGCAGCTGGCCGCCTTGCTCAAACGCTGGCTGCTGGAAAACGAATAGCAAAACGGGCCCGTCGGGCCCGTTTTGCATTGGCAGGGAGCACTCAGTAGCCGCGGGCGGCCTTGACCGCCAGCCCCAGCTGCCACACCGCCATGGCATAGTGGGTGCTGTGGTTGTAGCGGGTGATGGTGTAGAAGTTCGGCAGACCGTACCAGTACTGGTAGCTCTTGCCCACGTCCAGGCGCAGCAGGCTGGCCTTGCTGTGGGCGCCGAGGGGCGCGATGGGGGAGAGGCCGGCCCGGCGCAGGGTATCCAGGCTGTAGCTGGTCTGAAAGCCGGTCTCGAAGCCGGGTGCCTGGCCCTGGGCCCGCACCGCCACCTGATCCCCCTTGCGCCAGCCATGGGCCTTGAAGTAGTTGGCCACGCTGCCGATGGCATCCACCGGATCCCAGAGGTTGGTGTGGCCGTTGCCATCAAAATCCACCGCATAGCCGTGGAAGCTGGACGGCATGAACTGGCCATAGCCCATGGCGCCAGCATAGGAGCCGGTCGGCTCGCTCGGGTCTATTCCCTCGTTGCGGGTCATGATCAGGAACTGCTCCAGCTCGCCGCGAAAGAAGGTGGCACGGCGCGGGTAGTCGAACGCCAGGGTCGCCAGGGCATCCAGAATGGGGGTCTTGCCCATCACCCGGCCCCAGCGGGTCTCCACCCCTATGATGCCGACGATGATCTCGGGGGGCACACCGTACTGGGCAGAGGCACGATTGAGCTCGGTCTCATACTCGCGCCAGAAGTTGACACCGTTTTGCACATTGTCCGGGGTGATGAACTTGGCACGGTAACGGTTCCAGGCGCCGTTCGGGCCGCTTGGCGCGGTCGAGACCGGGGCCTGACGATCCATCAGGTTGATGATCCACTGCTCGCGAGAGGCCTGGGAGAGCACCCGGTGCAGCTCGGCACGGTCGAAACCATGCTTGCTGACCATCATGGCGATGAACTGATCCACTGCCGGATTGGTGGCGAAATCCCCCGCCAGCACCCCGGCCGTCTGCTTGGGCGGGGGCGTGATGAGGAAACTGCCGCCGCTTGTTGCCTTGGGGGCAGGCGCCTGTGCCGGCGTGTTGGCGGCGCTGCTGCACCCGGAGATCAGGGGGAGGAGAAGGACAAGGGGGATGAAACGATGCATAGGGCTTCCAACGGCACAAAAACGGGATGCCGCCATGGTAGTGGATCCATGGCGATGCGCAAGCACCACCATGGCCCGGATCAGGACTTGAGGGTGTGGTAACCGCTCCAGAGCCGGGTCAGTACCGTGATCAGGCACAGGGCGGCAAAACCGTAGGCCAGGGGGGCAAACCAGTGGGGCCACAGGCACATCAGCACGAACACCCCTATGGTCTCGCTGCCTTCGGTCAGGCCGCCCAGGTAATAGAGGGACTTGTGGTGATAGACGGGGTTCTCTATGCCCCGCTTGCCCGCCATGATGGCGAAGGCCAGGAAGCTCGAGCCCGTGCCTATGAAGGCGAACAGCAGGGTGGCGGCGGCCAGGGCATGGTTGGCGGGATCGGCCAGGGCGAACCCCAGTACCACGGCGGCATAGAAGATAAAGTCCAGCGTGATGTCGAGAAAGCCGCCGCAATCCGTGGTGCCCTTGAGGCGGGCGATGGCGCCATCCAGACCATCCATGATGCGATTGAGCAAGATGCAGACCAGGGCCGCCTCGAATTGGCCAAGGGCGAGCAGGGGCAGGCTCAGCATGCCGATGACAAAGCCGGTGATGCTGATCTGGTTGGCACTGACCCCCAGACGGGCCAGGGGGCTGGCGAGGGCGTTGAGGGGGCGACGGATCAGCACGATGGCGTAGCGATCTAGCAAGGGATCCTCCTTTCAGGATCAGGGAACACAGGGATCATAGGGCGGCGGATCAGCAAGGACTGCCCCTACCCGCATCCGCCGCCAGGGCGCCAAGATCCAGTATGGCGGCGGGGGCATCCTCTTCGTCGTGACTGACCAGGATGGCCGGGATGGCGCGGGCCGCTATCTCGCCGAACACCAGGGCGCGAAAGGCGGCCCGCAGCGGCTTGTCCAGCCGGGCGAAGGGCTCGTCGAGCAAGATGGCGGCGGGCTCGGCCAGCAGGGCCCGCAGCAGGCTGATCCTCGCCTTCTGCCCCCCGGAGAGGGCGGCGGGATGGCGTTCGGCAAAGCCCGCCAGCTCGACCCTGGCCAGTGCCGCCAGGGCACGGGCGCGGCGCTCCTTCCCCCTGATGTGGGCGGGCATGCCAAACATCAGGTTCTCGGCCACCGTCAGATGGGCAAACAGCAGATCCTCCTGAAACAGGATGCCGACGCGTCTCTGGTAGGCGGGCAGGGGCGAGAGCAGCCGCTCGCCCTGGCGGATCTCCCCGTGCAGGGCGAGGGGGCCGCCTTTGGGCAGCACCCCGGCTATTCCGGCCAGCAGCGAGCTCTTGCCGCAGCCGCTTGGCCCCATCAGGGTCAGCACCTCGCCGGGGGCGATGTGGCAGGGGGGCAGTTGCAGCAAGGGCCTGCCATGCAGGCTGAGGGTGAGAGGGGCCAGGTGCAGGGGCTCCGTCATGGGGTTGGCTCCAGTTGATGGGAGGCGCGTTCGGCCCTGTGGGGCAGCCAGAGCGCCAGGGCGTAGATCAGCAGCGGCAGTGCCAGTTGCAGCAGGCCGTAGAGGCTGGCGAGACGGCGGTTGAGGCCGGAGCCGATGGCCACCGCCTCCGTGGTGAGGGTGATGACGCGCCCGGCGCCAAACAGCAGGGTGGGCAGGTATTGGGCCAGGCTGACGGCGGCCCCCACGGCGCAGGCGAAGGCGAGGGGGCGCAGCAGCAGGGGTCCCTTGACCCGCCACCAGGCCTGCCAGGGACGGGCGCCCAGGGTGGCCGCCGCCTGGGTCAGGCGATCGTCGAACTGGCGATAGGGCCCGTACAGGCAGAGGTAGACATAGGGGTAGACGAACAGCAGCTGGCTCCAGAACACCAGCCCCATGCCCACCGGCAGCCCGAGCCAGTCCGCCCCGAGCCTGACGCCGAACAGCAGGCTGGCCTGGGGCAGCAGCAGTGGCAGACAGATGAGCCAGAGTGGCCAGGGGCGGCGACCCCGCTGAGCCTCCAGGGCGAGCACCACCAGCACCAAGGCCAGCAGGGCGCTGAGCAGGGCGAGCCAGGCGCTGTGGGCAAGGGGCTGGGCCAGCTCTGCCATGGCCTGCTGCCAGTGGTGGCCGCTCCACTGGCTGGGCCAGGGGGCGGGAAAGGGCCAGCGCCGGGTGAGGGACCAGAGCAGCAGGGCCGCCAGCACCAGCAGGTTTGTCGCCAGCAGCAGGGTGGTCAGGATCAGGGCCAGGGCGGGGGCCAGCCGGGAGGGACTGGTCTGGCGCCGGCCATCGAGCATGAGCCCCTTGCCCCAGTGCAGATGCGCCCACTCCAGGGCGCGCAGGAGGGCGAGCAGCAGCAGATTGAGGCCAAACAGCAGCAGGGCGCCATGGTTGGCCAGGGGTCGCCAATGGAGATCCGGGTCCTGATACCAGCGCCAGAGTCGCACCGCCAGGGGGGCGGGCTGGGTCGGGCCGAGCAGCAGGGCCAGATCCACCACCGCCAGGCCATAGGCCGCCACCGCGTAGAGGGGCAGGCGCAGGCTGGGCCAGAGGCTGGGCAGGATCAGGCGCCACCAGATCTGGGGCGGCCGAAACCCCAGGCTCTGCCCCAGCCATTGCTGGCGGGCGGTCAGGGCAGGATCGAGGGCGCCGAGGGCCATCAGCAGCAAGAAGGGAGTCTCTTTGAGCACCAGCAGGGCGATGAGACCCAGGCCCCAGGGATCGTGCAGGGTCTGCCAGTCCGGCGGCAGCACAAAACCGGTGAGGGCGGGGGAGATAAGCCGCAGCAACCAGCCGGAGGGGGCGATGAGGAAGGCAAAGCCGATGGCGA
>NZ_CDBT01000030.1:84683-84979 GCF_000819765.1 Aeromonas bivalvium
GTGGGGCATGGCCAGCAGCGGCGAGAGCAGGCGGCGCAGCAGGGCAAGGCCGCGCCCCTCGCCGTGGGCCAGCAGGAGGGCGACCAGGAGCAGGCTGATCAGGCTGGAGGCGAGGGCGGTCCAGAGACTGAGGCCGATGGAGGTCCAGAGCCCGGGCTGGACAAGGAGTCGAAGCCAGGGGGCCGGGGTCAGCCCCTGGCCCAGCAGGAGCAGCAGGCCGGCGAGCAGGGGAAGCCAGAGCAGCAGCCCCGTCACTGTCAGGATCAGCCGGTGCATCTAGTGGCCGTAACGCTCGG
>NZ_CDBT01000030.1:85336-85696 GCF_000819765.1 Aeromonas bivalvium
CTGGGATGGGGCTCAGGCCTAGCCTTGAAGCGCAGGGCAGGCGCCGTGCCCTGCGGCAGGCTCTCCTGCCTGAGCACGCTGGGATCGCCCCAGAAGGCGGGATCGGCCTTGCGGGCCTGGGCGGCCGGGCTCAGCAGGAAGTTGACCACCACCTGGGCCCCGGCCCGGGCATTGGCATTGAAGGGGATGGCGAGGAAGTGGCTGTTGGTGAGCGCCCCCTTCTCCATGGCGATGGCGGTGACGGAGGCGGGCAGGCTGCCATTGGCCACCGCCCCCATGGCCTCCTGGGGATTGAAGCTGATGGCCATGGCCAGCTCGCCATCGTCGAGCAGCTGCCGGGTCTCGGCGGCGCTGGCGGGG
>NZ_CDBT01000031.1 GCF_000819765.1 Aeromonas bivalvium
TGCGGGTCTCCCGCACCACCTCAAAGCCGTGTTGCTTCAATGTGGCCACCACGTCTCCCCGATCGACCAGCTCACCGGCCGCCGCCAGCGAAAGCAGACCGTCGGTGATCGCCTGTGCCGCGTCCTGCTTGGCCTTTGGCAGGTTGCGGGGAGTCATCAAGGCCCGTTTGTTCAAGGGATCATCCGGGTCATGCAAGCCCAACTGGGCGTTGATCACCACCTTCCACGCATCGATGCGGGGCCGGTCGGCCCGGTCGAAATAGGGTTGCAGCCGCTTGCCACTTATCAGCTCGATATTCGGGATCACGAAGTTGAGTTCAAGCCGCTCTTTGTCCCGGTGCTCCACCCACAGACAGGCGTACTGATCTCGATCCAGCCCCGGCAGCAACGCACGCTCGAAGCTGTCCATCAGCTTGTCCTTGTCCTCCCGAGGCAAGTCAGCTTCCTGGAACGACAGCACGCCAGAGGTGTACTTTTTGGCGTAGGGGCTGCTGTCGATCAACGCCTCGATGAGACCCGGATCGCCGCGGTCAAGGGTCGCCCCCTCCCGATCCCGCTGCGGCCCCAGCAGGTAATCGATCGGGCCGCTACCGCGCCCCACGCCACGGGCATGAAATTTGACGATCATGACTCACTGCACAGCCAGACGGTGGCCACACTGAGCGCCTCATCGTGCTCCTGGTAAACCTCTCCGCTGACTTCCTGGCCATTCTTCAACAGCCGCAAGCTCCACCCCTGTTCGCCGGGCAACCGGATCAGGGTGTAGTCATACTCGGCTACGCCGCATTCGTTCATCACGTTACCTCCGTTGAGGGTGCAGACAGGGCCTGCAAAGCACGCTCCATCGCCATCAGCACCGCGATCACCTGGACACGCTCAACCGCGCCCCACTCCCCGCTATTCACTCGCCGCGCTACCTGGTTGAGGTTGTTGCCGATCCCGGCTATCTGCCTCAGCAGAGCCGGATCGGCTTTGGGTACCGGCGTTCGCCGCCGACCGGCAGCTTTGTCGTTACCAAGGCACTGGCTCCGCATCCATTCAGCCAGCCGTTCATCGCCACTCAAGCCCTTGAGCCGGGCCAGTTCCTCGGCGGTGACACGGATCTTGATCACCCGTTCGCGTTTGGTCGGAGTCATTTTTGGTCACCGTTACCGGTATGAAGCTGCCCCAGCCATGCCGACCGCACAGCATCATGCAGCCTGGCCACCACCTCGGGGTCTAGGGTCGAGGTGCGGCCATCCCGTAGGTTCAGCAGGAAGATCTCCAGCTCGCCACAATCCGGACGATTTAAGGTAACGGTGACCGTTTTTTCCCGTTGCCGTGCCCGGTAGGCCGCTTGCTTGGCGGCTGGGCTCAATGCCTTGCCGGTCGGTGGCCGACCTCGACGCTTGCTACTCGGCAGCAAGTCCAGGGTCTGGTCGTCTCGTTCGTCCTTCATCCGATCACCTCAATTCCGGTAACTGTGACCATATCCATCTCCTGTCCGCCGACCTGGGAAAGCCCGGAACGGGGTTTTTCGGGGCGGTGGAGGCAGGGGGTTTCGGGGGCGGCACGCCCCTGAACCAGCTTCACAGAGGAACCGAAGACGCGAAGCGGCGTAGGGCCCTCTGTGTATGCTGGCTTAGAGCCAAGTTTGACATAGCAGGAATAGGTTGTAACCACCTGTTGGCGAGACTATTTAAAGTAACAGTGACTGTAATTGGAGGGCTTCGAATGTAGGTAACGAATGGGAGGCAAAAGAGAGATCAAGAGGGGGATTATGCGTGCCCTGGGGAAGCAAAAAAAACGGGCGAAAAGGATGTCGGCAAGCCTCCTCAGTCAGCAGGCTCTCCTATCTTTCGCTGCGCTTCAAGATAGGAGAGCCCTCCTACAGACCCACATCGTTTTAGGGTCTTTTACAGGATAAGCTCGCCTTGCTCCGGACTATCGAGACTGCTTGCGGCAGCTCCCTCTCACGCGCTCCAGAGAACACACCCCGTCCCGCTGCACTCTGCTTTAGCCCCCGCCTGTTGGTCGGGCTGCCGCGCCGTTTTTTAAGAGCTGGCCGTGGTTGGTTCCCCGTTACGCTCTACTTGCAGATGCCCCAGGGTTGCGAGCCCTGGGAGGCTGTGGTGCGCGATTGCACGCTTGGGCAGTATGTGAGATTTCCCCGTTCTGCCCGACCTTCACACCCGCTACGGCAACAATCACTTGCGTCCAATCCGAGCGAATACGACAAAGCGCCAAAGGTGAAAGCCTTTGGTAACAGGGTTCGAGCAGGGGTTTGATACTTGAACAGTGGGCCGCACACGGCTAAACTGAGGGGGTACTTAACGGTATCCGCTTCCTGCTCGAAGCTGTTACCCACCGGGTTCTAAGGTCGCCAAACCGAAGATATCCGGGCAAAGAACCCACCTTACGGTGGGTTTTTTGTTTCTGACGAGCAGGTTACGCTGGATCTGAGGATCCGATCAAGATCATTTACGGGATCTTGTTGGGCTTCACACACAATCCCGGCTTGGCCACATAGACTTCATACCGCCCCATTTCTTGTGGCTCACGCAACAGGTCTTCCCCCGTAACAGGGTTGTAGGCAGGCCAAACGGGTTAGCCATCCACCCAATGCCATTGGGCCTTCATCGTCCGTTTGAATCGTTCCTGTTCCATCCCTCACTGACCACTTAAAGTCGCCATTCTGCCACAGGGAGCGATCGAGGCCAAAAATGCAGCGCAATAGCCCACGATTACAGCCCTTTTAAACCCTCTCTCAAGGCGTTGGCATGGCCTCAACAAAAAAACGCGCCACAGCGCGTTTGATGGCTGGATCCTGAGATCCTCACCACGATCTGCCCAAATGAGCCAAGGCGACCCCTATCATGGGCTGAAAAGGGTCATCCACAACGAAGTGGGGCCACTGGCCCCACCCTGCCCATGGTCCGGTCAACACAACCACGCTACAATGGTAATACCACGTAATACCATTGGGAGAGTCCCCCATGCCTGTGACCACCAAACCCATGTCCATCAAGCTCGACAGCGAGACCCAGACCCGCATCAAGCTGCTGGCCGCAGCCCGTGACCGCTCGCCGCACTGGATGATGCGCGAGGCCATCACCCAGTACGTTGAGCGCGAAGAGCGCAAAGAGGCGTTTCGCCGCGATACCCTCGATGCCTGGCAGGAGTTTCAGGAGACAGGCCTGCACGTCTCCCTCGAAGAAGCCGACCAGTGGCTGGCCGGTTGGGGCACTGAGACCGAAGGTGGCGCGCCTACATGCCACAAGTAACCCTTTCACCGGCGGCCCTGCGCGACCTCAAGCGCCTGAGAGAGTTCTTGCACAGCAAAAGCCCTGTCGTTGCACAGCGAGCCGCCCAAACCATCCGTTCAGCCTTGGCCCAGCTCGGCCAGCAGCCCGCCATGGGCCGCCCTGTTGAGGGGCTGCCGGAGACATTTCGCGAGTGGGTTATCTCCTTTGGCGACAGCGGTTATCTGGCCCGTTATTACCTGGAAGGCGACACCGTGGTGATCTTGGCTATTCGCCACCAACGAGAGGTTGGGTTTATTTAGGGGTTTGAAGTCCAACGCCACGAAAACGTACGTTAGTGGAGGGACTGTGTCTAAAAAGTCGATTTGGAGGCACTACACCTCTATAAAATACTCAAACCGATTTAATAGACACGCAATGATCTTTTTTTTCGGTGTATCTAATTTTTTGAATTAGTGGACAAATTTCCTTCGCGTACAGATCCGCCCCATTGGGCTTCAAACCCCGTTGAAGAAAATTAAATTACTCGAATAACCTTAGTTTGTTTGCATGGTAAGCAATGTGTTCGCCAATAAAGCTGGAAATGAAATAATAGCTGTGATCGTAACCAGTATGATATCGGATCGACGCTTTGATGTTCATCTCACGGCATACTCTCTCAAGGTTTTCGGTACGTAACTGCGTCTCATAAAAGTCGTCACTCAACCCCTGATCGATTAATATTTCTGGGAATGTTTCACCCTGTAAAATCAGGCTGACTGGATCGTAGGCTTCCCACTTTTTTCTGTTTTCACCCAGATACGCGGTAAATGCTTGTTGTCCCCATGGCACCAGAGAAGGTGATACGATCGGGGAAAATGCAGATACACTCACATATTCACCAGGATTTCGCAGAGCCAGAACCAGAGCGCCCACCCCCCCCATAGAATGTCCGGATATGGATTTTCTTGCCGTTGCAGGAAAATGATTCATGACGACATTCGGCAGCTCTTCGAGAAGATAGTCATACATCCTGTAATGTACATTCCACGGCTGTTCCGTCGCGTTCAGATAAAAACTGGCCCCCTGGCCGAGATCGTAGCCGTCGGCATCCGGGACATTATTACCCCGGGGACTAGTATCCGGGACAACGACGATGATGTTATGCCGGGCGGCATAATGCTGCATACCTGATTTAGTAATAAAATTCTGCTCAGTACAGGTCAGGCCAGACAACCAGTACAGCACCGGCAGTTTTTCTGTTACTGCTTTGGGAGGAAGATACACACCGAAATTCATTTCACAATTAAGAGATTGTGAATAATGTCGGTATACGTTTTGCCAGCCGCCAAAGCTGGCATGCTGCTCGATGAGTTCCATCAGCCATTATCTCATGTTTATTTCCCCTGACCGAAAATCAGGGGAAATATATTTAAATCCGGACGTCAGATGAACGTATAAGCTGTAATTTTGTTACCTGCCGGATCTCGCAGGTAGGCAGCATAGGCCCCTGGAAGGTGGCCGCGCGGGCCTGGCTGACCTTCATCAGCACCACCGGCGGCAAGGCCCGCAGCATGGAAAGCATCAACCTCTTCCGGGGTGGCAGCAGCGAATCCGACAGTCACCCCGTTAGCGGAAGGCGCCTCCCCGTTGCCCGGGCGAGCAATGATGAATGCCGGCTTTTCGCGACCATAAAGTACCCAACCATTACCAAACGGACCAAGGTTATTGATACCAAGCGATCCCAATACCGCATCGTAAAATGCGGCGGATTTTTCGACATCAGATGCTCCTATGAACACGTGAGAAAAGATGTCATTGCCAGAAATTACAGGTATTGCCATTATTAACTTCCTTCGATTTGCGTTTGTTAAAGTCTTGATGGGATCAGTAATGAATCACCGTCCGGATAGATTTACCTTCATGCATAAGCTCAAAGGCATCATTGATTTCATTCAGCGTCATGGTATGGGTCACAAAAGGCTCAAGCTCGATATTGCCCTTCATAGCATCCTCGACCATGCCAGGTAGCTGTGTGCGGCCTTTCACACCACCAAACGCGGAACCTTTCCATACTCTACCGGTGACCAGTTGGAAAGGACGGGTGGAAATCTCCTGCCCGGCCCCCGCCACCCCGATAACAACGGACTGTCCCCACCCACGGTGAGCACTTTCCAGCGCTGCACGCATGACGTTAACGTTACCGATACATTCAAAGGTATGGTCAATACCCCACTTATTGATATCCAGCAGAACATCTTTAATCGGTTTGTCATGGTCATTCGGATTGATGCAGTCGGTGGCGCCGAACTTACGGGCCAAGTCAAATTTTGTCGGGTTGGTATCGATAGCGATAATGCGACCCGCTTTTGCTTGACGTGCGCCCTGGACAGCAGCCAGACCAATTGCACCCAGGCCAAAAATGGCAACCGAATCGCCGGGCTGCACTTTAGCTGTGTTATGGACGGCGCCAATACCGGTAGTCACACCACAACCCAAAAGGCAGACGTGTTCATGGTTGGCCTCCGGGTTAATTTTTGCCAGAGAAACCTCGGCCACTACGGTGTATTCACTGAATGTGGAGCATCCCATGTAGTGGTAAAGAGGCTGACCGTTGTAAGAAAAGCGGGTGGTCCCGTCAGGCATCAGTCCTTTCCCCTGAGTCTCGCGAACCGATACACAGAGGTTCGTTTTACCGGACTGACAGAATTCACACTCTCCGCATTCGGCGGTGTAAAGCGGAATGACATGATCACCTGGCTTCACACTGGTGACGCCTTCGCCCACTTCAACGACGATACCTGCCCCCTCGTGGCCGAGAACCACCGGAAAAACGCCCTCAGGGTCATCCCCGGATAAGGTAAAGGCATCGGTATGGCAAACACCTGTGTGGGTGTTTTTAATCAGCACCTCGCCTTTTTTAGGCGGAGCAACATCAATTTCAACAATCTCCAGGGGCTTCCCTGGCGCAAAAGCAACGGCGGCACGTGATTTCATGCGTAATTTATCCTTAATGTAATAATGGCCTCAGCTATTTAAGATAGGCACGAACCAGCTCAATTGTATCGTCAACTGATTTACTGACTTCATGGTTGTAGCTGTCATTCTGGTCAAAGGTTTCCCGTATGTGGCTCTCCAGCACCTCCGCCATCAGTCCGTTAGCTGCGCCACGGACGGCAGCGATTTGTTGGAGAATGGAGCGGCATTCACCGCCATTCTCCAGAGCTCTTTCCAGAGCATCAATTTGCCCCCTGATGCGGCGAACTCGGGTAAGTACCTTTTTTTTCTCTTCCGGAGTACTGGGCATTGCGTACCTCACAGCTTTGCACTTTTATATACTATAGTGGTGTATGGTACTTAAATCAATGCATACCCCACTATAGTATGAAGGTGTGATTATTTTTTGGGGTTTGAAGCCCAATGGGGCGGATCTGTACGCGAAGGAAATTTGTCCACTAATTCAAAAAGTTAGATACACCGAAAAAAGAGCTCATTGCGTGTCTATTAAATCGGTTTGAGTATTTTATAGAGGCGCAGTGCCTCCAAATCGACTTTTTAGACACAGTACCCCACTAACGTACGTTTTCGTGCTGTTGGACTTCAAACCCCTTTACTAGGTGGGGCCACTGGCCCCACTCAATCACCGTACTCCCGATCACCATACTCTCTATACGCCCGCCCGAGGCTCATTCCACCACGCCGCAGTTCCCGCTCCAGGCTCAGGGCTTCAACTTTTGGCTCAATCGCTCGACTTGCTCGCTCAAGTGCAACACCTGCTTGCTCAAGCTCCCCACGCTCTCCCGCAATGCCAGGTTCTCGGTAGAGGTGGCCTCGAACATCAGCCGCAAATCGCTGTAGGCGCTCTCCCAGGCCGCGTGCTGCGCTTTGTACCCGCCTTCCAAATTCTCTAACGCTTTCAATAACTGCCGTTCGAGCTCTGTCATTCAGTACCCCTCCGGAATAAACATCACTCTCTGATCGCTCTGCCGCCGCCAGTACACCCCCTTCGCTGGTAGCTGAGTGTCCTTCGACACGGCTATACACCGCCGCTCCCCACACGTCCCTATGTGCAACGTTCCGCCCTTCTCCGCCAACTGCTCCAGTGTCGCGTTCTGGCGCGAGATCTCTACCCAGTTCTCGGCGATGACCCTCCCCTGGTACCACACCACGACCCAGCTGATCCCAAGCAGAAACGCCACCCCGATCAACGGAAAGACCCACCCCTTCAACACCAGCCAGCCCCACCTCCGGTTCTGGGCGTCGATAGCGGCGTTCAATCTCAGACCGCTTGATTCCAACGCCGCGAGAATAGCTTTCTCGTGCGGCTCGAACGCGTTCTTCACGCTCGTTTCGATATCGCTCGCCTGCTGCTTCGAGCTCTCTTCGAAGCTCTTGGCCAGCTCTAAAATCTTGCTCATACAGGGCCCCTTTTAGCCGGATATTCCGCCCCCCTTCCGGGTCGGCAATGCTGATACTCT
>NZ_CDBT01000032.1 GCF_000819765.1 Aeromonas bivalvium
ACGGAGACAGTCTGAACAGGTATAGGCTCGCAGTATCGGGTCACTGGGCAGATGGACTCAAGACAACATCAGGACGGAGAGAGTATGAGCAGTTATCGGATCGCAGTATTGCCGGGGGACGGCATTGGCCCGGAAGTGATGGCCGAAGCCATCAAGGTACTGGAAAAGGTGCAGACCAAATTCGGCTTCTCCCTCGACTATGATCGCTTTGATGTCGGCGGCATCGCCATCGACAACCACGGCACCCCGCTGCCCCAGAGCACCGTAGCGGGCTGCGAAGCGGCCGACGCCGTGCTGTTCGGCTCGGTCGGTGGCCCCAAGTGGGAGCACCTGCCGCCGAACGATCAGCCGGAGCGCGGCGCCCTGCTGCCCCTGCGTGCTCACTTCAAACTGTTCTGCAACCTGCGCCCGGCACGCATCTACACCGGCCTGGAGCAGTTCTCCCCCCTGCGTGCCGACATCTCGGATCGCGGCTTCGACATCGCCTGCGTGCGCGAGCTGACCGGCGGCATCTACTTCGGCCAGCCCAAGGGGCGTGAAGGGGAAGGTGCCACCGAGAAGGCGTTCGACACCGAGGTCTACCACCGTTTCGAGATCGAGCGCATCGCCAAGATAGCGTTCGAATCGGCCCGGGTGCGCAAGGCCAGGGTCACCTCCATCGACAAGGCCAACGTACTCGCCTCCTCCATCCTGTGGCGCGAGGTGGTGACACAAGTCGCCCAATCCTACCCGGATGTGGCCCTGAACCACATGTACATCGACAACGCCACCATGCAGCTCATCAAGGATCCGTCCCAGTTCGACGTGCTGCTCTGCTCCAACCTGTTCGGTGACATCCTCTCCGACGAGTGCGCCATGATCACCGGCTCCATGGGGCTGCTCCCCTCCGCCAGCCTGAACGAATCCGGCTTCGGTCTGTTCGAGCCGGCCGGTGGCTCGGCCCCGGACATCGCCGGCAAGGGCATTGCGAACCCCATCGCCCAGATCCTCTCCGCCGCCCTGATGCTGCGCTACAGCCTGGGCCAGGAAGCCGCCGCCCAGGCCATCGAGCAGGCCGTGGCCCAGACCCTGGCAGAAGGCTATTTCACCGCCGACCTGCATCAGGCCAGCGCCAAGCACCCGGTGCAGAGCACCGCCGAGATGGGCAACCAGATAGCCGCACGGATCTGAGCCACGCAGCACATAACAAGGAATACAGAGCAATGTCCAAGACCCTCTATCAGAAAGTGTTCGACGCCCACCTGGTCCGGGAAGTGGAAGGGGAAACCCCCCTCATCTACATCGACCGTCATCTGGTGCATGAAGTGACCAGCCCCCAGGCGTTCGACGGCCTGCGCGCCATGAAGCGCCCGCTGCGCCGCCCGGACCTGACCTGGGCCACCATGGATCACAACGTCTCCACCACCACCAAGGACATCGCCGCCTCCGGCGAGATGGCCCGCATCCAGATGGAGACCCTTGCCGCCAACTGCAAGGAGTTCGGGGTTCGCCTCTACGATCTCAACCACAAATACCAGGGCATAGTCCACGTGATGGGCCCGGAGCTCGGCATCACATTGCCCGGCACCACCATCGTCTGCGGTGACTCCCACACCGCCACCCACGGCGCCTTCGGGTCGCTCGCGTTCGGCATCGGCACGTCCGAAGTGGAACACGTGATGGCCACCCAGACCCTGAAACAGGGCCGGGCCAAGACCATGCGCATTTCGGTCAACGGCAAACTGAGCGACGGGATCAGCGCCAAGGACGTGGTGCTGGCCATTATCGGCAAGGTCGGCGCTGCCGGCGGTACCGGTTATGTGGTGGAGTTCGCAGGCGATGCCATCACGGGTCTCTCCATGGAAGGGCGCATGACGGTGTGCAACATGGCCATCGAGCTGGGTGCCAAGGCCGGCATGATAGCCCCGGATCAGACCACCATCGACTACATCCGCGGCAAGGAGTTCGCCCCCACCGGCGAGGCGCTGGCCCAGGCCATCGCCTACTGGCAAACCCTCAAGAGCGATGCCGATGCCAGATTCGATGCCGAAGTGGTGCTGGACGCCGCCGACATAGCCCCTCAGGTCACCTGGGGCACCAACCCGGGCCAGGTCATCGCCGTCAATGAACCCATCCCGGCGCCGGAATCCTTCGCCGATCCGGTGGAGCAGCAGTCCGCCCGCAAGGCGCTGGCCTACATGGACCTGCAGCCGGGCCAGAAGCTCTCTGATGTCGCCATCGACAAGGTGTTCATCGGTTCGTGCACCAACAGCCGCATCGAGGATCTGCGTGCCGCCGCCGCCATCGCCCGTGGCCGCAAGGTGGCCGCCGGGGTCCAGGCCCTGGTGGTGCCGGGCTCCGAGCAGGTGAAGGCCCAGGCCGAGGCCGAGGGGCTGGACAAGATCTTCCTCGAGGCAGGCTTTGAATGGCGCCTGCCCGGCTGCTCCATGTGCCTGGCCATGAACAACGACCGGCTGCAACCGGGAGAGCGCTGCGCCTCCACCAGCAACCGCAACTTCGAAGGGCGTCAAGGCCGCGCCGGCCGCACCCACCTGGTGAGTCCGGCCATGGCCGCCGCCGCCGCCGTCACCGGCCGCTTCGCCGACATCCGCGCACTGTAAGAGGGAAGAGAGATGACAGGATTCAAACAACACAAAGGGGTCGTCGTCCCCCTCGACAGCGCCAACGTCGACACCGACGCCATCATTCCCAAGCAATTTTTGCAGAAGGTGAACCGCATCGGTTTTGGCAAGCACCTGTTCCACGACTGGCGCTTCCTGGACGATGCCGGGGAGCAGCCCAACCCCGAGTTCGTGCTGAACCAGCCGCAATTCGCCGGCGCCAGCATCCTCTTGGCCCGGGAGAACTTCGGCTGCGGCTCGAGCCGCGAGCATGCCCCCTGGGCGCTGGCAGACTACGGCTTCAAGACCATCATTGCCCCGAGCTTTGCCGACATCTTCTACGGCAACGCCATCAACAACGGCATGGTGCCGGTTCGTCTGAAGGAGGAGGAGGTCGACGCCCTGTTCCAGCTGGTCGCAGCCCAGCCGGGCATCGAGATCGACGTGGATCTGGAGGCCAATCAGGTGCGTGCAGGCAGCCTCACATTCGGCTTCGAGATCGATGAGTTTCGCCGCTACTGTCTGCTCAACGGGTTGGATGCCATCGGCCTGACCCTGCAACACGAGGCCGCCATCAGCGCCTTCGAGGCGAAGCAGCCGAGCTGGATTTAATTAGCCAGTTGCAAAAAACGAGTAGAATCCACAGGGAGCCTTGGCTCCCTGTTTTATTGTCAGGTCAAGGTTCACACCATGACCCGCCACTTCTGCATGCCCGACGAGACACCTGGATGAAGACGACGATTGCCCTCCCCCTGCTCTGCAGCTTCTGGCTGGCGCAGCCGGCCTGCGCCGGGCAGACCTATTTCAACAGCAGCAGCGGCCAGCTCAACGTCGGCTGGCAGGACAGGGAGGGCAAGGCCCAGCAACTCAGCTACCGGCTGGAGGCGGGCAAACTGCCGCCGCTCATCGCCTATCGCCCGGCCAGGATGCAGGAGGAGGTGTTGCAGAGTTTGCTGCAGCAGGCGGAGCTTGAATTCCCCGAGGTGCAGTTCTCCCTCTCTCGCCCCAGCCTCGCCCTCAGCCTCAAGAGTCGCAACGCCGACAAGGCCAGGGAAGCCTCGCTATGGGTCAAGCCGGAGCAGGCCAGGCTGGAGGCCGAGTGGCTCAAGCAGCACTACTTCCAGCCCTTCACCCCGCCCGACGGCCAGCCCGCCATCAAGCAGGACCATGTGCGCATCGCCCTGGAGAGCCGCGCCGAGCTGGCGCCCCTGGCCGAGCAGCTCAAGCAGGAGGGCGCCACAGAGACAGAGGCGCGCCAGAAGGCGGTGACCCATATGCTCGACTTCGTGCAGGCCATCCCCTATCAGCTGCTCGACAGCCAGTCGGGTCGCTCAGGCAAGGGCTTTCTGACCCCGCGCCAGGTGCTGGAGCAGAACCGGGGGGATTGCGACAGCAAGGTGACCCTGATGGCCGCCCTGCTGGCCCAGCTCTTTCCCGATCTCAAGCAGGCCATGGTGTTCGTGCCGGGTCATGCCCTGCTGGGGGTGGCCCTGCCGGCTCAAGCGGGCGAGGCGACCCTGAGCTGGGAGGGGGAGACCTATCTGTTGCTCGAGCCAACCGGCCCAGCGCCCCTGCCCCCGGGCCAGCTGGCGCCGAGCAGCAGAGTCTTGGTGGAGAGCGGCCAGCTGAGCGTGCAGCCGGTGCGTACCGAGGAGGCAGGATGAGTCGACGGGGATGCCGATGCGCCCCTGCCGGGCGCATCCATCAACCTATCTGTTGAAACTCCACCGCCAGCAGCTTGCCTTCAGCCTCGTCCAGCTCCCGAATGATGCGAGCCCTGGCCTCAAACGGTGGCAGCAGATTGCTGTGGGTGGCGAGACTGACCCGGATCGGCTGGCCAAGATCGAGGCCGTGTTCGCTGACCAGTATCCCCATGCCATTGGCGCTGAGATCCCGGCAGATCCCCACCAGGATGAGATCCTGCTGATAGAGGGTGACGGGGGCATTGATTATCATGCGCTGGAAGGCGCGTCTTTCCTTGGTGCTGGTGATCACTCAAACCTCCTGGTGTGGTTATGCTTGCCCCGCCCACTGCGCAAGTTGTGCTGGCCTGGCCCCCAGAAGGTTAATACAATGCGACTCCTTGCTCAAACGGGGTGCGCCCAGGCGCTGAGATGATACCCGTGAACCTGATCCAGATAATGCTGGCGGAGGAATTTGAGACAAGAGGCGCGGGGCGCCTCCTCATCCGTCGGCTCCTCACAGGAGTGCCATAGATGAACACCATGCTGACCGCCGCCACCGCCCTGCTGCTCACCGGCGCCGCCCAGGCCGCGACCTCCCCGACCCTCACCGTCTATACCTATGACTCTTTCGCCTCCGAATGGGGCCCGGGACCCAAGGTCAAGCAGGCCTTCGAGCAGGAGTGTGACTGCACCCTCAATCTGGTGCCGCTTGAAGATGGGGTCGCCATCCTCAACCGGCTGCGCCTCGAAGGGGGCCACAGCAAGGCCGATCTGGTGCTGGGTCTGGACGATGCCCTAGTGGCCGAGGCCAAGCAGAGCGGTCTGTTCGCCCCCCATGCCACCCAACTCGACGCCCTCAAGGTGCCGGGTGGCTGGCAGGATGACACCTTCGTCCCCTATGACTACGGCTACTTCGCCTTCGTCTATGACAAGGACAAACTCGCCCTGCCCCCCAAGAGCCTGAAAGAGCTGGTGGAGCGCCCCGATCTCAAGGTGATCTATCAGGATCCCCGCACCTCCACCCCGGGACAGGGGCTGATGCTGTGGATGAAGTCTGTCTACGGTGACCAGGCCCCCGCCGCCTGGGAACAGCTGGCCAAGAAGACGGTCACCGTCACCAAAGGGTGGTCAGAGGCCTACGGCATGTTCATGGACGGCGAGGCGGACATGGTGCTCTCCTACACCAGCTCCCCCGCCTATCATCTGATCGCCGAGCAGAAGAACCAGTATCGGGCTGCCGCGTTTGAAGAGGGGCACTACCGCCAGGTAGAGGTGGCCGCCAAGCTGAAAAACACCATGCAGGACAAGCTCGCCGACCAGTTCCTGCAATTCATGATAAGTCCCGCCTTCCAGCAACTGATCCCGACCGGCAACTGGATGTATCCGGTCATCAACACCGAACTGCCCAAGGGGTTCGAGCAGATGATCACCGTGGCCAAACCGCTCGCCTTCAGCGCAGATGAGGTGGCCACCCACCGCAAGGGCTGGATCCGCGAATGGCTGCAAGCCGTCACCCAGTGAACGCAGGCTCTCGTCCCCTCTGGTGGCTGCCGGGCCTTGGCGCCACCAGCATCATCCTCTTGCTGGCCCTAGGGCCGCTGGTCGCCCTGTTGTGGCAGGCGGGAAGCTTCTCCCTGCGCGCCCTGCTGGCCGATCCCTACCTGCGCCATGTGCTGGGCTTCAGCCTGGGACAGGCCCTGCTCTCCACCCTGCTGAGCCTGGGACTGGCCATTCCGGTGGCCCGCGCCCTGGCCCGGCGCCGCTTCCCGGGTCGCCGCCTGCTGCTCAAGCTGTTCGGCCTCTCCCTGGTGCTGCCCGTCATCATCGCCATCTTCGGTATCGTCGCCGTCCATGGCAGGCAGGGCTGGCTGCCACAGCTACTGCGCGGACTCGGACTGGAACCCGGCAACTATCTGTACGGCCTGTTCGGCATCCTGCTGGCCCATGTCTTCTTCAACATGCCCCTGGCGGCCCGCCTGCTACTGCAAAGCCTGGAGACCATCCCCGAATCCTCCTGGCGCCTGGCCAGCCAGCTCGGCATGCGCTCCTCCCATATCTTCCGACTGCTGGAGTGGCCGCTCATTCGCGCCGCCCTGCCGGGGCTGGCCAGCCTCATCTTCATGCTCTGCTTCACCAGCTTCACCACAGTGCTGGCCCTTGGCGGCGGCCCCAAGTCCACCACATTGGAGGTGGCCATCTATCAGGCTCTGCGCTTCGATTTTGATCTCGCCACCGCTGGTGGCCTGGCCCTGGTGCAGCTGCTGCTCACCGCCGCCCTGCTCCTGGTGCAGCACAAGTTGCAGAGCAGCCCGCCCGGTCGCGTGAACCGGGCAGGCACCACTCGGCGCCCGGACAGCCAGCAGGCGGGCACCCTGCTGACCGATAGCCTGGTGCTGCTGCTGGCCATCGCCATCTTCCTGCCGCCCCTGCTGGCCATCCTGATCGCCGGCGCCAATGACGAACTGCTCACGGCGCTGGCCTCCCGCGCCTTGTGGCAGGCGGCAGGCCAGTCACTGCTTATCGCCGTCGGGGCCGGGATCCTCGCCACCCTGCTCGGCAGCGGCCTGCTGCTCACCAGCCGCCACCTCAAGGTGCGCAGGCGCCGTCGCCGCGCCGCCGCCCTGTGGGAAGCCAGTGGCGCCATGATACTGATGATACCGGCGGTGGTGCTGAGTACAGGGCTCTTCATCCTGTTCATGCCCTTCGCCGATGTGTTCGCGCTCGCCCCCTGGCTGGTGGTACTGGTCAACGCCCTGATGGCCCTGCCCTATGTGTTGCGTACCCTCTCCGCTCCCATGCAGCTGGTGGTGCGCCAGTATGACAGGCTGGCGGACAGCCTGGGGGTAAGCGGGATCCATCGTTTTCGCCTGGTGGAGCTGCCTCTGCTGCGCCGCCCGCTGGCGCTCGCCATGGCGCTCTCCATGATACTGTCCCTCGGGGATCTCGGCGCCATCGCCATGTTTGGCAGCCAGAGCCTCACTACCCTGCCCTGGCTGCTCTATCAACAGCTCGGCAGTTACCGGCTGACCGAGGCGGCCGCCACCGCCCTGCTGCTGCTGCTCTTGTGTCTTTCCCTGTTCTGGTTGGTCGAAAGAGGCCTTGGAGGAAAGCATGCCGAACATTGAGGCCCGGCACTCTCACCACTTACTCGGCCCCCCCTGGTTGGTCCAACCGCCTCCTGGAGAAGACAACATGCCGAACAGTGAGGCACGGCACTCTCACCACTTATTCGGCCCCCCTGGTTGGTCCAGCCGCCTCTTGGAGAAGACAACATGCTGAACATTGATGGGCTGGTCACCAGCTACCCCGACTGGCGCGTCAGCTTCAGTGCGACCCTGCCCAGGGGAGAGATCACCGCCCTGATAGGACCGAGTGGCGCCGGCAAGTCCACCCTGCTCGGCATGATAGCGGGCTTCGTGCCGGTAGAATCCGGCAGCCTCAGCTTTGACGGGGAGGATCTCTTGCCCCTGGGCCCGGCCGAACGACCGGTCACCACCCTGTTTCAGGATCACAACCTCTTCCTGCACCTGTCGGTGTTCGACAACATCGCCATCGGCCTGCACCCTGGACTGCGCCTGAGTGCTGCCCAGCGGACCCAGGTGAACGATGCTGCCGGACGGGTGGGCCTTGGCGACATGCTGGCCCGCCTGCCGGAGCAGCTTTCCGGCGGCCAGCAACAGCGGGTCGGGCTGGCTCGCGCCCTGGTGCGGGGCAAGCCGCTGCTGCTGCTGGACGAGCCCTTCTCGGCGCTCGATCCCGCCCTGCGCCGGGAGATGCTGGCCGAAGTGGCCCGCCTCGCCTGCGAGCAGGGCATTACCGTGCTCATGGTCTCCCATAACCCGGAGGATGCCCAGCTCATCGCCGACCGGCTGCTGTTTATCGACGAGGGACGCATCGCCCTGCAAGGCACACCCGATATCCTGCAACAGAGCGATCACCCCGGCCTCTTGCGCTACCTTGGCCGCACCCCCTTGCCATAAGGTCGGCACCCGGCGTCAGAGAGCAAAAAGGGAAGCCGACCGGCTTCCCTTTTCATATGCAGCTATGTGGTTAAATCAGAGGTTTTCCTCGGCAAACGAGGCCAGTCGGCTGCGCACCACCCCGTTGAGGTAGATGTTGGCGCTCCCTTCGAAGTTCTTGAATCGCTCGACGATGTAAGTCAGGCCCGAAGTCACCGGGCTCAGATAATTGGAGTCAATCTGGGCCAGGTTGCCGGAACAGACAATCTTGGTGCCCTCGCCGCAGCGGGTGATGATGGTCTTGAGCTGGGAGGCGGTCAGGTTCTGGCACTCGTCCAGCAAGACGAAGGTGTTCTGTATGCTGCGCCCGCGCATGAAGTTGACCGATTTGAACTGGATGTTGGCCTTCTCCATGATGTAGCTGAGCGACCCGCTCATGTTCTCGTCCTGCTTGTGCAGCACCTCCAGGGTATCGGTCACCGCCGCCAGCCAGGGCATCATCTTCTCCTCCTCGGTGCCGGGCAGGAAACCGATGCTCTCGGCGATTTCCGGGGTGTTGCGGGTGACGATCACCTTGTCGTAGATCCCTTTCTCGATCACCAGTTCCAGGGCCGCCGCCATGGCCAGCAGGGTCTTGCCGCAGCCCGCCGGGCCGGTCAGGATCACCAGCTCGATGTGGGGATCGAGCAGGGCATCCAGGGCCATGCCCTGATAGATGTTCTTGGGATGCACACCCCAGGCCTTGCGCGACATCAATCGCTCGCGGCCCAGATCCCGCAGCCGTATGTGTTGATCGTCATGCTCGAGCACCCGGGCGGCGAAGAAGTTCTCCTCGTCGATGAGGTACTGGTTCACATGCACCCCCTCGAGCAGCTTGGTTTCGACTACATGGACGGTTTCCCGGCCATGGGTCTCGCTCTCGCACTCGCCGACCCGCTCCCAGAAGCTGCCAGGCACCTGCTGGAATCCCTTGGCCAGCAACCGGATGTCGTCGATCAGCTGGTCGCTGCGATAATCCTCCACATGGGCCAGCCCGGCGCCCTTCGCCTTGAGCCGCATGTTGATGTCCTTGGTGACCAGCACCACCTGACGCTTGGACTCATGCTTTTGCAGGTAGAGGGCGGCGTTGATGATGCGGTTGTCCGCCTCCTTGTCGGTGAAGATCTCGGCGTCCTGGGGCAGATGGTGGTCACTGAAGATGGAGATATGACCCGAGGCCTCCCCGGCCAGGGGTACCCCTGTGGTGATCTGCTCCGGCGTCGCGTCGCGAAACACATCCTCCAGCGCACGGATGGCGACCCTGGCATCCCGGCTCACATCCTTCTGGCGATCCTTGATGTTGTCGAGCTCTTCGAGCACCGTCATGGGGATGAGCACGTCGTGCTCTTTGAAGGAGTAGATGGCGAGGGGTTCGTGTAACAGAACGTTGGTATCCAGGATAAACAGCTTCCGGTCCGCATTGTCCATAAGCATCCTCCTTGGCACTGAAGGTGCCACGTGTGTGAATCTCAGATGTCATTGAAACCACACGACCGTGACAGTTTTATTACCCCCAACGCTACGCCCGATTTTACCGCTGCGCAACAAATCGCTTGCACATCAGTCTCGCTTGAACATAAAAGCAGCAATGAAAAGACCGGCACTCTGGCCGGCCTTTCATCACCTTTCACTCCCTTACCCGCACCTGGAGTCGCCGCAATTGAGGCAGGTCATGCAGCCATCCTTCTGCACCAGCGCCTTGCTGTGACACTTGTAGCAAAGCGCCGCACCGGGCGGGAAACCGTCCCCCTGTTGCGGTTGCTCGGCCTGCTTCTTCGCCAGGAACGCCTGCTGATGCTCATCGGGCCCGGGCACCTTGAGCATGCCGAGCTCGGTGAGGTGGGTCTCGATCACGTTGCCAATTTCGGCGATGAGCGACGGCACATACCTGCCCTTGTTCCAGTAGCCCCCCTTGGGGTCGAACACGGATCTCAGCTCCTCCACCAGGAAGGTGACGTCCCCCCTCTTGCGAAACACCGCCGAGATGATGCGGGTCAGCGCCACTATCCACTGGTAGTGCTCCAGGCTCTTGGAGTTGATGAAGATCTCGAACGGACGGCGGGTCTCGTGCACAGTGCCTTCGTTGAGCACTATGTCGTTGATGGTGATGAACAGCGAATGCTCGGAGACATGTTCCGGTGTCTTCAGCTTGTAGGTGGTGCCCATCAGCCGCTCCGGGCGCAGTACCGTCTCGTGCATGTGCACCACCTCATCCTGAGGAGCCAGCGCTTCTTGCGGTTCATCCCGGGGTTTCACCTTGTAGGCGACGATTTTCCTGTCGATCTTCTTGACCATGCCTCGTCCTCAGAACTTGCCGTAATAGCCTTCTTTCAAGGCGTCATAGAGGTTGGCGGCGGTGTGCAGCTCGCCATCGTATTCGACCTCTTCGTTCCCCTTGGCCGTGATGACGGTGCCATCCTCCAGGGTGAACTCATAGCTCGTATTCTCCAGATCCTGCTCCTTCACCAGCACGCCCTGGAAGGCCTCGGGGTTGAAGCGGAAGGTGGTGCATCCCTTGAGGCCGGAGTCCGAGGCATAGAGGTAGATATCCTTGAACTGCTCGAATGGGAAATCGGTCGGCACGTTGGCGGTCTTGGAGATGGACGAATCTATCCAGTGCTGGGCCGCGGCCTGGATGTCCACGTGCTGGGCCGGGCTGATGTCGTCGGCGGTGATGAAGTAAGCCGGCAGAGGACTCCCCGCTTCTTTGGCATAGGGCATGGCCGCCGGATTCACCAGCTCGCGATAGGCCAGCAGCTCGAAGGAGTAGACATCCACACTCTCCTTGCTCTTCTTGCCCTCCTTGATGACGTTGCGGCGGTAGTGGTGGGCAAAGCTCGGCTCTATGCCGTTGCTGGCGTTGTTGGCGAGCGACAGGGAGATGGTGCCGGTCGGCGCTATGCTGCTGTGGTGGGTGAAGCGCCCACCTACCTCGGCCAGCTCGGCCACCAGGGCGGGATCCACCTTGGCCACCTGCTGCATGTAGCGGCTGTAGCGGGCGTGCAACACCTTGCCCTTCACCTTGTCGCCGAGCTTGATGCCATCTGCCGCCATCTCGGGGCGCAAGCGCAGCATCTTGCCGGTGACCTCGAACTCCTGCTCCAGTATGGGCGCCGGGCCCTTCTCTTTGGCCAGCACCAGGGATTCGCGCCAGCCAGCCATCGCCAGCTCCTGGGAGACCTGTCCGGTAAAGGCGACGGAAGCCGCGGATCCATATTTTATCTGCAGCATGGTGAGAGTCGAGCCCAGCCCCAGGAAACCCATGCCGTGGCGACGCTTGGCGGTGATCTCCTCGCGCTGTCTGGCCAGCGGCAGCTGGTTTATCTCCACCACGTTGTCCAGCATGCGGGTGAAAATGGCCACCACCTTGCGAAACGCGGGCCAGTCGAAGGTCGCCTGTTCGGTGAAAGGCTCGCGCACAAACCTGGTCAGATTGACCGACCCCAGCAGGCAGGCACCATAGGGCGGCAGGGGCTGTTCCCCGCAGGGGTTGGTGGCGCGGATCTCCTCGCAGAACCAGTTGTTGTTCATCTGGTTCACCTTGTCGATCAGGATGAAGCCGGGCTCTCCATAGTCGTAGGTGGAGGCCATGATGACGTTCCAGAGCGTGCGGGCGGGCAGGGTCTTGTAGACCTTGCAGGCCACCTGCCCCGAGTCGCTTATCACCACCCCCTCCTTGTTGGGCCAGTCCGCCCAGATCACCTGCTCGGGATCGTCCAGGGCTATGCCGTCCTGCTCCACCTCCTTGACGGTGTAGGGGAAGATAAGCCGCCAGGGGGCATCCTCCTTCACCGCCTTGACGAACGCTTCTGTGATGAGCAGGGAGAGGTTGAACTGACGCAAGCGACCATCCTCCCGCTTGGCCTGGATAAACTCGACGACATCGGGATGCCGGATATCCATGGTGCCCATCTGGGCGCCACGACGGCCACCGGCAGAGGAGACGGTGAAACACATCTTGTCGTAGATATCCATGAAGGAGAGCGGGCCCGAGGTATAGGCCCCAGCGCCGGAGACGAAGGCACCGCGCGGGCGCAGGGTCGAAAAGTCGTAACCGATACCGCAACCGGCCTTGAGAGTGAGGCCGGCCTCGTGCACCTTGCCGAGGATATCGTCCATCGAATCCTCAATGGTGCCGGAGACAGTGCAGTTGATGGTCGAGGTGGCAGGCTTGTGCTCAAAAGCCCCCGCATTGGAGGTGATACGACCTGCCGGGATGGCGCCATTGCGCAGCGCCCACAGGAAGGGTTCATACCAGGCATCGGGCTCGCGCTCCTGGGCCGCCAGGGCGCGGGCAACCCGCTGATAGGTCTCGTCTATGGTGCCCTCGATAGGGGCCCCATCCTTGCTCTTGAGGCGATACTTGCTGTCCCAGATCTCGAGGGAGGTCTCCTGCAGGGGGATGAGGGCAGAGTTGGGTCCACTCTCCAGCACAGGGTTGGATTTAGCCATTTTCAAGCCACCTTATGTGTATGCAACCACGTCATGACAGAACGAAGAACACAACCGATAGGTTTCATATCAACCAACTCATACTATATGTAGTATCTCTCCCACGGACCGCCGATGCTATCCCCAAAAAAATGCCCCGGTCAGAAACGTCTGGACCAGGGCATTTAACTGATTCATTTCCCGAAAGATTTAATGGGAAGAAAAATGTCAGGGCTGCTTGACGTACACGCTCGGCGTCTCGCCCGCCATATTCAGGTAGAACTCATAGACGCCATCGGCATCCGGTGAGAACTTCATGTCCTCGTACTTGGAGCAGGGATTGACCGGCACAGGCTCCCCTCCCAGTACGGCAACCCCGTCACTCGGGCTCAGATAACCGAAGTTGGTGCCGCAGCTCCAGCCGGAGTCGGCAAACTTGAACTTGTAGGGCGCCCACTCTTTCTTGAGGGTACCCTTGGCCATATAGAGCTTGCCGGCCACCTTGACGACCTTGCTCTCGTCGGTTGCCATCCAGTCGTTCATCTCACCGCGCAGGTAAATGGCCTTGCCACCGAAGTCGCTGTTGCCTGCCGCCTGCTCTGCACCGCCATTGGCTGTGCAGCCGCCTAATACCAGGGTTCCCGCCGCCAGTATCGTCGTTACTGTTCTCTTGAACATGTGTCCATTCCTCAGATTATTGTGATTCCTTGGTCCATCGATGTGGACTCATGGATTAAACCAGAGCACTCGGCACAAGAAAGGTAAGGCCATCACAATCCGTACTTTTTATATCCAGCACGCTGAATCAAGGAGCGAATGTCGAACAGATGAAAGGAATGGATGAGACGAAGGGCAGCAATCGTCAAACCGCAGGATGGCTAGAGGCCGATGAACAGGCGATATATTGATTTTCAGGCAATAAAAAACCCCGCTCGAGTGAGCGGGGTTTCTTGTATTGGGTGCCTGGCAGTGTCCTACTCTCGCATGGCGAATGCCACACTACCATCGGCGCTACCGCGTTTCACTTCTGAGTTCGGCATGGGATCAGGTGGTTCCACGGCGCTATGGCCGCCAGGCAAAATCTTAATCCAGAAAGCTGACGTGAATAATGACTTCGCTAGTTGCTTGTCACTATCACTGAATTTGTAAGTAGTTCTCGCACTTGCTACAAGCACCA
>NZ_CDBT01000033.1 GCF_000819765.1 Aeromonas bivalvium
TGCCGCCGCCTGTGCTGACTGCGCTGACGGTCCGGCTCTCGGCGACGTTGGCTGCGTCGGGGTCGGTATCGTTGGCGAGGACGTTGCCGCTGGCATCGCTGCCCGGGGTGGCGTTGTCGACGCCTCCCGCCTCGACGGCGCTGCCGGTGTCATCCACCGCCACCGGCGCGTCATTGCTGCCATTGATGGTGATCACCAGGGCGGCGATGTCGTGCAGCTCGCCAAGGTCCGTGACCCGGTAGCTGAAGGTCTCGGTGAGGGTGTCTCCCTGCCTCAGGGCCTGGACGGCGGCATTGTTGTTGTCAATCACATAGCGATAACTGCCGTCACCCCCCAGGGTCAGGCAGCCATAGAGGCCGACAATCACGGCGCCATTGGCGCTGGTGCTGCCGGTGGGCACATCCACTATCTGGCTGAGGTTGGTATCCGGCCCCAGCGCGGCCTTGCTGACCGTCTTGCCGTCTCCCCCATCGATGTCGGTGTCGTTGGTGAGCACATTGCCGATGGCGTCCGTGCCTGCCTGGCCAACCCCTTGCTCGATGGCGCTGCCCGCATCATCGCTGGCCACGGGGGCATCATTGGCCCCCTGGATGGTGATGACGAGACTGGCGCTGCTGCTGGCGCCGGCGATATCGAGCAGCTGGTAATCGAACCGCTCGGTCAGGGTGTCGCCGCTCAGGCGCAATGCCTCGACATCCGGGTTGCCGTTGTCGACCACATAGCGGTAACCCCCTCCCGCCAGCAAATAAAGGGTGCCGTACTGACCCTCCACCGTGACCGGGATATCGGCGGAGTTCGGGGTGGCCTGGTTGCCGGTGGCCTGGCTGGTGACCAGGCCCAGGTGCAGAGCGTCGCCATTGGTGGCGATATCCACGTCCGTGTCATTGCCGATCAAGTTGCCCTGGGGATCATTGCCCGGCAGGTTGTTGGCCGTGCCGCCCGCCTCGACGGCGATGGCGCCGTCGTTGTTGGCGATGGGAGCATCGTTGACCGGGTTGATGGTGATGAGGATGCTGGTGGTGGCGGTCAGGGCATCCTCGGCGTTGCCGGGGATCCCGTCGCCATCGAGCTTGTCCCCGAACTGGCCGTTGTCATTGACCAGGACCGAGAGGGTGTCGCTGCCGTTGTAGTCCTGATTGCCCCGATAGCTGAGGGTCAGCAGGGCGGCATTGAGGGCGGCCAGGTTGCCGGTCAGTACCAGCTGGGCGCCGCCATTATTGGTGACGACACTCAGGCCAGTCGCATTGCCCAGAGAAAGCACCCCATGACCCACTGTCAGGGTGAGGGTCAGGGCGCCGCTGCCCGCGTCTATGTCGGCGACCGAGAGGCCGATGATGTTGAGATCCAGATCCTCATCCACGCTCTGGCTCGGACTGGTATTGCCCAGGGTGGGGGCGTCGTTGAGTTCCACATAGCCGATGTTGGCCCCCTCCTCGTACTGACCGGCATCTATCCCCGATTCGGTGAGCTCCATGGTGATCTGGCCCAGTGCCCCGCCATCGCTGTCGATGCGTACCTGCAAGGTGCCGGCCCCTGCATCCGTGATGGTGCTGCCCGCCGGGCCATCGAGGCGATAGACGCCGGAGGGCAGAATGCCGAAGGAGAAGCGGCCATCGCCATCCGTGGTGGTGGTGAAGCTCTCGTTATCCCCCGTGGTGGCCAGATCCCCATCCACGCCCCCCCAGACCAGGGTCACCGTCTGGCCCGCCAGGCCAGGGCCATCCGGGCTGGTGCTGCTGGTGGCGCTGGCGGTGTCGTTCCACAGGGTACCGCTGATGACCCCGAGCCCGGCCGCGCTGGTGAGCACATAGTTGTTGAGCGTATTGCCGGCGCCATCCTGGCCGGTGCGCTCGCCGCCTATCTCGCCATCCGCGCCGACGCTGGAGCCACCCCAGGTGGTGAAATCTTCCGGCAGGCTGGACCAGGTCAGGGTGGCATCCGTGCCGGCGAGGGTGGCGCCATTGGGCAGGTCCACGCTGTAGGTGAGGCTCACTTTGGCGCCCACATCCAGCTGGGAGAAATCGACCGCGAAGCTGCTGCCCTGGGTAACGATGACGCTGACGCCGGGCGGCAGGCCAAAGTTGTTGCCGCTGTCACCGCTGTCATAGGTATAAGTGATGCCGTCCTGCACTATGGTCAGGCTGGTCAGCGCATAGTTGCTGCCCCCGGGAAAACCGTCGGTCAGGCGCGGTTCGAAGGCGATGATGCCCCCGGTTTGCTGGAAGTCGATTTGCACCAGGGCCGTGCCCGTGTCGCTGCTGACGCCCCTGGGGTCGAAATCGATGACCGTCTTGTCAAGGCCTCCCAGACCGGGTTCTATGACGCTCTGAAAGACGGTGGTGCTGGTGCCACGCTGACTGAGGAAGGAGGGGTTGACCCCGACATAGTCTTTGGCGATGACCCCGAGCTGGGTACCCGCCTGGTTGCTCAGGACGTTGTCAACCCGCACGTTGAATTCGATGGCGATCCCTTCAAGGTCACTGTCCGAGTCCAGGTTGCTGATATCGCCCAGGCGGAAGATGATGGTCTGATTGCCATCCGCATCGGTCACTATCTCGATCTGACCGGCGTCCAGCATGCCTTGCAGCTCGCTGGCCAGGGTAGGGGAGATGGCCTGGGCTTCGCTGCTGCTGCCATTGCCAATCACATCGGCGTTGGTGATAGCGCTGCCGTCCAGGCTGCTGCTGAGCCCCCCGCCATTGGAGATGAAGGCCAGACGTACCTGATCCTTGTCGAGGAAACTGAGTCCCTTGGGCAGGCTTATGCGCAGTTCATAGTTGTCGTTGTTCCCCTCCGGGATCAGGGCGACCACCTTGTAGCGGATGATCTCGCCCACGGTGACTTGTTCGATACTGGCATCCGTGGCGCCGCCACCGGTCTCGGCCACGCCGCCCACCCGGGAGATGAGAATTCCGCTGGCGATGGGGATGACCCTTTGGGAAACGGCTCTGTAGTCGTTGAGGACATTGTCAATCAGGAGGCCATCGGCACCGGTGCGCTCACCGGCCGGATCGGCCCCGGTGCCGCCAGTGCCATTGAGGCTGGTCCACTGCACCTCGGCCTGGTTGGTCAGCTGGGCGAAGTTGGTGGCACTGGCATTGATCAGGCCGCTTATCACCAGGGTCAGCTGCTTGCCCACCCCTATGTCCAGATTGGCATCGGCCTTGCTTTGCAACTGACCCGCCACTATCTCGAACTGGCTGCTGACATCCATGCCGTCATAGATGACCGACACCAGGTTGTAGTTGCTGAGCTGGCTGGGCAGCAGATCGCTCAGGCGGATATCGAAGGCATCCAGGGGGCCGTTGTTGCTGATCACTATGTTGAAGCTGACCGCATCCCCTTCCTCGAAACCATATTGCGGCGGGGGGGTGAGCAGGCTCTGCTCTATGGTGAGCCTGGGTTCCTGGATGACGACATCGGGGGCCGGGGTGGCGGTGACATCGCGCACCAGGGGGCTGCTGCCCGGGAGATCCCCATCGGGATCCTGATAATGCAGGGCGGCGCCATTGCTGAGGGGGGTGCCATTCTGGTTGCTCATGACGTTGTCGGCGACCAGACGCAGCCGTATGGTGAAGCTGTTGTTGCCCGCGTCGTTGTCGGCATCGGCGCTGCTGACACTGAAGCTGAAGCGGGCATCCACTCCGTCACTGCCCAGGGTGCCCCCCAGACCGGCGAGCAGGGGAGTGCTGATGGTGCCAGCGAATCCTGTGGTGATGAGCTCATACCCCAGACCGCCGTTGTAGCCGGTATCGAGCCTGAACCCCGGGGGGATCAGGTCGTCTATGTTGAGCTGCTGGGTGCTCCCCTCCGGCAGGGTCACCACTATGTCGTACCCCATGCTCTCGCCGACCACCAGGTTGGTCCCGGAAGTGTGCCCCGCACTGGAGGCATTGGTGGCATCGCCGCCGGTGAAGTCGATGCTGATGGTGGGGGCGGCGACCTGCTGGCCTGCGTTGTCAGTGAGGTCCGTGGGGGTGAAGTCCTGGCCGTTGTCGACGCTGGCATAGTGGCTGAGCACGGCACTGGTTTCCAGGGTGCTGCTGGCCTGGATGGCGTCGGCCACCACCACTTCGTAGCTGATGACGATGAGGTTGCTGCCCGCCGCGTCGGCGGAGCTGCCATCCCGCCCCGCCAGCAGGGTGGCGACCCCCCCCGCATCGAGGAAGCTGATGGTGTTGCCGCTCACCTGATAGTCGGTGCCCAGCACCAGCGGGGTACCGTCGCCGCGATAGAGCTGCAGGTTGGCCGCCGCCAGGGAGCCGTTCAGGAAGGAGAGGCCGGCCGGCAGGTTGATGCTGGTGACCACATCGAAGGCGCCGCCACCGCCCCGGTTCTCGATGGCGGTAGCCAGGCGCAGGGTATCGCCACCGTCTATGTCGCTGACATTCCCATCGACCGCCCCTATGTCGGTCACGCTGCCGGCGAAGGGAACGCCGCCCGAGCCCGGGGCCGCCCAGCTGCCCGTCGTGCCGCTGACGGTACCATTGCTGGAGGAGACGACCCCGTGGCCGATGGCGAGATCCGGTTCGGCGACGGAGGTGATGACGGTGACGTCCGAGCTGCTGAGCTGGGTCTTGTTGAGGGTGGTCACCTGGCTAGACTGGGCCAGAACGTCGAGTTCGCGCTGGTCGGCGAAGGGTTGATCCCCGACGGTCAGGGTGAATTCCACCTCGATACGGCTGCCATTGAGGTCGCTGGTGGCATAGCTGCCAAAGTCGAAGATGAGGGCGTTGCCGGGCCCCGTGGTGACGCTGACGAGGGGGCCCAGATTGGTATCACCGCTGCCAAAATGCCACTGGCCGACCCCGGTGCCCTCGCTCCAGTTGATGCCGCTGAGGTCAAACAGCGGCAGGGGCAGGTAGGCGGTCAGCTTGAACTGTTCATAGTCGCCGGTCACCAGATCGTAACTGAGCCGGAAGGTAACCTCGTCGCCGGGGCGCAGTTCGACCGTGCCGGGGGGAGGGTTGCCATTGACCTCGGCCAGGTCGATGACCACCTGGCTGGTGGGGATCTGGCTGCTGGTCTGGGAACCGTCGGAGACCTCGCCACCGGTCAGGTTGATGTTGCTCTCCACTATGGTGGCGGTGACGGTGGCGCTGTTGCCAAAGCCGTCCCCCTCGTTGATCTCGCTCTGGGGATTGCCGCTTGGCGGTGTGTAGCTCTGGCCGATGAGGGCGCTGTAGCTCAGCACGGCCAGGGTGGCCCCCTGCAGGTCGTCATCGAAGGCGAGATCGCCCGCCAGCCAGCTGGCCAGGGGGAAGGCGGCGGCCAGGGAGGCGCCGATGTCGAAGCGGATGCTGACGCTGCCATCGCCATTGACCGTGGAGGTGTAGATCAGGTTGATGGTCTCGCTGGCACCATTGCGCATCAGGGTCAGGGTCGGAGTGCCGGTCAGGGTCTGGCCGTCGCTCAGGGTATCCGTCACCACAAACTGGCCCTCGCCGAAGAGGTTCTGGCCGAAGGCAAAGTAGTCAGACAGTGTCATGTTGACGCTGTAGTCCAGGGTATCTCCCGGGCTGATGCCCGCCTTGCCGCCATCGATGCCGAGGGTAACCTCCTTGTGCAGGGCGATGGCCCGGGCGGTAAAGCTGACCGTCTCCCCCTGGCCGGCAAAGTCTATGCTGGTGTCCGGCGCCGTGAGGTCTCTGGGATCCAGGGGTACCCACTCGCCACTGGCGGTCGGTGCGTCTATCACTATCTGCACAGGGGCGCCACTGTTGGGGTCGATGACCTGATCGCCATTGGCATCGACGTCGGGTACGTAGAACTGGACCCGGGTGTCGGTGGCCGCACTCAGCTGGCTGTACTCGACGGTGAAGGCGCTGATGAAGAGGCTGTCGCTGTTGATGGCGGCCTGGATCAGGGCGTCATTGGTGATGACTCGGCCATCGGAGAGGGTAACGGAGGTGAGTGTGCCATTGGCACCCGGGATGATGGCAGTGACCTGGATGCCCGCCGGCAGTGTCTGGCTGATGCTCACATTGGTCAGGGACTGGCCCTCGGCCGGGATGGCGGTCAGGGTCAGGGTATGGCCGTAGTTGGGGCCGGTGGCCGTCTCGCCCTCCACCATATCCAGGGTCTGTTCGAAGCTGATGACGGTCGGGCGCACCGCCAGGCTGTGAATGGCGCTCTCGATCAGGCTGGGGTCGTCCTGGGGATTGTTGAGGGCGTCATTGCCGAACTGGAAGCCGCTGCGGGTGCCTATGGTCAGGACTGGTGCCCCATTGGAGAAGCTGGTGTCGGCCAGGTTGCTCAGGCGCGCCGTGACCTGGATGGGGATGTCGGGCTGGCCCTGGCTCATGCTGCCGAAGGGGATCTCGAGGACGATCAGGGTGTCCCCCGCCCTGAGTCCGACATCCGCCGCCCGTATGATGAGCGGACTGCCATTGCTGTCCACCGCCAGGGGGTGGGTCGCATTGCCGGCGGAATCGAAGGTGATCTGATGAAACTTCAGGGTCTGATCCAGGTAGGTGGCCTTGACGAAGCTGATGCCGTCGTCGCCATCCTTGCCGGTACTGGGCAGATAGAGATCCACATAGGGGGCATAACCGACCTGGCTGGCGCCGTTGCGAAAGTTGACGGTGAAGTCGAAGGTGTCGCCGAGCAGCACGTCCATGCTGCTCTGACTCAGGCTGGTCTCGGGGCTGGCGTTGGCGAGCAGGCTGTCGAAGCCTTGCACGGCTTCTCGGCTGAGGGCCAGGGGCTGATCGATGAGGCCGCTCTTCACCTCCAGATCCCAGTCGCCCCCCTTGCTGGCGGCGCCAGTGTCATCGCTGGAGGCCGCCACGTCGGCACCGGTCCAGCTGGCCAGGGCGCTGACCAGGGCCTGTCCCGCGTCGCCGGCGCCGACCCGGCAACCGTAGAGCTGGATATCCGCCTGGTCGCTCAAGTGATTCTGCCAGCTCTGGAGCTGCTGGCCGACGCTGGCCAGGGTCTGTGCGTTGAAGGTGCTGTCCCCCAGGGTGAACTGGCCGGCGGCGCCGTGGGAGAGGATCTGGATGGCATCGACCTGCCCCAGCTCGGCCAGTCTGGCGCCGATGGCACTCATGGCATCCGTGTTGCCGTCGATGAACAGCAGACTGACATTGGGAGATAGCTTGTCGGTCAGCTGGCTGGCCTGTTCGATGCGGGCATCGATGACCAGCAGCTGGCGGGGCGGGGTCGTCTGCAGCGGCTCGGCGTGCTCGGGCGCCGTCTGGGGGGCGTCCTGACTATCCTGGGTCTGGTGATCGACGGCCACCGCGGCCGCGCCATCAAACAGTATCCTGGGCTCCAGGGCCAGCATCTGCTGGTGGGGCCTGAGAATGGAGGATGAGAATTGCTTGGCCATGACTATCGCTTCCGTGCGGCAGAGAATGGCTCTAGTTATGTCACATAAAAGGCATCTTTACCATGTTCCATCTGGCGTGAGCCCGCAGGGCGTATCGACCTAACCCCTTGGTTTAATGTCATAAGTTCTGCATGTTTGGTCATTGGGGCAGTATCAACTGAAATCTGGCCCCGCCCAGAGGTGACTCATCCACCCGTATGTCGCCGCCATAGCTGTGGACTATCTCAGTGACCACCGCCAGGCCGATGCCCTGACCCGGCGAAGTATCGGCGCGCACCCCGCGTTGAAAGATCTGCTGGGACTTGCTGGGATCTATGCCGGGGCCGTCGTCTTCCACCTCGATCAGCAGGCCATTGCCCTGATGACGCACCTGGACCCGGATCTCGCTGATGGCGAACTTGCAGGCGTTGTCGAGCAGGTTGCCCATCAGCTCCATCAGATCCCCCTGTTCCCCATGGAAGAAGACGTCATCGTCAAACAGGAAGCGGGTCTGCAACTTCTTGTGGCGATAGACTTTGGCGAGGCTGGCCAGCAGCTTCTCGATGAGGGGCACGGGTTCGGTGCCCTTGCCCGCGAGGCGCTTGCGCCCGGTCACGGCCCGGCGCAGCTGATACTGGATCATCTGATCCATGGTCAGGATCTGTTCGTTGATGTTGTCGTGCAGCTCCCGCCCCATGGCGACATCCTGTGTCGTCATCTGGATCAGCGCCAACCGGGTTTTCAGGCTGTGGGCCAGATCGTTCAAGGCGTGCTGGTAGCGCTGGGTCTGCTGGCGCTCGTTCTCCAGCAACTGGTTGACCGAGCCGGTCAGGGGGGTCAGCTCGCGCTCATAGTCCTGGGAGAGGGCATCGCGCTTGCCCGCCCGGATCTCGTCGATCTGGCGTGCCATGGTGCGCAGGGAGGAGAGGCTCCAGAAGCTGGTGAGCAGCAGGAGGGCGCCGAGCAGGGCATAGGCGAGCAGAGCCAGCCGGATGCACTGATAGAGATAGTCCTGCATCTTCTGCAGGTAGCCCTTGGCAGAATCTATCATCACCACGTAGTAGGTGACGGGGCCCTGGCCCATGTTGCGCATGAACCTCAGGCTGTAGATGAAATAGCTGTCGCCGCTCTCTATGGTGATCTGCCTGAAGACGTAGTCGTGGTCCATCTTGCCGAGGTAGTTCATCAGATCCGGGCACAGGGTGGGCTTGGCCTCGATCACCTCGGGCTTGTGCAGGCTGGACCAGCTCATCTGGCCGTCGGCGCGGCAGATCAGGGTGTCGAGGGCGGGGTCGACCGCCGTGGTGCTGAGGTCATCGAACCCGGACTGACCGGGCCGGTTGGGGAGCTTGGAGGAGAACAGCTTGGAGAGGTTCTCCTGCATCTGGGTGCTGGTCTCCTTGGCGAGCTCCTCCTGCTTGGCCAGATAGAGGGCGTAGACGGAGAAGGCCAGGATGAGGGCGATGACCAGCATGGTGCTCAGCATCAGCTTGCTCAGCAGCGAGCGGCGAATGAACGTCATGGGGCTCCCTCCATGGGGGCGGGGCAAGGGATCTCTCTCCCGGGTCAGCTGCAGGAGAGGTTGAAGATGTAGCCCTGGCGGCGGATGGTGGAGATGGGCTGTATGGTCCCCTGTGGATCCAGTTTCTTGCGCAGCCGGCTCACCATGACCTCTATGGTGTTGGGGTCTCCTTCGCCGTCGCCATAGAGCTGGTCGAGCAACTGCTGCTTGGAGACCACCTGGCGGGCGTTGCGCATCAGATACTCGAGGATCAGGTATTCAAAGCTGGTCAGCACCACCACCTCATCGGCAATGGTCAGCTCCTTGCGCGACAGATCCAGCACATACTCCCCGGCCTGCACCCTGGGGGAGATGAAGCCGGCGCTGCGTCGAACCAGGGCGTTGAGACGGGCCAGCAGCTCGTCTTTCTGGAACGGTTTGACCAGATAGTCATCGGCGCCCGCTTCCAGTCCCTCGACCTTGTCCTGCCAGTTGCCACGGGCGGTCAGCACTATGATGGGGAAGGCAATCTGCCGCTCTCGCAACTGCCTGATGAGCTGCAGACCATCCATGTCCGGCAGGCCGAGATCTATGATGGCCACGTCTATGGGATAATCCTCGGCATAGTGCAGCGCCACCTGGGCGCTGTCGGTGCCATGCACCTGATTCTGCGCCTCGCCGAGCAGGGTGGTGAGATGATGGTTGAGCAGCTTGTCGTCTTCGACCAACAGAATTTTCATAATATGTTCGTGCATGAGATACGAGACGCCAATTAGAGGGGTTTCAGCCAGGAGAGTCAATTCGATGCTAGCCGATCGGCCCTGTATTGGGACTGAATCGGCACTGATTCTGGACTGGATGACGGGGCTGGAAGGGGGGGGGATCCCGATCCGCCAGAGCGCCATGTGATGGCCCGGGCCCCGCCATCGGGTGCGTCAATGCACGCTGAACGATCAATCAGGCATTGATCCGGCCCGGATTTTCCCCTCTCCCCGCTTTCCTCCGTGAGGCAGGGCGTTATGATAGCCATCCGGTGACCCATGTTCAGGCAAGAGGCTATCCGTTTGCATGGTCAATGGGCGAACTATTCAACCTCTGAAACAGGTCATCAATAAAAGCGATACGGGGTGATGATAGTGCACGAAATATTTTCATGACATGCGAGTGGAATATGTTGCCAGACAGATATTTTCATTCAATGCACTGTGTTTATGTCGATGGGTTTTTATTCTCTCATGGCAATCGAGGTCTTGTTGGCGCTAATGGAGGCATGATTGAATCATTGCATCGTTTTTACCGGTGGGCCAGGGTCAGGAAAAACAACGACGCTGGATTATTTGAAGGCACTCGGTTACCGGTGTGCGGATGAAGTTGGCCGCAAGGTAATCCTGCAACAAGGGGCGATAAATGGTCGCGCGTTGCCCTGGATGGATAAAACCGCCTTTCGCGATGAGATGGTACGAGAAGAGCTGGAGGCTTTCAGTCACCATCAAGGCAGCCAGGGTCTGGTGTTCTTTGATAGGGGCATTATCGACTCCTATGCCTATTCTCGACTCGAAGGGCTGCCGATACCCAGTGCATTGCTGACAACATGCCATCTTGTCAGATACCACACTGATGTGTTTATTTTCCCACCTTGGGAGGCCATTTACGCCAATGATACGGAACGCAAACAGAGTTATGCCGAAGCGGTTGATACTTACCTGGAGATGATCTCTGCATATCAGATGTTTGGTTATTCTTTAATTGAAGTGCCAAAGGCATCAGTGTCTGAACGCGCGGGATTTATTTTACAGTCACTGGCGGCCAGAACATAGTGGCTACGTTAGCCGGTATCATACCGATGAACCATGGCATTACCGTTTAAAAATATCGTGGTGCGCTAAGACAGGAATTAATAGATGGAGGCTGAATGCGGGAAAGTCTGAAGAGAAAGTTCATTGACGTGTGTGACAAAAAGATTGCCAGCAAGGGACCTGAGGTGGGTCTGTCATTCTATGCTTTTTTCGCAAACAAGAATGATGATCCTGAGTTGCTCATGGAGGCGGCCACCTGGTGGATCATGACGCACAGGCTCGATCACTTTGAGAAAGCCACCAAGATAAAGGCGCTGGTCGGCTCAGGCTCATAGCACCCATGCTCAGCCATGCCGAAGCGTGTCTGAAGTAGGGTCCAGCCAGCTTGTCAAAGGCGGTACCACCATTGGGATTGATTGGCTGCCGGGGGCGTCCCGGATGTCATCAAGCTCTTCTTGCACTGCCAGACCCGGCTGCTGGATACCTGCAAGGAGCTATATCCGCACGCCTTCCACCATCAGGGAAACAGGGCAATCACTGCCCCCCTGGCCAGCATCCCTCGATGCCTTGGCGCTGCGCGGCCAGCCTGCAACATCTGCCCCTGCTCGGTGCCTGAGGTCGCCCCGAAACGAGAGAGGGACGAGGCTGGCTGCTCCTCCCTCTCGATGCCTGAGCCTATGGCTGGCTATTGCTGTCATTGAGCTGGCTGTCACGGCCCAGTTCATCGGCGAAGATCAACCAGGTGGTGATGAAGAGTGCGGCAATGATGGGCCCCAGCACAAAGCCATTGATCCCAAATACGATGATCCCTCCCAGGGTGGAGAGCAGGATCAGATAATCCGGCATCTTGGTGTCCCTGCCTACCAGGATGGGTCTGAGTATGTTGTCGACCAGGCCGATCACTAAGGCGCCAAAGAGGGTCAGTATGACCGCATCCACCAGGTTGCCGGACGCGAACAGATAGACGGCGACCGGCCCCCAGATAAGGCCAGCCCCGACGACGGGGATCATGGATAGCAGCGTCATGACCACGCCCCATATTATCGGGCCCTGGATGCCCAGGACCGCAAAGATGATCCCGCCCAGCAGCCCCTGCAAGATGGCGACGGCAAAATTCCCCTTCATGGTGGCCCTGGCCACTTCGGAAAACTTGGCAAGCATCAGCCTTTCCCGGCGATTGCCCAGGGGGAGGGCATGAATGATCTTCTCAACCAGATGCTGGCCATCTCTGATCATGAAGAAGGCGACATACAGCATGATGCAGATATCGAGTATCAAGCTGAATGCCCCTTGCCCCACGCTGAAGGCGTGCTGCGCTATATAGCGGGTAATAAACACCGCCGCATTGGTCAAATGATTCCTGACCTCGCCATAATCTATCCCGAGGGAACTCATGATGTCGTGCAGCGCGGGAAAAGATGTCTTGATGGTGTCCAGATATTCACCAAAATTAATCTTTCCCGCCTGCATGGTTTGATAAAGACCATTGATCTCTTTCATGAAGGACCAACCAAGGAAGAGGACGGGCACTATCAGCACCACCACGCACAGCAATAGGGTCAGCAGTGATGCCCCGTTTTTCCCCAGCTTGAATTGATGCCGGATCTTCTCATTGATGGGCAGAAAGAGCACGCCAATCATGCAGGCCCAGAAAATAGCAGAGAAAAATGGCATCAGCATCCAGACGAAAAAGCCACTGATGATGGCCAGGGCAAGCATGAAGGATCTATTTTCCAATGATGCAATCATGGTTCAGTCTCCTGATTATTGCAGGCTGAAGACAAGCAGCAGTACGCCGAGTGCCAGGCGATAAAGGACAAATGGCAGCATCCCCATGCGCTCTATTATTTTCAAGAAATAATGAATGCAGGCATAGGCGGCGACAAAGCTGACGATAATACCAATCAATAATTCACCCATGTCTATGTCGGCAGGACTCGTCATCAATTGCCAGCCCAGATACAGACCGGCGAGGGTGATGATGGGAATGGACAGCAGAAAGGAGAAGGTCGCGGCCGTCCGGCGATCGAAACCCAGCAAGAGCGCCATTGTCATCGTGATGCCGGAGCGGGAGGTGCCAGGGATCAGGGCGATGGCCTGTGCCAGGCCAATTTTCAATGCATCCCTGACCCTGATGTCCTTCATCTCCCTGGCCAGAGCGGACTTGCGGTCCGCATACCAGAGCAACAGGCCAAAGAGGAGGGTGCTGATGGATATCACCAGGGTCGAGCGTGCACTGCCTTCAATGATCCCTTTGCCGACAAGGCCCATGACGGCCGCTGGTATGGTAGCCAGGATCAACAGCCAGGCGAGACGGCCCTGCTCCGTGCGCTGGCCGCGCAATGAGCGCCACCAACCCTGGATGAGGGCGCCGACATCGCGCCGAAAATAGATGACGACCGCAGACAGGGTGCCGACATGGACGGCGACATCAAACGCCAGGCCCTGATCCTGCCAGCCGAAGATCCTGGAGGGTAATATCAAGTGCGCAGAGCTGGAGATGGGCAGGAACTCTGTCAATCCCTGGATCAAGGCCAGGAAGACGGATTGAAAAATGTCCATCAGATAACAAACCTCTATTTTTAGGGCCGAATCTATCACCCTTGTCTTATTGATGCCAAGGCAACTTTTATTTGAAATACGCGGTGTTGTTCATGTGATATTCACATAGTGCTTTGTGCAATGACGGTACCAATATCTTTTCCCATTGAACAAAATGGAATAAACAGACTTGATTTTGATAAGTGATTGAAAGCAAATTGTTTTTTAACTATTTCCCTGCCGAGATATTCGTTGCATCTGTCCCTTGAATGTCGCTAGAATCTGGTTTATTCAAACCACACAGAGGTCCGTTCCCGTTTCATGAGTTTACTTATAGCATTCGCTGTATTGTCTATTGGTGTTTCCTTTCTATGTTCCATCCTGGAGGCAGCCCTCCTCTCGATTACCCCCAGTTATATAGCCCAACTGAAGCTGTCCAATCCCAGGCTTTACGAGCGCATGCGCCTGCTGAAAGACAAGATAGATCAGCCATTGGCTGCGATTTTGACCCTTAATACGGTTGCTCATACCGTTGGTGCCACAGGTGTCGGCGCGCAGATAACCATTGTCTTTGGCGATGGTTATCTGGGGATGGCATCTGCTGTGATGACAGTGTTGATCCTCGTGTTGTCAGAGATAATGCCAAAATCCATTGGTGCTCGCCATTGGCGTGCATTGGCGCCGATATTGCCTGGATTGTTGAATGGCATGATTTTCTTGCTCAAGCCGTTTATTTGGATTTCCGATCAGGTGATGAAATTGTTCGGTGCTCATACCCCGGAACATGACATACGGCAGGAGATCAAGGCACTTGCGATGCTTGGTCGTGAGATGAACAAGCTCGATGAGGATGAGCAGCGCACGATTGCCAATATTCTGGATCTTCATGAAACCAGTGTGCGAGATATTATGACGCCCCGTACCGTGTGCCAGATTGTCAGCCCGGATATGACGGTGGCTGATTTTGCCAATCATGCGCATGCCAATCGTTTTTCTCGCTACCCTGTCATTGATAAGGATGAAAATCCATTAGGATTGGTATTTCGCTATGACGTGATCAACGCAGACCATACAGAGACGGTATCCAGCCTTGTCAAGCCGGTTACCATAGTGACGGACAAGGTGAATGTTGAAAGTGTCATGAGCCAGTTCATGCAAGAGAGGCAGCATATGTTTCTTGTGTATGACGAGTACGGTACCTGGCTGGGCTTGGTGACGATGGAAGATGTTATCGAGACCATCATTGGCAAACCCATCATGGATGAGACGGATGAAATCCCCAATATGAGGCGCTTTGCCAAGCGTCGCTGGCAACACAGAATGAAGCATATCAACGAGGATTAATGGGGATTGACTTCCCCATGACATCTCACCCATTTGTACCATCAGACAGGTTATAGATATTTATTTATGGAACGTATTTTTGAAAAGCTGATGTATTCCTCACGCTGGATCATGGCCCCCATCTATCTCGGCCTGAGCCTGATCCTGCTGGCGTTGGGCATCAAATTTTTCCAGGAAATATTGCATGTCCTGCCCAATATTCTGACGATCCGTGAGGTTGACCTGGTGCTGGTCACCCTGTCGCTGATCGACATCGCCCTGGTGGGCGGGCTCATCGTCATGGTCATGTTTTCGGGTTATGAAAACTTTGTCTCCCGCCTGGATGTGGGGGAGAGCGAGGACAAGCTGGGCTGGCTCGGAAAACTGGATGCAGGCTCCCTCAAGAACAAGGTGGCTGCCTCGATTGTTGCCATCTCATCCATTCATCTGCTGAAGGTGTTCATGAATACCGAGAACATCCCGAATGACAAAATAAAATGGTATCTGCTTATTCATGTCACCTTCGTCCTGTCAGCCTTTGCCATGGGCTATCTGGACAAGATCACCAAGGGCAAATGATGGCGGCGCGCGCACGCCGTCGACAGTGGGGCTGAGCCTGTCTCCCCCTTCGCGAATGCAGCGCCCTTGAGGTCAATAGATGCGCATTGAAAAAGCCAGCCCGTTTTCACGGGCTGGCTTTTTTGCTGGCCCCTGCCGGGCAGGGGGTCAGTAGGGGCGGACTCAGCCGACCAGGCTGGCCCAGAGATCGTACTCGTCCGCCTCGTCGATGCGGACCTTGACCATGTCGCCGGGCTTCAGATCGGTTTCACCGTTCAGGTAGACCAGGCCGTCGATCTCGGGGGCGTCGGCGAAGGAGCGGCCAGTGGCGCCCTCTTCGTCCACCTCGTCGATCAGCACAGTCATCTCCTGACCGACCTTGCGGGCCAGCTTGCGGATGGAGACCTGCTGCTGCAGCTCCATGAAACGCTGGAAGCGCTCCTCCTGCACCTCTTCCGGCACCGGATCCGGCAGCTCGTTGGCCTTGGCGCCCTCGACCGGGCTGTATTTGAAGCAGCCGACCCTGTCCAGCTCCGCCTTGTCGATGAAGTCCAGCAGCATCTGGAACTCTTCCTCGGTCTCGCCGGGGAAGCCGACGATGAAGGTGGAGCGCAATGTGATCTCGGGGCAGATCTCGCGCCACTTCTGGATCCGCTCCAGGGTGCGCTCGACGGAGCCGGGGCGCTTCATCAGTTTCAGGATGCGCGGGCTGGCGTGCTGCAGCGGGATGTCGAGGTAAGGCAGTACCTTGCCGTCGCGCATCAGCGGGATGACGTCATCCACGTGGGGGTAGGGGTAGACGTAGTGCAGGCGCACCCAGATGTCGAGCTTGGCCAGCTCCTCGCACAGGGCCACCATGCTGGTCTTGACCGGCATGCCGTCGTAGAAACCGGTGCGGTGCTTGACGTCGACGCCGTAGGCGGAGGTGTCCTGGGAGATGACCAGGATCTCCTTCACGCCGGCCTCTTTCAGGCGCTTGGCCTCGGCCAGCACCTCGCCGATGGGGCGGCTCACCAGATCCCCGCGCATGGAGGGGATGATGCAGAAGGTGCAGCGGTGGTTGCAGCCTTCGGAAATCTTCAGATAGGCGTAGTGACGGGGGGTCAGCTTGACGCCCTGGGCCGGCACCAGGCTGGTGAAGGGGTTGTGGGTCGGCTTTTCCACGTATTTGTGGACGTGGCCCAGCACCTCTTCATAGGCGTGGGGACCGGTGATCTCGAGCACCTTGGGGTGGATCTCGCGGATCTGGTTCTCTTTGGCGCCCAGGCAGCCGGTGACGATCACCTTGCCGTTTTCGGCCAGGGCTTCGCCGATGGCTTCCAGGGACTCCTGCACCGCGCTGTCGATGAAGCCGCAGGTGTTGACCACCACCAGCTCCGCATCGTCATAGCTGGGCACCACGTCGTACCCTTCGGTACGCAGCTGGGTCAGGATGCGTTCGGAATCGACCAGGTTTTTGGGGCAACCCAAGGAGACGAATCCTACTTTGGGGGCCTGTTTTGTGTTGGACATCGCTCAATCACTCTTAGGTGGCTCTCTTATAAGGGCGCGGATTTTACCGGAATGGCTAACCAAAAACTATACAGCGGGCGCACCTGCGCAGAACAAACTTTGTGGTGGGGCCAGCGTGACGACCTGGCGCGTCCCTCGGGTCGGCACCATGAGCCCGGGCTTTTCCGGTTTCAGTCAAATCTGCTACTGTGACCCAGGGCTTATCACGGGTGATGGAGAGCAAGATGAAGATTCGACTCCTGGTCATGACAACGGCACTGGCATTGGCCTCGACCCCAACGCTGGCGGATTGGGCCAAGGTGAAGGAGGCTGCCGCCGAGCTCGGCAGCGCGGTGAGCGAAACCAGCAAGGAGGCGTGGCAAGACGTCACGGATTTCTCCAAGCAGACCTGGGACTCCGTCTCCCGGTGGGGAGAGGAGACCTTCAATACCGCCGGGGAGTGGACCGACAAGAGCGTGACGACCGGCAAGGCGTGGCTGGAGACCGCCGACAAGAAGCTCGATACCATGCTCGAACCCAAGACGCCGGCCGAGGCGAGAACCGCCCTCGATACCATGGCCGACACCGCCCTGGTGCGGCTGTTCAACGAGCAGCCCTCTGCCAAGTTGTTGTTTGACCAGGCTTATGGCTATGCGGTGTTTGACTCGCGCAAGTTCTCCCTGATGATCCACACCAATCAGGGATCCGGGGTAGCGGTCAACCGTCAGGACGATAGCCGTACCTATATGAAGATGTTTGGCGCCGGCCTGGCCGCCGGGCTGGGGGGCAAGTTCTACCAGCAGGTGATCCTGTTCGAGGACAAGGCCAGGTTCGATGCCTTCGTCAATCAGGGCTGGGAGGCCACCTCCGAGGTGGGGGCCGTGGCGGGCAGCGAGAGCGCCGAGCTGACGGCCAAATACAATGGTGGCATGGCCATCTATCAGATCGGCGAGAAGGGGCTGCTGCTCGATGCCAATATCTCCGGCTCCAAGTACTGGCTCGATGACGATCTGAACAAGGAGTAACCGCCCGGGCTTTGCGGGAAATTTTTCTTGTATCATATTGAAATGCGGTCTGTTTAAATGACGCGACTCGCAGTAGAAGAGGGCCTTGCGCCCTCTTTTTCATGGGCGGGGTCGACAAGACAAGGAGAGCAAGATGGCACAGGAACCCGCATCGACCGGACGGGATGCCACCTCGGGACAGCAGACAGAGTGGGACAGGCAGAGCATCTACCTGCGCCTGCAGGAGGGAAGCCCCACCGTCTTCTGGGTCCGGGGAGAAGAAGCCGTTCCCCTCCAGCCCCGCCCCGATCTGTTTGACCATGAAGGGGGTTTTGGCTGGGGCCGGGAGAGTGACGACTGCATGGCCCTGGCGGTCGCCATCGTCGCCAGACTGGTGGAGATGGGGTTGGTGGACCCGGCGCAACAGGATGCCAAGGGCCGCTATCTCCACCATGAGGTGCTGGCCAAGCTGCCCGCCGACGAACCCAGGGATCTGCACCTCAGCTATCTGAGGCTGCTGCTGGGCTAGATCCCCGCCCATGCCGGCGATGGCCGTGGGGCCGGGGCGACCCCTCTGCTCGCCCTGCCTGGCGCCCATCTGAGACTGGTTGACGCCCTCATCACTCCTGGTTGGCACCTTATTTGCTTAAGTGATGCCAGCGTCAATGATTTGTCTGGGGAAGGATGATGGAAATAAGTGCAAGCAGCCTGATGCAAGAGATGCAGGCCCTCAAGGTTGAAGCGGGGATCCCGGCCATCAGCCAGCCGGCCGGTCAGGTCAGCTCGGATTTTGGCCAGCTGCTGCAGCAGGCCCTCGGCCACGTCAACGGCCTGCAGGGGAATGCCAACGATCTGCGCACCCGGCTCGACATGGGCGACAAGTCGGTGGATCTCTCCGATGTGATGATCGCCGGCCAGAAAGCCTCCATTGCCTTCGAGGCAACGGTGCAGGTGCGCAACAAGATGGTCGATGCCTACAAGACCATCATGAACATGCCGGTATAAGGGTGCGCATGCCGCGACCCGACCAGAAGATAAGGACCTGACCTGTGGCGAACGAACAAAATGGCGACCTGCTGATCAATCACGAGGGGACCAGCGCCCTCGATGAGCATGAACAGAAGAGTTCCGCTCTGGGGTTCCTCTCCAACAGCGATGTGCTGCGTCAGATCACCCTGATCCTGGGGCTGGCCATCTGCCTGGCTATCGCCGTCTTCATCCTGTTGTGGGGTAAGGAGCCGGAGATGCGGCCTCTTGGCACCTACAACACCGAAGAGCTGGTCGCGACCCTAGATTACCTGGATCAGCAGAAGATCCCTTATCAGGTCGAGGGCCGGAGCGTACTGGTCAGCGCCGAGAATTACGGCGACATCCGCTTGCGCCTGACCCGGGCCGGGCTCGGCACCAGCAGCGTCAGCAGCAATGACGGTGAATCCATCCTGCTCAAGGACTCCAGCTTCGGGGTCAGCCAGCGCATGGAGGCGGAACGCCTCAAGCTCAGCCGCGAGCGTCAGCTGGCGAGCGCCATCGAACAGTTCCAGAACGTGGGCAAGGCCCAGGTGCTGCTGGCCATTCCCAAGGACAATGTGTTTGCCCGCAACGAGCGCAAGCCCAGTGCCACCGTGGTGCTGACCCTCAAGGGCAGCGCCCTGGGACAGGGGGAGGTGGACTCCATCGTCGACATGGTCGCCTCCGCGGTCCACGGCCTGGAGCCGACCCGGGTGACGGTCACGGATCAGAGCGGCCGTCTGCTCAACTCCGGCTCCCAGGATCCCGTCTCCGCCCAGACCCGCAAAGAATTTGCCATGCAGCAGAAGCAGGAGCTGGAATACAAGCAGAAGATAGACGCCATCCTGATCCCCGTGCTCGGCATGGACAACTACACCGCCGAGGTGGATCTCGCCCTGGACTTCTCCCAGCAGGAGCAGACCCGCAAAACCTATAACCCCGACCTGCCCGCGGTGCGCTCCGAGATGACCCTGGAGGAGAACAGTGCCAGCGGCGCCAATGGCGGCGTGCCCGGCGCCCTCTCCAACCAGCCTCCCGCCGCGTCCGGTATTCCGGAGAAGGCGGAAGGGGGCGAGGGCAGCACCAGCGCCGGCCGCTCCCGCAAGGAGGCGACCCGCAACTATGAGCTGGACACCACGGTCAGCCACACCCGTCGTCAGATGGGGGGCATTCGCCGCATGACGGTGTCGGTGGCGGTGGATTACAAGTCGGTGACCGGCGCCGATGGCGCCGTCAGCCGCGAGCCGCGCAGCCAGGCCGAGATAGACACCTTGCGCCGCCTCATCAGTGGCGGCCTGGGATTTGACGTGACCCGGGGCGACAGCCTGGAGGTGGTCGCCATCCCGTTCAACCGCCCCGAGCTGGACGTGATGCCGGACCTGCCCATCTACGAGCAACCCTGGTTCTGGCGCGCGGTGCGCATCGCCGCCTCCGTGCTGGTCATCATAGTGCTCATTGTCACCGTGGTGCGACCCATGCTCAAGCGCCTGCTCTACCCGGATGTCAAACCCGAGAGCGAGCTGGATCTGGACAACAGCATAGTGCTGGGTGGCGACGACGAACTGAGTCTGCTGGCGGCCCAGGCCGAGGCCGAGCCCATCTTCGGGGTGCGCGACGGTCATCTGAAACTGCCGGATCTCCATCGGGACGAAGACCTGCTCAAGGCAGTGCGTGCCCTGGTGGCGAACGAACCGGACTTGGCCGCTCAGGTCATTAAAGAATGGGTAACCAAAGATGCCTGAAGAGAATAAGAACCAAGTGACCGGCAACGACATCAGCGACGGTCAGCGCCAGATCCTCGACCAGATGTCGGGGATTGAGATGGCCGCCGTGCTGATGCTCAGCCTCAACGAGGAGGATGCCGCCCAGATCTTCCGCCACCTCGAACCCAAGCAGGTGCAGCGGCTCGGCATGTCCATGGCCTCCATGTCGGATTTCAGCCACGACAGGGTGGCGGCGGTGCATCGTCAATTTATCGACGACATCCAGAAGTACACCAACATCGGCATCGGCAGCGAAGACTTCGTGCGCAAGGCCCTGGTGGCGGCGCTCGGGGAAGACAAGGCCAGCAACCTGGTGGATCAGATCATCCTGGGGTCAGGCGCCCGGGGTCTGGACTCCCTCAAGTGGATGGATGCCCGCCAGGTGGCCAGCATCATCCAGAACGAACACCCCCAGATCCAGACCATAGTGCTCTCCTATCTGGAGCCGGAGCAGTCCGCCGAGATCCTGAGCCAGTTCCCGGAGCAGGTGCGCCTGGATCTGGTGATGCGCATCGCCAACCTGGAAGAGGTGCAACCGGCGGCACTGCAAGAGCTCAACGACATCATGGAGAAGCAGTTCGCCGGCGCCGCCGGTGCCCAGGCGGCCAAGATGGGCGGCCTGAAGGCGGCGGCCAACATCATGAACTACCTGGACACCAACGTCGAAGGCCAGCTGATGGATGCCATCCGCGACTCCGACGAGGATATGAGCCAGCAGATCCAGGACCTGATGTTCGTGTTCGAGAACCTGATCGACGTGGACGATCGGGGCATCCAGACCCTGCTGCGGGAGGTGCCGGGGGATCTGCTGCAACGGGCCCTCAAGGGCTCGGACGACCAGATGCGCGAGAAGATTTTCAAGAACATGTCCAAGCGGGCCGCCGAGATGCTGGCGGACGATCTGGAGGCCATGGGCCCGATCCGCGTCTCCGAGGTGGAGGCTGCCCAGAAGGAGATCCTCTCCACCGCCCGCCGTCTGGCGGATGCCGGCGAGATCATGCTGGGGGCCGGTGGCGGCGAGGAGTTCCTCTAAGCCTGTGTCCACAAGCGGGATTGGCCTGCGCCGAGGCCAGGCGGGGATGGGGTGACGACGGCGTGATGCAGAGATCGCCCGTCCCGATGAAGGGTGTCAGATGGGAGTGCCTCTAGAGCATGAATGACAAGAACAGCAAGCTGCGCGGCTACATGCGGCCGGATACGGCGGGCACCCAGATCGAGACCTGGGGCTGGCCGGAGATGGAGGTGGCCGCCGAGGTCGAGACCAATGCCCTTGGCCTGACGCCGGACTGGTATCGCCAGGAGGAGGAGACGGTGCCCGAAGAGCCGGCGCCCGAGCCCGCCCCCAGCCTCACCGCCGAGGAGCTGGAGGCGATCCGCCAGGCCGCCTGGGAGGAGGGCATGGCCGAGGGCCAGGCCGCCGGTTTTGCCAAGGGGCTGGAGGAGGGCAAGCTCGAGGGCCTCAAGCAGGGTCACGAGGCGGGCATGGCCCAGGGCAAGGAGGAGGGGCTGGCTCTGGGCCGCGAGCAGGTGGAGCAGGAGCAGGCCCACTGGCGCCTGCTCGCCTCCCGCCTGGCCGAGCCCCTGGCCGAGCTGGATACCGGGGTGGAGCAGCAGCTCATCGCCCTGGTGATGCAGCTGGCCCGGGCCCTGATCAAGCAGGAGGCGGTGACCTCGCCGGCCCTGCTGCTGGGCGCCCTCAAGGAGGGATTGGCCCTGCTGCCCGCCGCGCGCCAGGGGGTTACCCTCTCCCTGCACCCGGACGACATCCAGCGGGTGGTGGCGGCCTTTGGCGAGGAGGAGTGCGAGCGGCGCCAGTGGCGCTTCGAGAGCGATCCCACCCTGCTGCCCGGCGATCTTCAGCTTGCCACCGAACTCTCCAGCGTGGATCTGACCCTCTCGGGGCGCATCGACCAGCTGCTGCGCAACTTCCTGCGGGAAAACCAGCACGACTAGCCTGGGCCCCTTCATGAGGATCGAGTGATGAGCAACAGCCTTTCCCAACGACTGCAACGATATCGGGTCGGCGAGATCGCCCCCAAGACCCCGGTCGCCGGAAAGTTGACGCGGGTGGTGGGCCTGACCCTGGAAGCGGTGGGGTGCCGCGCCGCCATTGGCGCCCTGTGCCGCATCGACACCCAGGATGGCACCCTGGAGGCGGAGGTGGTCGGCTTCTCCGGCGATCGCCTCTACCTGATGCCGAGCGAACAGCTCAAGGGGGTCATTCCCGGCGCCCGTGTGGTGCCGGTCACCGAGGAGCATGGCATCCCGGTGGGCATGAATCTGCTCGGCCGGGTCATCGACGGCATAGGCCAGCCCCTGGACGGCCTGGGCCCCATCCTCGCCGCCCAGACGGTGCAATTTGCCCAGACCCGCATCAACCCCCTGGCCCGTCGCCCCATTCACAGGCCGATGGACGTGGGGGTGCGCGCCATCAATGCGGTGCTCACCGTGGGCCAGGGCCAGCGCATGGGGCTGTTCGCCGGCTCCGGGGTCGGCAAGTCGGTCTTGCTTGGCATGATGACCCGGGGCTCGGTGGCGGACGTGGTGGTGGTCGGCCTCATCGGCGAGCGGGGCCGGGAGGTGAAGGAGTTCATCGAGGAGATCCTCGGCGCCGAGGGGCGCGAGCGCGCCGTGGTGGTGGCCGCCCCGGCGGATGCCTCCCCCCTGATGCGGCTCAAGGGATGCGAGACGGCGCTGGCCATCGCCGAGTATTTCCGGGATCAGGGGCTCAACGTGCTGCTGCTGATGGACTCTCTCACCCGTTATGCCCAGGCCCAGCGGGAGATCGCCCTGGCGGTGGGCGAGCCCCCCGCCACCAAGGGCTACCCGCCTTCGGTGTTTGCCAAATTACCGGCGCTGGTGGAGCGGGCCGGCAACGGCAACGACGGCCAGGGCTCCATCACCGCCTTTTTCACCGTGCTGACCGAGGGGGACGATCTGCAAGACCCCATCGCCGATGCCGCCCGGGCCATCCTGGATGGCCACATAGTGCTGTCGCGGGAACTCGCCGATTCGGGTCACTACCCGGCCATCGACATCGAGAAATCCATCAGCCGGGTCATGCCTCAGGT
>NZ_CDBT01000034.1 GCF_000819765.1 Aeromonas bivalvium
GTCGCCACCATGACCTGAGGTGTTCAATGACAAGATTACGTCGCTCATTTACTGCCGAATTCAAACTCGAAGCCGCATCCCTGGTGCTCGACCAGGGATATTCTGTCCCTGAAGCCAGCCGTTCACTGGATGTCGGTGAAACCGTGCTTCGCCGCTGGGTTCAGCAACTGCAATCCGAACGAACTGGCACAACCCCAATCGGCAAAGCGCTGACTCCGGAGCAGCAAAAAATTCAGGAGCTGGAAGCCCGCATCAACCGGCTCGAACGTGAAAAGGACATTCTAAAAAAGGCTACTGCTCTCTTGATGGCGGACGAGTTCACACGTACGCGCTGATAGACCGATTAAGGGAGCAAGCCCCCATCACCTTGGTCTGCTGCGCTTTCGATGTTCCCACCTCCTGTTTTTACGATTATCTGACTCGCAGACGGACGATTAACCGTGAGCGAATGCAGCAGCGCTGTGAGTTGCGCCGGTTGTTCAAAGCGAGCAGGGACTCGGCAGGCAGCCGCGCCTTGATGTCGATGATGCGGGAGTTGGGGTATCAGATTGGCCGATTCAAAGTACGTAACCTGATGAAGGAAGCCGGGCTGTCATCCAAACAGCCAGGCGCACACCGTTATAAGGTGGCACAATCTGAACGACCGGACATTCCCAATCTGCTGGCCCGCGAATTTGATGTCCAGCACCCCAATCAGGTGTGGTGTGGCGATATCACCTACGTCTGGGCAGGTGGCCGTTGGCATTACCTGGCAGCGGTGCTTGACCTGCATAGCCGGCGGGTTGTGGGGTGGGCGATGTCAGATAAGCCAGATGCCGAGCTGGCCGTGAAAGCACTTGAGATGGCGTATCAGCAGCGGGGTTGTCCGTCCGGCGTGCTGTTTCACTCCGACCAGGGCAGCCAATATGGCAGCCGAGCATATCGGCAACGACTGTGGCGCTATCGCATGACCCAGAGTATGAGCCGGCGTGGTAACTGTTGGGATAACGCGCCAATGGAGCGACTGTTCAGGAGCTTGAAGTCAGAGTGGCTCCCGGCAACGGGATACATGAGCCTGCGGGAAGCGAAGCGGGATATCAGTTATTACCTGATGAATTACTACAACTGGCGACGTCCACATCAACACAATGACGGGATACCGCCAGCAAAAGCCGAAGATAGACCTAACCGAGTGTCCGGATTTAGTTGACCACTACA
>NZ_CDBT01000035.1:0-1672 GCF_000819765.1 Aeromonas bivalvium
TATTGCTAAGAAATCGTCTTGGTCACTTCACCAGACATTGAAAATCAAAAATTAATTTTGATGCTCGATGCTGTGAGTGCCCACACAGATTGCTTGATTCAAATTGTTAAAGAGCGACGCAGCTTTTGGCTGCTGCGGGAGTGGCATTCTACTCAACCGCCTTCTCGAGTCAAGCCCTATTTTCAAAGGCTTTTTCGAGGCACCGACCGGCTTGTCTGCGTTGCCGCTTGCCCTGTCGATGGAGGCGCATTATAGGGAGCAGAAACTTTCTGGCAAGCAGATAATTGCAAAAAGATGGCTTTCATCGTTCAACCGCTCATAAAGCCACCAAAAAGAATCTTAATCCAGCAAGATCAGCCTGCGACCGGCGCAGCAACGGCAAAATCATGCAGGTTGTCGTAGATGGCATCAGCCAGCTCAATCCCCGCATCAGTAATCGGCTTGCCCGTTCTGACCATGACCTTGTGACCGACCTTAGCATTGATGGCGGCTTTCAGGTCCGAAGGTTTGTCACCCACCATGTAAGAGCGGCTCATATCAATACCGAGCTCTCGCTGGGCAAGCAACAGCATACCCGGTTCGGGTTTGCGGCAGTCGCAGGGGATACCGCGGTCCGGGTGATGGGGACAGAAGTAAATACCATCGAGATCCACATCGCGATCGGCCAGGGACCAATCCATCCACTCGGTCAGGTTCATGAAGTCATCTTCAGTGAAGTAACCACGGGCGATGCCGGACTGGTTGGTGACCACGATCAGCAGATAGCCTTTCTTCTTCAGCAGCTGCAGGGCTTCGATCACCCCGGGCAGAAAATGGAAGTCATCGACTTGGCTGACATAACCTGTGTCTTCGTTGATGACACCGTCACGATCCAGAAAAATGGCAGGCTTACTCACGGGGGAACTACCTCGGTAATAAATGTCTGAAAAGTATCGCATGGGGGTAAATAAGGTCCCCAAAAGTAAAAGGGGCGGCCGAAGCCACCCCTTTCATGCGTGCATATAAAGTATCGATTAAGCGATAACTTTAGCTACAACACCAGCACCTACGGTACGGCCACCTTCACGGATGGCGAAACGCAGGCCGTCGTCCATCGCGATCGGGGCGATCAGGGTGACAACCATCTTGATGTTGTCGCCCGGCATTACCATCTCTACGCCTTCCGGCAGTTCGATGGTGCCAGTCACGTCGGTGGTACGGAAGTAGAACTGCGGACGGTAGCCTTTGAAGAACGGGGTGTGACGACCACCTTCTTCTTTGGACAGCACGTACACTTCGGATTCGAACTTGGTGTGCGGCTTGATGGTGCCCGGCTTGGCCAGTACCTGACCACGCTCCACGTCTTCACGCTTCACGCCACGCAGCAGCGCGCCAACGTTTTCACCGGCACGGCCTTCGTCCAGCAGTTTGCGGAACATTTCAACGCCGGTACAGGTGGTCTTGGTGGTATCTTTGATACCAACGATTTCCACTTCTTCACCAACCTTCACGATACCGCGCTCTACACGACCGGTTACTACGGTACCACGGCCAGCGATGGAGAAGACGTCTTCGATAGGCATCAGGAACGGCAGGTCGATCGCACGCTCCGGCTCCGGGATGTAGCTGTCCAGGTGGCCAGCCAGTTCCAGGATCTTCTCTTCCCATGCGGCGTCGCCTTCCAGCGCTTTCA
>NZ_CDBT01000035.1:2071-63491 GCF_000819765.1 Aeromonas bivalvium
AGGCGAAGGCTTTACCGCCATAGTGCTTGGCCAGCACGTTGGTGATGGCTGCAGTCAGGGTGGTTTTACCGTGGTCAACGTGGCCGATGGTGCCCACGTTTACGTGAGGTTTGGAACGCTCAAATTTTTCTTTAGACACGACGTAGTCCTTCTAGGTTAAACCCGCCTACCGTCGTAGGCGGGGAATCTTAAATTACTTGGATTTACGCTCTTCGATCACGGCCTGGGCGACGTTGGTCGGGGCATCGTGATACTTGGCGAATTCCATGGCGTAGGAAGCGCGACCCTGGGTAGCGGAACGCAGGGCAGTTGCATAACCGAACATCTCGGCCAGCGGCACCAGAGCACGTACGATCTTGCCGGACGGACCGTCTTCCATACCTTCGATCAGGCCACGACGACGGTTCAGGTCACCGATCACGTCGCCCATGTAATCTTCCGGAGTCTCGACTTCCACTTTCATGATCGGTTCGAGCAGAACCGGGTTGGCTTTCATGAAGCCAGCCTTGAAGGCCATGGAAGCAGCGATCTTGAACGCCAGTTCGGAAGAGTCGACATCGTGGTAAGAACCGAAGTGCAGACGCACGCCCAGATCCATTACCGGATAGCCTGCCAGCGGGCCGGACTTCAGCTGCTCGCGGATACCCTTGTCAACGCCCGGGATGAATTCGCCCGGAATCACGCCACCTTTGATGTCGTTCACGAACTCGTAGGCTTTGCCTTCTTCCAGCGGGTACATGTCGATCACAACGTGACCGTACTGACCACGACCACCGGACTGCTTGGCGTGCTTGCCTTCGATATCCTTGACGGTATTGCGGATGGTTTCACGGTAGGCAACCTGCGGCTTACCTACGTTCGCTTCAACCTTGAACTCGCGACGCATACGGTCAACGATGATGTCCAGGTGCAGCTCACCCATACCGGCAATGATGGTTTGACCGGATTCTTCGTCAGTCCATACGCGGAAAGAGGGATCTTCCTGCGCCAGACGGCCGAGGGCCAGGCCCATCTTCTCTTGGTCAGCCTTGGTTTTCGGCTCAACCGCGATGGAGATTACCGGCTCAGGGAATTCCATACGCTCGAGGATTATCGGCGCTTTTTCGTCACACAGGGTGTCACCAGTGGTCACGTCTTTCAGACCGATGGCAGCAGCGATGTCGCCTGCGCGAACTTCTTTGATCTCTTCACGCTTGTTGGCATGCATCTGAACGATACGGCCGAAACGCTCGCGCTTCTCTTTGACAGAGTTCAGCACGGAGTCACCGGAGTTGACGATACCGGAGTAGACGCGGAAGAAGGTCAGGTTGCCCACGAACGGGTCCGTAGCAATCTTGAACGCCAGAGCAGCAAACGGCTCGTCGTCAGAAGCGTGACGCTCGTCTTTGGTCTCGCCGTCCAGCTTCAGACCGTCGATGGCAGCTACGTCGGTCGGAGCCGGCAGGTAGTCAACCACGGCATCCAGCATGGCCTGTACGCCCTTGTTCTTGAACGCGGAGCCACAGGTTACCAGGATGATTTCGTTGTTCAGCACGCGCTGACGCAGAGCTTTCTTGATCTCTTCCTCGGTCAGCTCTTCGCCGCCCAGGTATTTTTCCATCAGCTCTTCGGACGCTTCGGCAGCGGCCTCAACCAGGTTCATGCGCATTTCTTGCGCCTGCTCCAGCAGCTCGGCCGGCACATCTTCGTAGTCGAAGGTGACGCCTTGGTCAGCTTCGTTCCAGTTGATGGCTTTCATCTTGACCAAGTCAACGACGCCCTTGAAGTTCTCTTCTGCACCGATGTTCAGTTGCAGGGGAACCGGCACGCCTTTCAGACGGGTCTTGATGTGTTCAACGCAGCGCAGGAAGTTGGCACCGGTACGGTCCATCTTGTTGACGAACGCGATACGGGGAACCTTGTACTTGTTGGCCTGACGCCATACGGTCTCAGACTGCGGCTGTACGCCACCTACGGCACAGTACACCATCACGGCGCCATCCAGGACGCGCATGGAACGCTCTACCTCGATGGTAAAGTCCACGTGACCCGGGGTGTCGATGATGTTGATGCGGTGCGGCTGGAACTGTTTGCCCATGCCGGACCAGAATGCGGTGGTCGCAGCGGAGGTGATGGTGATACCACGCTCCTGTTCCTGTTCCATCCAGTCCATGGTGGCGGCGCCATCGTGAACTTCACCAATCTTGTGGCTTACACCGGTATAGAACAGAACGCGTTCGGTAGTAGTCGTCTTACCGGCGTCGATGTGAGCGGAGATACCGATATTACGGTAGCGCTCAATGGGGGTTGTACGAGCCATTGTCATCCTCTTACTAAGGAACCTGTCCCTAGATAATTGAAGGTGCGCAGGATCTTCAGCAGACCCTGCGCAAGCGGATTACCAGCGGAAGTGAGCGAAGGCTTTGTTCGCTTCAGCCATACGGTGAACGTCTTCACGTTTCTTGACAGACGAACCCTTATTGTCAGCGGCATCCAGCAGCTCGCCAGCCAGGCGCTGAGCCATTGATTTTTCACCACGTTTACGAGCGGCATCAACCAACCAACGCATTGCCAGGGCATTGCGACGTACCGGGCGAACTTCTACCGGCACCTGATAGGTTGCACCACCGACACGACGAGATTTAACCTCGACGGCCGGACGAATGTTGTCCAGGGCTTCTTCGAATACGGCCAGGTGCTCTTTGCCAGATTTGGTGGCAATGATGTCCAGAGCACCGTATACGATGGCTTCGGAAACAGATTTCTTACCGTCAACCATTACTACGTTGACGAATTTAGCCAGCAGCTCTGATCCGAACTTGGGATCCGGCAGGATTTTACGCTGACCAACAACACGACGTCTTGGCATTTCAAATTCTCCGTAACTTCAGGGGTTACCCAAAACTAGAAAGTTATCTAACTAGAAACGAATTAACGTTTGGCCTTACTTAACGGAGAACCATTAAGCTTTCGGACGCTTCACGCCGTACTTGGAGCGAGCCTGCTTACGGTCTTTAACACCGGCACAGTCCAACGCACCACGAACGGTGTGGTAACGAACACCCGGCAAATCCTTGACACGACCGCCACGGATCAGAACAACGGAGTGCTCTTGCAGGTTGTGACCTTCACCACCGATATAGGAGGTGACTTCGAAGCCGTTGGTCAGACGAACACGGCACACTTTACGCAGTGCAGAGTTAGGCTTCTTCGGGGTGGTGGTGTATACACGGGTGCACACGCCACGCTTCTGAGGGCACGCTTCCAGCGCAGGCACGTTGCTTTTTTCAACGAGCTTAGTGCGTGGCTTGCGAACCAACTGGTTAATAGTTGCCATCAAAAGGCTCCTGATAATGACTTCATAAACATGTGAAAAATCCTCCCCGCAGATACGGGGACGCGAAATTTTATGCCCTGTCGCCTAGGGAGTCAAGATTTATACAATCCGTGCCGTAAAAGGACACAGACTTTGGCACAGACACAGAGTCAAACTACTGAGTTATAACAAGAAATCATGACGCTAGCATGACCAGGTATGAGGCGAACCTTCAGCCTCAATCAGTGCCACCAACTCCCCCAGGGTCAGGGGTAGACCGGATCCCTGCCCCAAACCGCGGGCGGCGAGATCGTCGCTCATCACATAGAGTCGCTCCGAAGCCAGCCTTGCTTGCCAGAGCGGGCTCACCGCCGCCAGTACGGCATCCTGCATCAGTACCAGTGCATCCCCATGGCTGCGATAGCGCAGCGCCTGCTCCAGATCCTGGGTCAGAAACGGGGAGCTCAATATCAAATGGATCATGATCCCTCTCAGAAACTCAAATGCACGGGATAACCGGCCCAGAGACGAGTCAGCTCGGCCCTGGGCAGGCAACGCACCTCGATGGCGAGCGCGTCTGGCTGCACACCCCGCTCCCGCAGGGAGTCGGCGCAGACATAGACCTCTTCCACGTCGTACAGTTCGAGCAGCTTGAAGGTGGGCGCATAGTGGCGCTGCAAGATGGACTGGGGTCGCTGATCGGCCAGCAGCTGCAGCACCCCGTCTTCGATCAGGAATAGCGCCACCGCATCGGTCAGGGCCGAGCTGGCCAGCAAGGCATCCAGCCCCTCCCGACCCGCAGCCGAGCCATGGGGGGCATGACGACCGATAAAGGCAATCTTGTTCATGTCAGCTCCTAGAATTGCACGACGCGATCGGCAGTCAGGGCCGCTTCCGCCAGCTGGCCCAGGCCACTGAGACAGAAGGGCTCGGCCAGATTGAACTGGGCCTTGCCCACCTCGCTGGCCTGGGCCTGATCCAGCACACCGCGACGCATGGCCGCCGCCACGCAGACATCGATGCGGATCCCCTGCTCGATGGCGAGTTCGGCCCACAGCCGCACCAGATCGACCTCATCGGAGGCCGGGGCATGGAGCTGATTGCCGTTGCTCACCCCGTCCTGATAGAAGAAGAGGTGAGACAGGGTATGCCCCTCGGCCAGCAGGGCCCTGGCGAAGCGGTAGGCCGTGCTGGCCGCCTGGCTGCCATAGGCGGGCCCCGTCACCAGCAGTGCGAAACTCAGACTCATATCCGTATTCCCAAGAGGGTCCCCCCGGGGGACCGGAGACAAAAAAGCCCCTCCGGGAGGGGCTCATCACAGCGCTGCCGGATCAAAGATGGGCAATCGCTTCCACTTCAACCAGCACATCCTTGGGCAGACGCGCGACTTCGACGCAGGAGCGCGCCGGAGCGGACTCGCCGAAGTAGCGGGCATAAACCTGATTGAAGGCCACAAAGTTGTTCATGTCGCTCAGGAAGCAGGTGGTCTTCAGCACCTTGCTGGGATCAGAGCCAGCCGCCTTCAATACGGCAACCAGGTTCTTCATCACCTGCTCGGCCTGGGCCTCGACGCCACCGCTGACGATCTCCATGGTGGTGGGATCGAGCGGGATCTGACCCGAGGTGAACACCAGCTCTCCCAGCTTGGTGCCCTGCACGTACGGACCGATCGCGGCAGGTGCCTGCTCGGTTGCGATTACTTCTTTAGCCATTCATCTGTCCTCTTCTATGGCGCTCACTCGCTCTCATCTTCACCCTGCTTGCGCTGGCGGATGTAAAGATAGACGGTGTGTTTGGAAATATTAAGCTTGTCGGCGACCAGATTGATCGAATCCTTGATATCGAATATGCCCTTCTCGAACAACTGGGTCACGATAAAACGGTTCTTGGCGTTGTTCGCCACGGTCGGATCCCGGTTGATCTCGTCGATGGTGTTGTCCACCGTCTGGGCGACCAGCTCCTCCACGCTGTTGGCGAAGGTCTCGGGAGACTGACGCTCGACCTGCTGCGGCGTCGGGAAGAACTCGGCCACAAACTCGTGGAACGGCGCATTGATATGCAGGTTGATGCAGATAAGGCCGATCACCTGCTTGTCGCCGTTGCGAATGGCGATGGTGATCGACTTCATCAGAGCACCGGTCCGGCTGCGGGCGAAGTAGCTTTGCGTATAGTCCTGGCCGGTATTCTCGATGTCCTTGAGCATACGCAGTGCCAGATCCGTTATCGGCGCCCCCTCGTTGCGCCCGGTGTTGAAACCGTTCGCTATCTTGATCACCGACTCGTGCAGATTCTCCAGGGAGTGAAGTACCACCTCACAGTGCTTGCCGAACAGTTCGGCCAAGCCCTCGATCAGCCCCTCATAGGAGCGCAACAATTCCCTGTCTTCGTCTGTAAAAGTGCGACTGACCAGCTGTTCCTCGGGAAGCATTACATCCTCGATACCAACAGTCATCTTTTACCCCTGTAATCACGGTTACCTGACCCGAGTTTTCAATTGCGCACTGGCAATGTCAACTTTTTTTGATTTTTTGCTCTATAACCTTGCACTGGATCATCTGCTGCCCCGCGACGGTGCAGGCCAGGAGCGACACACAAGCAACAAAAAGGGCTCCTTGCAGGAGCCCTTTTTCAATCACGACAACGGAAGATTACTCTTCGTCGAAGCTACCGGATGCGTTGAGCAGATCCGCCAGATTTTGCTGGGCTTCATCGGCTGTCACCTGGGGCACACCGACAGCACGGGCTGCGGCGGCACGCTGGTTGATCCGGCTGTGGTGGTAGGCAAAGCCGGTACCAGCCGGGATCAGACGACCCACGATCACGTTCTCTTTCAGGCCACGCAGTTCGTCACGTTTGCCGCCAACGGCCGCTTCGGTCAGAACACGGGTGGTCTCCTGGAAGGAGGCCGCGGAGATGAAGGACTCGGTGCTCAGAGATGCCTTGGTAATCCCCATCAGGATATGACGGTAGGTGGCCGGGACCTTGCCCTCGGCAACCAGCTTACGGTTGGCAATCTTGACGCGAGCCACTTCAACCTGTTCGCCTTCGATCAGGTCGGTATCGCCGGCACTCAGGATCTCGCACTTGCGCAGCATCTGACGCACGATGACTTCGATGTGCTTGTCGTTGATCTTAACGCCTTGCAGACGGTAAACGTCCTGCACTTCGTTGGCGATGTAGTTGGCGACCGGGCTGATACCGCGCAGACGCAGGATGTCGTGTGCAGACTCAGGACCGTCAGCCAGCACTTCACCCTTCTCAACTTTTTCACCTTCGAACACGTTCAGGTTACGCCACTTCGGAATCATCTCCTCGTAGATATCGCCACCATCGGTCGGGGTGATGACCAGACGGCGTTTGCCCTTGGTCTCTTTCCCGAAGGAGATGGTGCCGGAGATCTCGGCCAGGATAGCCGGTTCCTTCGGAATACGTGCTTCGAACAGATCCGCAACGCGCGGCAGACCACCGGTGATGTCCTTGGTACCGCCGGATTCCTGCGGGATACGCGCAACCGCGTCACCCACACCCACGTTGGCACCATCCTCCAGGTTGACGATCGCCTTGCCCGGCAGGAAGTACTGGGCGGCTACGTCGGTACCCGGGATCATCACGTCTTTGCCGTTCAGGTCGACCAGTTTCACGGTCGGACGCATCTCTTTACCGGCGCTCGGACGCTCGTTGACATCCAGCACGACGATAGAGGAGAGACCGGTCAGCTCGTCGGTCTGACGGGTGATGGTCACACCATCGATCATGTGTTCGAACTGGAGGCGACCCGCCACTTCGGTGATGATCGGGTGGGTGTGCGGATCCCAGTTCGCCACGGTTTCACCGGCCGTCACGGCCTGACCGTCTTTCACTTCCAGCACGGAACCGTAAGGCAGCTTGTGGCTTTCCTTGGTACGGCCCATCTCGTCCATGATGGTCAGTTCGGTAGAACGGGAGGTGATAACCAGCTTGTCTTCGCTGTTGTGAACGAACTTGGCGTTCTGCAGCTTGATGCTACCTGTGTTCTTGACCTGGATGCTGCTCTCGGCAGCGGCACGGGATGCGGCACCACCGATGTGGAAGGTACGCATCGTCAGCTGGGTACCCGGCTCACCGATGGACTGGGCGGCGATAACACCGACAGCCTCACCCTTGTTCACCAGGTGACCACGGGCCAGATCACGGCCGTAGCAGTGAGCACAGTTACCGAAGTCGGTCTCACAGGTGATGGCAGAACGTACCTTCACGCGGTCAACGGAGTTGCGCTCCAGCAGGTCACACAGCTGCTCGTCGAGCAGGGTGTTGCGTGCTACCAGCACTTCGTCTTCGGTGCCCGGCTTGATCACGTCATCGGCCACCACACGGCCCAGCACGCGCTCACGCAGCGGCTCGACCACGTCGCCACCTTCGATCAGCGGAGTCATCCACAGACCGTCGGTCGTGCCGCAATCATCCTCGGTGATCACCATGTCCTGGGCCACGTCGACCAGACGACGAGTCAGGTAACCGGAGTTCGCCGTCTTCAGTGCGGTATCCGCCAGACCCTTACGAGCGCCGTGGGTAGAGATGAAGTACTGCAGTACGTTCAGACCTTCGCGGAAGTTCGCGACGATCGGGGTTTCGATGATGGAGCCATCCGGCTTGGCCATCAGGCCACGCATACCGGCCAGCTGACGGATCTGGGCGGCGGAACCCCGCGCCCCGGAGTCGGCCATCATGAAGATGCTGTTGAACGATGCCTGCTCTTCTTCTTCGCCCAGGGAGTTGACGTTACGCTCTTTGGACAAGTTCTCCATCATGGCCTTGGAGACGCGCTCGTTGGCGCTGGCCCAGATATCGATAACCTTGTTGTAACGCTCGCCCGCGGTCACCAGACCGGACAGGAACTGGTCCTGGATCTCGGCAACTTCGGCTTCGGCTGCCGCAATGATGTCTTTCTTGGCATCCGGGATGACCATGTCATCGATACCAACGGACGCACCGGACAGGGCCGCGTAATGGAAACCGGTATACATCAGCTGGTCAGCGAAGATGACGGTGTCCTTCAGGCCCTGCTTGCGATAGCAGGTGTTCAGCAGACGGGAGATGAGCTTCTTGCCCAACGCCTTGTTGGAGACGCACTTGATCCAGTTCTGCGGATTGGCATCGAGATCGGCCTGTTCGGCGGCAGTCAGTACCTTGGGCTCGTCGATCAGGGCGTATTCCATGCCTTTGGGCAGGATCAGGCTCAGGATCGCACGACCGACCGTGGTGTTCTTCATCTCGGTGTGTTCACGCAGGGAACCGTCTTCCTGACGCAGGTATTCGGTAATGCGTACTTTCACACGAGCATGGAGATCGGCCAGACCGGCGCGATACACTTTCTCGGCTTCTTTCGGGCCGGCCAGCACCATACCTTCGCCTTTGGCGTTGATACGGGCACGGGTCATGTAGTACAGACCCAAGACCACGTCCTGAGAAGGCACGATGATCGGCTCACCGGAGGCAGGCGACAGGATGTTGTTGGTAGACATCATCAGGGCGCGCGCTTCCAGCTGGGCTTCCAGGGTCAGCGGTACGTGGACCGCCATCTGGTCACCATCGAAGTCCGCGTTATACGCAGCACAGACCAGCGGGTGCAGCTGGATGGCCTTGCCTTCGACCAGAGTCGGTTCGAATGCCTGGATACCCAGACGGTGCAGAGTCGGTGCACGGTTCAGCAGAACCGGGTGCTCGCGGATCACTTCGTCCAGGATATCCCAAACGACAGCTTCTTCGCGCTCCACCATCTTCTTGGCGGCCTTGATAGTGGTCGCCAGACCGCGGGTTTCCAGCTTGCCATAGATGAAGGGCTTGAACAGCTCCAGCGCCATCTTCTTCGGCAGACCGCACTGATGCAGACGCAGGGTCGGGCCTACGGTGATAACGGAACGACCGGAGTAGTCGACACGTTTACCCAGCAGGTTCTGACGGAAACGACCCTGCTTACCCTTGATCATGTCGGCCAGGGATTTCAGCGGGCGCTTGTTGGAACCTGTGATGGCACGACCGCGACGGCCGTTGTCCAGCAGGGCATCGACGGACTCTTGCAGCATGCGCTTTTCGTTGCGCACTATGATGTCCGGTGCAGCCAGGTCCAGCAGACGCTTCAGGCGGTTGTTACGGTTGATCACGCGACGGTACAGATCGTTCAGATCGGAGGTCGCGAAACGGCCGCCGTCCAGCGGTACCAGCGGACGCAGGTCCGGCGGCAGCACGGGCAGCACTGTCATGATCATCCACTCCGGCTTGTTGCCGGACTGCAGGAAGGCTTCCATCAGCTTCAGACGCTTGGTGGTCTTCTTACGCTTGGTCTCGGAGTTGGTCTGATCCAGCTCCTCGCGCATGGTCTTGACTTCACCTTCCAGATCGATGGCGCGCAGCAATGCCAGGATTGCTTCGGCACCCATCTTGGCGTCGAATTCGTCGCCCCACTCTTCCAGTGCGTCCAGATAGTTCTCTTCGGACAGCATCTGGCTGCGCTCGAGGTTGGTCATGCCGGGTTCGATAACCACATAGGATTCGAAATACAGCACGCGCTCGATGTCACGCAGGGTCATGTCCAGCAGCAGACCGATACGGGACGGCAGGGACTTCAGGAACCAGATGTGGGCAGTCGGGCTGGCCAGCTCGATGTGGCCCATGCGCTCGCGACGGACCTTGGTCTGGGTCACTTCTACGCCGCACTTCTCGCAGATCACACCACGGTGTTTCAGGCGCTTGTACTTGCCGCACAGACACTCGTAGTCCTTCACCGGTCCGAAGATACGGGCGCAGAACAGACCATCACGTTCCGGCTTGAAAGTCCGGTAGTTGATGGTCTCAGGCTTTTTGACCTCACCGAATGACCAGGAGCGGATCATGTCAGGAGAGGCCAGACCGATCTTGATACTGTCAAACTCTTCGGTCTTGGTCTGAGCCTTCAAAAACTTGAGTAAGTCTTTCACGTGTTTCCCCTGTCAGGAGTCTAACCTCGGCGCCCCTGCTGCCAAAACAGCGGGGCGCCCACGTCAATTCTCGAACAATAAGAGCGGACTCTTACTCTTCGTCCAGCTCGATGTTGATACCCAGAGAGCGGATTTCCTTCAGCAATACGTTGAAGGATTCGGGCATGCCCGGCTCCATACGGTGGTCGCCATCCACGATGTTCTTGTACATCTTGGTACGGCCGTTCACATCGTCAGACTTGACGGTCAGCATCTCTTGCAGAGTGTATGCCGCACCGTAAGCCTCCAGGGCCCACACTTCCATCTCACCGAACCGCTGACCACCGAACTGCGCCTTACCACCCAGCGGCTGCTGGGTAACCAGGCTGTAGGAACCGGTAGAACGCGCGTGCATCTTGTCGTCTACCAAGTGGTTCAGCTTCAGCATGTACATGTAACCCACAGTGACCTTGCGCTCAAAGGTGTTACCGGTACGGCCGTCGAACAGGGAGATCTGACCGGATTCCGGCAGGTCGGCCAGCTTCAGCAGGGCCTTGATCTCACGCTCTTTGGCGCCGTCGAAGACAGGTGTTGCCACCGGCAGGCCCTTGCGCAGGTTACCGACCAGGGTACGCACGTCGTCGTCAGACAGCTCGGCGATGTTCACTTGCTGGGTGTCCTTCTCGCCCAGGTCATAGACCTTCTGCAAGAATTCACGCATCTCGTGCAGTTCGCGCTGTTCCTTGATCATGCGGTCGATCTTCTCGCCGATGCCCTTGGCCGCAAGGCCCAGGTGCACTTCGAGGATCTGACCGATGTTCATCCGGGACGGTACGCCCAGCGGGTTCAGTACGATGTCGACCGGACGGCCGAACTCGTCATGGGGCATGTCCTCGACCGGACAGATCTTGGAGATGACACCCTTGTTACCGTGACGGCCCGCCATCTTGTCACCCGGCTGGATGCGACGCTTGACCGCCAGGTAAACCTTGACGATTTTCAGTACGCCCGGCGCCAGATCATCACCCTGGATAATCTTGCGACGCTTGTTCTCGAACTTCTTGTCGAAGTCGGCGCGCAGCTCGATGTGCTGTTCGGCGATCTGCTCCAGCTCGATTTGCTTGGCTTCATCGTCGATGGCCAGTTCAAACCACTTGGAACGATCGAGCTTGTTCAGACGATCTTCGCTGTAACCGGCGGCCAGCAGCAGGTTGCGAGTACGGCCGAATACGCCGTCTTCCAGGATCTTGAACTCTTCGGTCAAGTCCTTCTTCGCTTCCTTCAGCTGCATCTCTTCGATTTCTTTGGCGCGCTTGTCTTTTTCCACGCCATCGCGGGTAAAGACCTGCACGTCAACTACGGTACCGTACACACCGTTCGGCACACGCAGGGAGGAGTCCTTCACATCGGACGCCTTCTCACCGAAGATGGCGCGCAGCAGCTTCTCTTCCGGGGTCAGCTGGGTTTCACCCTTGGGGGTGACCTTGCCGACCAGGATGTCGCCGCCCTTCACTTCGGCACCCACGTAGACGATGCCGGACTCGTCCAGTTTGGACAGAGCGGCTTCACCCACGTTCGGGATGTCGGCAGTGATCTCTTCCGGACCCAGCTTGGTGTCACGGGAGATACAGGCCAGTTCCTGGATGTGGATGGTGGTCAGACGATCTTCCTGCACCACACGCTCGTTCACCAGGATCGAGTCTTCGAAGTTGTAACCGTTCCACGGCATGAAGGCGACGCGCATGTTCTGGCCCAGCGCCAGCTCACCGAGATCGGTGGACGGACCGTCAGCCAGTACGTCACCGGCCATCACCGGCTCGCCCAGCATCACGCACGGACGCTGGTTGATACAGGTGTTCTGGTTGGAACGGGTGTACTTGGTCAGGTTGTAGATGTCGATGCCGGCTTCGCCAGGCAGCAGCTCATCTTCGTTGACCTTGATAACGATACGGGAAGCATCGACATAGTCGATCACGCCGCCACGCTTGGCCACCACGGTCACACCGGAGTCAACGGCCACAGCGCGTTCCATGCCGGTACCTACCAGCGGCTTGTCGGCACGCAGGGTCGGCACGGCTTGACGTTGCATGTTCGAACCCATCAGGGCCCGGTTCGCATCATCGTGTTCCAGGAAGGGGATCAGGGCCGCTGCCACAGAGACGATCTGTTGCGGGCTCACGTCCATGTACTGGATCTGATCGGCGTTCATAAAGGTGGATTCACCCTTGTGGCGGCACGGGATCAGTTCATCTTTCAGGCGACCATCTTCGCTGACTGCCGCATTGGCCTGAGCGATGACGTACTTGCCTTCTTCGATGGCGGAGAGGTAATCCACTTCGTCGGTGATCAGACCGTCGATGACCTTGCGGTACGGGGTCTCGAGGAAACCGTACTCGTTGGTGCGGGAATACACGGACAGCGAGTTGATCAGACCGATGTTCGGACCTTCAGGGGTCTCGATGGGGCACAGACGACCGTAGTGAGTCGGGTGTACATCTCGAACTTCGAAGCCGGCACGCTCACGGGTCAGACCGCCCGGGCCCAGCGCGGAGATACGGCGCTTGTGGGTCACTTCGGACAGCGGGTTGTTCTGGTCCATGAACTGGGACAGCTGGCTGGAACCGAAGAACTCTTTGACCGCGGCGGAGATCGGCTTGGCGTTGATCAGATCCTGCGGCATCAGGGTGTCGAGGTCGCCCAGGGAGAGACGCTCTTTCACCGCACGCTCGACACGGACCAGACCGACACGGAACTGGTTCTCGGCCATTTCACCGACGGAACGGATACGACGGTTACCCAGGTGGTCGATATCGTCCACCTCGTCATTGCCGTTACGGATGTCGATCAGGCGCTTCATGACTTCGACGATGTCGTCTTTGGTCAGGGTGCCCACGCCGGTCTCGTCTTCACGAGACAGACGGCGGTTGAACTTCATCCGACCCACGGTAGACAGGTCGTAACGCTCGGAAGAGAAGAACAGGTTTTCGAACAGCTGCTCTGCCGCTTCGCGGGTGGGTGGCTCGCCCGGACGCATCATGCGATAGATCTCGACCAGCGCTTCCAAACGGTTGGAGCTGTTGTCGATACGCAGGGTCTCGGACATGTAGGCACCGTGGTCCAGTTCGTTGGTGAACAGAACCTCGAAGTGCTTGAAGCCAGCTTGGGACAGGTTGGCGATCGCTTCCAGGCTCAGGGCCTGGTTGGCGGTCACGACCATTTCGCCAGTCTGGGGATGTGCGTAGTCCTTGGCTGCAACTTTGCCAACAACATACTCCACCGGCACCTCGATCTGGGTGATGGCGTCTTTTTCCAGCTGACGGATGTGGCGGGCGGTGACACGACGACCGGTTTCGACCACTACGGTGCCATTGGCAACGATGTCGAAGGTCGCGGTTTCGCCACGCAGGCGCTCGGGCACCAGATCCATCATCAACTTGCCATCCTTGACTTCGAAACCTATGGTCTCGAAGAAGGTGGCCAGGATTTCTTCGGAGCTGAAGTCCAGGGCGCGCAGAATGATGGACGCCGGCAATTTGCGACGACGGTCGATACGGACAAACAGGTTGTCTTTCGCATCGAACTCGAAGTCCAGCCAGGAGCCACGGTAGGGAATAACGCGGGCGTTATACAGTACCTTACCGGATGAATGTGTTTTGCCTTTATCGTGGTCGAAGAAGACGCCCGGGCTGCGGTGCAGCTGGGAGACGATGACCCGCTCGGTACCATTGATGACAAAGGTGCCGTTTTCGGTCATGAGCGGAATTTCGCCCATGTAAACTTCTTGTTCCTTGATGTCTTTGACGGTGCCGGCAGCTGCTTCACGGTCGTACAGAACCATACGAAGCTTGACACGCAGCGGCGCGGAGTAGGTCACTCCACGGATCTGGCATTCTTTTACGTCAAATACCGGCTCACCCAGGCGATAGCTGACATACTGAAGCTCAGCACTACCGGAGTAACTGGTGATCGGGAAAACGCTACGGAAAGCGGCCTCTAGGCCATATTCACCTTCCGGGTCAGCCTCGATGAACTGCTTGAAGGAGTCCAGCTGAATGGACAACAGATAAGGCGTGTCCAGTACCTGGTCTCGCTTACCGAAGTCCTTACGAATGCGTTTTTTTTCGGTATAAGAGTAAACCATAGGGTTCCTCAGCTCGCTGATAAGTGACCCACTCTGTCCCGCAGGACAGCTCTGTCTCAACACCGTTTTGTGTTGACCGGGCGAAAATGCGGCCCGGTTTGCTGGTGCACCGAGAGTCGCAAACGGTGTGAAAATGCTCTCAGTCTACAGCGCAAAAAGGCTGGTGAACAAAAATTCACCAGCCCTAGCCTGTTTTATCAGGCTAATCTACATGAATGCAGATTATTTGATCTCAACAGAAGCACCGGCAGCTTCCAGCTCTTTCTTCAGAGCTTCGGCTTCGTCTTTAGCGATGCCTTCTTTCAGGTTAGCCGGGGCAGCTTCAACCAGATCTTTGGCTTCTTTCAGGCCCAGACCGGTAGCGGCACGAACGGCCTTGATGACGGCAACTTTGTTGGCACCGGCAGCAGTCAGAACTACGTCGAACTCGGTTTTCTCTTCTACTGCTTCAGCAGCCGGACCGGCAGCAACAGCAACAGCGGCAGAAACACCGAACTTCTCTTCCATAGCTTCGATCAGCTCAACAACTTCCATTACGGACATGGAAGCAACGGCTTCGATGATTTGGTCTTTAGTGATAGACATGACAAAAATTCCTGATGTTGAATAAACTCAAACAGCCTAAATAGGTAAGAATCAAGCAGCAGCTTGCTTCTGATCGCGGACAGCAGCGATAGTACGAACCAGCTTGCCAGCAGAGGCTTCCTTCATGGTAGCCATCAACTTCGCAATTGCTTCATCGTAAGTCGGCAGGGTAGCCAGACGATCAATTTGTGCTGCGGCGATAAACTCACCGTTAAAAGCGCCAGCCTTGATTTCGAACTTTTGGTTCGCTTTGGCAAACTCTTTGAACAGACGAGCGGCAGCGCCCGGGTGTTCGTTAGAGAAAGCAATCAAGGTCGGACCGGTCAATACGTCGTTCAGGCACTCGTATTCGGTACCTTCTACCGCACGACGCAGCAGGGTGTTACGCACAACGCGCATGTACACACCGGCTTCACGAGCGGTTTTACGCAGGACGGTCATCTTGTCGACAGTCACGCCACGGGAATCGGCAACAACTGCGGACAGTGCGCCTTTGGCAGCTTCGTTGACTTCAGCAACAATTGCCTTTTTGTCTTCGAGTCCTAATGCCATTGGCTTAGCTCCTGGATTGAATCTGGGCCACCGAGACCCAGTACTGATACATCCCCCTGTTGCCAGAGGGAACGATGCGGTGGCAGGATTCCAGAAGAGAAAAGTCTTTCTCGCTGGGTTTCCGGCACCGTCTACGCAGGAAATATTAAGGCGTTGCCGCCTCCTGCGGTCTTGGACGGAGGTCGAAACCCCCAACCAATCAAGGCGCAAAATTATAGATTAAATTTTGCGCCTTGTAAAACCCATCAATTAGGCCTGAGCTTCCAGGGAAGCTTGGTCTACGGCAACACCGGCACCCATGGTGGTGGAGATGCTGACTTTCTTGATGAAGACACCTTTGGCGGAAGAGGGCTTGCCTTTTTTCAGGGCAACCAGCAGCGCTTCCAAGTTTTCTTTCAGCTGAACTTCGTTGAAAGAAACCTTACCCAGAGTGGTATGGATGATACCATTCTTGTCATTGCGGTAGCGGACCTGACCGGCTTTGGCGTTCTTGACGGCCTCGGCAACGTTCGGGGTCACGGTGCCCACTTTCGGGTTAGGCATCAGGCCACGCGGGCCCAGGATCTGGCCCAGTTGACCAACAACGCGCATGGCATCCGGGGATGCGATCACGACGTCGAAGTTCATCTCGCCTTTCTTGACCAGCTCGGCCAGGTCGTCCATACCAACCAGGTCAGCACCGGCAGCCTTGGCAGCTTCGGCGTTGGCACCCTGGGTGAATACGGCAACGCGAACGTCACGACCGGTACCGTGCGGCAGCACAGTGGCGCCACGAACGTTCTGGTCGGATTTACGAGCGTCGATACCCAGGTTGACAGCAACGTCAACGCTTTCAACGAACTTGGCAGTGGCCAGTTCTTTCAGCAGGGCAATGGCTTCGTTGATGCCGTACTCTTTGGTACCGTCAACTTTTTCGCGAATAACGCGCATACGCTTGGAAATTTTAGCCATTGTCTTAATCCTCCACTACCAGACCCATGGAACGAGCGGAGCCTGCGATGCAACGTACTTTTGCATCCAGATCGGCACCGGTCATGTCCGGCTCTTTGGTCTTGGCGATTTCTTGCAGCTGAGCAACAGTCACCTTACCAACCTTGTCTTTGTTCGGCTTGGCGGAACCAGACTGGATACCAGCGGCTTTCTTCAGCAGGAAGGAAGCGGGCGGGGTCTTGGTTTCGAAGGTGAAGGAACGGTCGCTGTAAACGGTGATCACGACCGGAGTCGGTGAACCTTTTTCCAGCTTCTCTGTACGGGCGTTGAATGCCTTACAGAATTCCATGATGTTGACACCGTGCTGACCCAGGGCCGGACCGACGGGGGGGCTTGGGTTGGCACTGCCAGCTTTAACTTGCAGCTTGATATAAGCTGTGACTTTCTTAGCCATTACAAAAATACCTCAAAAATGGGTTCAAACGCCTCGGAGACTTGCTCCTGCAAACGGCTCCCCAGCTAATAAAGGGGCAGCGAATTATAGAGATAATCGCTGCCCCTGACAACCGTTAAACGTACAGAATTCAATCAGCCCTTTTCGACCTGACCAAAATCCAGCTCGACCGGTGTCGAGCGGCCAAAGATCAGGACGGAGACCTTTACGCGGCTCTTTTCGTAATCCACTTCCTCGACGGTACCGTTGAAATCCGCGAACGGACCATCGGCAACACGCACCATCTCACCCGGCTCAAACAGGGTCTTCGGACGCGGCTTGTCGTGGGAGTCTTGCAGGCGATTGAGGATGGCATCGGCTTCCTTGTCGGAAATCGGCGCCGGGCGGTCGGAGGTGCCACCGATGAAGCCCATTACACGCGGTACGTTACGCACCAGGTGCCAGGTGGTTTCATCCATCAGCATCTGAACCAGCACATAGCCCGGGAAGAACTTGCGCTCGCTCTTGCGCTTCTGGCCGGCACGCATCTCGACCACTTCTTCGGTCGGCACCAGCACTTCGCCAAACATGTCTTCCATGCCATGCATCTTGATATGTTCACGCAGAGACTTTGCAACCCGGCCTTCATAGCCGGAGAATGCCTGTACGACATACCATCTCATGCGTTGTTCACGTTGTTCAGTCATGGCTAATCCTTACACGCCGGTAATCAAGTTGACCAACCAGACCAAGGCGCCGTCCAGAACGAACAGCAGCAAGCCCATGATGGCGGTCACCGCCAGCACAATCAGGGTTGTCTGAATGGCTTCCTGACGGGTTGGCCATACGACCTTGCGGACTTCCAGGCGAGACTCACGGGCGAAAGCCAGTGTTGCCTTACCCTTGGTGGTTTGCAGGGCTACCGCACCAGCGACAGCAATGACAACGACCACACCCAAGGCGCGGACGGCAGCGGCTACGTCGTGCAGCAGGTAGTTACCCACTACAGCGGCCGCCAGGATAATGAAAACCAGGCCCCAAAGCAGGGTATCCTTGCTTCCGCCCTGATTCTCAGAACTCACACTCATACAACCTACCTGTATCTGACGTTACCAAAGACACAAAAGCCCCGTACGAGACGAGGTGCATGGCAGGGGCGGAGGGATTCGAACCCCCAACCATCGGTTTTGGAGACCGCTGTTCTACCAATTCGAACTACGCCCCTGCATAAGAAAGCCCCTATTATAGGGGCTTTGCTTTATTTATGTAAGCCAAGATTAAGCGATAACTTTGGCTACAACACCAGCACCTACGGTACGGCCACCTTCACGGATGGCGAAACGCAGGCCGTCGTCCATCGCGATCGGGGCGATCAGGGTGACAACCATCTTGATGTTGTCGCCCGGCATTACCATCTCTACGCCTTCCGGCAGTTCGATGGTACCGGTCACGTCGGTGGTACGGAAGTAGAACTGCGGACGGTAGCCTTTGAAGAACGGGGTGTGACGACCACCTTCTTCTTTGGACAGCACGTACACTTCGGATTCGAACTTGGTGTGCGGCTTGATGGTGCCCGGCTTGGCCAGTACCTGACCACGCTCCACGTCTTCACGCTTCACGCCACGCAGCAGCGCGCCAACGTTCTCACCGGCACGGCCTTCGTCCAGCAGTTTGCGGAACATTTCAACGCCGGTACAGGTGGTCTTGGTGGTATCTTTGATACCAACGATCTCCACTTCTTCACCAACCTTCACGATACCGCGCTCTACACGACCGGTTACTACGGTACCACGGCCAGCGATGGAGAAGACGTCTTCGATTGGCATCAGGAACGGCAGGTCGATCGCACGCTCCGGCTCCGGGATGTAGCTGTCCAGGTGGCCAGCCAGTTCCAGGATCTTCTCTTCCCATGCGGCGTCGCCTTCCAGCGCTTTCAGCGCGGAACCACGGATCACCGGCAGGTCATCACCCGGGAAGTCGTACTCGGACAGCAGTTCGCGAACTTCCATCTCGACCAGTTCCAGCAGCTCTTCGTCATCGACCATGTCGCACTTGTTCATGAACACGATGATGTAAGGTACGCCTACCTGGCGGCCCAGCAGGATGTGCTCACGGGTCTGCGGCATCGGGCCGTCAGTCGCAGCAACCACCAGGATAGCGCCGTCCATCTGGGCAGCACCGGTGATCATGTTCTTAACGTAGTCGGCGTGACCCGGGCAATCTACGTGGGCGTAGTGACGGGTCGGGGTGTCGTATTCTACGTGGGAGGTGTTGATGGTGATGCCACGCTCACGCTCTTCCGGGGCCTTGTCGATCTGGTCGAAGGCGAAGGCTTTACCGCCGTAGTGCTTGGCCAGCACGTTGGTGATGGCTGCAGTCAGGGTGGTTTTACCGTGGTCAACGTGGCCGATGGTACCCACGTTAACGTGCGGTTTACTACGCTCAAATTTTTCTTTAGACATGATCGTCCCTCTAAACTAACGCTGAGTACGCGGTGGCAAGCTAACCACAGAACAGTTTATATGATGGATTTGAATTGGGTGGGAAAGAGAGGCTGGTACTGACTGGCCGATTTGAACTGCCGACCTCACCTTAGGTGTGACTCTCGGCATTGCCTGAGCCATATCAGCATCTTGGAGCGGGCAGCGGGAATCGAACCCGCATCATCAGCTTGGAAGGCTGAGGTAATAGCCATTATACGATGCCCGCATTTCTCTAACCCAAAGAACTCAAACCGCAGAGAAATATGGTGGAGGGAGAAGGATTCGAACCTTCGAAGGCAGAGCCGTCAGATTTACAGTCTGATCCCTTTGGCCACTCGGGAACCCCTCCATACTCGATTGTCACAACGGTAATTCTGCTTGCACCCGTTGTTTTGTCGCTCTTGTCTAGCAAATAGACGACTGACATCTAAGCGTCGCGCATTTTATTGTAAGGTTTTTGGTGATGCAACTGTTGCGCTCGGCAAAATGGCGATTATTGCCGGCATCCCGCCAAAAAACCGGCCCTGGCCGCACGATCCTGACGTGTCCCTTGTCGCTCTCCCCCCCTTGGTGTATGGTCGCCCAGCCCCAGAAACAGTGATGAACCCATGACGACAGAGCACAACCCCTATCTGCAATTTACCCGCGAACAGTGGGCTGTGTTGCGCGATGCAGTCCCCCTGACCCTGACCGAGCCCGCGCTCAAGACCCTGCAGGGCATCAACGAAAAGGTATCGCTGCAGGAGGTGGAAGAGATCTATCTGCCCCTCTCCCGCCTGCTCAATCTCTACGTCAAGGCCAAGCAGCGCCGCAGCCGGGTGCTGGAGCAGTTTCTCGGCCAATCCCGGGGCAAGGTGCCCTATGTGATCAGCATCGCGGGCAGTGTGGCGGGGGGCAAGAGCACCACGGCCCGCATCATGCAGGCCCTGCTGGAGCGCTGGCCCGAACACCCCAGGGTGGAGCTGGTCACCACGGATGGCTTTCTCTACCCCAACAAGGTGCTGGAAGAACGTGGCCTGATGCGGCGCAAGGGCTTTCCCGAGTCCTATGACATCCGCCGCCTGGTGGAGTTTGTCGCCGACATTCGCGCCGGACACGAGCGGGTCGAGGCCCCCGTCTATTCCCATCTGATTTATGATGTCATCCCCGACGAGACCAAGGTGATCGAGCAGCCGGACATCCTGATCCTGGAGGGGCTCAACGTGCTGCAAAGCGGCATGGATTACCCGCAAGACCCCCACAGGGTCTTTGTCTCGGACTTCGTCGACTTCTCCATCTATGTGGATGCGGATGCCGACCTGCTACGCACCTGGTATATCGAGCGCTTCCTCAAGTTTCGCAGCGGTGCCTTCGCCGACCCCGACTCCTACTTTCATCACTATGCCAAGCTGGCGGAGAGCGAGGCGACCCGGATCGCCGGCAATATCTGGCAGGAGATCAACTATCTCAATCTGCAAGAGAACATACTGCCGACCCGGGAGCGGGCCAATCTGATCCTCACCAAGGGGGCGGAACACGCCATCGAGCAGATCAAGCTGCGCAAATAACCGCAGCTGTCGGCAAACGAAGAGGGGGCCCGCAGGCCCCCTCTTCCGTTATCTGGGTCTCCTCAATCCCCCCGACGCAGGGAGAGCTCCCCCCCCAGGTAGAATTTGATCCCCTCCCCCGTCTCCAGTCGCAGAGCGCCACGATCATCTATGCCACGGGCGATGCCCCGGATCTCCTGCTCCCCCATCAGGAGGCGCACCGGCCGGCCGGCGAAGTGATCGAGCCGGTTCCAGGCCTCGACGAAACTGGCCAGCCCGTGCAGCTCGAAGGTCTGCATCGCCCGTTGCAGGTGGACTATCATGCGGGCGGCCAGTTGATTTCTATCCACCAGCTCAGGCTGGATATGGCGCAGCTCGGCCCAGGCCTGATCTATCTTCTCCCCTTCCCGGCTCGGCATCGCCAGGTTGAGGCCGACCCCGATCACCAGGTGGCAGCTGGCCCCTGCACTGCCGCTCATCTCCACCAGGATCCCGGCCAGCTTGCGCCCTTCATAATAGAGGTCGTTCGGCCACTTCAACTCCACCCCGGGATAGCCAAGGGATTCGAGCGCCTCGACCACGGCCACCCCCACCGCCAGGCTCAATCCCATGGCGGCCGCCATACCTTGCTCGAGCCGCCAATACATGCTGAGCAGCAGCTGGCAACCGAATGGCGAGACCCAGGGCTTGCCGCGCCGACCCCGCCCTGCAGTCTGGCATTCGGCCAGGCAGCTCTCGCCAGAGCGCAGCTGGTTGACCCGCTCCAGCAGATACTGGTTGGTGGAGTCGATCACCGCAAAGCTGTGGATGGGGGCCAGGGGCGCCAGACCCTGCAGCAGATCCCGATCGTAGAGCGCGAGAGGGAAGGCGAGGCGATACCCCTTGCCGGTCAGGCTGAACAGATCCAGCCCCAGCCCCTTGAGCGCCGCCATGTGTTTGCTCACCGCCGCCCGGCTGATGCCAAGCTGCTCGCCGAGCTGCTCGCCCGAGTGAAACTGGCCGTCGCTGAGCAGGCCTATCAGGGTCTGGCGGATCGGCGTCAGGCTCATGCCAGCACCTCGTCGAGCCAGGTCTCGCCACTGGCTCCCATGAAGCGCACCTCATGCTCCAGCAGGACCCCGAAGCGCTGCTGCACCGCATCGCGCACATGGGCGGCTAGGGCGATCAGCTCTACAGCCGTCGCGCCACCGCGGTTGACCAGCACCAGGGCCTGCTGCCCATGGACCTGGGCGCCGCCGATGGCGAACCCCTTGAGGCCGCACTGATCGATGAGCCAGCCCGCCGCCAGCTTGCTCTGCCCCTCCCCGGCCCCATAGACGGGCAGCGTCGGCCATCTCTCCTTGAGGGCATCGGCCTGGGCCGCGGACACCACGGGATTCTTGAAAAAACTGCCGGCATTGCCGAGCACGGCCGGATCCGGCAGCTTGGCCATGCGGGTGGCGCAGACAGTCTCGAAGATGGCCTGCGGGGTGGGCGCCGCCAGGGCGCCCAGGGGGCCATAGCCGAGCACGGGCAGCCAGGCCTTGGGGAGCGCCAGCCCCACCGCGGTGATCAGGTGACTCTCCTGATAGTCGTGCTTGAAGATGCTGTCCCGATAACCGAAACGGCACGCCTCGGCCGGGATCCGCTCCTGCTGGCCAGTATGCCAGTTGAAGGTGTCCACATGACGACAGAAGGAGGCCAGCTCCACCCCGTAGGCGCCTATGTTCTGCACCGGAGCGGCACCCACAGTACCCGGGATCAACGCCAGGTTCTCCAGCCCGGGCATCCCCTGGGCCAGAGTGTGACAGACCAGCTCATGCCAGGATTCGCCGGCCGCCACCTGCAGCAACCAGTGATCCCCGCCATCCTCCACCTGGATGCCCCGCAGGCGATTGTGGATCACCAGCCCCTCGAAATCGCAGGTGAACAGCAGATTGCTGCCCCCGCCCAGGATGAGACGTGGCTGATCCAGAAACTCGGGGGTCGCCATCAGGGAGGGCAGCTCGTCCACCCGGGTGAGTTCGGCCAGCCAGCGGCAGCGGGCCGCGAGAGAGAAGGTATTGAGGGCCGACAAGTCGGCGTGAGCGGTGAGTTTCATCTGCGGGTCCCGGCAATGACAGGCCGCCAGTCTACCTCAACTGGGTTCGAGGCGAGAAATCCCGCGGCCGATCGTCCCACGCCCGCCTTCGCCCCCGAGCCATGGCGATGCCGATATGGCCCCCGGCAGGGCGAGCCCCCTTTGCGGACTCACACGGCTGGTTTAGAGTAGAAAACTCACCCTCCTGAAGGACAACTGATGAACAACCAATTTGCCGTGATTGGCCTGGGACTGTTTGGCACCGCCCTGTGCGAAGAGCTGGAGCGTCAGGATGCCGAGGTCCTGGCCATCGACATCGATGAGGTGAGGACCCGCCAGGTGGCCACCTTCTGCAGCCATGTGATAGTGGCGGACGCCACCGACGAGAACACGGTCGCCGAACTGGGCCTGGCCGAGTTTGACATCGTCTTCGTCGCCATCGGCGACAGCCTGGAGACCAGCATACTCACCACCCTCGTCCTGAAGGAGGCGGGAGTGAAGAAGGTGTGGGTCAAGGCCCGCGACAAGTTCCACGCCAAGATCCTGAAGAAGGTCGGGGCAGACAAGGTGATCAATCCCGAGTGGGACATGGGCCGCCGCGTCGCCCAGAGCATGTTCGATACCCGGCTGGTCGACTACCTGGAGCTGGGGCACGACATGGTGCTGACCGAATTCGTGATCGGTCTGCAACTCAACGATCGTACCCTTGCCGACCTGGACCTGCTGCAACAGACCGAGTTTCAGCTGCTGGCGATCAAGCGGGGGCAGACCCTCCACAACGTGCTGACCGGCACCCTGACCCTGGCCCTCGGCGATATCCTGATCCTGGCGGGCAACAAGCATGCCATCGACCGCTGGCTGGACAAGCAATGAGCTCCCTGTGGCGTGATACCTACACCTTCGCCATCCGCCCGGATAATGCCTCCCGCTGGAGCGAGCCCAAGCTCATCCTCGGCAGTTTTCTGGCCATACTGGCGGTGGGCACCCTGTTTCTGGCCCAGCCCTCCAGTCACTATGGCGAGGTAAGCTTCATCAATGCCCTCTTCACCGCCACCTCGGCCATCAGCGTGACCGGGCTGGGGGTGGTGGACACCGGCAGTGCCTTCACCCTGCAGGGCCAGCTGTTCCTGCTGGTGCTGATGGAAATTGGCGGTCTGGGGCAGATGACCATGACGGTGCTGTTGCTGGCCCTGCTCAGCAAGCGGGTCGGGCTGCGCCAGCAGGTGCTCGCCAAGGAGGCCCTGGGTCAGGAGGGGTCGATCAACATAGTGCGCCTGGTCAAGCGCATCATAGTGTTCGCCTTCCTGGCCCAGCTGATCGGCGCCGCCATCATGGCCCTGCGCTGGGTGCCCGAGCTGGGGTGGCATCATGGCCTCTACATCAGCTTCTTCCACGCCGCCTCGGCCTTCAACAACGCCGGTTTCTCGCTGTTTGCCAACAATCTCATGGACTACCGGGACGACCCCCTCATCAGCCTGACCATCTGCGCCCTGCTGATCCTGGGGGGCATAGGCTTCACCGTCATCATGGATCTGGTGCGCACCCGCAAATTTCGCAAGCTCAAACTCCACAGCAAGCTGATGCTGGTGATGACTCCGGCCCTGCTGCTGGTCGGGACCCTGATGTTCTGGCTGCTGGAGCACAACAATCCGGGCACCCTGGGTGGCCTCACCCCGGGCCAGCAGTGGCTGGCCGCCTTCTTTCAGTCCGCCAGCGCCCGCACCGCCGGCTTCAACACTGTGGATCTGGGTCAGTTCGGGCCACCCGCCCTGCTGTTCATGATGATGCTGATGTTCATCGGCGCGGGGACCACCTCCACCGGGGGCGGCATCAAGGTCACCACCTTCGCCGTGGTGGTACTGGCGACCCGGGCCTTCCTCACCAAGCGGCCCCATGTCACCGCCTTCGATCGCACCATAGCGCCCCAGGTGGTGACCCGATCGCTCGCCATCATCATCGTCAGCGCCATGGTGCTGATGCTGGCCATGTTCCTGCTGATGGTGACCGAGGATCTGCCGTTCGACCGCATCATGTTCGAGACCATCTCGGCCTTTGCCACCGTGGGGCTCAGCACAGGGATCACGGCCCAGCTCAGCGAGCCGGGCAAGCTGATCCTGGTATTGGTGATGATCTGTGGCCGTCTCGGCCCCCTGACCCTGGCCTTCATGCTGGCCAGGCCGAGCGAGACCCGCATCCGCTATCCGGAAGAGAACGTGCACACCGGCTGACCGTCTGCCACATGACAACGCCGCAATACCAACGGGGCCCGAGGGCCCCGTTGGTATTGCGCTTTGACCTTGTTCCTCAGACCGCCTTCCCCTTGCCGGCCCTGCGCGGTGCACCGCGCCCCGTCGACGAGGTGGCGGAACCGGGTTTGGTGCCGGGCTTCCTGCCCCGCCCCGCAGCGGCCGACTTGCGTTTCGGGAAGGAGCGACGCCCGGCGCCCTCCTTGGGCAGACCGCTGAAATCGGCCCCCGAGCTGTGGCGAGCCCCCTCAATCAGGCCATTGAGCTGCTCGGTGAGTGGCCCCATGAAGTGCTGGTAACTGCCATGACGCTCGGCAATCTGGCCCAGGCTCTGCTCCCACAGCGCCGTCATGTCCGGGGTGGTGGCACTCTCGGGCAAGGCCTGTACCAGGGCGCGGCCGGTCGGGGTCGCCTTGATGCTCTTGCCCTGGCGATGCAGAAACTGGCGCTTGAACAACAAGTCTATGATGCCGGCCCGGGTCGCTTCCGTGCCCAGGCCATCCGTCTCTCTGAGCGTCTTGCGGATCTCGGGATCCTGTACGAAGCGGGCTATCCCCGTCATGGCGGCCAGCAGGCTGGCATCGGTGAAGGCCTTGGGGGCCTGGGTCATCTTCTCCAGCAGCTCGCCCCGCTCGCAGAGCAGTTGCTCCCCCTCTTTCAGGGCAGGCAGGGTGCCGGCCTTCTCTTCGTCGTCCTCTTCTTCCACCCCGAGCAGCGCCTTCCAGCCAGCCTTGACGATGCGCCTGGCCTTGGCCTGAAACAGCCCCCCCTCGATGCGCAGCAGCACCCGACTGTCGTTGTACTCGAACGGCGGGTAGAACTGCAGCAGATATTGGCGCGCCACCAGGCCGTAGATCTTGTTCTCATCCGCCGACAGAGTGGCGCCGTTGCCCTGTTTTTCGGTGGGGATGATGGCGTGGTGGGCATCCACCTTGCTGTCGTTCCACGCCTTGCTGCGCAGGCTGCCATCCGCCTCGGCCACGGCGCTGGCCAGCGCCGGTGCCGTGGCGGCGATGGCATCGCGCACCCGGGGGGCCCGACCGAGATGATCCCCGGGCAGGTGCCGGCTGTCGGACCTGGGATAGGTGATGAGCTTGTGGCGCTCGTAGAGGCTCTGGCAGATATCCAGCACCCGCTTGGCGTCCATGCCGAACCGCTTGGCGGCATCGATCTGCAGGCTGGAGAGGTTGTAGGGCAGCGGCGCCGCCTGTTTCCGGGCCTGCTCCTCCACCTCTTCGACCCGTGCGGCCTTGCCCGCGATGCGGTTGACCACGTTCTCGGCCAGGGCACGCCTGAGCACCCGCCCCTCCTCGTCCTGCCAGGGCTGGCAGGCCTCTGATGGCAGCCACTTGGCGCAGAAGCGCTCATTGCCCGTGGTCGCCACATGGGCCAGCACCTCGTAGAAGGGTTTGGGGACGAAGGCCTCGATCTCGAGATCCCGGCGCACCACCAGACCGAGCAGGGGGGTCTGCACCCGGCCGACCGAGAGCAGGGCGCTGCAACCTGCCTTGCGCCCAAGCAGGGTATAGGCCCGGGTCATGTTGATGCCATAGAGCCAGTCGGCGCGGCTGCGGGCCAGGGCCGACACCGCCAGCGGCACGAACTCCTTGTTGTCGCGCAAGCCTTCGAGGGCACGACGTACCGCCGGGGGGTTGAGATCGCTGATGAGACAGCGCTGCACCGGCCTGGATTTGGGGTAGCCGAGAAAGTCGATCACCTCGTCCACCAGCAGCTGCCCCTCCCTGTCCGGGTCGCCGGCATTGACCACGCAATCGGCCCGCTTGATGAGCCCCTTAATGACGGTGAGCTGGCTGCGGGTCTTGGGCTTGGCCACCAGTTGCCACTGGGCCGGGATGATGGGCAGCTGCTCCATGCGCCACTGCTTGTAGGCGGCGTCGTAGGCATCGGGCTCGGCCTGCTCCAGCAGATGGCCGATGCACCAGGTCACCACATCTCCCTGGGCCGTTTCGATGTAGCCCTCCCCCTTCTTGTGAGGCTTGGGCAGCACATCGGCGATGGCACGTCCCAGGCTGGGTTTTTCCGCGATGAAGAGTCGCATGGCTGACACACCTGAATACTGTATATGTAGCCAGTATACCCAGTCCGCCGACAAAGCCCAAGTCGGCTCCAGCGGGCAGGCAGCGACCGATACGACTCGTAGTGACGCAGCGTCCGGGCAGCTTGGACTAAGCTGCTGAAGACTGCCCGCCCCATGAGAGCGGCAGGCTGCCGGCGCAGACATCCCGGCCTGGCGCCAGAAGGGACTCATTTGTGAAAATTATTCAGCATTCCTATATGCTATGAATTAAGAATCAGAATAATAACGACTTTTTGGATTTCGCAATGATGGGTGTCAAGCTTTCATCTGGCGCCAACTACTACCATATGGGTATTAACCACCTAGGAACTGCCACCATGCTTGGATCCCTCTTCAAGAAGACCTGGTTCTGGCTCCTGCTGCTCGGGGCCCTGCTGGGCGTCGCGGCACTGGGCGTCACCGCCACCATACTGCACAAGACCAGCTCCACCGAGTTCTGCGTCTCCTGCCACTCCATGCAGACCCCGCTCGCCGAATACCAGGGCAGCGTCCACTTCCAGAATCCCAGGGGCATACGGGCCGAGTGCGCCGACTGCCACATCCCGGGGGATCCCACCTCCTACCTCTGGACCAAGATCCGCGCCGTGAAGGACATCTATCACGAGGCGATCGGCACCCTGGATACGCCGCAGAAATATCAGGATCGCAAGCTCTTGATGGCTCAACATGTCTGGGACGAGCTCAAGGCCAATGATTCGGCCACCTGTCGCAGCTGTCACAGCTATGAAGCGATGGACGTGCTGGCCCAGCGCCCCAATGCCCGCGCCGAACACCCGGTCGCCATCAAGGAGGGGCAGACCTGCATCGACTGCCACCGCGGCGTCGCCCACATCATGCCTGACATGAGCGGCCTGGCCGCCGCCGGGGCGAGCGAGCTGGCCCAGGCCGCCGCCAAGACGCCGGCCAGTGTCACCACCCGCTACGCCATCGCCACCACGCCGCTGTTCATGGATGCCAAGACAGACGCCAACCAGGGCAACCTGATGCCCTCGACCCAGGTGCAGATCCTCGCTAACGACAATGGTCGTGCCCAAGTCGAGATCGCCGGCTGGCAGCAAGAGGGGGTCGCCGATGTCTTCTACGCCGCCCCCGGCAAGCGCATCCTGAGCGTACTGCTCGGCGACGAGGCCAAGAAACAGCTGGTCACGGGGACGAGCGAGACGGATGCCAGCACCAAGCTCACCTGGCATCAGGTGAAACTGACCGCCTGGGTCGACGAGACACAACTGATCGGCGACCAGGAGAAGCTGTGGCAATACGCCTCTTCCCTGATGTCCGCCAACTGCACCGGCTGCCATGGCCTGACCGCCCTGGATCACTTCAATGCGAACCAGTGGATCGGCGTCATCAAGGGCATGGAACCCCGCACCTCCCTCACCCCGGAGCAGGCGCGCATGCTGACCCAGTACGTGCAAAAACACGCCAGTGACACCCATTCGGCTCTCTGAGGCAGGACACCAAGGAACTGTTATGACTCTCTTCAACGATAAAACCGCGAACCTGTCCCGCCGCCGCCTGCTCAAGGGCATGGGCGCCTGTGCCGCCCTGCCCCTGCTCGGCGGCCTCTTTCCCAAGAGCGCACTGGCCAACGCCATCAGCACGGCGCTCGATCAGTTCACCACCCTGGTACCGGCCCAGAAGGGCATACTCACCGGGGCCCATTGGGGTGCCTTCGAGGCCATCGTCGAAGATGGCCGCATGGTGCGTGTCCAGCCGGTGGCGGACGATCCTGCCCCGAACGACCTCATCGACATGGCCCCCTATCAGGTCCATGCCAAGAACCGCATCAAGTACCCCATGGTGCGCAAGAGCTGGCTCGAGCATGGCCCCGGCGCCAGCCCCGAGCTGCGCGGGGCAGACGAATGGGTACGGGTGAGCTGGGACCAGGCCATCGACCTGGTGGCGGGCGAGATCAAGCGGGTGCAGAACCAGTTCGGCCCTCAGGCGATCCATGCCGGCTCCTACGGCTGGAAGAGCGTGGGCCTGTTCCACAACAGCCGCACCCTGCTGCACCGGCTGATGAACCTCTCTGGCGGCTTCACCGGCTATGCCGGCGACTACTCCACCGGGGCCGCCCAGGTGATCATGTCCCACGTCATGGGCTCCATCGAGGTGTACGAGCAGCAGACCGCCTGGCCCAACGTGGTCGAACATGCCGAGCTGGTGGTGCTGTGGGGCGTCAATGCCCAGGTCACCCTCAAGAACAGCTGGAACATGCCGGACCATGAGGGGCAGGCCGGTTTCCAGGCCCTGAAGGAGAAGGGTACCCGGGTCATCAGCATAGACCCCGTCTATAACGAGACCGCCAAGCTGCTCGGCGCCGAGTGGCTGGCCCCCAACGCCTACACCGACGTGGCCATGATGCTGGGGGTGGCCCACAGCCTCTACAGCGCCAAAAAGCACGATCAGGCCTTCCTGGATCGCTACACCAGCGGCTTCGACCAGTTCCTCGACTACCTGCTCGGCAATACGGACGGCCAACCCAAGAGCGCCGAGTGGGCGGCGGCCATCTGCGGGGTCGAGGCCGGGCAGATCACCCAGCTCGCCCTGGACATGGCCGCCAAGCGCACCATGATCATGGCGGGCTGGGGCATGCAGCGTCAGCACCACGGCGAGCAGCCGAACTGGATGCTGGTGACCCTGGCCGCCATGCTGGGCCAGATCGGCCTGCCGGGCGGCGGCTTCGGCTTCAGCTATCACTACTCCTCCGGCGGCAGCCCGACCGCCAAGGGAGGCATACTGTCCGGCATCTCGGCCGGGGACGCCCCCAAGAACAGCCCGGCCCCCATTCCGGTGGCCCGCATCGCCGACTGCCTGGCCAATCCCGGCAAGACCATCGACTTCAACGGCCGCAAGGTCACCTATCCGGACATCAAGCTGGTCTATGTGGCGGGCGGCAACCCCTTCCACCACCATCAGGATACCAACAACCTGCTCCAGGCCTGGCGCAGACCCGAGACGGTGATCGTCCACGAACCCTATTGGACTGCCACCGCCAAACATGCCGACATAGTGCTGCCGGTCACCACCAGTTACGAGCGCAACGATCTGGAGATGGGGGGCGACTACTCCCAGCGTTACGTCTTCCCCATGCACCAGTGCGTGCCGCCCCAGTTTGAGGCCCGCAACGATTTTGACATCTTCCGCGCCGTGGCCGCCAAGCTGGGCATGGAGGAGGCCTATACCGAAGGCAAAGACGAGACTCTCTGGCTCAAGCAGATGTATGACGCCATGGCCCTCCAGGCCCGGGGCGCCAAGGTGGCGCTGCCGCCGTTCACCATGTTCTGGGAGTCGAACAACTATGTGCGCTTCCCGGTGCCCGAGGCCAACAAGCAGTGGATCCGCCACGGCGATTTTCGCGAGAACCCGCTGCTCAACCCCCTGGGCACCCCGTCCGGCAAGATAGAGATCTTCTCCAACACCATCGCCAGAATGGGCTATGCCGACTGCGCGGGCCACGCCAAATGGTTCGAGCCCAAGGAGTGGAAACAGGGCCCGGCGGCGGCGCAGTATCCCCTCTCCCTCAACACCTCCCACCCAACTCAGCGGCTGCACTCCCAGCTCGACAACACCCCCCTGAGGGACAAGTTCGCGGTGGCGGACAGGGAAGCCATCATGATCCATCCCGACGACGCCAAGGCCCGAGGCATAGCGGATGGGGATCTGGTGCGCGCCTTCAACGATCGCGGCCAGATCCTGGTGGGGGCGCTGATCTCCAAGGATGTGCGTCCCGGGGTGGTGCGCATCTGTGAAGGGGCCTGGTTCGACCCCGCCGAGCCCGGCAAGGTGGGCGCCCTGTGCAAGAACGGCAACGTCAACTGCCTCACCTTCGACGAAGGGTCGTCGAGCCTGGCCCAGGGCAACTGCGGCCACATGGCCCAGCTGCAGATAGAGAAGTTTGCCGGCACGGCGCCCGCCAATACGGCCCATGCCGTCCCCGCCAACGCCTGACCCTGCCTGCTGACCATGAAAAACGGCGCCGAAAGGCGCCGTTTTTATGACTATTGAGACACTGGCCGGGTGATCCGAGCATGGCTTGATGGCTCAACCCCCTTTTTCAGAAGTCCCCTTCTGCCATAGACTCCTGACACACTCCACCCACGAGGGGGGGCCAGAGCCCGGGCCGATAATTCAGAAGTCCCCTTCTTCCATATACTCCTGGGCACACTCCACCCACGAGGGGGGCCAGAGCCTGGGCCGATAATTCAGAAGTCCCCTTCTTCCATATACTCCTGGGCACACTCCACCCACGAGGGGGCCAGAGCCCTGGCCGATAATTCAGAAGTCCCCTTCTTCCATATACTCCTGGGCACACTCCACCAGCTGCGGCCAGAGATCTTCCGGTACCCAGGCATCCGGGTCATCCTCGTCACCGTCATACTGGGTCCAGAAATAGGCACGCAGCCCGCTGGCGAATTCGTCGCTCACCTCTGCCAGCTCGGAGAGGGGCCCCAGCCAGGCGATGCGGCGCAGGCCGCTGGCGAGATCATTGATGGCATCGACCAGGGCGCGATTGTCCGGGTTCTGCTCCACCAGCAGGGTGAAGCGCTCCCGGGCCTGCTCGGTCTGGTCCTCATCCAGCTCACCCACGTCGGCCAGCAGGTCGATGAACTCTTCCAGCAGGTACTCGATCAGTCCCTCCCTCTCTTCAAACCACTGGATCTGGGCCCCTTTGGTACCCAGTACGGAGGCATCAAACGAATCATCAAGATGGCACAATGCCCACGGATCGTCGGTCATGAATCTTTTCCTCAGGCGTCAACAGATGCCACATAGTAAGCCCGGCCCGCCCCCCTCGCCACTCTGGATGGGGGGAGGCCCGGCATGAAACAAGGGGTTGGCGTCGTGCGGCCTCAGCCGTCGACTCGCGCCACCTTGGGCAGGGAGAGGGAGGCCGCCAGCCCCCCCAGTTCGGCACGCCCCATGATGAGGCTGCCGCGATAGGCTTCCGCCAGATCGGAGACGATATTGAGGCCGAGCCCGGAGCCGGGCACCTTCTCATCGAGGCGTACCCCGCGCAGCACGGCGCGGGCGATCTGATCCTCCGTCATGCCGGGACCATCATCCTCGATGCGCAGACTGATCCAGCCCCCCAGCTCGGCGCTGGAGACCCGCAGCCGACCCGCCGACCACTTGTAGGCGTTTTCCAGCAAGTTGCCGACCATCTCGTCGAAGTCCTGCTCCTCGACACCGACCGCCAGGGTGGCAGGTACCTGCAGATCCAGCTCCCTGCCCGGATAGAGGCGGGAGAAGGCGCGGCAGATGTACTCCACCCGTGCCCGCACCGGGGTGGAGACCCCGAGCACCTTGGCGGCGCCGGTCACCCGCGCCTTGCCCAGGTGATAGTCGATGTGGCGCTGTATCTTGTCGAGCTGCTCCAGCATGGGCCCCTGCTCCTCGGGGGGCAGCTGGGTCAGCTGGTTGCGCATGATGCTCAGCGGCGTCTTGAGGGCATGGGCCAGGTTGCCCGTGTGGGCCCGGGCCCGCTGCAACAACTCGCCATAGTGGTGCAGCAGGCGGTTGATATCCTCCACCAGGGGCTGGATCTCCAGGGGATAGCGCAGGCGGAACCCCTCCTGGTGCCCCTGATGGACTCGCACCAGCTCGCGCCGCAACAGGTGGAGCGGGCGCAGGCCATAGACTATCTGGAAGGTGAAGCCGAGCAGCAGGCCGGCGGCGGCGAAGCCCAGGCCGAGGAAGAGGCCGATCCGGGTCTTGCGCAGCGTCTCGGTCAGGGCCGTACTGTCCTTGGCCATCACCAGGGTAAACACCCGATCCGAGCCGGGCAGCAGGACATTGCGGGTCATGATCAGCAGGGGCTCCTGATTGGGCCCCCTGCCGAGGAAGAGATCCGGATCCCCGAAGGCGGACTTGAGGCCATGGCTCTTGAGGTTGGTGTCCCAGAGCGAGCGGGAACGACTGACGATCTGCTCCCCCAGCTCCAGCTGCCAGTAATAACCGGAATAGGGCTGCCGGTAGCGGGGATCGGCCATGGGTTCGGTGACCGCGGGCAGGCCGCTGTGCTGCACCTCCAGTCGCGCCAGCAGATCATAGAGCTGCAACCTCAGGCTGTCGGCTTCCGCCTCCTGCCAGTAGTTGCGCATCATGGTCTGCAGGCTGAAGCCGGTGGCGGAGAGGAAGAGGCCGCACCAGATGAGGGCGATGGCCACCAGCCGTCCCCGCAGGGTCCGTACCAGCCTCATTCAGGGCGCCCCTGTGCCCCTTGCTGCCGAACCAGGCTCATTCGTTGATCCGGTAGCCGAGTCCGCGCACCGTCTCGATCAGGTCGGCGTGGGTCTTCTTGCGGATCCGGCCGATGAAGACCTCCACCGTATTCGAGTCGCGGTCAAAGTCCTGGGCGTAGATGTGGTCGATAAGCTCGCTGCGGGACACCACCTTGCCCTTGTGCTGCATCAGGTAGCCGAGCACCCGGAATTCGTGGGCGGTGAGCTTGATGGGGGTTCCCTCGTACCACACCTGAGAGGCGGCCATGTCCAGGCGAACGCCGCCAATCTCCAGGATGGAGCTGGCGTTGCCGGCGGCGCGGCGCACCAGGGCATGGACCCTGGCCACCAGCTCGGCGACCTGGAACGGCTTGGTGAGGTAGTCATCGGCCCCGGCGTTGAGCCCCTCTATCTTCTCGTGCAGCTGGCCACGGGCGGTCAGCACCAGCACGGGCGTCGTCATCTCCTTGCTGCGCCACTCCTTGAGGATGCTCAGGCCATCGCGCCCCGGCAGGCCGAGATCCAGGATGATGGCGTCATAGGGTTCCGTCTCCCCGAGGAAACCGGCCTCGTTGCCGTCGTGGCAGAGATCGGTGACGAAACCGGACTGTCGCAGTTGCTCGGCCAGCTGGTTGGCCAGGGTCTTTTCATCTTCAACGATCAGAATGCGCATGGATTGGGTCCAATGAATGGGATATCACTCGGCGACGGGCGCCGGCGGAATGAAGAGGTGTTCGAGATGATGGCCCTTGAGCCACACCATTTCCAGGGTATCGGCGCGGTAACCGACCTTGATGACGCTGTTTTCCCGATCGATCATCCTGAGCTCGTAGAGCCAGAGCCCATCCTGTTCGCTCAGGTCGACCCGCAGCACCCGCCCAGGCAGATGAGCCGCCGCCGCCATCACCTCGTGGAAGGGTTTCACCCGTCCCTCGCTGACCGCCTGTTGCAGCTGCGCCTCGCTCGGCTCGCCATGGGCAGCCAGGGAGCACAACAGGGCAAACAGACCCAGGGCTCTATTCATGGGGGATTCATCTCCAGAAACCTAGCATAATCGCGGTTATAGTCTGCCAGCCCTGAATCCGGAATGAATATGATCCCGCGCACGTTTTTCCCCATACTGGCCCTGTTGCTCAGCCTGACACCGCTCTGGGCGGGGGCACAGCAGGCGCGGCTCGAGATGGCAGAACTGATGAAACTGCTGGTGGCGAAAGGGTATCACGATATCCGGGAAGTCACCCTGACCGAAGATCGGTTCGAGGTCGATGCCCTGGACGACGCCTCCCGACGGGTGCGCCTGGTGGTGGATGCCCGCAGCGGCGAGCTGCTGAGCCAGGAGCGGCAGTAAGGGCCACCCCTTCCGTTTCCAATGCAAAAGAGGCCATCAGGCCTCTCTTGCATTGAGCTTGTCGCGACGCTGCGCCTTGGGGCGACCGCGCCAGGGCTTGAGCAGCTTGTCCCGCCGCGGCCAGAGCAACGCCAGGGCCAGCAGCAGATAGATGAGCGGCTCCTGCCAGCCGCTCTTGACCGACCACCAGTAGTGCACAGGCACCAGCAGGGCCACGGCATAGATCCAGTTGTGCAGCCGCTGCCAACTCGGCCCCATGGCCCGCAGCAGGGCCGGGATCGAGGTGATGCCGAGCGCCAGCAGCAGCAACAGCGCCACCATGCCCACCACTATGTAGCTGCGCTTCACCAGCTCGCCACCGATGAGCCCCCAGTCGAACTGCAGATCCAGCCCCAGCCACACCATGAAATGCAGGCCGGCCCAGGCCGCACACCAGAGCCCGAGGGGGCGGCGCAGCTTGACGAGCTGGCCCTGGCGCCAGCGTCTGGCCAGGGGTGACACCAGCAGGGTGAGCAGCAGCAGATGCAGGGCCCCCTTGCCGAGATAGTGGGTCAGCCCCTGCACCGGATCTCCCCCCAGCAAGCCGGCCGGCACGGCATAGCCCAGCCAGAGCAGGCACCCCAGCGCCCCCAGATGCACCAGGGCCCGCAACAGGGTGATATGGCGCGTGGTCAGTCTCAGAGCCATGAATTCAATCTCCTCCTGTGTCTGTTCTCAGAACCTGCTCACGATCTGTCGCGAGAGGTCGTCAGCAAGGTAACGAGCTGCGCAGTAACCGGGGCGTATCGATATACGTGAGCTTCTTGATGACAAACAAGCGAGCAGCACATGAGCCTTGATCACGGCCTCGCAGCAAGAGCGTGCACGGGTGCTCAATACCATTTGCGCAGATCCATTCCCTGATAGAGGGAGGCAACCTCCTCCCCGTAGCCGTTGAACATCAGGGTGGGCTGGCGCTTGGCGCCAAAGATCCCCCCCTCGCCGATGAAACGCTCGCTGGCCTGGCTCCAGCGCGGGTGATCCACCTGCGGGTTGACGTTGGCGTAGAAGCCATATTCGTTCGGCGCCAGCAGGTTCCAGGTGGTGGGCGGCATCTCTTCCACCAGCCGGATGGAGACGATGCTCTTGATGCTCTTGAAGCCGTACTTCCAGGGCACCACCAGCCGGATGGGGGCGCCATTTTGCCCTGGCAGCGTCTTGCCATAGAGGCCGACCGCGAGGAAGGCGAGCGGGTGCATGGCCTCGTCGATGCGCAGCCCCTCCACATAGGGGTAATCGATGCCGCCGCCAAGGGAGCGGGAAGCCTGTCCCGGCAGCTGCTCAGGGTCATACAGGGTCTCGAACGCCACGAACTTGGCACGACTGGTGGGGGCGGCCCGCTTGATGATGTCGGCCAGGGAGATGCCACTCCAGGGCAGCACCATGGACCAGGCCTCGACGCAGCGCAGCCGGTAGATGCGCTCCTCCAGGGGCCCCTTGTCCACCAGATCCTTCACGTCCAGGGTGAAGGGGCGCTCGACCTCGCCACCCACCTTCAGGGTCCAGGGCTCGGTCTTGAGGTAGTGCGCGTTGCGAGCCGGATCCCCCTTGCCGGTACCCAGCTCATAGAAGTTGTTGTGGCTGGTCGCCTTGTCATAGGGAGTCAGTACCAGGCCTTCGGGGCGCGGCGCCGGGCTGACCTTGAGGGGCTTGCCCGCCGGAGCCGGCGCGGCGTCATCCTTGAACAGATCGAGCAGACTGGCCTGGGCGGGCAGGGCCAGGCTGGCGGCCCCGAGCCCCAGGCCCTTGAGCACCAGGCGCCGGTCCCGGTAGACCGGCTCCGGGGTGACATCGGCCTCGGTCGGATGAGGGGAAGAAGAAGATTTGATCAGCATGCAGGACTCCCGCCGGGATGAGGTGTTAATGATGAGACCGCCTCACTACCCGATCCATTTCATCCCCTGACAAAAAAGCAACCGGGCGGGTCATGGGATGTAAGGGAGTGCCTTGCACAGGGTGCCGACCAGAAACAGGATGACGAAGACCATCAGGGGCACCAGGACGTTGGACGACATGAGACTCACTCCTTCGAGGCGACTGGGCCCTTCACTATGGTGCAGCCAGGAAGGGTCGGCCAGTGAATCTTTTTCGCGAGCGCAAGCGTATTCCTGTCGGCCAAAACGTGATCAGGATCACGGTGCGCGCCCCCCCGCCTTGCCGCTTCTTTGCACAGGGGTATTCTCCCGCCCTTTCCACATCACCAGGGATATATCGCCATGTCTCCGCTGCTCGCCATCGCCCTCACCACGGGCCTGCTCTCCGCCCTCTGGGGCTGGCTGGCCGTGGCCCTGGGCCTCCTCTCCTGGGTCGGTTTCCTCGGCTGCACCAGCTATTTCGCCTCCCAGGGCGGCGTACGCGCCCTGGGTCAGACCCTGCTGTGCAATGCCAGCGGCATGCTCTGGGCCCTGCTGCTCATTCATGGGGAGTCCTGGTGGGGTGCCGGCGTGGCGGGCTATCTGATGACCGGGGTGGTGGCGACCCTGATGTGCATGCAGGCCAGGCAACAGTGGCTGGCCTATATTCCCGGCACCTTCGCCGGTTGCTGCGCCACCTTCGGCGCGGCGGGGGAGTGGCGCCTGGTCCTGCCCTCCCTGGTGCTGGGCGCCCTGTTTGGCTACCTGATGAAGGCGAGCGGCCTCTGGCTGTCGCGCCGCAGCCAGCGGTCGGCCCCGTCCGCCCGGCAGACCAGCCCTTCGGCCTGACCCTTCACCCCTTGGGCTTGAAGTTGGCGGCCTCTATGTTGTGGCGGTTGAGCAGCTTGTAGAAGTCGGTGCGATTGCGTCCCGCCATGTTGGCGGCCAGGGTGACATTGCCCTCTGTGGTGCGCAGCAGGCGGATCAGATACTCCTTCTCGAACTCGGCCCTGGCCTCGTTGAAGGAGGGGATGCCGCCGCTGTGACCGCTCAGGGCGGACTCCACCATGACGGCCCCGATCACCGGGCTGCTGCACAGGCTCGCCAACTGCTCCACCAGGCTGGATAGCTGGCGCACATTGCCCGGCCAGGCGGCACTGGCCAGCATGGCCAGCGCCTCGGGGGAGAAGCCCATCGCCAGACAGTCGGGGTGGCGCGCCCGGTAACCATCGAGCGCCTGTCTGGCCAGCAGGGGGATGTCCTCGCTGCGGTTGCACAGGGGCGGCAGGGTAATATTGGCGACGTTGAGCCGATAGAAGAGATCCTCGCGAAACCGCCCCTCGTCCATGGCCGCCACCAGATCCTGATGGCTGGCGCTGATCACCCTTACCTCGGGGGTGCCCTGGCCATACTCCTGCAGCACCTGCAACAGCTTGGCCTGCAGCGAGGCCGACAGGTTGCCTATCTCGTCGAGAAACAGGGTCGCCCCCCTGGCCTGGGCGAACAAGCCGGAGCGGCCATCCTCCCCGAACAGCTCCCTGTCCAGTGCCTCCCAGGAGAGGGCCGCACAGTTGATGACATGGAACGGCCGATCCCGCCGGCTGCTGGCCTGGTACAGGGTCTGGGCCATCAGCCCCTTGCCGGCACCTGACGGCCCCAGGATCAGCACGGGCACCTCCATGCCGGCAATGGTGCTGGCCTGGATCAGGATCTGCTCCATCTGGGGGTTGCGGGTCAGGATCTGGGATTGCCACTCCCGCGTCTGCTTGGGACGGGTCAGGCTGAGGGCATGCTCTATGGTGCTCAGCAGCTCGTCCTTGTCGACGGGCTTGGTCAGGAAGCTGAACACCCCGGAACGGGTCGCCTGAATCGCATCGGGAATGGTGCCGTGGGCCGTCATGATGATGACGGGCATCCCCAGCCACTGGGCCTGGATCTTCTCGAACAGCGCCAGTCCGTCCATGCCCCCCATCCGCAGATCGCTCAGCACCAGATCGGCCCGCCGCTGGCGCAGTCGATCGAGGGCCGCCTCGGCACTGTCGGCGGTGTCCACCTCATAACCCTGGCTGCGCAGCCGCATGCTCATCAGCTTGAGCAGGCTGGCATCATCATCCACCAGCAAGATACGGCTCATGGCAAGGCGCTCCCCGTCTCCTGATATTTGCGTCGGTTGAGCTGCTCATCGATGGCGGAGAGCTGCTCTATCTGCCGCTTGAGCCGCTGCACCTCCTTGCTCTGATCGTCGCGGCGGCTGTCGCGGGCCAGCAGCTGCTCGCCCAGGGCAATCCAGCTGCGCAGGAAGGCCTGGGCGTCCAGTCCGAGTTCGGGCTGCAGCCCCTTGAGGGCATCGAGTCCGGCGCGGCGGCTCGCCACCGGCTCGTCAGGATGGCTGTTGACCATGGCCAGGCTGACCCGGCTCTCCAGATCCGGCTGATTGTGCAGCCGCTCACGCTCCTGCTCCCGCTGTTGCGGCTGGCTCGCCAGCAACCAGTCGGAATATTGCAGGCGCACCTGCATCTCCTTGTTGGCAAACTCCATGCGCTGGGTCAGCTCGGCATCCGTGACCGAGGCGGGTTCCTGGCGCGGCAGCAGGCCGCACCCCGTCAACATGCCCGCCAGCAGGACGGGAAACATCAGTCGTTTGATCATAGGTATCACTTCAGCGTCAACCGGAAACAGACGGAGGCCTGGTCATCGTCCACCAGACCCAGCTCGCCGCCGAGGCTGATGGCCGACTCACGGGCAATGGAGAGCCCCATGCCAGATCCTTTCAATACTCCCTCACGAGCGATACTGCCCTGCTCGAAGGGTTCGAAGATACGTTCGCGTTCATCCTGGGGGATGGTGGGGCCCTCATTGGCCACTTCCAGCCAGCTTTGCTGTTCATCCTGGCCCCAGCGGATCCAGATCTGGCCGCCCCGTGCCCCATAGCTGACCGCATTGGAGAAGAGATTGTCGATGATGAGCCGCAGCCGGTAAGGGTCGGCCTGCAGGGTCAGCTCCCGCTCCGGCAGATGGACTCTGCTTCCCTTGGATTCGAGCGTCAGCCGGTATTCGGCGCACAGGGACTCGAGCAGCGGCGTCAGCGCCACCGGCACCCGCTCGAACTCCTCCTGCTGGCTCAGGCGGTTGAAGTCGAGCAGGCGCTCGATCAGGGTCTGCAGGCGACGACTGTTCTGCTCCAGCATCTGGCAGATCTCCTGCTGGTCCGGGGTGAGGGGCCCCACCAGCTGCTCACTGAGCAGATCCGCCCCCTCTCGCAGCACCGCCAGCGGCGTCTTCAGCTCATGGGAGACATGGCGCAGGAACTGATACTTCTGCTGTTCCAGCTCCTTGAGCTTGTCGTGCAGCCAGCCGATCCGCTCCCCCAGCACCACCAGTTCGGCCGGGCCATCGACCGGTTTCTTGTCCGGCTCGATCCCGGCGCCCAGGCTGAGGATACGCGACTCAATCTGGCGCACCGGGTGGATGATCAGGTAAGTAAACAGCAGGATCAACAGCAGGCTGAGCACGGCGACCAGGCCGCTGACCCACCAGATCTCCTTCATGAGCGCATCGATGGCGAGCCGCACCCTGAGCACATGCTCATCCACCTGGCTGCGGGTCGCCACCTCCAGCTGCATGTTGGCCTGGCTGAGATCCTCGAAACGCAGGCTGGTCGATTCGGCCTTGGCCCGGGTCAGATCCTGCAGGCCATCGAGCCAGCCGATCAGTTCGTCCAGCTGGCCATAGACAGGGGCATCGGGAATGGAGGCCTGGTGCTCCTTGAGCAGGCCCCGATAGTGGCCGAGCTGCTGCTGGTAGCTGGCGAGGATGCGACTGTCCCCGAGCACGGCGTAGCGGCGCAGGGTGCGTTCCAGATCCACCGCCAGATTGGTGAGCAGGGTCGCCCGGCGCGTGTCGCGCACCGCCCGCTCCATCTCGTCACTGGTGAGCTGACTCAGGTGTTCGAGGGCGCGGCTGTCGTGCCAGATCATGCCGCCGAGGGGCATCAGCACCAGCGCGAAGCCCATCAGGACCACTTGTAACAGTGAGCGCGGTCTTACCCGTGTCATCTTGCACTCTCAGCTCATCATTGGGGTGGCAAGCATATCCGCAGTCGCCCAAAAAACAAAACCGGCCCAGGGGCCGGTTGAATCACATCTGCCGGGCTAGGCAAACAGGACGGAGACGGTGCTGATGATGAGCACCAGGGCAAGGGCCCCTGTCGCCGCCGCCATAGCCCACTTCATTTCTGCACTCATAACCCCTCCTTAGTTGCTCAATCAGAGCCCGATCACAACATACCGGATTGATGTTAATGCATAGTTAAGGTAATTAACGTGAGCCAGATAACCATTTTCAGATGAGCCTCAACGCAAGGGAAAGCGCCATGTTCTATCTGTGTAGCATAGGATCCAACCTCGAACCCGAACAGCATGTCGATCGTGCCCTCGGCGAACTGCTGACGCGTTTTCAGCGCCTGCAGCTGAGCTCGGTGATCAAGACCAAGCCGGTCGGCATGCACTCGCGCCACGATTTCCTCAACTGCCTGTTCGTGATCGAGAGCGAGCACAGCCCCCAGAGCCTCAAGGCGGAGTTCATCGCCATGGAGCAAGCCCATGGCCGCAATCGCAGCGACCCCCTGTGCAAGGTGCACGACCGGCCCCTCGACATCGACATCCTGGCCATGCGCGACGACGATGATTTTCACGCCGCCGAGGTCGATGCCTACCTCCAGGATCTGCTGGCCGAGCTCTATGGCGAACAGCCCGCCAACGTCCAGAAAGTGGTGCTGACCCCCTGCGGGGTGGCCATAGGCCAGGCCCCGGTCTACCTCAGTCAGGGGTCAGATGATGGCCAGGGAGCGGCCACCGTCCACCTTGATGCTCGCCCCCGTCATGTAGTGATTGCCCAGCAGTAACTGCACCGCCTGCCAGATAGGCTCAAGCCCCCCCTCCCGCGCCAGCGGCGTCCTGGCCAGCACCTGCTGGCGCCAGGCCTCATCATGCTCATCGAGAAACAGGATGGGACCTGGCTCTATGGTATTGACCCGCACCGCCGGGGCCAGCTGGCGCGCCAGACTCATGGCCAGGGAGTGAGCCCCCGCCTTGGTCGCCACATAGTTGGCAAAACGGGGGGCAGGCCCGTGAATGTAGATGTCGGTGATCTGGATGATGCTGGCGTTGGCATTGCACGCCAGCCTGGGGGCCAGCACCTGGTTGAGCTGGAAGGGGGCCGCCATGTGCACCCGGTAGAAGCGATCGAACTGGGCCAATTGTTCGGCGGGATCCTCGGCCAGGGGCTCGAAGGCGGAGGCGTTGTGGATGATGAGCCCCAGATCCTCATGGCGCGCCGTGGCATGGGCCAGGGCGGCCACCTCTTCGGGCCGGGTGAAGTCGGCCTGGATGAGCTCGACCCCGAGCGCCCTCAGCCGCCCCAGCTCGGGACGCTCGGAGCGATACTGCCCCGTCACCTGCCAGCCCGCCGCCGCCAGTTGCTCGCACAGATAAAACCCGAGTCGTCGACCCGCTCCCGTCACCAAGGCACGCATAATCCCTCCTCATCATCCCTGAATCGACCAGTGTCATTTGTCACAAAATTGCCCGGCCGATCGCATCTTCACCCCATCGCCAATGATATGGTCTATCAATCCCTGCGGCACCACCCATTGGTGCCAGCGGAGCGACTGTCTCATAGTGCAGGCAACCAGAACCGTGGAGCAATCAATATGTTACAAGTACGCGATCACATGAGCCGCCTGAGCCACTCCCTCTCTCCCCAACAGGGACTGGCCGCCGCCCTCGACAGCCTGCATGCCTCCGGCCTGAGCGGTCTGCCCGTGCTCAATGACCAGCATCAGCTGGTGGGGTTTCTCTCCGAGCAGGACTGCATCCCCAGCCTGCTGACCGGCAGCTACCACTGCGACACCCGCACCCAGGTGCAGGACATGATGAGCAAGACGCCCCTCTCCATCCGCCCCGACGAGAGCATCCTGGATCTGGCCCGCCAGATGACGGGGGCCAAGCCTCGCATCTACCCCGTGGTCGAGCATGGCAAGGTGATAGGCATCATCAGCCGCCGCCAGGTGATGCAGGTGCTCAATCAACAGCTCAAGGGTTGCCAGCAGACCTGAGTTCGGGACTCAAGCATCGACCAGGGATGGTCGATATGATCTCGACAACCGCGGCCAAGACGCCGCCCCCATGGCTTTTGGAGAAGCTGATTGCGGATCTTGTTCCTGTTATGGCTGCTGCTGCCCTGCGCCCTCACCGCCAAGACGCTGGTGATTGGCGGTATGCTGGAGCCACCGCTCAAGTACCTCGACGCCCAGCAACGCCCGACCGGCATGGACGTCGAGCTGCTCACCGAGATCTTCACCGCCATGGGAGTGCCCATCGAGATCACCCTGACCGATTCGAGTGCTCGCCTCACCCGCAATGCCAGGACGGGGCGCTACGATCTGCTGATGAGCCACTCCTTCCAGCCCGAACGGGAAGCCTACCTCCTCTATCCGAAGCAGTCCCACATCCGCCACAGCTGGCACTTCTTCGTGCGCAAGGCCGACAAGGCGCGCATCCAGTATCAATCGATCGCGGATCTCAAACCCTGGCGTATCGGTCTCACCCGGGATTACGCCTACACCCCCGAACTCAGCGCCGTACTGGATGCCCCCGGTTACCAGTTTCAGGAGATCCCCCTCAACCAGCTGCAACTGCGCAAACTGGTGGCCGGGCGTATCGACCTGGTGCCCATGTCCCTGGTCACCGCCTTCGGCCAGATCCGCGAAGAGGGGCTGACCGACCAGGTTGATTACCTGCCCAAACCCCTCAAGAGCAGCCCCTACTACCATGTCTGGTGCAAGGCCAGGGCCGATGCCGACACCCCGGCCCTGATGGCGGCCTACGATGCCGAGCTGCTGCAGATGAAGCGCGATGGTCGCCTCAAGGCCATCTACGACAAATACGGCATCCCCTATATCGAACCCTGATGGCTCCCGTCAGGGTCTGCGTCTCCCAACATCGGGTATTGCCGCGAGGCCGGCGTTTCCATCTCGCCCCCTCCATTCCCTGCCCCTTCAGGGCTTCACGTCCCGCAGTATGGGGTTTTGCAGCGAGATCAGGGTTTCGGTGGACTGGATCTCGTCTATGGTCTGGATCTTGTGGATCAGCACGGTCTGCAACTCGTCGATGGAACGGGTCATCACCTTGATGAAGATGCTGTAATTGCCCGTGGTGTAGTAGGCCTCCACCACCTCGTCCAGCGCCTGCAACCTGGCCAGGGCCGAGGGGTAATCCTTGGCACTCTTGAGGTTGATGCCGATAAAGCAGCAGACGTCGTAGCCCAGCCGCTTGGCATTCACCTGCACCCTGGTCCCCTCTATGATCCCCGCCTGCTTCATCTTCTCCACCCGCACATGGATGGTACCCGGGCTGACCAGCAGTTGTTTTGCAAGCTCGGCGTAAGGGATGCGCGCATTCTCCATCAAGGCGGTGAGGATGGCCTGATCGAGATTATCGATCCGATAATTTTCTGACACTTTTTTGCACTCCCGTTGACGATATCTCATTAATGGCCGGGTTATTTTGAAGAAAAAAATAGCCAAAGCCTATTTCTATTATCGAATATTGAATTTGGTGCGCAGTCTGTTGAAGAATCGCCACATCCAACGGCTTTGAGACAGGTATTTCCTCATGAAACAGCACTACATTCGCAGCCAGCAGCAGATCAGCTTCGTCAAAGAGATGTTCTCCCGCCAACTCGCCCAGCAACTGGGTCTGATGGAGGTGCAAGCCCCCATCCTGAGCCGGGTCGGCGATGGTACCCAGGACAACCTCTCCGGCCACGAGCATGCGGTGCAAGTGAAGGTGAAGACCCTGCCGCAGCACAGCTACGAAGTGGTGCATTCGCTCGCCAAGTGGAAGCGCCAGACCCTGGGCCGCTTCGGTTTCGGCCCGGGTGAAGGCATCTACACCCACATGAAGGCCCTGCGTCCGGACGAAGACAGGCTGACCCCCATCCACTCCGTCTACGTCGACCAGTGGGACTGGGAGAAGGTGATGCCAAGCGAGCGCCGGGATCTGGCCTATCTGCAGGAGACGGTGCGCGGCATCTGGACTGCCATCAAGGCCACAGAGCGCGCGGTCTGCGCCGAGCACGAGCTGACCCCCTTCCTGCCGGCGGAGATCCAGTTCCTGCACAGCGAAGCGCTGCTGACCCGTTACCCGGATCTCGACGCCAAGGGGCGCGAGCGGGCCATCGCCAAGGAGCTGGGGGCCGTGTTCCTCATCGGCATCGGCGGCGCCCTCTCCCACGGCGAGCGCCACGACGTGCGCGCCCCGGACTATGACGACTGGAGCAGCGAGAGCGAACTGGGTCTGGCCGGTCTGAACGGCGACATCCTGGTGTGGAACCCGGTGCTGCAAGACAGCTTCGAGATTTCCTCCATGGGGATCCGGGTGGACGCAGAGGCCCTGCGCCGCCAGCTCGCCATCACCGGCGACGAGGATCGCCTGCAGTACGACTGGCACCAGGACCTGCTGGCCGCACGGATGCCGCAGACCATAGGCGGCGGCATAGGCCAATCCCGTCTGGCCATGCTGCTGCTGCAAAAAGAGCACATAGGTCAGGTGCAAGTCGGTGTCTGGCCATCCGAAATGAAGGCAGCTATCCCAGGCATGCTGTAAGCAGGTCATGGGCATAGGGTCATCCCGGGTCGGCACAGAGGAGCACATAGACCAGCAGATACAGGTCGGCGTCTGGCCATCCGAGATGAAGGCCGCCATCCCGGGCATGCTGTAAGCAGGTCAGGGTCATGGGCATAGGGTCATCCCGGGTCGGCACAGAGGAGCACATAGACCAGCAGATACAGGTCGGCGTCTGGCCATCCGAGATGAAAGCTGCCGTCCCGGGCATGCTGTAAGCAGATTGATGGTATCCGGCAACCCATGCCGGATGCTGAAGGTGTGTGGCGGTGCGGACTGAAAGAGCGCAGTCCGGACAGGCTGTAAGCAGGGCGTTCATCCTGGATGACTCGCTGCGAAACCGGGGCTTGCCCCTGCGGCCCGCTCAACCCACGCAAGGTCGCATCGAATACATTCCTCCCGGCAATCCTCGGATTGCCGTTTTTTTTTTGCCTGCACCCGGGCAGCCCATGAAAAAAGGGGCCTGAGCCCCTCTGTCATCCTGCCTCAGCCCTCAATACGCCTTGCTGCCCAGCAGGTGCCCATCCACCGGGGAAGGCAAGCCGTACTGGGAGTAGGAGCCATGGAACGCCTTGGTGGTCTGGCCGAGATCCCCCTTGAACCTGGGATCCTGAGGGCGCTCGTGGCTGTTGATGTAAAGGGAGACATCCCAGGCCTGCTGATCGCTCAGGCTCCCTCCCTGGGAGAGCGGCATGTTGCTCTTGATGAAGGCGGCCGCCTTGTCGATGCCGTGCATGCCCGCGCCCCAGTTGTAGCTCTCCTTGCCCCACAGGGGCGGGAAGACGTAACGATCCGCCACCTTCTTGCCCTCCCCCTCGTCGCCGTGGCAATCGGCACACCGCTCGGCATAGACACTCTGGCCCCGCTTGAAGTCGGGGGCCTGGGGAGGGGTGGCGATGGCGAAGAAGTTGCGCCCTGGCAGTTTGTCACTGATGGGGGCGCCGCTCGCCAGCCAGTAGGAGTAGGCCACCAGATCCCGGATAGCCTGGCTGTCATAGGCGGGGGGCCGGCCCTCTCTGGCATTCATCGAATAGAGGAAGCAGCCTTGCAGCCGATCCTCATAGGTGTTCACCTTGTTGTTCTTCTTGCGATAGGCGGGATAGGCCGGATAAGCCCCCCACATGGGGCTGGCACCGGCAATGATGCCGGCGCCCAGGTGACAGTTGCTGCACTGCAAGCCGTTCCCCGGCTGGCCCTGCCCCTTGAGCTGCTGGGTGTTGACGAACAGGCTGTAGCCACGCTTGATGGCCGCTCCCATCTCCCCCTCCGGCACGGCAGACCAGTCGGGCACCTTGTGGTAGTTGCCATCGGGCGCCTTCTCCCCGAGCGGGACGCTGAACTGATCCTCGAACGATTCGGCATGAGCCAGACCGGCCAGCAGGCAGGCCATCAGATATGCATGCTTCATTTCGCCACCCCCTGCGCCGCGAAGTAGTTGGCCACGGCGTCCATTTCCGCCTCGCTGAGGGACTTGGCGATGGCAGGCATGGAGCCCATGGCGCCAAGGGGGCGTTTGTCGGCCTTCCAGTAGATCAACTGGCGCTTGAGATAGGCGGGATCCTGACCGGCGAGACGGGGAAACAGTGGCATGACGCCGACGCCACTCGGGCCGTGGCAAGCCACGCAGGCCGGCAGATTGCGCTCGGGTTTGCCGGCCAGGGCCAGCCGCTCCCCCGTCTCCATGTCCCCGGGCCACTTGTCGCCGCTCCAGTGCAGGCTCACCTCCTTGGCGGCGGCCTGGCTGGCGAAGTGGTTGGCGGCACGCTTTATCTGCTCGTCGCTCAACTGGTAGATGATGGGATTCATGAAGTCGCTGACCCGTTTGCCGCTGCGAAAGGCGCGCAGTTGCTCGCTCAGGTAGGTTTCGGACTGTCCCCAGAGATTGGGAATATTCGACTCCTTGGGCACGCCGTTCATCCCGTGACAGGTGGCGCAGATCTGGGGCACATCCTGGCTTGCTTGCGCCCCCTGTACCGCCAGGGGCACCAGGCTGCTGCACAGCAGCAGGAACGAAAATCGTGTTCTCATCGGCAAAGGCTCCCTCTCCTGGTAATAACAATGAAATCATTAATGGTATGAAGCGTATCACCACAATGCGATGACCCATAGTTATCGCCATGTTGGCACCCGCATGCTGCGCCAAAAAAAACGCCAGCCCGAGGGCTGGCGTTGTGAACGAGGGTGAGAGCCATCACTGAGTCATGGTGAGTCCGTTGCTGTCGGCACCCAGCAGCAGCCGCTTGCCGGGGATGACCCGACCGCTGAGCAGGGCCTGGGCCAGCGGGTTTTCCACCTTCTGCTGAATGGCCCGCTTGAGGGGACGCGCCCCGTAGACGGGATCGAAGCCCGCGTGGACCAGCTTGGTCAGCAGCTCCTCGCTCACCTCCACCTCGAAGCCCTGGGACTCCAGACGACCCATCAGGCTCCCCAGCTGGATGCGGGCGATGGACTTGATGTGCTCCTCGCCGAGCGGATGGAACACCACGGTCTCGTCGATCCGGTTGATGAACTCCGGGCGGAAGCTGCGGGTCAGCAGCTCCATCAGCAGGGACTTCATCTCCTCGTAGTCCTTCTCGGCGTAGTGCTCCTGGATGAGATCCGAGCCGAGGTTGGAGGTCATGATGACCACTGTGTTGCGAAAATCGACGGTGCGGCCCTGACCATCGGTCAGGCGGCCATCGTCCAGCACCTGCAGCAGTATGTTGAACACGTCCGGGTGGGCTTTTTCCACCTCGTCCAGCAGGATCACCGAGTAGGGGCGACGGCGTACCGCCTCTGTGAGATAACCCCCCTCCTCGTAACCCACGTATCCCGGAGGCGCCCCCACCAGACGGGCCACGCTGTGCTTCTCCATGAACTCGGACATGTCGATGCGCACCATGGCGTCCTGGGTATCGAACAGGAACTCCGCCAGCGCCTTGCACAGCTCTGTCTTGCCCACCCCGGTGGGCCCCAGGAACAGGAAGGAGCCGATGGGGCGGTTCGGATCGGACAGCCCGGCCCGGGAGCGGCGGATGGCGTTGGAGACGGCGTCCACCGCCTCTTCCTGGCCGATCACCCGGCTGTGCAGCTGATCTTCCATCCGCAGCAGCTTGTCACGCTCCCCTTCCAGCATCCGCGCCACCGGAATCCCGGTCCAGCGCGCCAAGACGTCTGCGATCTCCACGTCGGTGACCCGGTTGCGCAGCAGGCTGGTCTCCTGCATCTCCGCCTGGGTGGCGAGATCCAGCTGTTTCTCAAGCTCCGGGATGCGGCCATATTGCAGCTCGGACATGCGGCCCAAGTCCCCGGCCCGGCGCGCCACCTCGAGATCCTGACGGGCCTGCTCCAGCGCCGCCTTGATGTGCTGGGTCCCGGCGAGGGCGGCCTTCTCGGCCTTCCACACCTCTTCCAGCTCGTTGTATTCCCGCTCTTTTTCCGTCAGCTCCTGATTGAGCAGATCGAGCCGCTTGCGGCTGGCGTCGTCGTCCTCCTTCATCAGCGCCTGCTGCTCCAGCTTGAGCTGGATGATGCGCCGCTCGAGCCGGTCCAGGGACTCCGGCTTGGAGTCGATCTGCAGCCGGATGCTGGCCGCCGCCTCGTCGATGAGATCGATGGCCTTGTCAGGCAGCTGGCGATCCGCGATATAGCGGTGCGACAGCTGGGCCGCCGCGACGATGGCGGGGTCGGTGATCTGCACATGGTGGTGCAGCTCGTAGCGCTCCTTCAGGCCGCGCAGTATGGCGATGGTGTCCTCCACCGAGGGCTCCTCCACCAGCACCTTCTGGAAGCGGCGCTCCAGGGCGGCGTCTTTTTCCACGTACTGGCGATACTCATCGAGGGTGGTGGCACCGACGCAGTGCAGCTCGCCACGGGCCAGGGCCGGTTTGAGCATGTTGCCCGCGTCCATGGCCCCCTCGCCCTTGCCGGCGCCGACCATGGTGTGCAGCTCATCGACGAAGAGGATGACGCTCCCCTCCTCCTTAGCCAGATCATTCAGCACCGCCTTGAGCCGCTCCTCGAACTCGCCGCGATATTTGGCACCGGCCACCAGGGCCCCCATGTCCAAGGAGAGCACCCGCTTGTTCTTGAGCCCCTCCGGCACCTCGCCGTTGATGATGCGCTGGGCCAGCCCCTCGACGATGGCGGTCTTGCCGACGCCGGGGGCACCGATCAGCACGGGGTTGTTCTTGGTACGACGCTGCAGCACCTGGATGGTGCGGCGGATCTCTTCATCCCGGCCGATCACGGGGTCGAGCTTGCCGAGTTCGGCCCGCTCGGTGAGGTCTATGGTGTACTTCTCCAGCGCCTGGCGATTCTCCTCGGCGTTGGCATCATCCACCTTCTTGCCGCCACGCACCTTGTCGATGGCCGCTTCGAGTTTTTCCTTGGTCAGTCCCTGGGCACGCAGCAACTCTCCCAGGTTGCCCTTCTCGTCCAGGGCCGCCAGCACGAACAGCTCGGACGAGATGAACTGATCCTTGCGCTGCTGGGCCAGCTTGTCGCAGACGTTGAGCAGGCGGCCAAGGCCGTTGGAGAGCTGCACGTCCCCTTCGACGCCGCTCACCTTGGGCAGGCGGTCCAGCTCCTCGCCCAGACGCGAGCGCAGGGCATTGATGTCGAGCCCGGTCAGGGTCAGCAACGGGCGAATGGATCCGCCGTCCTGATTGAGCAGGGCGGCCATCAGGTGGACGGGCTCGATGAATTGGTGGTCACGACCCAGTGCGAGAGACTGGGCATCGGAAATAGCAACTTGGAATTTGCTGGTCAGGCGATCGAGGCGCATTGCACTCCCCCCTTGAAAACGGACACCGCTTGCGCGGCAAACAACAGAACTTTCTGACTAGGAAGATGAGGCCCGTGCGGGCTATTTCAAGGGGCAGGGCTGGTTATTTTTTCTGCAAGGCACAGGAGCGGAAGGATCACGGCCCCTTGGCAGGCAAGGGGCCGGTGAGTGTTCACTCGGCCAGCCAGATGATGGAGGCCATGCGGCCGGTCTGACCGTCACGACGATAAGAGTAGAAACGTTCGGCATCGCTGAAGGTGCAGTGCTCGCCGCCATAAATGGCGGTGACACCGGCGCGGGCCAGACGCAGCCGGGCCAGCTGGTAGATATCCGCCAGCCACTTGCCCTCATTGCTGGAAGGCACGAAGGCGGCAGCCGCCTCGCCCTGCACCGCCATAAAGGCCTCGCGCACCTCGCTCCCCACTTCAAAGGCCGCAGGGCCGATGGCGGGGCCGAGCCAGGCCAGGATCTCCCCAGGCTCGCAGCCCATGGCCCGGATGCTCGCCTCCAGCACGCCACCCTCTTCATTGCCCAGCAAGCCGCGCCAGCCGGCATGAGCGGCGGCCACCACGGTACCGGACCGATCACAGAACAGCACTGGCAGGCAGTCGGCGGTCATCACTATGCAGGCCAGCCCGGCCTCGTGGGCGCAGGCGGCATCGGCATCCGGTGCACTCTCATACCGCTTGCTGACCCGATGCACGGCGATGCCATGCACCTGATTGAGCCAGTTAAGGGGCTCGGGGATCCCCGCCGCCAGCTGCAATCTGGCCCGGTTGTCCTCTACTCTGGCGGGTTCGTCGCCCACATGGGCCCCCAGATTGAGGCCGTCGAAGACCCCCTGGCTCACGCCACCGTCCCGGGTGGTGGAGAGGGCTCGCACCCGCGCCGGGGCGGGCCAGTCCGGTTGAATGGTCTTCATCTGTCACTCCTTTATGCGGCCTCTGCCTGCTGCCATAAAAAGCGGGGCACCCACTGGGTGCCCCGCCGCCATGCTCACGGGATCTGTGCGACCCTGACCCTCAACCCCAGATCAGGTCATCCGGGTTGGCCAGGGTATCGGCGCGCATCGCCGCCATCAAGTCCACCATGTCCTGAGGGGTGGGCGAGTGCCACTGCATCACCTCACCCGTGATGGGGTGTGCCAGTTGCAGCATGGTGGCGTGCAGGGCCTGGCGATGGAAGCCCCGCAGCGCGGCGGTCAGCTCAGGGGTGGCGTTGCGCAGCAGACGCATGCGACCACCATAGACGGGGTCGCCCACCAGCGGGTGCTTGATGTGCGCCATGTGAACCCGGATCTGGTGAGTACGACCGGTTTCCAGCCGCAGTCGCAGCCGGGTATGGCCGCGGAACTTCTCGTGCACCCGATAGTGGGTCACGGAATCACGACCGTTGGGAATGACGGCCATATGGGTACGCTGGGTCGGGTGACGGCCGATGGGAGCGTCGACCGTGCCCCCAGCGGTCATGTGGCCGATGGCGACCGCCTCGTACTCACGGGTGATCTGGCGCGCCTGCAGCGCCTCCACCAGATGGGTCTGGGCGGGGATCGTCTTGGCGATCACCATGAGACCCGTGGTGTCCTTGTCCAGACGGTGCACGATACCGGCGCGGGGCACCTCGGCGATGTCGGGGTAGCGGTGCAGCAAGGCGTTGAGCACGGTACCGTCCGGCGTGCCTGCCCCCGGGTGCACCACCAGACCGGCCGGCTTGTCGATCACCAGGATGTGTTCGTCTTCGAAGACGATGTTGAGGGCTATGTTCTGGGCATCCCAGCGGGTGTCATCTTCCAGCTCGACCGTCACATGGACCTGCTGCCCGGAGATGACTTTCTCCCTTGGTGTGTTGGCAACCTGACCATCCAGGGTCACTCTGTCTTGCAGGATCCACTCCTTGATCCGGGTGCGGGAGTAGTCGGGAAATATTTCTGCCAGAGCCTGATCGAGTCGCTGCCCGAATTGGTGATCCTGGAATTCGCCTGTTAATTCAATATGCTGGCTCATGTATGGTCTCTTGAGCGGGGGTTTCAATTCGAAATAATCCGGGTATTCTAGCTTTTCTTTTAGCCAAGCATAACGGATACTTTGCCAATTTCGTGGAAATGGACCGGATGTTGTTGATGGGAAAGAAGTCTCACCTGCTGATGTCGCTCGCCTTGGTCGCTACCCTGATCACTGGCTGTTCCAGCACCAAACCCAAGGTTCCCGACGAACCGCCGGAAACCCTGTACCAGAAAGCACGCCTCAAGCTGGATGCCGGCAACTATGTGAATGCCATCGAGTTATTGGAAGCATTGGACTCCCGCTACCCGTTCGGAGCTTACTCCAACCAGGTGCAGCTCGACCTCATCTATGCCTACTACAAACAGGATGACACCGCCCAGGCGACCGCCAACATCGACCGTTTCATCCGTCTCAATCCGGCGCACAAGAACATCGATTACGTCTTCTACATGCGCGGCCTGACCAACATGGCGGCAGATTACAACTTCTTCCAGGATCTGTTCGGCATCGATCGGGACGACAAGGATCCCTCCTACGCCCGCCAGGCGTTCCAGGATTTCAAGACCCTGCTGCAGAACTACCCCAACAGCAGCTACGCGGCCGATGCCCGTGCCCGCATGATAGGCCTGAAGAACCGCCTCGCCCGCTACGATCTCAGCGTCGCCCAGTATTACGTGAAGCGTGATGCCCTGATCGCCGCCGCCAACCGGGCCAAGCAGGTGGTCGAAACCTATCCGGACACCCCCCAGACCGAAGAGGCGCTCGTCATCATGATCGAATCTTACGAGACCCTCAAGATGCCGACCCTGGCCCAGCATGCCCGAGAGGTGCTGGCCAAGAACTACCCGGAGAACCGCCACGCCAAGGGTTGATGGCGCTGCAACTCCCCACGAAAAACCGATGGCCATGGCCATCGGTTTTTTTGCCTGACGCTGGGGCGGCGGGCCGCTCGCTCCCGCCGCTGGCTCAGTTGCGCTGCTTGGCCCGCATGATGTTGATGATCTCGATGTCGGTGTCCAGCATGCCCTGCCTGGAGAGCTGCCCCAGATTGGCGATGGTCTGATCCACGTCGTCGGAGACGATGCCCTCGCTCTGGGGCACCCTCAGGTTGTTGACCGCCATCAGGGACGACTTCACCGCCGCCGAGGTGGAGGTGGAGACCTTCATGGAGCAGGCGCTGCCGGCGCCGTCGCAGATGATGCCGGACACATCCCCAATCATGTTGTTGATGCAGTGGCTGATCTGCTCGAACCTGCCGCCCAGCAGCCAGGTGATGGCGGCGCCGGCTCCCATGGCGGCCGTGCTGGCGGCGCACAGGGCGGAGAGCTTGTTCTGATACATCTTGATATAGATGGCCACCAGATGGCTCATCACCAGCGCCCGGGTCAGCTGCTCCTCGCTGGAGCCGAGGAAACGGGCGGCGGCGACCACCGGCATGGTGGCGGCGATCCCCTGGTTGCCCGAGCCCGAGTTGGACATGGCGGGCAGCATGGCGCCATCCATGCGCGCGTCCGACGCGGCGGAGGAGAGGCGCATGGCGAGCGTCATCAGATCGTCGGAGAGCAGCTTGCGCTCAACCTGATCGGTCAGCATCTTGCCGATACTCAGGCCATAGCCCTGCAAGCCTTCGTCCGCCAGGGCCTGGTTCATGGTGGCGGCCTCACCGATGAAGGCAATCTCGGCGAGCGGCACCTCGAGGGCAAACTCGACTATCTCCTTCAGGGTCAGGGCGGGACTGGCCGATCTGGCTGGCTGGATCTGTACCCCGGGGGCGCTGGCCTGGGTCATCAGCACCTCGCCATCCTGCTCCATCAGCACGATGCGGGTGTGATCCGTGCAGATCACCACCCGGGCGCTGTGACCATCGGCTTCGGCCAGCACCTCGGCGTAGAGCACGTCGGGCACATCCTTCACGTCCACCTTGATGAGGGGCAGCAGCGCCTTGGCGGCGTCCACCTGCGCCGGGGTGAGGCCCTTGAGCACCTCCAGACCCGCATCCGGGTTGCCCCCCGTGATGCCGACCGCGGCAGCCACCGGCAGGCCTATCATGCCGGTGCCGGGCACCCCGACCCCCATGCCGTTCTTGAACAGGTTGCCGCTGACCCAGACGCTGATGCGGGTCGGATCCTGCCCCAGCAGCTTGCGGCAGTTGGCGGCGGCCAGGGCCACCGACATGGGCTCGGTACAGCCCAGGGCAGGCACCACTTCGCGCTTGAGCAGGGCAATAAATTCGATCCATTGTGACTTCATCTGCGTGTGCTCCATGGTCGGGCGCTGCCCCTCTTTCATCTCATCAAATATGTATTATTGCGGAAAATCTCAAATTTAGTTGAGTCGCCCCGCGCGGATGGCAGGCATTATGCCCGACTTTTGAGCGATTGCCACGGTCGGGTGGTGACGCTGGCGTCACCTGGCTATCGAGTGATGCCCGAGGCGACAGGCTGAGCGATACCAGGGGCGGCCGGGGACGTGCGGACATGAAAAAGGGGGGCCTGAGCCCCCCTGGATATGCGTTGCGAAACAGGCGATCAGAGCGCCTTGAGGATCGCCTCGACGCTGGCCTTGGCATCGCCAAACAGCATCTGGGTGTTGTCCTTGAAGAACAGCGGATTCTGCACACCGGCGTAGCCTGTGTTCATGGAGCGCTTGAAGCCGATGACGTTCTGCGCCTTCCACACTTCCAGCACCGGCATGCCGGCGATGGGGCTGCCCGGATCTTCCATCGCAGCCGGGTTGACGGTGTCGTTCGCACCGATCACCAGCACCACGTCGGTGTCGCCGAAGTCTTCGTTGATCTCGTCCATTTCCAGCACGATATCGTACGGCACCTTGGCTTCCGCCAGCAGCACGTTCATGTGGCCAGGCAGACGACCGGCCACCGGGTGGATACCGAAGCGCACCTTGACGCCGCGCTCGCGCAGCTTGTGGGTGATCTCGGCCACCGGGTACTGGGCCTGCGCCACCGCCATGCCGTAGCCCGGGGTGATGATGACGGAGTGGGCATTCTTGAGCATATCCGCCACGTCTTCGGCATTGGTCTCGCGGTATTCACCCATCTCCTGATCCGCCGTGGAGGCGACACCATCGGAGCCGAAGCCACCGGCAATGACGGAGATGAAGGAGCGGTTCATCGCCTTGCACATGATGTAGGAGAGGATGGCACCGGAGGAACCCACCAGGGCACCTACCACGATCAGCAGGTCGTTGGAGAGCATGAAGCCCGCCGCCGCCGCCGCCCAACCGGAGTAGGAGTTGAGCATGGAGACCACCACCGGCATGTCGGCGCCGCCGATGGAGGCGACCAGATGCCAACCGAACGCGAAGGCGATCAGGGTCATCAGGATCAGCGCCATGGTGGAGCCACCGACGTTGACGAAGTAGACCAGCAGCGCCAGGGAGACCAGCACCGCCAGCAGGTTCAGCTTGTGGCGATGGGGCAGCATCAACGGCTTGGAAGAGATGAGACCGCGCAGCTTGCCGAACGCCACCACGGAACCGGTGAAGGTCACGGCACCGATGAAGACGCCCAGGAACACTTCCACCAGGTGGATGTTCAGCATGGCACCGGAGAGGTGCTCGGCCTGTACGGCCTGGGCCGCCTGCTCGAACGCCGCCCGGGCCGCGGCCAGGGTCGCATCCAGGTTGGAGCCGACGGAGACGACCACTTCAGCGGGCGCGGAGGGGTGCAAGTCGATGAAGCTGTTGAAGCCCACCAGCACCGCCGCCATGCCCACGAAGCTGTGCAGCACGGCCACCAGCTCGGGCATCTCTGTCATCTCGACCTTGAGGGCCAGACGCACGCCGATGGCGCCGCCGATCACCATGGCCAGCACTATCCAGTGCACGCCACTGGTTTCCGGGTTGAGTACGGTGGCGATGAGGGCGATGGCCATCCCCGCGATACCGAACAGGTTGCCATGCTTGGCCGTTTCTTGCTTCGACAGTCCCGCGAGACTGAGGATGAAGAGCACGGCGGCAACGATATAGGATGCTGTTACCAGTCCTTGAGACACGTTAAACCCCCTTAATCCTTACGGAACATCTTCAGCATGCGCTGAGTGACGGTGAAGCCACCGAAGATGTTGATACTGGCAATCAGCACGGCGACAAACGAGAGCGCGGTGACGAGCGTTGAACCCTGACCAATCTGCAGCAGAGCGCCGACCACGATAATGCCGGAGATGGCATTGGTGACCGACATCAGCGGCGTGTGCAGGGCGTGAGAGACGTTCCACACCACGTAGTAACCGACCACGCAGGCCAGGATGAAGACGGTGAAGTGGGAGAGGAAGGCGGCAGGCGCCACCGCGGCCACCCAACCGAAGGCGGCGATGCCGAGGGCACCGAACACGAACTTCTTGTTGGAGGGCTTCTTCTCTTCGGCCTTCTTGGCCTCGACCTTGGCGGCAGGCTTCTGCGGCGCGGCGGAGACGGCGATGGCGGGGGGCGGGAAGGTCACGTCACCAGCCTGGATCACCGTCATGTTGCGCTGCACCACGTCTTCGAAGTCGATGGCGACGTTGCCGTCCTTCTCCTTGCACATCAGCTTCATCAGGTTCACCAGGTTGGTGCCGTAGAGCTGGGAGGATTGGGCAGGCAGACGACCCGGCAGATCGGTGTAACCGAGCACCTTGACGCCGTTGTCGGTGACATGCAGTTCACCCGAGACAGTGTATTCGCAGTTGCCGCCGGCCTGGGCCGCCATGTCCACGATGACGGAACCCGGCTTCATGCTGTCCACCATCTCTTTGGTGATCAGCTTGGGTGCCGGCTTGCCCGGGATCAGGGCGGTGGTGATGATGATGTCCACTTCCTTGGCCTGCTGGGCGAACAGCTCCATCTCGGCCTTGATGAACTCTTCGCTCATCACCTTGGCGTAACCGTCGGAGGAGGAACCATCCTCGCCGCCGAAGTCCAGCTTGAGGAATTCGCCACCCATGGACTCGATCTGCTCGGCCACTTCCAGACGGGTGTCGAAGGCACGCACGATGGCGCCGAGGGAACCGGCAGTCCCGATGGCAGCCAGACCGGCGACGCCGGCACCGATCACCAATACCTTGGCAGGCGGTACTTTACCGGCGGCGGTGATCTGGCCGGTGAAGAAGCGACCAAACTGGTGGGCGGCCTCGACCACGGCGCGATAACCGCCGATGTTGGCCATGGAGGAGAGGGCGTCGAGGGACTGGGCACGGGAGATCCGCGGCACCATGTCCATCGCCATCACATTGATGTTGCGCGCGGACAGCTTCTTGACCAGCTCGGGGTTCTGGGCAGGCCAGATGAAGCTCACCAGGGTGGCACCATCCTTAATTTCGGCGATCTCGGCATCGGTCGGCGCGTTGACCTTGAAGACAAGGTCGGCTTGCCAGACGCTCGGCACCACGCTGGCACCGGCCGCCTCGAAGGCGGCATCATCGAAGCTGGCCAGCTGGCCGGCACCGGCCTCGACAGCCACCTCGAAGCCGAGCTTTTTCAGCTGCTCGACGGTGGCCGGGGTCGCTGCGACCCGGGTCTCACCGGCGAGACTCTCTCTCGGTATTCCAATCTGCATGACTATTCCCTGATGGTTAATAATTAATCGCGACCTAGTGTCTCATTTCTGGCGAAACAAGGCGCGGCCAAATTGCAGGCCAAGGACTCTTTGTTATGAAAATCAGCAGGCTCTCCCGCAACCTCCTGTCATGGTCAGGCCCCCGCTTTTCAGGTGCGAAGGTGATTAGTATCAAATTTTGGAGTTTTATTACAACCACGGTCCCGGGCGGGCGGGTAAAGAATTCGGTCCATCGTGAACCCTGATTAAAAAAAACAAACCAAATTAGAGGCTTAATACCAGCAAAATGCGCTGAAAAAAGTGATCCAACCAGTCAAAAAAAATGTTTTGCCGGCCCTCTATCTTAGCGTTTTTTGTTCTTATGAAATCCGCCGTTGGCTCACCGGATGAGGCGAAAGGGGAAAAAGTAACCTTTTTGTAACGACAGAGGGACCCAGCCCCCGCCATCGGGCGGGTTCGGGTCCCCTGATTCAGTCCCCGGCAGCGCCGGGGATCCGCGCTCGCCTGTTACCAGGCGGCTTCATAAATATGCCGACTCTGTACCAGGTCGATGTCGCCGTGCTCGCCGAGGGCGGTCATGCCGTGCTCTTCGAGCTTGGCCAGCAGGGTGTCGATGTTGGCGTCGGCCACGTAATCCCGCAGCCGGGTCTTGATCCCCATCCGCTCGAAGAAGTCGCGGGTGGCTTTGATCGCGCCGTCGATGAGCTCCGCTTCGCTGCCGCTGCGCAGATCCCAGACCCGCTCGGCGTATTGCAGCAGCTTGGCGCGCTTCTGCTCACGTTTGGCATCGAGCAGGGCGGGCAGCACCACCGCCAGGGTCTGGGCGTGGTCAAGGCCGTGCAGGGCGGTGATCTCGTGACCCAGCATGTGGGTGGCCCAGTCCTGGGGCACGCCGGCCCCGATCAGGCCGTTGAGCGCCAGGGTGGCGCTCCACATGATGTTGGCGCGCACGTCGTAGTTTTCCGGCTCCACCAGTGCCTTGGGGCCCTCTTCAGCCAGGGTCAGCAGCAGCCCTTCGGCGAAGCGATCCTGCACCTTGGCGTTCACCGGGTAGGTGAGGTACTGCTCCAGGGTGTGGATGAAGGCATCCACCACGCCGTTGGCCACCTGGCGGGCCGGCAGTGTGTAGGTGAGCACGGGGTCGAGCACGGCGAAGCGCGGCATCACCAAGGGGGAGAAGAAGTGCTGCTTGTCCCCTGTGCTCTTGCGGGTGATGACGGCGCCCATGTTCATCTCGGAGCCGGTGGCCGGCAGGGTCAGCACGCTGCCCAGGGGAATGGCGGAGGCCACTTCGCCCCCCACGGTCTCGAGGATGTGCCAGGGGTCTTTGGCCGGATCATAGTGGGCGGCCGCGGCGATGAACTTGGTGCCGTCCAGCACGGATCCGCCGCCCACCGCGAGCAGGAAGTCGATCTTCTCGGCGCGAGCCAGTTCGACGGCGCCCATCAGGGTCTCGTAGGTGGGGTTGGGCTCGATGCCGCCAAATTCAAACAGGGTCAGGCCGGCCAGCTCGCTGCGGATCTGCTCCAGCAGGCCGCTGCGCACCACGCTGCCGCCGCCGTAGGTGACCAGGATGCGGGCGTCGGCCGGGATCTGGCCGCGCAGCTGGGCCACCTGGCCCTTGCCGAACAGCACCTTGGTGGGGGTGTGCAGGATGAAGTTGTTCATGGGATCTCCCGGGGTGATCGTAGTCGGTAAGGTATGGATTGCATTTTTCTCTTATAACTACCTACCATCAAGGGAGCTTTCTGCCGATTTCTTGCCTATTTCTACTGAGCCTGGATAAATGAGTACAAATCAGCCCGTCGTGGCGACCCACCAGTCCGCCCTCGCCAGCCGCCTCGCCGCCCTGGCGCCACACCCGGGGATCACCGCCGCCCCCGTGCCCGGCGTGCACCTCATCTACACCACGGAGCACCACGATCGCATCCCTGTGCTCTACCGGCCACGGATGATCATCATCCTGCAGGGGCACAAGGTGGGCTATCTCTCGGACTTCACCTTCCGCTACGACCCCGAGCACTACCTGATGATGACACTGCCGCTGCCCTGCGAATGCGAGTGTTTCGCCTCCCCCGAATCCCCCCTGGTGGGGCTCTCGGTGGAGATCGACGTGGCGGCGCTGCAGGCCCTGCTGCTGGAGATGGGGGACGCGGCCCCCGCCCCGGCGGAGCCGGGTCGCGGCGTGGTCTCCGTACCCCTCTCCGAAACCATGCTCTGCGCGGTGGAGCGCCTCATCGACGTGATGGACAAGCCGCTCCACGCCCGGGTGCTGGGGCCCCAGATAGTGCGCGAGATCCTGTTCCACGCCCTGCACGAAGGGGGGGCCCCTGCCCTGCTGGCCATGGCCAGCCGTCACAGCCAGGTGAGCCAGATCGCCCGGGTGCTGCGTATCATGGAGCAGCGCTTTACCGAGAACCTGACGGTGGAGGAGCTGGCCCGGGAGGCAAACATGAGCGTCTCGGCCTTCCACCACCACTTCAAGGCGGCCACCGCCACCTCGCCCCTGCAGTACATCAAGACCCTGCGCCTGCACCGGGCGCGGCTGATGATGCTGCACGACGGCCTCAAGGCCGGGGTGGCGGCGGACAAGGTAGGCTACGAGAGCGGCTCCCAGTTCAGCCGCGAATACAAACGCTTCTTTGGCAACACCCCGAGCGAGCACGCGGCGCGCTTTCGCTCGGGACAACTGCGTATCGTGGAGGGATGACATGCGCACACTGATCCTGCTCGCTCTGGCCCTGCTGGCCACCGCCTGCACCGGCATTCCACCGGGGCACCAGGTGGTCAAGCCCTTCCAGCTCGACCGCTATCTCGGCACCTGGTACGAGGTGGCCCGTCTCGATCACAGCTTCGAGCGCGGCCTGAGCCGGGTCACCGCCAACTACAGCCTGCGGGATGACGGCGGCGTCAGGGTGCTCAACCGAGGGCAGGACGAACAGGGGGAGTGGCGCGAGGCCGAGGGGCGCGCCTACTTCGTGGGCGAGCGCGACGAGGGGCGCCTCAAGGTGAGCTTCTTCGGCCCCTTCTACGGCAGCTACAACGTGCTGGCGACGGACTATGACCTCTCCCTGGTGAGCAGCTACAACCTCCAGTACCTCTGGATCCTCTCCCGCACGCCCCATCCCCCCAAAGAGAAGGTAGAGGCCCTGGTCGAGCGGGCCAGGGGGCTCGGCTTTGCCACCGACCAGCTGATCTGGGTCAGCCAGACACCCTGAACCCGCGAGCATGAACAAGGGCAGCCCATGGGCTGCCCTTGTTCATGGAAAACCGAGCCGTGGCTCAGAGCCGGAAGCGGCCCACCTCCTGCTCCAGCCGCTCGGTCAGGGACTTGAGCTCGGCGGCCTGGGCGGCCTCCTCCCTCGCCTGCGCCGCCAGATCCTGGGAGACGTGACGGATGTTCTCTGTGTTGCGGCTGATCTCGCCGGTGACCGAGGTCTGCTCCTCGGCGGCCGCCGCTATCTGGGTCGCCATGTCGCTGATGGCGCCGATGGCCTCGTTGATCCGCGCCAGGCTCTGGTTGGCGGATTCGGCGTCCTCCACGCTGGTGCCCGCCAGCTGACGACTGGTCTCCATGCCGCCGACGGCACGGCGTGTGGTCTGTTGCAGGGCCTCGATCATCTGCTGGATCTCGGCGGTGGAGTCGTGGGTGCGGCGCGACAGCACCCTCACC
>NZ_CDBT01000035.1:63677-155825 GCF_000819765.1 Aeromonas bivalvium
CCACTACCGCGAAGCCGCGACCCTGCTCCCCGGCCCGGGCCGCCTCGATGGCGGCGTTCAATGCCAGCAGGTTGGTCTGCTCGGCGATGCCGCTGATGGTGGCCAGGATGCCGCTGATCTTCTGGGCATGGCCATCGAGCTCATGGATGGTCTGGCTGGCATCGGCTACCTCGTCCGCCAGACCTGTGATGCTGCGCTGGCTCTGGCCGACCTGGGACTGACCGGCCACCGCCAGTTTGACCGCATCCCCTGCGGTGGTGGCGGCAAACTCGGCGTTGCCGGCTATCTCCTGGGTGGCGGAGGCCATCTCGGTCACCGCGGTCGCCACCATGACGATCTCGTCCTGCTGCTCGCGCACCCGCTGGCTGCGAGCCTCGGCCCCCGCCGCCTGGGTCCGCGACTGGGCCGCCAGTTCGACGGTGACGTCCCGCAACCGGCTGACGATGCCGTGCAACCGGGCCACGAACAGGTTGAAGTTCTGGGCCAGCAGCCCCACCTCGTCCTTGCTGTTGGCCGTTATCTGTACCGTGAGATCCCCCTCGCCATGGGCGATGGCGGCCAGCGCCTTCGACACCCGGCCGAGATCGGCGAACAGGTAGTTGAACATGGCGATGAGCAGGGCGCTGAACACCAGCAAGAGCACCAGGGTCAGTCCCACCAACTGCCACAACAGGGTGGCAAACGGCGCTTCCAGCACCTCCTTGTACATCACCATGGCGAGCAGCCAGTCGGTACCGGGCACAGCTTGCACCGAGAGCAGTACCTCACGTCCGTCCAGGGTGGCGCCATGCAGCTGATTGCTGCTCTCGCCCCACTGGCGGAAGGTAGCGGCAGAGAGGCCGGGGGCCAGCTCTGCCACCGGCTTGAGGGCCAGATCCTTGTTCGGGTGACCGACGATGAGGCCGCTGCTGTCGAGCAGCATGGCGTACCCCTCCCCCTGCACCTTCATGGCCAGCACCTCGTCGATCAACGTATCGAGGGCCAGGTTGGCCCCCACGGCCCCCACCAGCGCCCCCTGATGCCGCACCGGCTCGGCCAGGGTAACCACCAGTTTCTGCATGGTCACGCTGACGTAGGGGGCGGTGACGATCAGCCTGCCCGCCTTGACCGCATCCTGATACCAGGGGCGCTCACGGGGGTCATAGTTGCCTGTGTTGAGGGAAGGATCCTGCCGCGTCATCACCCCCTGGGTGGAACCGAAGTAGGTGAGGCCAAAGCCGCCCGAGGTGTAGGCCTGCTTCAGGTGGGGCACCAGGGTCGCCTGGGGATTGTCGGCGATGACGGCGGTCAGGGCCTCGACCGCGTGCTTGCGATCCGCCATCCAGTTGCCGATGGCCACCGAGTGGGCATGGCCATAGTTGACCGCCTCGCTCTGGATGGCACTCATGGTGCGGGATTTGAGGGTGTGGAAGGCAACGATGCCGAGCAGGGCCGCCATCAGCAGCACTACCCCCAGGCTGGTCGCCAGCAGCTTGCCGCGCAAAGAGAGAGTCATGACTACGGATCCTTGTGGTGACGGGAGGCGAGAAATACCCCCATCTTGTCAGAGGATATCGGCGCGAACGAGGTGGGACTTTAGTGGATCCTTGTATTTTCATCTTTATCAACAAGGACGAGAGTGGCTCCAGACGCAACCAACCAAAAGAGGCCGCCCGCAGGCGGCCTCTGACATCAGCCCGGCAAGGGCTTACCTGACCCGGGCCAGGGCCGTATTCACCCTCAGGTTGGTCGCCTCCAGCCCGGGGGTCTGACCGTAGAAGTCGAACGCCAGCTCGACCCCGGGACGGAACACCAGGCAGTGGGTGGAGCCGCCGAAGTGGAACATGCCGAGCTGATCTCCCTTCTTCACTCTGTCCCCCGCCTGCACCGTGATCTCGCAGCTCGATACCTCGGCCATGCCCACCGGCACCACGCACATCAAGCCTATCTTGGGGTTGTCGGCCTCGATGAAGATGAGCGCCCGGGTCGCCACCGAGGTGAGGAAGGGCTGGGAGTTGTTGGGGGCACTGGGATCGGCACCGTCGGGATCCTGGAATCCCTGATACTGGTTGCCCAGATAGTAACTGCCGTTGACGACCCGCACCTTGCGGATGGTGCCGCTCACCGGGCTGTGCCAGCGGTGATAGCTCAGGGCGCTGAGGAAGGCCTGATAGACGGTGCCCCCCTCGAAACTGGGCGCAGTCTCATCAAAATCCAGCATGTTTTCCAGCGAGTAGGCCTGCCCCTTGAGCCAGAAGGGCTGGCCGAGGCTGACCCCGGTCTGCACCTGCAGGGGAGCCGATTCGCAGGCATTGACGATGACGTCCTCGTCCGCCGGGGACGACACGGGGCGCACGCCGGGGCGGAAGGTGCGGGTGAAAAAATCATCCCAGCTGGCGAAGCCCTCGTAGTCCGGCCGCCGGATCACATTCGAAGATCTGCTCGAAGCTATCCGGGGTCCGGTTGACCCCCTCACCCAGGGCACCGTCTGCCACCTGCACCATCTCCCGCTTGGCCAGCTCACCAAGCCAGGGCACCACCAGGGTGTCGGGATCCAGCAGGCTGGCCCGCTCTGTCAGCACATAGCGGGATGCCGGGCTCTGCAGGAACAGGGACCAGTAGCAGAGGATTTTCTTGAACTGCTGATTGATCAGGGCGTTGGAGAAGAACAGGTAGCCGGATCCCGTCGCCAGGGGCCAGTTGAGCAGGGCGTTGACGGGAAAGCCGATGAGGCCGGCGGGAGACTGGCTCTGCACATCCTGATACGCCTCCGGCGCCGTGGTCATGATGCCATTGAGCAGGATGAGGAACTCCTCGAAGGTGCGTACCTGGGCCTGACCCAGGGGAGTCTCGTGCTCCCGTTGCCACGCCTCCTCGAACATGGCCTGAGCCTGGGCCAGCAGCAGAGGCGTGCTGGCAACCAGGTTCTTCAGCTCGGCAATGGGCGGGACAAGCGCCCTGGGGGTGGCGGCGACATGGGCCCTGAGCCGCTGGAGCCAGCGGGCGACATGGGCCTGGTCCATCGGCATCCAGCCTCCGGGATGGGACTGGGTCAACTGGGTAGCAACTGCATTGTTCATGGTCTGCTCTCCTTGGCAGAGCCGCCCGCAGGGACGGCTCACACTGGTTTCTCCCCCATACACAACCATTGCGACCACCTAATGAGGTAGGGGAGATTTACCATGGCCAACCGGGTGATGCTATTGACACAAATAACAGTCAATAGCCACGGCTCGCCTCTGGGGACCATCAGCACCCATGATGACGCTGGAACGGCGATGCCCGCGGGCAAGCAGGCGATGAAAATCAGAGGAGAGAGAGCGAAGGCTGAATGGCGGGCACAAAAAAACCGACTCAAGAGTCGGCTTTTTTGGAAATTTGGCAGGGGCGGAGGGATTCGAACCCCCAACCATCGGTTTTGGAGACCGCTGTTCTACCAATTGGAACTACGCCCCTGCAACAAACGAGGCGAATTATACAAAGCCGGGATCAAAGGTAAAGGCTTTTTTTAGGATTGTGACGCGATTGCACGATTGCTGTACAACGAGGTCGATTTTGCTACCCCATGAAGGATAACTGGCTGTATTTGCAGCGGGAGCCAACTAGGAAAGTCACAGAATAGGGATTAGGGTAGAGGGTGAGCAGGGAGGTGCACATATGCTCAACTATCGACTATTGCAGCTGCTGGCCCCGCTCAACTTCAGGGATGAGCGCAGGACTGAGCCCCTGCCCGACTATCTGGCCCGGGTCGTCCCCCTGGTCCCCGCCATTCCCGAGAATGTGCTGGCTCAATGGATTTACCGCCATTGGCGCGGCTTTGAGTCCAACTGGAGTTTTCTCGATCTCGCCAGCCACCGGTTCGAGTGCGAGCACTGGCCCACCGACCGTATCATAGAGCAGATAGACTCCCGCCATATGGAGGTGATAGCACGCTGGCAGGAGCTCTTTTGCCACAACCGCTATGTGCGTCGCTCCTGGCTGGGCGCCGACATGCTGAGCCGGGGCAGCTGGCCCGAGCCCATCATAGTGCTCGCCTCCGGGGTCGACAGCCGTTATTCGGATGACCCGCTGCTGCCGCAACCTTATTGTCTGCTGGAGGGACACCACAGACTGGCCTATCTGCGCGCCATGGTCGCCGAAGGGGTGCCGCTGCAGCCCTGCCACCAGGTCTGGATTTGTCGACCCGTTCACGGCAGTTAAACGTTTTTTTGCCGATAAAATGCCTTGAAAATAAATTTTTGACAATTCAAAAACCAGCCCTATAATCGGTGCGGTTTTGAAAAAGGTCGGGACAGAACAATGCCGTTTTTGATGAGAAAAGCAGCCTTGCAGACGGGTGGAGCGCACCAGAGCGGCCCCGTTGTTTCCGGTTCCCGTCCCTCAGATCCCCCGTTTTTTTTGAAAAGAGCCCCTGTTTCAGGGGCTTTTTTTTGTGCCGGAAAAACCTTCATTGATGCCAAAGGGAATGCAGACGATGACCAATCCACTCTATAACAAACACGTCATCTCCATCTCGGATCTGACCCGGTCCGACATGGAACTGGTGGTCGCCACCGCACAGCGGTTGAAGGCCGAACCCGACAGCCGCCTGCTGAAAGACAAGCTGGTCGCCAGCTGCTTCTTCGAAGCCTCCACCCGCACCCGCCTCTCGTTCGAGACCGCGGTACAGCGCCTGGGCGGCAACATCATCGGCTTCGCCGACGGCGGCAACACCAGCGCCAAGAAGGGCGAGACCCTGGCCGACTCCATCAAGATCATCAGCTCCTACACGGATGCGGTGGTGATGCGCCACCCGAAGGAAGGGGCCGCCCGTCTGGCCTCCGAGTTCTCCCGGGTGCCGGTCATCAACGGCGGTGACGGCTCCAACCAGCATCCGACCCAGACCCTGCTCGACCTCTTCTCCATCCACGAGACCCAAGGCAAGCTGGACGGCCTCAACGTCGCCTTCGTCGGCGACCTGAAGTACGGCCGCACCGTCCACTCCCTGGCCCAGGCCCTGAGCCTGTTCAACTGCCGCTTCTTCTTCATCTCCCCGGAAGCGCTGGCCATGCCGGACTACCTCTGCGAGGAGCTGGAAGAGAAGGGCATCCGCTTCAGCGTGCACGAGACCATGGAAGAGGTGATGCCGGAGCTCGACATCCTCTACATGACCCGGGTCCAGAAGGAGCGCTTCGACGAGACCGAGTACAAGCACATGGCCGCCAAGTTCGTGCTGGAGCTGGCGACCCTGGAAGGGGCCAAGCCCACCATGAAGATCCTCCATCCCCTGCCCCGGGTCGACGAGATCGAGGTCGCCGTCGACAAGACCCCCCACGCCTACTACTTCCAGCAGGCGGAGAACGGGGTCTATGCCCGCCAGGCACTGCTGGCACTGGTACTGAACGAAACCGTCTAAGGGAAAGGGGAACATCATGTCTGACAAGAACCAACTGCAAGTCGAAGCCATCCGTCACGGCTCCGTCATCGACCACGTCCCCGCTGGCCAGGGCATCAAGATCCTCAAGCTGTTCCAGCTGATCGAGACCCAGGAGCGGATCACCGTCGGCTTCAACCTCAAATCCGGTGCCCTGGGCAAGAAGGATCTCATCAAGATAGAGAACACCCGGCTGACCGAACAGCAGGCGAACCAGCTCGCCCTGTTCGCCCCCAAGGCGACCGTCAACATCATCGAAGACTTCGTGGTGGTGAAGAAGCACCAGCTGGCACTGCCGGAGTTCATCGAAGGGGTCTTCCACTGCCCCAACTCCAACTGCATCTCCCACAACGAGCCGGTGGAGAGCTACTTCCGGGTGCGCGAGGTGAAAGGCGCGGTGCGGATGAAGTGCAAATACTGCGAGAAGTCCTTCACCCAGGACATCGTCAGCGAGCGTTACTGATGCCACCGCCTCCTGGCGAGGCTGGCACGAACGGATCTGATATTGGGCCCCGAGGGGCCCATTTTTGATGCGGGTCACAGCCTGTGCTGGCCCATTGGTTATAATTTGCCACCTCTGCCATGGTTAGCACCATGGATCCACTACCCGATACGCTCTCGTCAGTCGATCCCGCCAGTGTCACCGTACCCGTTCGCAGATCTCGCTGATGATAAAGCCAAAGGATACCTACCTTGGTCAAGACCCATCCCCATCCGGCGGAGCAGGAGACCGACACGGCGCAGCTCGATGCCTGTCGTCGCATCGTCGGCCAGCACTGCTTCAGCACCCAGGAAGAGATCCGCACCGAGTTGGCTCAGCAGGGTTTCGCCGACATCAGCCAATCCACCATTTCCCGCCTGTTGCGCCGCCTCGGCGTCGCCAAGGCCCAGAACGCCAGCGGCAAGAAGGTCTACACGCTAGTGGAGGATCAGCTGGAGCCCGCAGGCTGTCGCCGCTCGGTGCACGACATGGTGCGCTCCGTGGATCACAACCGCCAGCTGGTGCTGATCCACACCACCCCGGGGGCCGCCACCGTGGTGGCGCGCCTGCTGGATCGCCACGCCAACCCCGAGATCCTGGGGGCCGTGGCCGGCAACGACGTGGTGCTGGTCGCCCCGCGCCACGTCAGCCGTACCCGTCAGGCGCACGAGGCCGTGCTGCGCACCCTGGCCCAGGCCCGCTAGCCAGACAGCACTATGGCGACAACACAGAGGCGATCTTGGGTCGCCTCTGTGTTGTCCGGCATCGCAGGGCGCAGAGCGCGCAACGAAGAAGGGAGCCCGAGGGCTCCCTGTTTTCCATGACTGGCGGCCACTCTCGTCAGAGGCTGGCCCCCAGGCTCAGGCATACCACGATCAGCAGAGTCAGAATGCCGAGCAGCGGCGCCACCCATTTGAGCCAGCGCACATAGGGTACCTTGGCGATGGCCAGGCCCCCCATGACCACGGCGGAGGTCGGGGTCACCAGGTTCACCAGGCCGGAGGCGGATTGGTAAGCGGTCACCACCAGCTCGCGACCCACGTTGGCGAAGTCGGCCAGGGGCGCCATGATCGGCATGGTCAGCACCGCCAGACCCGAAGATGAGGGCACCAGGAAGGAGAGCACCACCTCCAGCGCGAACATCACGTTGATGAACACCACGGTGGAGAGACCGGTCACCAACCCCTCCGCGCTGTGCAATATGGTGTGGGTGATCATGCCGTTGTCCATCACCACCACGATACCGCGGGCGATACCTATGATGAGGGCCACGCCCAGCAGATCACGGGCACCGTCGATGAAGTTGCTGGTCAGCTCCTCTTCGCTCATGCGGGCGATGAGGCCCACTATGATGGCGGACGCCAGGAAGACGCCGGAGATCTCGGCCATCCACCAGCCCAGCACGGCCACCCCGTAGATCATCACGGCGAAGGCGGCGACGAAGATGCCCAGCACTATCTTGCGAGTCAGGGTGAACTCCAGCATCTCATCGCTCCGGTTGCCGAGGAAGTGGGCCCGGTTCTCCTCCCACTTGTCGGCCACCAGGGACTTGCTGGGGTCGTTTCTCACCATCTTGGCGTAACGCATCACGTAGGCAACGCACAGCAGCCAGCCGGCGACCAGCATGGCGATCCGCAGCCAGATGCCGTCGGTGAAGGAGATGCCGGCGGCGTTGGCGGCGATCACGGTGGCGAACGGGTTGATGGTGGAGCCGAGCGTCCCTATACCGGCGCCCAGCAGCACGGTTGCCGCCGCCACCACGGGGTCGAAGCGGGCGGCCATCATCACCGGCACCAGCAGGGTGTAGAAGGGCAGCGACTCTTCGGCCATGCCGTAGATGGTGCCCCCTGCGGCGAACAGCGCCATCAGGATGGGGATCATCCACTCCTCGCGGCCGCGCAGGCGGTCGGTGACGCGCTCGATACCGGCATCGATGGCGCCGGTCTTGGTCACTATGCCAAGGAAGCCGCCGATGATCAGGATGAAGAGGGAGACGTCGATGGCGCCTGCCTCATAGGTGTCGTGGTTGTAGAGACCATCGATGGGTGCCAGCAGCACGTCGACGATCCCCTGGGGATTGGCATCCACCAGCTGGTAGGTACCGGCCACCGGCACCTCCTTGCCGAGGGCTTCGTTCATGGCCATTTCATATTTGCCGGCCGGCACTATCCAGCTCAGGGCGGCGACGAACGCGATCAGCACAAACAATATGGTGTAGGCTGACGGGAACTTGAATTTTGTCATGGTCCAACATCCTTCTGTGGGGTGGTATCCATGCAGGCTGCGGGTAGGGTTAGAGGTATTATGCCGCTGTCACATGGTCGAAAAACCGGGGGTCGCCCCCCGGCACCACTACTGCGACCTCAGTCGCCCAGCGTAGCCACCATCACTGCCTTGATGGTGTGCATCCGGTTTTCCGCCTCGTCGAAGACGATGCTGTGCTCGGATTCGAACACGTCCTCGGTCACTTCCAGACCCTTCATGCCATATTTGTCGGCCACTTCCTTGCCCATGGTGGTCTCGTCGTTGTGGAACGCCGGCAGGCAGTGCATGAACTTCACATCCGGGTTCTTGGTGGCGTTGATGACGTCCATGTTGACCTGATAGGGGGTCATCAGCTTGACCCGTTGATCCCAGGCTTCCTTCGCTTCACCCATGGAGACCCAGACGTCGGTATAGAGGAAGTCGGCACCCAGCACGCCCTCTTTCACGTCTTCGGTCAGGTGAATGCGCGCACCTGTCTCTTCGGCGATCTGGCGGCACTGGGCAACCAGCTCCTCTTCCGGCCAGAAGGCTTTGGGCGCGACCAGGCGGATGTCCATGCCCATCTTGGCGGCGCCGACCATCAGGGAGTTGCCCATGTTGTTGCGGGCGTCGCCCAGGTAGGCGAACTTGATCTGATCCAGGCGCTTGCCCTTGCCGTGCTCCAGCATGGTCATGAAGTCCGCCAGGATCTGGGTCGGGTGGAATTCGTTGGTCAGACCGTTCCAGACCGGCACGCCGGCGTGGGCACCCAGCTCTTCGACTATCTCCTGGCCGTAGCCACGGTATTCGATGCCGTCATACATGCGCCCCAGCACACGGGCGGTATCCTTCATGGACTCCTTGTGGCCAATTTGGGAACCGCTCGGGCCGAGGTAGGAGACCTGGGCGCCCTGGTCGAAGGCCGCCACTTCAAAGGCGCAGCGGGTACGGGTGGAGGTCTTCTCGAAGATGAGGGCTATGTTCTTGCCGGTGAGGTGCTTGCGCTCATAGCCACCGTATTTGGCTTTTTTGAGGTCGATGGCCAGATCGATCATGTATTGGATTTCGCGCGGGGTGAAGTCCAGTAGTTTCAGGAAGTTACGGTTACGCAGATTAAAAGCCATGATGAGTTCTCTCTCTATTTGTTCAGACCAATTCGGGCAGTGTTGTTAACTACGCAGTGATTCAACGACTCAAGCATTCACGGTATGGGTGGCGACGATATTGGTGCCGGCTTCCCCCTTGAGGATGGCGAGGCCATCTTCCAGGGAGCCTATGCCGACCATGCCGCCGGTTGCCTTGACGAATTCACAGGAGGCTTCGACCTTGGGCCCCATGGAGCCTGCGTCGAACTTGACCCCGGCCAGCTCGTCCGGGCTGGTGACTCGCAGCGGGTGCTGGGTCGGCTTGCCCCAGTCCAGATAGACGGCATCGGCGTCGGTCAGGATCAGCAGGGCGTCGGCCTTGATCTGCTTGGCCAGGTAGGCGGCAGACATGTCCTTGTCGATGACGGCTTCGATGCCGGTCAGGCTCTGGCCATCCCAAGTCACCGGGATGCCACCACCACCGGTACAGATGATGAGGTGGCCCTGGGCGATCAGGGTTTCGATGGCATCGCCTTCGACGATGCGCCGGGGCAGCGGGGACGGCACCACGCGGCGAAAGAAGTTGCCGTCAGCCTTGACCACCCAGTGCTTCTCGGCCGCCAGGGCGCGGGCTTCAGCCTCTTCATAGACGGGGCCGATGAACTTGGTCGGATTGGCAAACGCCGGATCCTTGGGGTCGACCTGCACCTGGGTCAGCAGGGCGGTGACGTTGCGGCTCGGCATCAGGTTCTTCAATTCCTGGATCAGCATGTAGCCGATCATGCCCTGGGACTCGGCTCCCAGTACATCCAGTGGATAGGGGGAGACCTTGGTGTAGGCACTGTTCTGCAGGGCCAGCAGGCCCACTTGCGGGCCGTTGCCGTGCACCAGCACCACGTTGTACTCCTCGGCAATCCGGGCGATGGTCTTGGCGGCGGTGGCGATGTTCTTGCGCTGGATGTCGGCCTCGAGGGGCTCACCACGGCGGAGCAGGGCATTGCCCCCCAGGGCGACGACGACAGTTGGTTTTTTCATGGTCTGGTTCTCGTTTCGCTGGAGAAGTGGCGCCCGCCTCTGCCGGCGCCACACCTTGTTGTCAGATGCCGTCACGTTCCATCGGGCAGCTCATGCAGCGGGCACCGCCGCGGCCACGGCCCAGCTCGTTACCCGGAATGGAGAGCACTGTGATGCCGGCCTTGTCGTATTTCTCGTTGGTGTAGGTGTTGCCCTCGTAGCCCACCACCACGCCGGGGCGCACGGTCAGCACGTTGTTGGCGTCGTTCCACTGCTCGCGCTCGGCCTCGAAGCTGTCACCGCCTGTGGTGATGAGCTTGAGCTGATCCACCCCCAGCGCCTGCTCGATGGCGGTGACGAAGTAACCCTCTTCCTTGATCTTCATACCGGTGGCGCCACCCGGGGTCAGGCTCCAGCAGTTCACATCCTTGCGGATCACTTCCGGATAGACGGAGAAGGTGTCTATGTCCATGTGGGTCATGACGGTATCCAGGTGCATGCAGCTGCGGTGTTTCGGCAGTTCCATGGCGATGACCTGCTTGGCCTGGCCATGCTTGAACAGGCTGCGGGCCAGGTGTTCCACCCCTTGCGGCGTGGTGCGCTCGGACATGCCGATCAGCACGGCGCCGCGGCCTATGACCAGGACGTCGCCCCCTTCGATGGTGGCATTGTCATAGTCGCGATCCTCGTCACCGAAGTATTTGATGAAGTCCTGACCGGCGAACTGGGGATGCCAGCGGTAGATGGCCTTCACATGGTTGGTCTCGCGGCGGCGGGCGGCCTTGGCCATGGGGTTGATGGAGACGCCGCCATAGACCCAGCAGGAGGTGTCACGGGTGAACAGATGGTTGGGCAGTGGCTCTATGATGAAATCGCTCGGAGCGTGCATGCCCACCACCATGTTGACGCCGCTGAACGGCATCTCGCCGTAGGTCAGGCCGCCGGAGAGGATGCGGGCCAGCTCGCGATGGGGCATGTCCGCCAGGAAGCAGCGCACGTCATTGGCAAGGGAAGGTCCGAGACGATAATCGGAGATCTGATGTTGCAACAGCCAGGCCTTGGCTTCCGGCACATCCAGGGTCTCGGCCAGCAGCTTGGTCAGCAGGAACACCTCGACATTCTGATCCCGCAGCACCTGGGCGAACTTGTCATGCTCTTCACCGGCCCGCTCAACGGAGAGGACATCGTCAAACAGCAGATCCTGGCAATTGGAAGGGGTCAGGCGCTTGAGGCTGAGATTGGGGCGATGCAACATGACGCGGCGCAACTGGCCAACTTCAGAACCTACATAAAATTTGCTCATGGTTATATTCCGTCTCTTGGGGTCCATGCGAGTGATTGAATAGACTCCTTCTATTCTTTCTCATGGCTCAGGCGGGATATTCTTTATATAGGGTACTTGGCTTGTGCTCTATCCTGCCTATGCCTTTCGAGATAGAGGTTAGGCCTGCAAAAACACCAAAACTTAGAGATGGGTCACATTCAGTCCAGGTTGAATAAAATGCAGTGTGTTTGTTTGAAGCCACCGACATAACTGTCAATTCATCCAGCTCAGCCTCCGCATTCATATTCATTTATTCATCATTTTATTCTTTTCTTCGCAGTCACCCCCCTCCAGCAAACCAGTATCAAACAAGCAACAAAGGATAGCATTACCGTTTAAATACAATGAATTAGATATAAATTGGCGAGGTGCGCAGCTTTATATGCAAGCCTTTGCATTTTTCACTCGGAATCACGGGGAAGATGTCGGGATAAAAAGTCATCCCTGTGGGGTTTGGTGCATAGATATTTTCTTGTCCTGGATCAAGGCAAAGGGATCAGACCAACGGGGAGAGGCATGTCCGCCCCAGTCCCCAGGGGGCTTCGCGGCTGGCTATGCAATAAAATCGCATCTTGTCGGCGCGACGCTTCGCGACCCCCCTCTCAACTATTTTGAAACTTTTTTCATTAGTTGAATTTATGCCAAATCCTTGCGGTGAGGTCCGGCTCAACTTAACTAAAAAAGTGATCCGGATCACAACGGTATCCATATGACGTTAACGCTTCCGTCATCAATGTCATCAAGGAGAGCTCCATGAACATCAAACCCCTGCTTCTGCTCGTCGCCCTGGTTCTGCCCATGACCCCCACCCTGGCTCGGGCCGACGGCGCCCAGGCCATGCCGCTGGTGGTCTGCCATGTGGACAATAAGCCACAGATGCTGGTGCCCGAGTATGTCTGCATCTGGCACGGCGGGCGCCAGCACTACTAAGCAAGACAAGGGGAGGTTCGCCTCCTCTCTTGTCCCCAGCCTCTCTTTCCTTCTTCCCCTTTTCCGCTTCGCCGTTTCGACGCCAGACCAGGACCATATAGCCGCTCTGTCGCGGCCCTTGTCACGGATACCCCCAGATCTTCCCTCTGTTCCGATCACTGCCATGCACCTTCCCCGGCCTCTCTCCCGCCATCCTGAGCCAAGGGTGAGTCCAGGCGATCTGACCCGGCTTGGGCGAGCGCGAGGGGCGTGTAAGACATTCGCCATTCGTGGCGAGAGAGATCGCCCTGCCGCCAGGCTGTCATAATCGGATTGATGCGTGTTAAATGCGCCGGCAAGAATCATTAACCACATGATCTTGTTGATATAAAGTGCATTACATCGGCCAATGAGAACGAATCCATCAAAACGTTTTTCAGTATGGCGTTGTGGGCGGGTCGAAAATCCTTATAGTTACTCCTGCACGGACGCAGTCGAAGTCAATCAGGAAGATTGGCTGCCAGGGTTAGGCAAATGGACTCACCACAGGATGTGGTAAAGGACACCTCCCAGGACGGAGAAAGTGCGACGGGAATGGATGACTCGTCAGGCCATGATGGCTAAAGGACACCCCAAAGGATTGGGAAGGGGAAACCTAAAGGAAGAGGTATAGTCAGGGATTGCAGGGAGCAACTTCGTTCACGGATATGAACGATAAGACTATCGGGGGCGACGCAAGTCGCCCCCATCTTTTTGCCTCTTTTTTCGCCCATCCCCTGCCGCGACACCGATGCCGCAAACCGCCGGCATCCCATTGGCTTTTCCCCGCCCCCCTTCCTGCGACACCGATGCCGCAAGCCGCCGGCATCCCATTGGCTTTTTCCCGCCCCTTTTCCTGCGACGCCGATGCAGCGAGCCGCCTGCACCTGTTTATCCCCTTGTCAGCTCCTGCCACGGCGCCAATGAAAAGGGCAGCCTGGGCCGCCCTCTCGTCTCCTGTTGTCGATTTCCGCCCCATGGGGACGGCTGCCTCATGCCAGCCGAAAATGCGCCACTATCCGGCCCAGTCGGTCATAGGTCTGCCGCATCGCCCCCGCGCTCGCCACCGTGTCCTCGCCATTGCCCTTGAGCTGGCGGATCACCTCGGCGATGGCCGTCATGTTGCGATTGATCTCCTCGGCCACCGCGCTCTGCTGTTCGGCGGCGGTGGCAATCTGGGTGGTGAGGCCATTGATCGCTACCACCTCCCCCATCATCACATCGAGCGAGTCATTGACCCGGGTGGTGTTCTCGGCCGCACTCTGACAACGCTGACGCGTCAGCGACATGGCGTCGACCAGGCTCGCGCTGCCCCGCTGCAACCTGGTCAGCATGGTCTGGATCTCCGCCGTGCTCTGCTGGGTGCGCCCAGCGAGGGAGCGTACCTCGTCGGCTACCACTGCGAACCCACGGCCCTGTTCACCGGCCCGGGCCGCCTCGATGGCGGCGTTCAGCGCCAGCAGGTTAGTCTGCTCGGCGATGCTGCCGATGACCCCCAGCACCGAGCCTATCTGCTGTACTTCCTGCTGCATGGCCTGGACCGATCCCGCCGTCGCTTCCACCTCCGCAACCAGCGCCATCACGCTGTTCATGGCACCATCCACCACCTCCCGCGTCGCGTTCGCCAGCTGCTCGCTCTGCATGGTCAGGTGCGCCGTGTCGGCGGCGCTGCGGGAGACGGAGGCAGCGGTGGCGCTCATCTCGTTGACCGCGGTCACCACCTGCTCCGTCTCGTTGACATGGGTCATGAGCAGCTGCTGGGCGGTTCGGGTCTGGCCGGTCAGACCACCTATGTCGTCATGGAGCTGGCCGCTGGCCTGGCTCACCTCCTGCATCCTCTCCTGCAACTGGGCGATGAAGCGGTTGATGCCAGCGGAGATCTGGCCGAGATCATCCTTGCTGGTCACCGCCAGACGGCGAGTCAGATCACCATTTCCCTCACCGAGGGCCAGCACCAGCCCCTTGAGGGAGAGGATGGGTCGGTAGGCGAGGTTGAGCGCCACCATGGCCAGCGCCATCACCACCAGGGCGACGGCGAGCAGGGCCAGGGTGATCTTGCCATTGATGGCCTGGGTCATGGTGCGGATATAGTCGAGATCCACATAGCCGGTCAGGGTCCACTGGCTGCCACGAATGTCCAGCTGGTTGGGACGAGACTCGCTCTCTCCCTTGGGCTTGCTGCTGTAGAGCAGCTGGCCCTGGCTGTCGGCCAGCGCGAAGGAGCGCCCCTCCCCGCTCATCTCTGCCAGCAGGCGCTGGAATTCGCTCATGTCGAGGTAGTAAAGGTAGGCAGAGTCGGCACCTCGGGGCACCAATATGGTGATGACCGGCTTGCCATCCAGCTGCTCCAGCGGGCTGACGGTGATCCGGTTGTTGGCCTCGGGGATCAGCTTGCGCAGGGCATCGACCCTGGCCTTGTCGTTGATGACACCGTTCACGTCGAAGGCCATGTCGCCGATCACCTTGACGATGTTGTGAAAGCCGGTCTCTTCCAGGGTCTTCTTGACGTTGGTCACCCCGAAGTTGAGGTTGGCCGCCAGCAGGATTTTCTGGTTGATGTCCCCCGCCAGCTTCTCCTTGACCAGGGCTATCTGTTCATTGATGTTCTGGGTGGACTGGGTGCGGATGTAACCACTGATGAAGTGGTTCACACTGAGCCAGGCGGTGGCGATGGTGACCAGAATGGCCAGCAACAGGAGTGCATATATCTTGATCTTGAACGCCATGGAACCTCCAACAGAAAACGCAGGCTCAGCCTGCGTCTTCAACTTATCCCCTGTTTACTTCTTCTTGGCGTACTTCATCGAGTCCAGCGCCACCGCCAATATGATGATGCCGCCCTTGATGATGAACTGCCAGTAAGGGCTGACCCCGATATAGGTCAAACCGTAGTTGATCAGGGTGAAGATGAGCACGCCGGTGATCACACCCGCGACCGTTCCCACACCACCGGCAAACGACACGCCGCCCACCACGCAGGCCGCGATGGCGTCCAGCTCGTACATGAAGCCGAGGTTGTTGGTGGCACTGCCGACCCGGCCCGCCTCCAGCATGCCGCCGAAGGCATAGAAGACCCCGGCCAGGGCATAGATGATCACCAGGTTCACCGCCACGTTGACCCCGGAGACCTTGGCCGCCTCAGGGTTGCCGCCGATGGCGAAGATGTTCTTGCCAAAGCGGGTCTTGTTCCACAGCACCCAGACGAAGACGCTGGCGATGGCCGCGTAGAAGGTCAGGTACGACAGCTTGAAGCCACCTATCCGGATGAAGCCCTGGGCAAAGCTGGAGAAGCGGGGGTCGAAACCGGCCACCGGCGACGCCCCTACCGAGTCAAAGTAGAGGGAGTTGATGCCGTAGACGATGATCATGGTGCCCAGAGTGGTGATGAAGGGCGTCACGTTCAGGTAGGCGACGATCAGGCCGTTGACCAGGCCAATCAGGGCACCCACGGCACACACCAGCAGGATCACCGCCGGGATGGGCACCTCCCCCAGGCTGGGGAACACCTTGTTGACGTTGGTCAGGGCCTGCAACATGGTGGCGGCGATGAGTGCCGCCAGACCGACCTGGCGGCCGGCCGAGAGATCCGTCCCCTGGGTGATGATGATGCCCGCCACCCCGAGGGCGATGATGACCCGCACCGAGGACTGGGTCAGTATGTTGCTGAGGTTGGTGAGGCTGAGGAAGGAGGGTTCCTGGATCACGATGACCATGAGCAGCACCAGCAACACCAGATAGATGGCGTTTTCCTTGAGCGCCTGCATCAGATTGAAATTTTTAGCCGACTCCATAAATGTCTTCCTGTCTCTAGAGGTACAGAGATGCCAGGCGCAGTATCTCGCTCTGGTCAGTTTCTTTGGTGTTGACGATCCCGGCGACCCGGCCGTTGCTCATGACCAGGATGCGGTCGGTGATCCCGAGCAGTTCGGGCATTTCGGACGAGATGATGATGATGCCCTTGTCCTTCTTCGCCAGCTCCAGGATGAGCTGGTAGATCTCGAACTTGGCCCCCACGTCGATGCCGCGCGTCGGCTCGTCCAGCATCAGGATCTCCGGCTGGGTCAGCAGCCAGCGGCCTATGATCACCTTCTGCTGGTTGCCGCCGGAGAGGGAGCCAATCTGGGTCTGCTGGGTCGGGGTCTTGACCCGCATGGCGTCGATGACCCACTGGGTGTCGCTCTTCATCTTGTTGTTGCTGAGCAGCCCCATGGAACCCTTGTAGTTGTCCATGTTGGCGATCAGGGAGTTGAAGGCGATGTCGAGACGGGAATAGATGCCGGTGGAACGGCGCTCCTCTGTCACCAGGGCGAAGCCGTTCAGGATGGCCTCGTGGGCCGTATGGTTCGCCACCACCTTGCCATGGATCCTGATGATCCCCGCGCTGTGGTCGCGAATGCCAAACAGGGTCTCGACGATGTCGGTGCGTTTTGCCCCCACCAGACCGGCGATGCCGAGGATCTCCCCCTTGTGCAGGTTGAAGCTCACGTCCTGGATGGAGGGCTGGTTCTTGGCCGTCAGGTGCTCGACTTCGAGGATCACCTCTTTGGGCTGGTTGGTTTTTTCCGGGAAGCGCTGGGTCAGCTCGCGACCGACCATCATGCCGATGATCTGATCCATGGTCATGCCCTCGAGGGGCTGGGTCGCCACCCACTGGCCATCCCGCAATATGGTGATCTCGTCACAGAGCTGGAAGATCTCCTCCATCTTGTGAGAGATGTAGACGATGCCGCACCCCTTGTCCTTCAACTTGTTGATGATCTTGAAGAGGTGGTTGACCTCCTTCTCGGTCAGGGAGGAGGTGGGTTCGTCCATGATGACGATCTTGGCATCATAGGAGAATGCCTTGGCGATCTCGATCATCTGCATCTGGGACACCGACAGGGTGCCCACCTTGACCCGCGGGTCTATGTCGATGTCCAGCTCGTCGAAGATGCGTCTGGTGTCGTCATACATCTTGTGGTGGTCGACAAACCAGCCCTTGGTGGGGTAGCGGCCGAGCCACATGTTGTCCATCACGGTGCGCTGCAACACCAGGTTCAGCTCCTGGTGCACCATGGATACGCCGTTTTCCAGCGCCTCTTTGGACGAGGTGAAGTTGATCTCCTGTCCCTTGAAGAAGATCTTGCCCTGATCCTTCTCATAGATGCCGAACAGGCACTTGAGCAGCGTGGACTTCCCTGCGCCATTCTCGCCCATCAACGCATGCACAGAATGAGGACGGACCCGTAAATTGACATTATCGAGTGCCTTGACGCCGGGAAAGCTCTTACTGACGTCAATCATCTCCAACAGCCATTCTGATTGTTGCTGTGTTGTCATATCAGCCATCACATCTGGTTGAAGAGAGGGCAAGGGGGTCACCCTTGCCCTGGAGGAGGGGATTACTCGAATTGAGACAGGTTGTCTTTATCCACACCCACGTAGGCTACGCGCACGACCTTGTCGACTATGTTCCAGTTGGTGCCTTCGCCGGCTGGCTTGCCTTCACCCAGATTCCTGGTCAGATCGAAGGTGGCCTTGGCCTGGTTGGCCGCATCGTTCAGCACTGTACCCGCCATGGCACCGCTCTTGACCATGGCCAGGGCTTCCGGCAGGGCATCGACGCCGAACACAGGGATGGCGGTCTTGCCCTGGGCTTTCAGGGATTCAACAGCGCCCATTGCCATGCCGTCGTTGTTGGCGATGACCACTTCGATCTTGTTGGCGTTGGGGCCGGAGATCCAGGCGTCCATCTTGTCTTTCGCCATGGCGGTATCCCACATACCGGTATCCATGTGCAGCTGCTCTGTCTTGACGCCGCCGTCATTCAGGGTCTTGACGACGTAGGTGGTACGGGCTTCCGCATCCGGGTGGCCCGGCTCGCCCTTGAGCAGCACGAACTGGATGACGCCGTCCTTGTTCAGATCCCACTCGGGATGGGCAGCCCAGTGCTTGGCGATCAGCTGACCCTGGATGATGCCTGACTCCTTGGAGTCGGTGCCCACGTAGTAGGCCTTGTCATAGCTGGCCAGATCGGCTGCGCTCGGCTCCTTGTTGTAGAAGACCACGGGGATCTCGTCGGCACGGGCCTTCTCGATCACGACAGGGGCCGCCGCCGGGTCGACCAGGTTGATGGCCAGGGCTTTCACGCCCTTGGCCAGCAGCACGTCGATCTGGTCGTTCTGCTTGGACTGGTCGTTCTGGGAGTCATTCATCAGCAGCTCCACGCCGGGGTTGGCTGCCGCCTCCTTCTCGATGGCCTTGCGAACGACCGCCATGAAGTTGTCGTCGTACTTGTAGACGGTAACGCCCAGACGAGTGTCGGCCTGGGCGCTGGTCCCTGCGGTCAGTCCCATCAGCAGGGCGGCGACTGTCGTGATTTTTCTCATTGTTATGCTCCGATGTGTCTATCTGTTTTGTAGGAAAGCGGTACACCCACTGAACCGGTGTGACGTTAATGTAATCAGGTTGTTGTGATCCTTTCTGTGATCCTGACGACAAAATGAAAACGTTTACACTCTGTTACACAAGGCATTATTTGATATAAAACAAATGGTTATATTAAATTCGCCTCACCAGCCCCGCTGTCGTGGGCCGGGTTTGACCAGGAGGATAGGATTCATACTAGTACACAGTTCCAATGGTATCTCCCTGGCGTCAGCCAATATTCCGGGCGTACGCTCTGGCTCCAGGAGTCATCGCCCCCCACCCCCATGTGAAAGCCATCAAGGCACAGATGAAGCCCACCCTCCGCCACCAGATCGCTCTGATGGCGCGCCTCGGCCAACTGGGCCTGGCGATAGGGACTGAGGCTGAAGTGGAACCCCCCCTCCACCCTGATATCCCCCAGTTGCAGCTCACGCACCTGGCAGCGCAGACCGTTGTCCGTGGGGAAGATATAGGGGGTGTGCAGCTCGGCCAGGGGCAGCTGCCAGCGGCCGATATCGGCGCCGAGGCAACGATCCGGGTAATTTTCATGGGGGCCGCGCCCGAGCCAGTCGACCCGGTCGACCCCATCGACCAGCCAGAGCTGGGCGCCGATACGGGGCAGGGAGGGGATCGCCTCGCTCACCTGGACCTCGATGGCGATCGCCATGGCCCCATCCTGGCTGAAGCTGTGATGCCAGCGGCTCAAGATGAGCAGCCGCTCACCGACGAAGTAGCCATGCTCCACCCGCAGACCGGCCTCCCTCTCCCGCACAATGCCGAGGCAGCGATGTTCCAGATCATTGAGTCCCGCCTCCTGCCAGCGGGCAATCCAGGAGTGGGGATCCTGATGATCCGCCTCGCTGGTGCCTATGTCGTTGTCGAGCGGCGCCCGATAGAAGTGATCCGCCATAGCCCCCAGCAGGCGTTCATGGCCCGCTTTCTGCCAGCTGCAGATGCGACCACTGGCCTTGTCCAGCCGCCAGGTGCTGCCGGCGGTCTGGACCAGCCAGTGATCCGGCAACTCCCTCAATGGGGCGGGTGTCTGGGTGGCGGGCAGTGCCAGGGGCGTCCGCAACATACATTGCTGGCGCGCCACCTCGTGCCCCGCCTCGGACCAGGGAGTGGCAGTGCTCTGCACTATGGCCAGATCCAGCCAGGCGAGCGCCCCCGGCGCAAAGGCGGGCAATCGATCCAGCAGGGTGAGCGTCACGCAGCCACTCGGCCCCAGGGCGAGCTGGCACTCCCCCTGGCTCAGCACCACGCCGTCCTCCAGCAGCTGCCAGCGCAGCACTTCGTTGTCCGTCTCGCGAAACAGGTATTCGCTGCGGATCGCCACCGTCAGCGGCTGGCAGCCTTGCAGGGTCAGCACGAACGGCTGCTGGGCCCGCTTGGCCTCGAACAGGGCGGGATGGGGGCTGCGATCCGGGAAGAGCAGGCCATTGATGCAGAACTGACGATCGTTTTGCCGATCGCCAAAGTCGCCGCCATAGGCCCAGAAGTGGCGACCATCCTCGGTCAACTTGTCCAATCCCTGATCCACCCAATCCCAGACGAACCCCCCTTGCAGCCTGGGGTGATCGCGAAACGCCTGCCAATACTCGGCAAAGCCTCCCAGGCTGTTGCCCATGGCATGGGCGTATTCGCACAGGATCAGCGGGCGCTGCTCGCCGGGCAGGCCGATCCATTTGGCCAGCGCCCACTTGGGCACGGCCGGGAAGGGTTGATCCTGATGGGTGCGGGCATACATGGGGCAGATGATGTCGGTGGCCGGGGTGTCGGCGCCGCCCCCTTCGTACTGCACCGGGCGGCTCGGATCCGTGCCCTTGACCCAGGCATACATGGCATCGTGGGCCGGGCCGTAGCCGGATTCGTTGCCGAGGGACCAGATGATGACACTGGGGTGGTTGAAATCCCGTGCCACCAGGCGGGTGACCCGCTCGAGGAAGGCGCCACTCCAGGCTGGATCTCGCGCCAGCCGCCCCATGGGACTCATGCCATGGGTCTCCAGGTTCGCCTCGTCCACCACATAGAGGCCGAGCCGGTCGCAGAGCCGGTAGAATGCGGGGTGATTCGGATAGTGAGCGCAGCGCACCGCGTTGAAGTTGTGTCGCTTCATCAGGATCAGATCCTGCTCCATATCGGCCGGGGTCACCGCGTGCCCGGTGGCGGGGTGATGTTCGTGGCGATTGGCGCCGCGAATGAGCAGGGGCTGGCCGTTGAGACGCAGCAGCCCCCCCTCTATCTCCACCGCCCGAAAGCCCACGTCGCAGGCCTCGCTCTCGATGGGCTCCCCTCGTTCATTTTGCAGGGTCAGGGTCAGGCGATAGAGGTGGGGGGTCTCGGCGCTCCATTTGCGCGGCGCCGCCACCTCGAGCCAGAGCTCGGCACGATCGTCGTAAGCCCCTTTCTCATCGATGGCTCCGGTGCCGATCCGCTGGCACAGGGTCGCCACCCGCTCATCGCCGTCATAGAGATGCGCCGCCACCGACAGGCCGGCCACATCGGCCCCCTGCAATTCAATCTTGAGGCGAGCGTCCCGATAGCAGGCATCCAGCACCGGAGTAACCCGGACGTCCATCAGATAACGGGCCGGTTTATGCAGCAGGCTGACGGAGCGGAAGATCCCCGACAGCCACCACATGTCCTGATCCTCCAGATAGGAGCCGTCGGACCAGCGCAGTACCAGCACCGCCAGCCGGTTGCGGCCGCTGTGCAGGCAGGGGGTCAGATCGAACTCGGCGGGCAAGCGGCTGTCCTGGGAGTAGCCGACCCAGTGGCCGTTGCAAAACAGATGGCAGGCACTGCTCACGCCGTCCAGGGTGATCCGGATCTGGCCGCTGGCCAGCCAGTCGACAGGCAGACTGAACTCGCGGGAGTAACAACCGGTGGGATTCTGTGCCGGTACCCGGGGCGGATCGCAGGGGAAGGGATACTTGATGTTGGTGTAGATGGGACCGTCCGTCAGGGGCCGCGCCCCCGGATAGGCGGCATCCAGCTGCCAGTTGCCCGGCACCCGGATCAGGCAGGCATCGGCCAGGTCCTGGTGAAGCCACTGCTCGGGCACCCGCTCCGGGGCCTCGAACCAGGAAAAGCGCCAGTCGCCATCGAGGGACAAGCGGGAGCAGGAGGGCAGATCGGCACGCGCCGCCGCCTCGTCACGCCAGCTGGCGAGGGGGGTATGGGCCGCCAGTCGGTTGACCGATGTGATCCCCTGATGCTGCCAGTCCCGGCGCGCCAATATCTCCCTGAGCATGCTTCCTCTCTCCCTGGATCGTTCGTAAAACAGCCGCAGTGTAGTGGAGTTGTCCGAGGGAAAGGGGGATCTTTCTCACAAAGATGTAAACGATTACATTTAGTTTCAGGGGGAGTGACAGGGGCCGTGCGAGCACCGGGGGACGGCGACGGTGCCGTCATGGGTGAAACCAGGAGCAAGGAGGAGGCGCCCTGCCGCCCTCCTCAGGCAGGCGCGGGACAGTGCCACGACAGGGGTGAAACTCAGCCAGGCCAGGGACGCCGCCTGCCCCGCCGGAGGCGGCAGAGCTAGTGGCACTGATCCCGATCCCGGCCAGCACGGGGCCAGGATCGAAGACCCGTCAGTCTCGGGCGGGGGCGGCCGAGTGACGGTTGATCAGGGTCGGCGCATAGATGCGACTCTGCAACGTCTGTGTCTCGCCGGCCGCCAGTTGGAGCGCCAACTTGGCCGCCTGGGACGCCATCAGCTCGATGGGGTAGCGGATGGTGGAGAGCTTGGGTCTCAGGTATCTGGCATAGATGATGTCATCGAACCCCACCACTGAGACCTCCTCCGGCACCTTGAGTCCGTTGTCCGCCAGTACCGAGATGGCCCCTGCCGCCATGGCGTCGTTGTAGGCCACCACGGCCGTGATGGGCAGCCCCTTGGCGAGCAGGTTGAGCATGGCATGTTCTCCCCCCTCCTCATTGGGGGTGCCGCGCTCCACCCGTTCCGCATCCGCCGCCGCCCCGGCCTCGGCCAGGGCATCCCGATACCCCTGCAAGCGGGAGCTGGCATCCTCGATGGCGTGATCCGAACCGATGAAGGCGATGTGGCGATGGCCCAGCCCCAGCAGATGGCGGGTGGCGGTGGCGGCCCCCAGCCGGTTGTCGAGGGAGATGCAGCGCCCCTTCAGCGCGGGAATATCGCGATTGATCAATACCATGCCAGGCACCCGCAGGGCGTAATCGATCAGCTCCTCGTCCGAGAGCGCCTTGCTGTGCACCACCAGCGCCTCGCAGCGTTTGCCGATCAGCAGCTCGATGGCCCCCCGCTCCTGCTCGGCGTTGTGAAAACCATTACCCACCAGCAGGTGCAGACCCTGCTCCACCGCCACGGTACAGACCCCCTTGACCAGGGCGCCGAAGAAGGGATCCGCCACGTCGTTGACCACCACCCCCATGGTGTCGCAGGTGCGATTGACCAGGGCCCGCGCGTTGGCATTGGGGGTATAGCCAAGCTCGGCCATGGCCTGCAGTACCACTTTGCGCGAGGCGGCGCTGGCCTTGGGGGAGTCGTTCATCACCCGTGAAACCGTTGCCACCGACACCTTGGCAAGACGGGCGACATCCTTGATGGTACTCATGCTGTTTTCACTCTTTTCACTGTCCGCGGGCTGGCCATTATAACCAGCAATCCCTTTGATGACAGGGGCGGCACCACAGATTGTCGCGGCAGCTTGTTGCAATTAAGTGTAATCGTTTACACGAATTTGCCGGCCAGCTCACAGTTTGCCCATCGACGGCTCGGCTAGACTCCTGCTCACACCCGTCAAGCACAGGGCAGGGATGAAGACGCCGACCACGGACGACCGCGGCAGCCCGGGTCATCACCCACCTCGCACTGCCGGAAGATGAGGGGCGCCGCCCACGAGCGCGCCCTCTTCCCGACAACCCCATCTATATCATCAGCGAATGAGGAGTGATGATGTTCAATCCGGTTGATCACCCCCACCGCCGCTTCAACCCGCTCACCGGCCAGTACGTGCTGGTCTCCCCCCACAGGGCCAAGCGCCCCTGGCAGGGACAGGTGGAGAAGATAGGCGAGGCGCCCACCCAATCCCACGATCCCGACTGCTTCCTCTGTGCCGGCAACACCCGGGTCAGCGGAGACATCAACCCTGACTACCAGGGCACCTTCGTCTTCACCAACGACTTCGCCGCCCTGATGCAGGACACCCCGGCCACCGACGCGGCGCCGGATCCCCTGCTGCAACTGGAGGCGGCCCGTGGCACCAGCCGGGTCATCTGCTTCTCGCCGGACCACGGCAAGACGCTGCCCGAGCTGCCCCTGCCCGCCATCGAGGGGGTGATCACCAGCTGGATGAGCCAGGTGGCCGAGCTCTCTGCCCAGTGGGAATGGGTCCAGGTGTTTGAAAACAAAGGGGCCGTCATGGGCTGCTCCAACCCTCACCCCCATGGCCAGATCTGGGGCAGCGATTTTCTGCCCAACGAGATAGCCAGGGAGCAGGAGCGCCAGCAGGCCTGGCTGGCCGAACACGGCCGCCCCCTGCTGCTGGACTATGTGGCGCGGGAGCTGGCGGACCGCACCCGCATCGTGGTGGAGACGACCCACTGGCTGGCGGTGGTGCCCTTCTGGGCCGCCTGGCCGTTCGAGACCCTGCTCTTGCCCAAGGCCCATGTGCCCTCCCTGCTGAGCCTGGCCTGCGAGCAGCAACAGGATCTGGCGGTGGCTCTCAAGGAGCTCACCAGCCGCTACGACAACCTGTTCCAGTGCAGCTTCCCCTACTCCATGGGCTGGCATTTCGCCCCGCCCCGCTCCGATTGCCCCGAGGCCTGGCAGCTGCACGCCCACTTCTACCCGCCCCTGCTGCGCAGTGCCACCGTGCGCAAGTTCATGGTCGGTTTCGAGATGCTGGCAGAGACCCAGCGTGACCTCACCCCTGAGCAGGCAGCCGAGCGGCTGCGCGCCCTGAGCCCCCTTCACTACAAGAGCGCCCAAGCATGACCATGACCCCGTTTGAACGCGTGACCGAGGTTTTCATCCGTCACCACGGCCGCCTCCAGGATCTCACCGTCGGGGCGCCGGGCCGGGTCAACCTCATCGGCGAGCACACCGACTACAACGACGGCTTCGTGCTGCCCTGCGCCATCGACTACGAGACCTGCGTCGCCATCGGTCTGCGCAGCGACAACCTGGTACGGGTAATTGCCGCCGACTACGAGTGCGAGCGGGATGAGTTCGCCCTGGATGAGCCGATAACCCATCACCCCCACCAGCGCTGGAGCGACTACATCCGCGGCGTGGTCAAGCATCTGCAGGCGCGCGGCCAATCCCTGCGCGGCCTGGATCTGGTGGTCTCGGGCAACGTGCCCCAGGGGGCCGGTCTCTCCTCGTCCGCCTCCCTGGAGGTGGCCATAGGCCAGGCCTTCAAGGAGGCCCTGGGGCTGCCCATCAGCCAGGCCGAGCTTGCCCAAAACGGCCAGCAGGCGGAGAACCAGTTCGTCGGCTGCAACTGCGGCATCATGGATCAGATGATCTCCGCCTGCGGCGAGGTGGACCATGCCCTGCTGCTCGATTGCCGCTCCCTGGAGACCCGTCTCATCCCCATGCCGATGGATCTCGCCGTGCTCATCGTCAACTCCAACGTGCGCCGCGGCCTGGTGGACAGCGAGTACAACCTGCGTCGCCAGCAGTGCGAAGCCGCCGCCCGCCACTACGGGGTCAAGGCCCTGCGCGACCTCGACACCAGCCGCCTGGAGGCGGACAAGGCCGGGCTGGACGAGGCCTGTTACCGCCGCGCCCGCCACATAGTGGGGGAGAACGCCCGCACCCTGGCCGCCGCCGAGGCGCTCGCCTCGGGGGATCTGGCCCGCCTCGGCGAACTGATGGGTCAGTCCCACGCCGCCATGCGCGATGACTTCGAGATAACGGTGCCCGCCATCGACGGCCTGGTGCAGATCATCAAGGCCGAGATCGGCCGCGAAGGGGGCGTGCGCATGACCGGCGGCGGCTTCGGCGGCTGCGTGGTGGCCCTGCTGCGCCCGGAGCGGGTGCCTGCGGTCATCGCCGCCGTGGCTGCACAATACCCGGCCATCTCGGGGCTGGAGGCGGATTGCTACGTCTGCTCCGCCAGTGCCGGGGCAGGCAGACGATGAGCAGCCCCATGAACGCATTCACGCTGGAAAACGAAGAGGGGCTGCGCCTGCGCGGCATCGAATTTGGCGCCACCCTCACCTCCCTCACCCTGCCGGTGGCGGGAGAGCAACGGGAAGTGCTGCTGGGCTGCGCCGATGAGGCCTATGCCAGCCAGCAGGTGTGGCTGGGGGCGGTGGCGGGGCGCTTTGCCAACCGCATCGACGGCGCCGAGCTGGTGCGAGGGGACGAACGCTGGTCTCTCGACGCCAATCAGGCCCCCCACTGCCTGCATGGCGGGAGCGACGGATTCCATCGCCGCACCTGGCAGATCAGGGAGCAGGAGGCGGACAGGGTCAGGCTGGCGCTCCTCTCCCGGACGGGGGATCAGGGCTTTCCCGGCAACGTACGGGTGACCCTGGAGTACCGGCTGGAGCAGCGGGATCTGGTGGTGGAATTCAGGGCCAGCACGGACGCGCCGACCCCGGTCAGCCTCACCAGCCACGCCTACTTCAACCTGGATGGACATGCCGATGACGGCCATGTGCGATCCGATATTCGCCATCATGCCATCCGCCTCAATGCCGACCGTTTCCTGCCCACCGACCAGAGCGGATTGCCGCTGGCCATGGCGCCGGTGGAGGGCCCCTTCGACCTGCGTCGCGAGCGCCTCATGGGCCAGGAGTGGCTGAGCCATCCCCAGCAGCAACAGGCCGGAGGGTATGATCACGCCTTCGTGCTGAACGGCCCAGAACAGGCGTGGGCGGCCCGGGTGGTCTCGGGGGACAAGCGGCTGGCGATGGAGGTCTACACCAACCAGCCCTCGTTGCAGTTCTACAGCGGCAACTGGCTGGCCAACACCCCGAACCGGGGCGGTCGGCTGCATCGGGACCTCGACGGCTTCTGCCTGGAGGCGCAGCAGCTGCCGGACAGCCCCAACCGGCCCGAGCTCGGCGACCCCTGGCTGCTGCCTGGGCAGACCTACCGCCACCAGACCCGTTATCGCTTTATCGCCGCCGACTAGGCCACCCTTCGTCGCCACAGGGCAGAGTGCCCCTCTTCAAGCAGGAGTCGTTATGGATGACAGCTACCTCGCCGCGCCGGATCGGTACCAGCGCCAGGCCTATCGCCCCGCGGGTCGCCACGGCCTGTGCCTGCCCGCCATCGGTCTGGGTCTGTGGCACAACTTCGGCGCCGGGAGCGATCCCGCCACGGTGAAAGCCATGGTGCATCAGGCCTTCGATCTCGGGATCACCCACTTCGACCTCGCCAACAACTACGGGCCGCCGCCGGGCGCCGCCGAGCTGACCTTCGGCAAGCTGCTCAAGGACAGCCTGGCCCCCTACAGAGACGAGCTCATCATCGCCAGCAAGGCGGGTTATGTGATGTGGGACGGCCCCTACGGCGACGGCGGCAGCGCCAAGTACCTCTTCGCCAGCCTGCACCAGAGCCTGCGCCGCCTCGGCCTCGACTACCTGGACATCTTCTACCACCACAGGCCGGATCCCGACACCCCGCTGGAGGAGACCTGCCAGGCCCTGGCGCTCATGGTGCGCCAGGGCAAGACGCTCTATATCGGCCTCTCCAACTACCCGGCCCCGCTCGCGGCCAAGGCTGCCGCCCGACTGGCGGAGCTCGGCACCCCCTGCCTGGTCAACCAGCTCAAATACTCCCTGTTCCAGCGCGACATCGAGGCGCAGACGCTGCCGGTCTGCCGCGAACAGGGGATGGGGGTGGTCGCCTTCTCGCCCCTGGCGGGAGGCCTGCTGAGCGATCGCTACCTGGCGGGGATCCCGGCGGATTCGCGCGCCGCCAGCGCCAGCCCCTTCCTCAAGCCCGCTCAGATCACCGAAGAGAGGCTCGCCACCGTCCGCGCCCTGCACGTGTTGGCGCAGCAACGGGGCCAATCTCTGTCACAGCTGGCACTGCAGTGGGTGCTGCGCGATCCCGTGGTGAGCTGTGCCCTGATCGGCGCCAGCCATCCCCGACAGATAGCGAGCGCCGTCGACGCCCTGAAGCAGCCGCCGCTGGACGATGAGTTGCAACAAAGGATCCTGGCGCTGCTGGCGTGAAAGGCGGCCCGGGCAGGGCGGCCATGTCAGAAGGTGACGGGGCCGTCATGGCTGCGGACAACATGCTGCAAGCCGTGCCCTGCATGGCCCGCCAACGCCCTGTTCCGGTCCGGACAGGGCGCTGAAATCCCCAATATTCACTGGTTGCCCGCGGGATTTTCCGCCATCATTGGCCGCCCCGACCCTGCTCGGGGCTGATTTTATCCGGCTCCCATCAATCAAGAGATCTGTACCATGACCGAATCCTACGCCCTGTTTGTCGCCTTCGTGCTGGGCATAGTGGAAGGCCTGACCGAATTCCTGCCCGTTTCCTCCACCGGCCACATGATCATCGTCGGCCATCTGCTGGGCTTCGAAGGGCCCAAGGCCGCCACCTTCGAGGTGGTGATCCAGCTGGGTTCCATTCTGGCGGTGGTGGTCATGTTCTGGCGCCGCCTGTTCGGCCTCATCGGCATCCACTTCGGCCAGAAACCAACCCAGGGCCAAGCCACCCTGACACTGATTCATGTCATGCTCGGCATGCTGCCCGCCGTGGTCGTCGGGCTGGCCATCCACAGCTGGATCAAGGCCCATCTGTTTGGCCCAGAGACTGTGATGTACGCCCTGGTGGCCGGCGGCATACTGCTGATCATCGCCGAAAAGTTCCGCCCGGCGGTACGTTCCGAAACCCTGGACGATATCAGCTACAAGCAGGCGTTCGGCATAGGCCTGTTCCAGTGTCTGGCCCTCTGGCCCGGCTTCTCCCGCTCCGGCGCCACCATCAGCGGCGGCATGCTGATGGGCATCAGCCGCCACGCTGCGGCCGAGTTCTCCTTCATCATGGCGGTGCCCATGATGATGGCGGCGAGCGGCCTCGACCTCTACAAGAGCCGCGACTTCCTCTCCATGGCGGACTTCCCCATGTTTGCGGTGGGCTTCGTCACCGCCTTCGTGGTCGCCATGGTCGCCATCAAGACCTTCCTGGCCCTGATCCGTCGCCTCGACTTCATCCCGTTCGCCATCTACCGCTTCGTGGTGGCCTTCGCCGTCTACCTGGTGTTCGTGGCCTGATCCCGAGGGATCGCCTCATGAAAAAAGGGACCTTTATGGTCCCTTTTTTGTTGCCCGACTTTTTTGTCGCCTGGCACGGCTCAGTAGAGGTGCTGGCTGATGCCGTTGAGCAGCCGTGACAGCCCCTTGGTGAACTGCACCGGGGCATCCTGCACCGTGTAGCAGAGGCAGCCGTCCGGCGTATGCGGGCTGTGGGCGTGACGGGCATCGCGCCAGATGAAGTCCCCCGCCTGATAGCAGGTGTCACCATCTTGCATGTTGCCCGCCAGCAGCAGGGTCAGCTCATAGCCCTGGTGAGTGTGCTCTGGGATGCGACCACCGGCCTCGATGTGGAGCAGGCTGGCGCGAGCGCCCATCTCGTCCAGCGGCAGGCTGTGCTGGCGGATGGCGCCAATATGGCGCCATTTGGGGGCATGATGGCGTGCCAGCACCCGGGGCAGGCGGTATGAGTGACCCCCTACCTGCAAGACGGGCGGAGGGGGCGCTGTCCGGGCGAGATCGGCCACCGTCGCCACCGGCTGCTCCAGTATGTCCGCCAGCATGGCATCAAACCCGGCCTCGGTGGGCTCGTCCCTCGTCGCGGACTGCGTCGGTGCATCGTCCACCAGGTAGGCGTTCGCCAGCTCCTCTTCCCAGCCATGCAGGCGCAGGGCACATTCGGGGCAGAGCTCGCAATGGGCGGCCACCCCGACGGCCAGGGGCAAGGGCAGCTCGTCGGCGGCGAAGGCGCGCAACATGGGGTCGCTCGGATGGATCTTAATCATGGCCTTGCTCCACTTGCTCTTTCAGTTTCTGTAATGCCAGCCGCAGCCGGGACTTGATGGTGCCAAGGGGCACGCCGAGCCTGTCGGCCAGCTCCTGCTGGGAGAGCTCCTGCAGATAGATGCCGCGCACCACCTGCTGCTGGGGCTCGGGCAATTCGCCGACATGATGCGCCATCTGGCGGGTCAGCACCGCATCCTCACCGCCGCTCAGGCACTCCTCCTGGGCCCGGAATTCCAGCATGGGCCACAGATCTTCGGCGCAGAGCTCCTCCTTGCTGGCACGACGGCGGCGCAGCATGTCGAAGCACTGATTGCGCATCACTGTGTAGATCCAGGTGCTGGGGGCCCCCTTGTCCGGGTGATAGAGGCGCGCCTTCTGCCACACCAGCAGCATGGTCTCCTGCACCAGCTCCATGGCATTGGCCTCGCTGCCGAGATGGCGCAGACCGTAGTGACGGATCCGGGGGGCGAAATGGTGGAACAGGGCGGCGAAGGCCACCTTGTCGGCGGTCTCGGCGACCCGGATCAGCTGAGTCTTCAGATCCGGGGAGCCTGGGGCTGTGTCCATCTGGGGTGAGATCCTGCTGTGAACCGATTGTGATTGGCCAGTATATGCCATGGCGCCTAACCCTGAATGGGAACGTATCCAGCTATACGCTCGGAAACGGGACCCGGATCACCCTGCCTGACAGGATCAGTGACTGGTCACCAGCAGGTTGCTGAGCAGACGCAGGGCGGGACGGTAATCCTCGCAGGCCATCAGCCACTGCTTCTGCTCCGCCGGAATGGGCAGCACCTCAATCCAGCGCTGGGCGACCCAGCAGGCATCGTCCCAGGCCGGCTCGTGATAGAGGGCGGCATATTCGGGGTAGTCGCTGAAGACCTCCCGCAGGGCCTGGGCCAGATTGCGCTGATCCTGCGGCAGGCGACCACCCTGCCAGGGCGGCAGCGGCTGCGCGTCACACACCCTCAAGCCATCTCCCTCCTGCCAGAGATCCCGGATCCGCAGCCGCTCCACCCCCTGCACCTTGATGCCGAGCAGGCCGTCGGGCAGGCGATCGAAGTCGATGATCCGCACCCGGGTGGCGATGGGGTACATGTTGCGCAGGGCATCGGGCTGGCGGGGATCCAGCATGCAGAGGGCGAACTCCCGCGTCTGGGCCTCGGCGATCATCCGCAGGTACCTGGGCTCGAAGATGCGCAGGGGCATGACGCCGCCGGGCAGCAGATGAGCAGAGAGGGGGAAGAGCGCCAGTTGCATGTCGGTATCCAGTTTCGTGTGCCTTCTTCTGATACGACTACAGAAACGGGCCAGATCATTCAGACCAAGTGGGAATAAAAACCCTGTTTCTATTAGGGGAAAATAGCCTGGACAAGCCGCTTCCATATGCAGTAGAAATGGTTAAGTCGCAGACGACAACGCAATATTCTGCAAACCTGCGCACCACACAGTGAAATATCCGCCGCCCCGGCAGTGGAGGGTCATTCCTATAGTTTTCTCGGCCCGATGCGGGTAAAATTCACGCCCTTATATATCAGTCATATTTCGACGCATAACCTCGGTGGTCAGTCATGAAAGAGCATATTCATCATCTACTTGAACAGACGGTAGCCAATCTCAAATCCGCTGGCATCCTGCCGGCGGAGCTGGAAGCCCGCGTGCTGGTAGATCGATGCAAGGACAAGGCTCACGGCGACCTGGCCACCAACCTCGCCATGCTGCTGGCCAAGCCGGCGGGCAAGAACCCCCGCGAGCTGGCCGCGGCCATCATAGAACACCTGCCCGCCTCGGACCTCGTCGCCAAGGTCGAGATCGCCGGCCCCGGTTTCATCAACTTCTTCTTCAACCAGCAATGGCTGGCCGGTCAGGTCGATGCCATGGTGGCCAGCGCCAACGCCAACGTTAAGCTGCCGACGCCGCAAACCGTGGTGGTGGATTACTCCGCCCCCAACGTGGCCAAGGAGATGGCGGTGCACCACATCCGCAGCACAGTCCTCGGTGACGTGGCGGCCCGCGCCCTGGAGTTCCTCGGCCACAAGGTGATCCGCGCCAACCACATCGGCGACTGGGGCACCCAGTTCGGCATGCTGATCGCTTATCTGGAGAAGATGGAGAACGAGCACGCCAGCGACATGGAGCTCAAGGATCTGGAAGCCTTCTACACCCAGGCCAAGCGCCTGTATGACGAAGACGACGCCTTCGCCGAGCGCGCCCGCAACTATGTGGTCAAGCTGCAGGGCGGCGATGAGTACTGCCGTACCATGTGGAAGAAGCTGGTCGACATGACCATGGCCCAGAACCAGCGCAACTACGACCGCCTCAATGTCTCCCTGACCAACAAGGACATCATGGGCGAGTCCATGTACAACGACATGCTGCCCGCCATCGTCACCGACCTGAAGGCCCAGGGGCTGGCGGTCGAGAGCGAGGGCGCCACCGTGGTCTTCCTCGACGAGTTCAAGAACAAGGATGGCGAGCCCATGGGGGTCATCATCCAGAAGAGCGATGGCGGCTTCCTCTACACCACCACCGACATCGCCTGTGCCAAGTACCGCTACGAGACCATGGGCGCCGAGCGGGTCATGTACTTCATCGACTCCCGTCAGCACCAGCACCTGATGCAGGCCTGGACCATCACCCGCAAGGCGGGCTATGTGCCGGAATCCGTGCCCCTCGAGCACCACGCCTTCGGCATGATGCTGGGCAAGGACGGCCGCCCCTACAAGACCCGCTCCGGCGGCACCGTCAAGCTGGTCGACCTGCTCAACGAAGCGGAAGAGCGCGCCAGCGCCCTGCTGGAGAGCCGCAACAGCGATCTGTCCGCCGACGAGAAGGCCGAGGTGGTCCACGCCATCGCCATGGGGGCGGTCAAGTATGCGGATCTCTCCAAGAACCGCACCACGGACTACATCTTCGACTGGGATTTGATGCTGTCGTTCGAAGGCAACACGGCCCCTTACCTGCAGTACGCCTACACCCGGATCCAGTCCATCTTCCGCAAGGCTGGCGTCGATGCCACCCAGCTCGGCGGCAGCGTCCAGCTCAACGAGGATGCCGAGCTGACCCTGGCCCAGAAGCTGATCCAGTTCTCCGACGCGGTCAACGGCGTGGCCGAGCGCGGCATGCCCCACCTGCTGTGTACCTACCTGTACGAGCTGTCCGGCAACTTCATGACCTTCTACGAAGCCTGCCCGATCAACAAGGACGGGGTCGACCCCCAAGACCGTCAGAGCCGCCTGCTGCTGTGCGCCGCCACCGCCAAGGTACTCAAGCTGGGCCTGGGCGTGCTGGGTATCCACACCCTGGAGCGCATGTAATTCATGGCGACACGGGATTATGTCGGGAGTGGCTCGCGGAGACGGGCCGGTGGTCGCAACGCCAAGAAGGCGCCGCCTCGCCGCCGTTTTCCGCTGATCCCCGTCCTGCTGGCGGGGGGCCTGGTCGCCGGTTTTGGCGCCTTCCTCTACCTCATCAATGGCAAGGGGGATGACGCCCCCACCATCGAAGAGCAGGTGCGCGCCAACAAGCCAAAAGCCAAGGGACATGAACTGCCCCAGGAGAAGTGGAGCTATATCGAGCGGCTTGAGAACAAGCAGGTCGACATCATAGAGCCGCCCCCCCAGCCCGGAGTACTGCCCCCGCCACCGGCGGCAACCTTGACCCTGCAGCCCGAGAAGCTGGCCAAGCCGGTTGCGACCAACATACCCCAGCCGGGCACCCCCATTGGCCAGGTAGCGCCCAAGCCGACCGGCGCGCCGGTTGCCAGCGCCCAGGTGCAGGTGATCGATCGCAAGGCAGAACGGGAGCGGATGGAGCGGGAGCTGCGCGCCGAACTGGAGCGGGAGCGGGCCGCCAAGGCCCAGCCCGCCCCGACGGCGAGCGCAGACACGGGGCGCTACATGATGCAGTGCGCCGCCCTGCGCTCCCAGGATTCCGCGGAATCCCTCAAGGCGCGCATCGCCTTCGGCGCCGGCCTCTCCTCCAGCCTGCAGGTGGTGAACGGGGCCAACGGCGCCGTCTACAAGGTGATGGTGGGCCCCTTCAACGGCAAGGCCGCCGTCGATGCGGCCAACCGCAAGCTGCAAGGCTCCGGCATCAGCGGCTGCATCTCCAGAAAGGGTTGATGAGCGCCGCGCATTCACAGGGCCGAGTGGCAACATCCGGCCCTGTTTCTTTTGGCGCCATCCTGTCCCCGCCCGATCCCTCCTCCGCGATCCGTGCATGGCACAGGCTTGAAAAGCCCGTTTGCCATCCCCATCTTTTCCTCCATGCACAGTCAGGCCGTCATTCGGCTCAAGCGAGGTAAGTAAAGTGACTACCATAGTTTCCGTCCGCCGCAACGGCCAGGTCGTGATCGGCGGTGATGGCCAGGTCTCCCTCGGCAACACCGTCATGAAGGGCAACGCCCGCAAGGTTCATCGCCTCTACAACGGCAAGGTGCTGGCAGGTTTCGCCGGCGGCACCGCCGACGCCTTCACCCTGCTCGAGCGCTTCGAAGCCAAGCTGCAGGCCCACCAGGGCAACCTGGAGCGCGCCGCCGTGGCGCTGGCCAAGGACTGGCGCACCGATCGCGCCCTGCGCCGCCTCGAGGCACTGCTGGCGGTGGCCGACGAACACAAGTCCTTCATCATCACCGGCAACGGTGACGTGGTGCAGCCGGAACATGATCTGATCGCCATCGGCTCGGGCGGCAACTTCGCCCAGTCCGCCGCCATCGCCCTGCTGGAAAACACAGATCTGGATGCCAGGACCATCGTCGAGAAGTCCCTCAAGATTGCGGGCGACATCTGCGTCTTCACCAACGGCAACCACACCATCGAAGTGCTGGACTACAGCGCCAAGTAAGCGCCCCCATTCTCCAGGGGCGGCCACGCCGCCGCCCCCGACACAGGAATCCCATCATGTCCGAGATGACCCCGAGAGAAATCGTCCACGAGCTGGACCGTCACATCATTGGTCAGGCCGACGCCAAGCGCGCGGTGGCCGTCGCCCTGCGCAACCGCTGGCGCCGGATGCAGCTCTCTGAGGAGATGCGCCACGAAGTGACCCCGAAAAACATCCTGATGATAGGCCCGACCGGGGTCGGCAAGACCGAGATCGCCCGTCGCCTGGCCAAGCTCGCCAACGCTCCCTTCATCAAGGTGGAAGCGACCAAGTTCACCGAAGTGGGCTATGTGGGCAAGGAAGTGGACAGCATCATTCGCGATCTGACCGATGTCGCCATCAAGCTGGTGCGCGAGACCGAGATGGAGAAGATGAAATATCGCGCCGAGGAAGCCGCCGAGGAGCACATCCTCGACGCCCTGCTGCCGAACCCGCGCAACAGCTGGGGCGAGGAGGAGAAGGCCGACAACTCCAACACCCGCCAGATCTTCCGCAAGAAACTGCGGGAAGGTCAGCTGGATGACAAGGAGATCGAGCTGGATCTCGCCGCCACCCCCATGGGCGTCGACATCATGACCCCGCCGGGCATGGAAGAGATGGCCAACCAGTTGCAAGGGCTGTTCCAGAACCTGGGCCAGCAGCAGAAGAAGAAGCGCAAGATCAAGGTCAAGGAGGCCATGAAGGCGCTGATCGAAGAGGAGGCGGCCCGCCTGGTCAACCCGGAAGAGCTGAAGCAGAAGGCCATTGCCGCGGTCGAGAACAACGGCATCGTCTTCCTCGACGAGATCGACAAGATCTGCAAGCGTGGCGAGAGTTCGGGCCCCGATGTCTCCCGCGAAGGGGTGCAGCGCGACCTGCTGCCCCTGGTCGAGGGTTGCACCGTCAACACCAAGCACGGCATGGTCAAGACAGACCACATACTGTTCGTCGCCTCCGGCGCCTTCCAGGTGGCCCGGCCGTCGGATCTCATCCCCGAGCTGCAGGGTCGTTTGCCGATCCGGGTCGAGCTGACCGCCCTCACCACTCATGACTTCGAGCGGATCCTGACCGAGCCGAACGCCTCCCTGACCGATCAGTACCAGGCGCTGATGGCCACCGAAGGGGTCAAGATCGAGTTCACCCAGGACGGCATCCGCCGTCTGGCCGAGGCGGCCTGGCAGGTCAACGAGCGCACCGAGAACATAGGTGCCCGTCGTCTGCACACCGTGATGGAGCGGCTGATGGAAGACATCTCCTACGATGCCTCCGAGAAGTCCGGCGAGACCTTCGTCATCGACACCGACTACGTCAACGCCCACCTGGGTGCCCTGATCGAGGACGAGGATCTGAGCCGTTATATCCTGTAACAGCCTGGTCGAAGGTTGGGATTTCGAGCGGTTTCATCCTGCAACAGTCCGATCGAGGACGAGGACTCAAGTGGTTTAATCCTGGAACAGACTGATCGAAGACGAGGAGCCGAGCGGTTTAATCCTGCAACAGACCGATCGAGGACGAGGATCCGAGCGGTTTAATCCTGCAACAGATCGATCGAGGACGAAGACCCAAGCGGTTTCATATCCTGCAAGCTCGCCCCTCCCGATGAAAACGCCTCCCTCCGTGGAGGCGTTTTTATTTCCCCACCCCCCCTCACGCAGCAGTGCAGCTCTTGTTCATTCCCGCCGAACTCTGCTCAAAAAAAGATCTTCCTTATTCTTCGCCGATGATTTATACATACGTATAAATCAGTTCTAAATCTGCACGACTTCAGTCACAGGACAACAGCAAGATGCACCCGACCCGTCAAAAGCTGCTCGATACCGGCCTTGCCCTCGCCGCCGACAAGGGGCTGCGCGGCCTCACGGTACGCGAGCTGGCGACGGCGGCCGGGGTGAACCTCGGCTCCTTCGTCTACCACTTCGGCAACCGCGACGCCTTTATCGACGAGCTGGTGGAGCTCTGGTACAGCCCCCTCTATGACGAACTCAAGGCGGTGGCGGCCAAGGGCTCCTACCCTTCGGCCATCGCCACCTTCGAGGCAACCGTGGAGGCACTGATTGGACTGGTGGCGCGCCAGCGCGGCTTCATCAACCACCTGTTTGGCGATGCCCTGGCTGGCGAGAGCGCCGCCCAGCGCTTTCTGCTGAGCCTGCCGCGCCGCCACCCCCTGCTGCTGCTCGAGCAGATTCAGAAGGCGCAGGCGGAAGGCTCCCTGGTGCCCGGCCACCCCATCCAGCTGATGATCTTCATCATGGGCTCGGTGGGCCTGCCCCTGGTGATCGCCGGCAGCGGTCGCCAGCTCGACTGGCTACCGCCGGAAGCCGCCCCCTTCCTCTCCCAGATAGACAATCCCGAGGCCGCACGGCAACGACTGACATGGGCCCTGCGCGGCCTGCGCCCCACCGACATGCAGGAAGGAGAAGCGGTATGAAACAACGCATCGCCATGACAGCTCTGCTGCTGGCCGTTCTCCGTGGCGGCCTCGGGTGGCAGAGCCACCCTCAAGGAACATCCCTATGAAGCAACGCATCGCAATCGTGGCTCTGCTGCTGACCCTGATCGGTGGCTATCTCTGGTGGCAGGGGCGCCCGGCCGATGGCTCCATCCTCTACGGCAACGTCGACATCCGCGATGTGAACCTGGCGTTCAGAGTCGGCGGCAGGGTCAGCGAGGTGCTGGTCGATGAGGGGGACAAAGTGACAGCAGGCCAGCTGCTGGCTCGCCTCGATCCGGCGCCGCTTATCCACAGCCGCGACAGCGCCCGGGCCAACCTGGCTGCGCTCAGTGCTGCCAACGCTTTGATGCACAAGGGGTATCGCAGCGAAGAGACGGACCGTGCCCGGGCCGCACTGGCAGCCGCCGAGGCCGCCGCCCTGGAGGCCGACCAGCAGTGGCGTCGCCAGAGCGCCCTGGCGGCGACCGGCGCCATCTCCCGCGGCCAGCTCGACAGCGCCCGCTCCCAGCGGGATCAGACCCGGGCCCAGGTAAGTGCCGCCCGCGAACAGCTGGCCCAGCTCGAGACCGGTTTCCGCCCCGAGGAGATCGCCCAGTCCGACGCCGAGCTGGAAGGGGCCAAATCGGCACTGGCCAGCGCCGAACTGGCGCTGGCGGATGCGGCCCTGACCGCCCCGAGCGACGGCATCCTCCTCACCCGCGCCGTGGAGACGGGCAGCATGGTGCAGGCGGGTGCCACCGCCTTCAACCTGTCGCTCACCACCCCGGTCTGGGTGCGCGCCTATGTGGAAGAGCCCTGGCTCGGCCACTTCCCGAGCGGCGCCAAGGTGACCCTCACTACCGACTCTCGGCCGGACCAGCCCTATCAAGGGGTGGTGGGCTTCGTCTCCCCCAGCGCCGAGTTCACCCCCAAATCCGTGGAGACGCCGGATCTGCGCACCCACCTGGTCTACCGGCTGCGCATAGTCGTGCAGGATCCTGACTCTGCCCTGCGCCAGGGGATGCCGGTCACCGTCAGGCTGGCACCATGAGCGTCGCCATCCGGCTCGAGGGGCTCACCAAGCGCTTTGGCGAGCGGGTGGCTCTCAACGCCATCTCGGCCACCATTCCGAGCGGCGGCATCACGGGCCTGGTGGGTCCCGATGGCGCAGGCAAGAGCACATTGCTGCGCCTGCTGGCCGGCCTGCTGGTGCCGGAGGCGGGGCAGAGCCGGGTGCTCGGGCTGGATCCTGTGCAGGAAGGGGATGCCCTGCGCCAGCGCCTCGGTTACATGCCCCAGCAGTTCGGGCTCTACGAGGATCTGAGCGTACTGGAGAACCTCACCCTCTATGCCGACCTGCGTGGCGTACTGGAGCCGGAACGCACACCCACCTTTGCGCGGCTGCTCGCCTTCACCGATCTCGCCCGCTTCACCGCCCGCCCGGCGGGCAAGCTGTCTGGGGGAATGAAGCAAAAACTCGGGCTCGCCTGCGCCCTGCTCGGTCAGCCCGAGGTGTTGCTGCTGGACGAACCCGGGGTCGGGGTCGACCCCATCAGTCGCCGTGCCCTGTGGCAGATGGTGCGCGAGCTCGCTCAGGGGGGGATGACGGTGCTCTGGAGCACCGCCTATCTGGATGAGGCCGAGCTGTGCGATCACGTGCTGCTGATGGCGGACGGCACGGTGCGCACCAGCGGCACCCCGGCGATACTCATGGGCGCCATGGCGAGCCGCTGCTGGCTGCTGGAGGCGGGGCAACTGGATGGCCGGGAGCGACGCGCCCTGCTGCGTCGCGCCCTGGCCCACCCGGCGGTGATGGACGGCGCCGTGGCCGGCGAGCGAGTGCGCCTGCTGCTGCGCCCCGATGCAGTGCCGCCCCCCCTCGGTGAGCTGGGGCTGGCCGAGGGGGCCTTTGTGCCGACGCCAGCACGGCTGGAGGATGCCTTTATCGATCTGCTCGGCGGCGGGCCGGGCGGGGAGTCGAGCCTGGCGAGCGGGATGCGCGAGGCCAGTCTGCCCGAGGGCGTCTCCCCCGAGGCGGTGATCGAGGCTCGCCGCCTCACCAAGCGCTTCGGTGACTTTGTCGCCACCGACGATGTCAGCTTTGCGGTGCGCCGCGGCGAGATCTTCGGCCTGCTCGGCCCCAACGGGGCAGGCAAGTCCACCACCTTCAAGATGGAGTGCGGCCTGCTGCGCCCGAGCGAGGGTCAGGCCCTGGTGACCGGCATCGATCTCGCCCGCAGCCCGTCGGCGGCGCGCCAGCATCTGGGTTACATGGCCCAGAAGTTCTCCCTCTACAAGCAGCTCACCGTGGCCCAGAACCTGTCGTTCTTCGCCGGTATCTACGGCCTGTTCGGCCGTGCCCAGCAGACGCGCATCGACGCCATGGTGGAGACCTTTGCCCTCGGCCCCTGGCTCGATCAGAAGGCGGAATCCCTGCCGCTGGGCCTGCGCCAGCGTCTCTCGCTGGCCTGCGCCCTGCTCCACGAGCCGCCGCTGCTGTTTCTCGACGAGCCCACCTCAGGGGTCGATCCCGTGACCCGGCGGGAGTTCTGGTCCCACATCAATGCCCTGGCCGACCACGGGGTGACAGTGCTGGTAACCACCCACTTCATGGACGAGGCGGAGTATTGCGACCGCATCGCCCTCATCTATCGCGGCAGGCTGCTGGCACTCGGCACCCCGGACGAGCTCAAGGGGCTGGCCGCCAAGGACACCACCACTGCCTTGCCAACCTCTTCATTGCCCACCATGGAAGAGGCCTTCATCACGCTAGTCGAGCGGGCCAGCGAGGAGAACCCATGAGCATCAACCGCCGCCGTCTGCTGGCCCTGTGCCGCAAGGAGTCGCTGCAGATCGTGCGCGACCCGAGCAGCATACTGGTCGCCTTCATCATGCCCGTGGTGCTGCTGGTGGTGATGGGCTACGCCATCAACCTGGACGTGGACCACCTGCGCCTCGGGGTCTGGCGCGCCGACGGCGGGGCGCCGGCGATCCGCTTCGAGCAGGCCCTGCGCGGCTCGACCGCGCTGGAGGTGCACGGGGGTGCCAGCAAGGAAGCGCTGCTGGGGAGCCTGGAGCGCGGCGAGATCCGGGGCCTGCTGGTGATCGATGAGGGCTTCTCCCGCGCCCTGGCCGGCCAGGGGGGCAGCGCGCCGCGCATCGTCCTGCTCACCGACGGATCCGAGCCCAACACCGCGAACTTCGTCACCAACTATGTGCAGGGGATCTGGCAGGGCTGGCTCCTCATTGAGGGCAAGCCCCAGAGCCAGCCGGTGGAGCTGCGCACCCGCGCCTGGTTCAACCCGGCGCTGGTGAGCCGCAACTTCCTGGTGCCGGGCTCCATTGCCGTGGTGATGACCATCATAGGCGCCCTGCTCACCTCCCTGGTGGTGGCCCGGGAGTGGGAGCGCGGCACCATGGAGGCCCTGCTCGCCACCCCGGTGACCAAGGCCGAGCTGCTGCTCTCCAAGCTGCTGCCCTACTACGGACTCGGCATCGCCGCCATGCTCATCTGCCTGCTCTTCTCGGTGGCCGTGATGGGGGTGCCCTGGCGCGGCTCGCTGATCTCCCTGTTCGTGCTCACCAGCCTGTTTCTCGGCAGCGCCCTCGGGCTCGGGCTCTTTCTCTCCACCGTGATGCGCAGCCAGTTCAACGCCGCCCAGGCGGCCCTGACGGCGGCCTTCCTGCCGGCCATGATGCTCTCTGGCTTCGTGTTCGAGATCGCCAGCATGCCGCCTCTGCTGCGGGCCATCACCCACCTCATTCCGGCCCGCTACTTCGCCAGCTCCTTGCAGACCCTCTACCAGGCGGGCAACGTGCTCTCCATCCTGCTGGTCAACGGCGTCTGCCTGCTGCTGCTGGCCGCCTTCTGGCTGGCCCTCACCGCCCGCAAGACGCGGCGCACCCTGGAGTAACCATGCTGACTCGACTCTGGTGGCTGGTGCGAAAAGAGCTCTCCATCCTGCTGGGCAACACCCAGGGACGCTTCCTGCTCATCATGCCGGTACTGCTGCAGACCGCCCTCTTCCCGTTCGCCGCCACTCTGGAGGTGACCGGCAACACGCTCGCCATCTACGACCAGGACGGGGGTGCGCAGAGCCGGGAGCTCATCGAGCGCCTCACCCATATGCCCGCTTTCACGACCGTGCTGCCGGTGGCGGGCGAGACCGGGGTGACGGCGGCCATCACAGAACAGCAGGCCCTGCTGGCGCTGGTCATCCCCGCCGATTTCTCCCGCCGGCTGGCCCGGGGAGAGAGTGCGCCGCTACAGCTCATCGTCGATGGGCGCCGCTCCAACGGCGGCCAGGTGGCGGCAGGCTACATCAGCCAGGTGATCGCCCGCTGGCAGAGCGAGGGGCGCGGCGCCCCCGAGCTGCTTGTGCGCCACCTCTACAATCCCAACATCGAGTTTCGCTGGCACGTGCTCCCCTCCCTGGTGGCCATCATCACCACCATAGGCTGCCTCATCGTCACCGCGCTCTCGGTGGCGCGGGAGCGGGAAGAGGGCACCTTCGACCAGCTGCTGGTCTCTCCCCTCACCCCGGGCTGGATCATGGCGGGCAAGGCGGTGCCCGGCATCCTGGTGGCGGTGGGCCAGGGTTGCATCGTCGCGCTGGCGGCCCGCTTCGTCTATGCGGTGCCGTTTTCCGGCAGCCTGACCCTGCTGCTGGCGGGCATGATCTGCTACGGCCTGGCACTGGCCGGTATAGGGCTCTTCATCTCGTCCCTCTGCTCGACCCAGCAGCAGGCGTTCCTCGGGGTCTTCTCCTTCATGGTGCCGGCGGTGATCCTCTCGGGCTACGTCTCGCCAGTGGAGAACATGCCGCAAGTGTTCCAGTGGCTCGCCGCCATGGATCCCCTCAGCCACTTCATCGTGCTGCTCAAGGGGGTGTTTCTGAAGGGGCTCGGCTGGTCGGCCGCCTGGCCCCTGCTCTGGCCCCTGCTCGCCATCGGCGGCACCAGCCTCTCCTTGGCGCTCGCTCTGTTTCGCCGCCATATCGCCTGACATCGTCAGGCAGTCCGCAACGGGGCGCCCCGGTGAAGGGCGCCCTCGTGAATGAGATAAGTTTTCGTCTTTTCCGCCAGCCGGATAAGACCCCGCTTCCCTTCCCTGTCCCCCTCCCGGGCCACTCCGGCCTGGCACATGAATGCGCCTTGCATATACCCATTTATGTATATGGTTGAATTTCATTGAGTTACCCCTGAAGGGATATATAAATGGACACTTGATTTGCATCAATTGCCCGCCCCCGTCGACTCGGTAGCCTAGCCTCAGATTGATGTTTTATTACTCCAAACTTGAGGCAACCATGAGCAAAGTCAGACTGGTCGTTGTGGGCAACGGCATGGTGGGGCACCGCTTCATCGAAGAGTTGATCGAGCGGGCCGAGCCGGGCCGCTACGAGATCACCGTCTTCGGTGCAGAGCCCCGTCCCGCCTACGATCGCGTCCATCTCTCCTCCTACTTCTCCCACCACACCAGCGAAGATCTCTCCCTCGTCAAACCCGGTTTCTACGACAAGCACGGCATCCGGTTGCTACTCGGCGAAGCGGTGAAAAAAATCGACAGGGCCAACCGCGAAGTGCACTCCAACAAGGGCTCTGTGGTCGGTTACGACAAGCTGGTACTGGCCACCGGCTCCTACCCCTGGGTGCCGCCCATCCAGGGCAGTCAGCACCACGAGTGTTTCGTCTACCGCACCATCGAGGATCTGAAAGCCATCCGCAGCGCCGCCAGAAGCGGCAAGAGCGGGGTGGTGATCGGGGGCGGTCTGCTCGGCCTCGAAGCCGCCGGCGCCCTCAAGGCGCTCGGTCTCGAGACCCACGTGGTGGAGTTTGCTCCTGTGCTGATGGCCGAGCAGCTCGACGGTCAGGGCGGCCAGCTGCTGCGCCGCAAGATCGAATCCATGGGTGTGCAGGTGCACACCAGCAAGAGCACCAGCGAGATCCTGATGCACGGCGGCCGCGACGCCCAGCACCGCCTCGCCTTCGCCGATGGCACCGCCCTGGAAGTGGATGTGGTGGTCTTCTCCACCGGCATCCGCCCGCAGGATACCCTGGGCCGTTATTGCGAACTGGCCATAGCCCCGCGTGGCGGCGTAGCTGTCGACGATCACTGCCTCACCTCCGACCCCGACATCTACGCCATCGGCGAGTGCGCCGCCTGGCAGGGTCGCTTCTTCGGGCTGGTGGCGCCCGGCTACAAGATGGCCCAGATCACCGTCGACCATCTGCTCGGCGGCAACAGCCGTTTCGAGGGGGCGGACATGAGCGCCAAGCTCAAGCTGCTCGGCGTCTCTGTCGGCTCCATCGGCGATGCCCACGGCCGCACCCCGGGCAGCCACAGCTATGTGTTCCAGGATGACCAGGCCGGGGTCTACAAGAAGATAGTGGTGAGCGAAGACAACAGCCGACTGCTCGGTGCCGTGCTGGTGGGTGACGTGGATGACTACGGCAACCTGCTGCAGATGATGCTCAACACCCTGCCGCTGCCGAACCACCCGGACACCCTGATCCTGCCTGCCTACGCCGGTGCCAAGCCGACCCTGGGGGTGGATGCCCTGCCTTCCACCGCCCAGATCTGCTCCTGCTTCGACGTCTCCAAGGGCGACATAGCCCAGGCGGTGGCCGAAGGTCACACCACCCTGGCCGCCATCAAGCAGCACACCAAGGCTGGTACCGGCTGCGGCGGCTGCGTGCCCCTCATCAGTCAGGTGCTCAACGCCGAGCTAGTGAAGCAGGGCATCGAGGTCAACAACCACCTCTGCGCCCACTTCCCCCACTCCCGTCAGGAGCTGTTCCATCTGATCAGGGTGGAGGGGATCAAGAGCTTCGACGAGCTGCTGGCCAGGCACGGTCAGGGTCATGGCTGCGAGGTGTGCAAACCGACCGTCGGCTCCATCCTCGCCTCCTGCTGGAACGAGTACGTGCTGAGCCCGCTCAATACCCAGCTGCAGGACACCAACGACATCTTCCTCGGCAACATGCAAAAGGACGGAACCTACTCGGTCATCCCGCGCATGGCCGGCGGCGAGGTGACCCCGGAAGGGCTGCTGGCGGTGGCCGAAGTGGCCCGCGACTACAAGCTCTACACCAAGATCACCGGCGCCCAGCGCATCGGCCTGTTCGGGGCCCAGAAGGATGACCTGCCCGCCATCTGGCGCAAGCTGCTGGCGGCGGGTTTCGAGACCGGTCAGGCCTACGCCAAGGCGCTGCGCATGGCCAAGACCTGCGTCGGCAGCACCTGGTGCCGCTTCGGCGTGCAGGACAGCGTCGGCCTCGGGGTCTTCCTCGAAAACCGCTACAAGGGGATTCGAACCCCGCACAAGATGAAGTTCGGCGTCTCCGGCTGTACCCGTGAGTGTGCGGAAGCCCAGGGCAAGGATGTCGGCATCATCGCCACGGACGCGGGCTGGAACCTCTATGTGGGCGGCAACGGCGGCATGAAGCCGCGCCACGCCGATCTGCTGGCGTCTGACCTCGACCGCGAGACGCTCATCAAGCTGATCGACCGCTTCATGATGTTCTACGTGACCAGCGCCGACAAACTGCAGCGCACCTCGGTCTGGCTCGGCAACCTGGAAGGGGGCGTCGACTACCTGCGCGAAGTGATAGTCCACGACAAGCTGGGGCTGGCCGACACCCTGGAGCGCGATATCCAGCGCCTTATCGACAGCTACGAGTGCGAATGGTCGCGCACCCTCAACGAAGAGGAGGCACTCAAGCGCTTCAGCCACTTCATCAACAGCGACAAGCGCGACCCGGACGTTCAGTTCGTCGCCGAGCGCGCGCAGCACAGGCCCGCCACCCCGGCCGAGCGCATCCCCGTCTACCAGATCGAGGTGGAAACCAAATAATGAAACTTGCCTGCCAACTCAATGACATCCTGTCGGGCTGCATGGACGTTTGCGCCCTGCTCGATAGCCAGTTCATCTAACTCGAGGTGGAGATTAAGCGATGAAACTTGCCTGCCAACTCAACGACATCCTGCCGGGCTGCATGGACGTTTGCGCCCTGCCCGATAGCCAGTTCATCCAACTCGATGTGGAGATTAAGCGATGAAATTAGCCTGCCAACTCAACGACATACTCCCTGGCACCGGCGTCTGTGCTCTGATCGAGGGGCGTCAGATCGCCCTGTTCCGCCCGAGCGCGGCCGCCGAGGTGTTCGCCATCGACAACCGGGATCCCTTCTTCGCCGCCAACGTGCTGTCGCGTGGCATCGTAGGTGAACACGAGGGTGAGCTCTGGGTCGCCAGCCCGCTCAAGAAGCAGCGCTTTCGCCTGAGCGATGGCCACTGTTTCGACAACCCTGCGATGTCGGTGCAGAGCTATCCCGTTGAAGTGCGTGATCAGCAGGTCTGGGTCGCCGTCTAAAGCCAAATTCACTCTCTTTCGGGCTGCCTGAGGGCTGCCCTTTCAAGGACTCACAAGATGTACACGGAAACCATCAACAAGTGCGCCGCCAACGCGGCCCGCATCAACCGCTTCGAGCGCAGCGACAAGCTCGGCTTCTGGCTCAGCTCCGCCATGGCGGGGGCCTATGTGGGCCTGGGCATCATCCTCATCTTCACCCTCGGCAACTTGGTGGAGCCCACCGTGCGACCGCTGGTGATGGGGGCCACCTTCGGCATCGCCCTGACCTTAGTTGTCATCGCCGGCTCCGAGCTGTTCACCGGCCACACCATGTTCCTCACCTTCGGGGTTAAGAGCGGCAAGATCGCCATGACCGATCTGCTGCGCATCCTGCCGCAGACCTGGGCGGGCAACCTGCTCGGCTCCGTCGTCGTGGCGCTGATCTACTCCTACGGCGGCAGCCTGCTGCCGGACGCGGGCAGTCTGGCCCACAAGGTGGCGCTGGCCAAGACCCTGGCACCGGCCCTGACCCTGTTCATGAAGGGTGTGCTGTGCAACTGGCTGGTCTGCCTCGCCATCTGGATGGCGCTGCGCACCGAAGGGGCCGCCCGCTTCATCGCCATCTGGTGGTGCCTGCTGGCCTTCATCGCCTCCGGCTACGAGCACTCCATCGCCAACATGACCCTGTTCGCCCTCTCCTGGTTCGGCGCCCACTCCGAGGCCTACACCCTGGGCGGCATCGGCCACAACCTGCTGTGGGTGACGCTCGGCAACACAGTCTCCGGCGCCCTCTTCATGGGCCTCGGCTACTGGTATGCCACCCCCAAGGCTGAGCGCCCGGTTGCAGTGAGCGAGACCACCAGCACCGCCAACCAGACCCGAACCGCCTGATCCGGAGGCCCCATGGACTACCTGCCCATCTTTTGCCGACTCGACAACAAACCCGTGCTGCTGGTCGGCGGCGGCGAGGTAGCACAGCGCAAGGCGCGCCTGCTGCTGGATGCCGGTGCTCGCCTCACCGTCGTGGCGCCCGAGCTCGACCCCGAGCTGGCTGAACTGGCTGCCAACGGGAACATCGAATGGCTGGCCGGTGAATTTGCACCGCAGCAACTGGCGGGCAATTGGCTGGTGGTGGCCGCCACCGATCGGCGCGAAGTGCATGCGCTGGTCTACCAGAGCGCCAATCAGGCGGGGATCTTCGCCAATGTGGTGGATGACCCGAAACGCTCCAGCTTCATCATGCCGTCCATCATCGACCGCTCGCCGCTGATGGTCGCCATCTCCTCCGGCGGCAAGGCCCCGGTGCTGGCCCGCTTGCTGCGGGAGAAACTCGAGGCCCTGCTGCCGCAACATCTGGGTGCCGTCGCGGCCTTCGCCGGCAGCCTGCGGGAGCGGGTCAAGGCGCGCTTTGCCAGCATGGGGGAGCGGCGTCGCTTCTGGGAGCGGCTGCTCGGGGCCGACCGGCTCGGGCAGGCATTGGCGCGGGGCGATCACGCCTCTGCCCACCAGCTGGCCGACAACCTGTTTGCCGACGAGAGCAAGGCTCACGGCGAAGTCGTGCTGGTGGGGGCAGGCCCCGGCGATCCCGGCCTGCTCACCCTGCACGCCCTGCGCCAGATGCAGCAGGCGGACGTGGTGGTCTATGACCGCCTGGTCTCGGACGAGGTGATGGCGCTGGTGCGCCGCGACGCCAAGCGCATCTTCGTCGGCAAGCAGGCGGGCAACCACTGCGTGCCCCAGGAGGGGATCAACCAGCTCTTGCTGGAGGAGGCGAAGAAGGGGCAGCGGGTGGTGCGGCTGAAGGGGGGCGACCCCTTCATCTTCGGCCGCGGCGGCGAGGAGCTGGAGACGCTGGTGGGCAGCGGCATCGGCATCCAGGTGGTGCCGGGGATCACGGCGGCCAGTGGTTGCGCCGCCTATGCCGGCATTCCCCTCACCCACCGGGATCATGCCCAGAGCGTGCGCTTCGTCACCGCCCACGGCAAGGGGGGCGCCCGGGATCTCGACTGGCCGTTGCTGGCAAAAGACAAGCAGACCCTGGTGTTCTATATGGGGCTTTCGTCATGCGCCACCATCCGCGAGCAGCTGCTGGCCCACGGCAAGGGGGGCGACACCCCGGTGGCGCTCATCGAGCGCGGCACCCAGCCAAGCCAGCGGGTCATTCGCGGCACCCTGGATCAGCTGCCCGAATTGGCGGTGGGAGTCGAGAGTCCGGCGCTGATCATGGTGGGATCCGTGATAACCCTGGCGGACAAGCTCGCCTGGTTCGGGGAAGCGGCAAGGCAGAGGGCATCGGCCTGATGAGGTCTGGATAGGGGCAGGGCGCGGCGCCAGCAGCCGGGTGACGGGCGCGCCAGCCATTTGTTGTTCAAGGAATATTCATTGAAATGCCAGGCTCAGTCCTTATACTGGATCCACCTGTTTCCAGCGGTGGACTGACACAATGGAATACAACACTTCAGAACTGTGCGACATCTATCAGGACATGGTCGATGTGCTCGAACCCATGCTCTGCTCCTTCGGCGGACGCGCCTCCTTCGGTGGTGTCATCACCACGGTCAAATGCTTCGAATCCAACGGTCTGATCCGTGAGATGGTCAAGGAAAACGGCGTCGGCCGCGTGCTGCTGATCGACGGCGGCGGCTCCATGCGCCGGGCGCTGATCGACGGCGAGATCGCCACCACGGCGGCGGAGAACGAGTGGGAAGGGATCGTCTGCTACGGCTGCGTACGCGAGGTCGACGTGCTGGAAGATCTGGATATCGGCATCCAGGCCCTGGCCGCCATCCCGGTCGGTGCCGATCGCAAGGAAGTGGGTGAAACGGATCTGCCGGTCAACTTCGGCGGCGTCACCTTCCTGCCGGATGACCACCTCTATGCAGATACCACAGGGGTGATCCTCTCCCCGGATCCGCTGGATATCGAATAGGCCGTGCCCGGCCCGAAGAGATGGGAGCCGCTGGCTCCCATTTTTTATGGGAAAATGGCGGTAAAAGAGGGAAAACAGCGGAAATTGGGCAAAAAAAGAGGGCCAGAAATACTGGCCCTATAACTGGAAGCAATGTGAGCAATGTCGTGCTTTCACAAGAAGTCACCATGTTGGAACGAATGGGGCCTATCCCGGAACGCAAGTTAACAATAATCATTCTCATTTGACTTGGCAACTCTTATTTCTCCGATCTTGCAAAAAAATTGACCACCCTGGGGGTGGTCAATATCCATGCCGGAGTCGTCAGGCAACAATCAGATGCCGGAGGTCGCCGACAATCCCTCACCATGGGCAGAACCCACCAGCTTGCGACTGAGATAGCGCAGCAGGACGCCGTAGAGCGGCACGAACAGGCCGAGGCTTATCAGCAGCTTGAAGACATAGTCCACGGTCGCTATCTCGACCCAGTGTTCAGCCATGAAGGGATCCGTGCTGCGCCAGAAGGCGATGCTGAAGAAGGCCAGGGTATCGACCAGGTTGCCGATCAGGGTCGAGGCGGCCGGCGCCACCCACCAGGCCCCGCGCTGCCGCAGCCGGTTGAACACCACCACGTCCATGAACTGGCCCACCAGATATGCCATAAAGCTGGCCAACGCTATCCGGGCAACAAAGAGATTGAACTCCGCCAGCTGACCCATCCCCTGATAGCTACCCTCGAAGAACAGCACGGAGAGCACATAGGAGACCGCCAGCGCCGGCAGCATCACCCTGCGGATGATGGCGCGGGCCAGGCCCGGGCCGAATATCCGCACCGTCAGATCGGTCGCCAGAAAGATTAAGGGGAAACTGAAGGCACCCCAGGTGGTGTGAAAGCCAAAGAGGGTGATCGGCAGCTGCACCAGATAGTTGCTGCTGGCGATGATCAGGATGTGGAACAAAGCGAGGCGCGTCAGCGCCGTCTGGTGCTGAGCAGGGGTCAGATTCATATTGTGACCTTTTTGGTTAATGGGGTTAGGGAACCCATAGCGCCACCATGGCGCTAATCGAGGGGCGGCATTATACGCCCCCACCGCCATAGTTCAATCCTTGTGCTGTCGCGCCAGCCAGCCCAGGGTCGCCCTCCCCTCCCCGTCGTCGGCACTCAGCCAGCAGCCGCTGTGATGTTCGAAGTGCAGCCAGAGGCGACACTCCTCGAACGCCAGCTGCCAACAGTGGCGATCGGCGCCGCTGTCCCGTTGCAAGGCAGAGAGCTCCCACTCGGCCAGCAGACCCTGTGCCAGGACGGGGAAGCTGTCCCAATCCAGGGCTGGATGGCCCAGCAACAGTATGCCGGCCTCCTCATCCCAACCCATCACATGCCAGTGCATTGACATGGCGATCCTCCTCTGGTCCGTACCCGACTCAGCTGCTGCATGAGAGCGCCTCCCCCAGATACCAGTCAGGATGCGGGGTGGCAAACGCCTCGAACTCGGGCTGCTCGTCATAGGGATGCTGCAACGCCGCATAAAGCCGCTCAAACGGCGCCATGTCACCTCGCTCTGCGGCCTCGATCACCCCCTGGGCCAGGGCATTGCGCAGCACATACTTGGGATTGACGGCATCCATCCGCGCCTTGCGAGTCGCGTCCTCGCTCCCCTCCCGGGCCAGGCGCGCCCGATAGGCATCGAGCCAGCCCTGCCAGGGGGTGGCATCCGGCAGCAACGTCAGCAGGGAGGCAGGCCAGGGCCCGCTCGCCTCGACCAGGGCGAGGCGACGCAGGAAGAGGTGGTAATCAATCTTGTCCGCCGCCAACTGCTGGAACATCTGGCGGAACAGGGCGGGGTCTTCATCCTCCCAGGTCTCCAGGCCAAGCCTGGCGCGCATCAGCTCGGAGTAGTGCAGCATCAGCTGATGCTCGTACTGGCCGAGGGCCGCAGCCAGAGCCTCCCCATCCACATGATCCGCCAGGGCCTGGGCCAGCTTCTGCAGGTTCCAGTAACCCACGGCTGGCTGCTGGCTGAGGGCATAGCGGCCACCGCTATCGGTATGGTTGCAGACAAAATCGGGCTCATAACCGTCGATGAAGCCGTAGGGGCCGTAATCCAGGGTCAGCCCCAGGATGGACATGTTGTCCGTGTTCATCACCCCGTGGGTAAAGCCGACCGCCTGCCACTTGGCGATGAGGCGGGCGGTACGGCGCACCACCTCGGCGAACAGCTCGGCGCCGCTCTCCAGTTCGGGGAAGTGGTGACGCAGCAGATAATCGATGAGAGCCGGGATCTTCTCCCCCTGGCCGCTCCAGGCGAAGTACTCGAAGTGACCGAAACGCAGGTGACTGGGCGCTGTGCGCAGCACTGTCGCCCCGCTCTCGACCTGCTCCCGGTAGACGGGTTCGTCACTGCCCACCAGCACCAGTGCCCGGGTGGTGGGGATGCCGAGGGCATGGAGCGCCTCGGAGGCCAGGTATTCGCGGATGCTGGATCTCAGCACGGCGCGGCCATCGCCGAAGCGGGAAAACGGCGTCTTGCCCGCCCCTTTCAGGTGCAGATCCCAGCGTTGGCCATCGGGGGCCTGCTGCTCTGCCAGCAGCAGGGCGCGGCCATCTCCCAGGCGCGGGCTGTAGCCGCCGAACTGATGGCCCGCATAGACCTGGGCCACCGGCTGCATGCCCGGCAACGGCTGCCCCTGGCCGCAGCAGGCCAGCCACTGTTCATCGCTCACCTCCCCCAGCCCCAGCTCGCCGAGCAGCGGGCGGTTGAGGTGCAGCAGGCGCGCGTTGGCCAGGGGCTGGGGCGCCACCGGCTCGCAGGCCCAGGGTAATTCGGTGGCAAAACTATTGATCAGCTTCATGGTGGTGCGATTCGTCCCTGCGTATGCTCGTGTCACTCTGTTATACCGCCGTCGGCCGTTTCCGGCTAACGGGGGATGGTTCTATTTCATTTCAAGGAGAAGAAGATGCAAAGATGGGTATATGCCCTGCCCTTGCTGGCACTGGCGTGGGGGCAGCATGCCAGGGCGGCCGATATCGAGGCGGGCAAGGCCAAGGCGGCGGTCTGCGCCGCCTGTCACGGGGTAGATGGCAGGGCCCAGATCCCCCACTATCCCCATCTTGCCGGTCAGAATGCTGCCTATCTGCTGAAACAGATGAGTGCCTTCAAGGAGGGCAGCCGTCAGGAGCCGCTGATGGCCCCCTTCATGGCGATGCTGACCGAGGCAGACATGGAGAATCTGGCGGCCTATTACGCCAGCCTGAAATAATTCACGGCGTCCGGCCAACGGGCGCCATCCTCTGATGTGCCACCCTTCAGACCTGAGTCTGCCGGATCGATGATGCTTCGCTAATCGACCCTACCGACGGCAGTAGTCGATGATCAGATCCATGAAGGCTTCGCCGAAGCGTTCCAGCTTGCGCTGGCCGACGCCATTGACCGCCAGCAGCTCCGCCTCTGTCATCGGCATCAGCTGGGCCATCTCCACCAGGGTGGCGTCGTTGAACACCACATAGGGGGGCACCTCCTCCTCCTCGGCGATCTGCTTGCGCAGGGCCCGCAGCTCCTTGAACAACCGCTTGTCGTAGTTGGCGTTGTCCAGCAGGCCGCTGCGTTTCTCCTTGCGGCTGGAGATGGGTTGCAGACGCGGCACCGCCAGGGCCAGCCTCACCTCGCCGCGCAACACGGGGCGGGACGCCTCCGTCAGCTGCAACACCAGGTTGCGGGTGATGTTCTGGGTCAGCAGCCCCTTGTGGATCAGCTGACGGATGACGCTCATCCAGTATTCGTGACTCTGATCCTTGCCGATGCCGTAGGTCGACAGCTTGTCGTGACCATGATCCTTGATGCGCTGGTTGAGAGAGCCCCTGAGCACTTCCACCACATAGCCCACCCCGAAGGCCTGCCCCACCCGCCAGACGCAGGAGAGCGCCTTCTGGGCATCTTCGGTACCGTCATAGCTCTTGGGGGGATCCAGGCAGATGTCGCAGTTGCCGCACGGCTTGTCGTTGTACTCGCCGAAGTAGTTGAGCAGTACCTGGCGGCGGCAGGTCTGGGCCTCGGCGAAGGCCGCCATCACATTGAGCTTGTACTGCTCCACCTGCAGCTGCTGGGGGTTCTCGATGTTGTCGAGCAGGCGACGTACCCGGCCTATGTCGCCGGGATCATAGAGCAGCAGCGCCTCGGCCGGGGTGCCGTCCCGCCCGGCCCGGCCCGTCTCCTGGTAGTAGGACTCGATATTCTTGGGCACGTCATAGTGCACCACGAAGCGCACGTTGGGCTTGTCTATCCCCATGCCGAACGCCACCGTCGCCACCACTATCTCGACATCATCCTTGAGGAAATCTTCCTGGGTGCGCTGGCGCTGTTCGAGGGGCAGACCGGCATGGTACGGAGCCGCCTTGCTGCCGTGGCGCACCAGGCGCTCGGCTACCTCCTCCACCCGGTTGCGGCTGGAGCAATAGACGATGCCGCAGTTGCCCTTCTGGCCCTGGACATAGCGCAGCAGCTGCTCAGCTGCCTTGAACTTCTCCACCAGGCTGTAGCGGATATTGGGTCGGTCGAAACTGGCGGTATGGACGAAGGGATCCTGCAGTTCGAGGCGATGCAGGATATCGCGCCGGGTCGCCTCGTCGGCGGTGGCGGTAAGGGCCACCACGGGCACCTGGGGGAACCACTGCTTGAGCCGGCCCAGGGCCGCATACTCGGGGCGAAAGTCATGACCCCACTGGGAGACGCAGTGGGCCTCGTCGATGGCAAACAGGCCGAGGGGCTGCTCGGCCAGCCTGTCCATGAATTCGTGTTGCAGCAGCCGCTCGGGGGAGACATAGACAATCTTGATCTCGCCCCGGCGCATGGCGGCAAAATGCTGGATCAGCTCCTCCCGGCTTAGGGCCGAGTTGATGTAGGCCGCCGCCACCCCGTTGGCCCGCAGGGTGTCGACCTGATCCTTCATCAGGGAGATGAGGGGGGAGACCACCACCCCCAGACCGGGCCGCAGCAGCGCCGGGATCTGGTAGCAGAGCGACTTGCCGCCGCCGGTGGGCTTGAGCACCAGGCCATCGCGGCCCGCCACTATCTGCTCGATGATATCGAGCTGACCCGGCCTGAACTGCTGATAGCCGAACACCGCCTGCAGCAAGGCAAGAGGCGTGTCGGGCAGGGTTTCGGCGATGACGGTCATGGGCTCTCCTTTGGGGTCGCCATTCTAAAGCAGCCGTCGCCCACAATAAACCTGCCATTGCGACTGTTAACAATGTGTTGCAGACTGGTTGGAGTTTTTACTCGGCTTGACCAGGGATGGATCGATGAAGCAGATGATGAAGAAGATGGCGCTCAGTGGCATTGCCAACCTGTTCGCCGAACGGATGCCGTTCAACAAGCTGATCGGCATGGAGGTGACCCACTACGACTTCGACAGGGTCGAGCTGCGCATCAAGATGGATGACAAGCTGGTCGGCAACCCCTTTCACCACATACTGCACGGCGGCGTGACCGCCACCCTGCTGGACGTGGCGGGCGGCATGATAGTCGCCGCCTCCTGCATCGACGAGCTGGAGGAGTTCTCCCCCAGCTACCTCAAGGAGCGTTTCTCCCGTCTCGGCACCATAGACCTGAGGGTCGACTACCTGCGCCCCGGCCGTGGCGAGCTGTTCATCGCCACCGCCCACATCATACGGGCCGGCAGCAAGGTCGCGGTTGCCCGCATGGAACTGCACAACGAAGCGGGCACCCACATCGCCTTCGGCACCGGCACCTACCTGGTGGGCTAAACGCCGAGACTGCATAAAAACCGAACTTTTAATCAATCTTTAATCATTGGATTAATTACCCCCTCACCATCATCCGGTCCATACTGGAGGTCGGGATTGTGATGCAGATAGGGAGAGATTGATGAGTGCGAGTCTGGCGGTCGCTTCACCCAGTGTCTTGTTGCAGCAACTTGAATCCATGCGCAACGAGGTGCAGATACCCGAATGTCGTCACTGGCTTGAACAGGAGCTTCAGGGTTATGCCCCGGACGCTCAACTGCCCTGGTACCGCATCATCGCCTGTCGGCAACGTGGTCACTTCTTGGATCTGAACACAGGACGCTATCTGACTTGCCATATCGGCAGTCAAACGCTGTGCCAACGCGATTTGGCCCATATTCAGTTCATCTATGCCCGCGCACCTGCCGCTCACTACCTGTTGCACCCCAGTTCCGATATAGAGCCTTGGCCCGACGATCTCAAGGAGCAATACCAGGCCTTGCTGATCCCTGGCTACCTCTGCCTGCAAGCCTGGCACGAGCCCGTTTCTTCCTTGCGGTTACGCTTGATGGAGGGTATTGAACAGTTCATCAACGAGTACCCCAAACACGCGGCTCTGCAACCTCAACACAGCTTCAAGGCGTTGCAGCACAGTCATTGGCATATCTGAGAGAGCGCCCGGCGCGCAAGGAGGGCACCATAGACAAGACCCATAGCGAGCTAGTGACAATCTGAAAGATCACGGGATCAGCAACAGATCTCACCCAGGGCCACCGAGCGGTGGCCCGCTTTTTTATGGCGAGCCACCCTCTGACAAGAGGAAGAAGAGGGAGAGAGGGGAAGACGACTGCCCATGAAGGACCCATACCGGCGTTCAGAATGCGAAAAGGCCGCTCTGTTGAGCGGCCATTTTCTAATATGGTCGGTGTGAGAGGATTCGAACCTCCGACCCCTTCGTCCCGAACGAAGTGCGCTACCAAGCTGCGCTACACACCGATGTCTGCGGGGCGAGAATTTACCTAAACACCGCACTGGGCACAAGTCTTTTTTCAGTTGAGCCGCAAAAAAAGCGCCATTCGCTCAACTCTTGGGCGATTCGGGCCATGTGCTGGAAAAACCTGTCCGCTCCGCGACTTGGCGCCGCCTTATTGCAGCAGACGGAACTCCGCCGGCCCCAGCAGCCGGCGACTCCAATCCGCCACCCGGCCGTGCTCCAGCCAGTGAGCCGCATGCTGCCGCCAGCCCGGTGACAAGGCCTGGGTGTCGGTCAGCAACAACAGATCGTCTTCGTTGCGTACCCCGTTGAACAGGATGTCGGCGCAACGCTTCACACTCAGACCTGGATAGGGACGATCGACCAGGGTCAGATCGGCATCGGGGACCACCATGCCCTCCTCCAGCACCCGCATCAGCCAGCCGCAGCGACCGCTGAGCTGCATCACCTGGGAGAGCTGGCCATAACCAAACCGCAGATTGAGCTTGAAGCAGGGAGAGCGTGGCTGACTGATCTGGATCAGCGCCTCGCCGAGCCGGTAGACATCGCCGATGCAGGCCTGGCCCTCGGTCAGGCCGAGACCGGACAGGTTCTCGCCAAAGGCAGCCGGTTGCCAGGCGATGGCGGGTTCGGGCAACGCCATGGCCTGTTGCCAGGTCTGCCACCAGAGATAGTGCTCAGCAGGGTAATAGTGCAGGGCGCGTTCCATGCCGCCGTGGTGACGTGTATCGCTCTGCTCGTCTCCGTCCAGCCCCACAAAGGAGCAGAAAACGGGATCCGTGACGATGGACTTGTGGATGGCACTGGTGAGGGTCGGGGTCAGCGCCGAGCCCTGGCCACGAAAGAGGGATATCCGCATTCTCATCCTCCTGATTGACGAGAGAATGCGGATATTATCAGACTCAGGTCACCGACTGCATCTGCAGCATCTGGGAGATTTCCGCCCGGCGCCGCTTCTCGGCGCGGGCCATCAGGAACCAGCTGGTGAAGGTGAACAGCGACACCGACAGCAGAATGAGACTGGCCACCGCGTTGATCTCGGGTTTGACCCCCAGGCGCACCGCGGAGAACACCTCCATCGGCAGCGTGGTGGAGCCAGGGCCTGAGACGAAGCTCGCCAGCACCAGATCATCCAGCGACAGGGCAAAGGACATCATGCCACCGGCCGCCAGGGAGGGGGCTATCATGGGGATGGTGATCAGGAAGAACACCTTCCATGGTTTGGCCCCCAGATCCATGGCCGCCTCCTCGATGGAGAGATCCAGCTCCCGCAACCGCGCCGATACCACCACGGCCACATAGGCGGTGCAGAAGGTGGTATGGGCGATCCAGATGGTCATCATGCCTCGCTCGGCGGGCCAGCCCACCAGCTGGGCCATGGCCACGAACAGCAGCAGCAGCGACAGACCCGTGATCACCTCCGGCATCACCAGGGGGGCGGTGACCATGCCGCCAAAGAGGGTACGTCCCTTGAAGTTCGGGATCCGGGTCAGCACGAAGGCGGCGACCGTCCCCAGGGCCACGGCGGCGATGGCGGTGTAGAAGGCGATCTCCAGGGAGCGCATCACAGCCGTCATCAGCTGGGTGTTGTCGAGCAGGCCGAAATACCACTTCAACGACCAGCCGCCCCAGACGGTCACCAGCTTGGAGGCGTTGAAGGAGTAGATCACCATGATGACCATGGGCAGGTAGATAAACAGCAGACCCGCCACCAGTATCAGACTGGGAAAATTGATGCGTTTCATGCTTTACCCTCCAGCTCTTTGGCCTGGTTGCGGTTAAAGAGGAATGACCGGGGCAGGATCAAAAGTTCAGTCTTCATGCCTTGCCCTCCAGCTCTTTGGCCTGGTTACGGTTAAAGAGGAATGACCGGGGCAGGATCAAAAGTTCAGTCTTCATGCCTTGCCCTCCAGCTCTTTGGCCTGGTTACGGTTAAAGAGAATGATGGGGACGATCAGCACCGCCAGCATCACCACCGCCAGGGCAGAGGCCACCGGCCAGTCACGGTTGTTGAAGAACTCCTGCCACATCACCTTGCCGATCATCAGGGTCTCGGGGCCGCCGAGCAGCTCGGGGATGACGAACTCGCCCACCACAGGGATGAACACCAGCATGCAGCCGGCAATGATGCCGTTCTTGGAGAGGGGCACCGTTATCTTCCAGAAGCTGTTGATGTTGCTGGACCCCAGATCGGAGGCCGCCTCCAGCAGGCTCATGTCATGCTTCACCAGGTTGGCGTAGAGCGGCAGTATCATGAAGGGCAGGTAGGAGTAGACCACGCCTATATAGACCGCCAGGTTGGTATTGAGGATCTGCAGCGGCTCGTCGATCAGCCCCAGGCTCAGCAGGAAGCCATTGAGCAGACCGTTGTTGCTCAAGATCCCCATCCAGGCGTAGACACGGATCAGGATGGCGGTCCAGGTCGGCATCATGATCAGCAACAGCAGTACCGTCTGGTTCTCCTTGTTGGCCCGGGCGATGGCATAGGCCATGGGATAGCCGATCAGCAGGCAGATGAGGGTGCTGAAGAAGGCCATCTTGAGGGAGCCCAGATAGGCGGCCAGATAGAGCTCGTCGTCGCCGAGCAGCACATAGTTGCCCAGATTGAGCAAGATGGTGAGCTGATCATCGGCCCAGCTCACCACATCCGTGTAAGGCGGTATGGCCACGTCCGCTTCGGCGAAGCTTATCTTCACCACTATGATGAAGGGCAGCAGGAAAAAGAGGAACAGCCAGAAGAAGGGGATGCCGATCACCAGCCGGCGCCCCCCCAATCGCTTCATTCGTCTCAATGCCATCATGATTGCAGCACCACGCCACTGTCATCTTCCCAGTAGAGGAACACCTGATCATCCCAGGTTGGCCGCTTGCCGTGGCGTTCGGCATTGGCGATGAAGGCCTGCACGATTTTGCCCGAGGGCAACTGGATGTGATAAACGGAGTGACCGCCCAGATAGGCGATGTCATAGACCAGCCCCTTGGTCCAGTTGAAGTCGGGGTGTTCGAGATCGGCCGGCTTCTGGGTGCTCATCAGCAGCTTCTCGGGACGCAGGGCGTAGGTCACCTTCTTGTTCTCGGCCCGGGAGCTGATGCCGTGCCCCACATAGATGGGCTGCTCCAGATCGGCGCAGGCGATGGTGGCGTGGTCCTGCTCGTCTTCCACCAGCAGGCCGTCAAACAGGTTGACGTTGCCGATGAACTCGCACACCAGGCGGCTGGCCGGGGTCTCGTAGATGTCCATGGGGCTGCCAATCTGCTCGATGCAGCCCAGGTGCATGATGGCGATGCGCTCGGCCATGGTCATGGCCTCTTCCTGATCGTGGGTCACCATGACACAGGTCACCCCGACCCGCTCGATGATCTCCACCAGCTCCAACTGCATCTGGGAGCGCAACTTCTTGTCCAGCGCCCCCATGGGTTCGTCCAGCAGCAGCAGCTTGGGACGCTTGGCCAGGGAGCGGGCCAGGGCCACCCGCTGGCGCTGGCCACCGGAGAGCTGGTGCGGCTTGCGCTTGGCGTACTGGTTCATCTGTACCAGCTTGAGCATCTCCTCCACCCGGGCATCTATCTCCGCCTTGGGCAGGCCATCCTGCTTGAGGCCGAAGGCGATGTTCTGGGCCACCGTCATGTGGGGGAACAGGGCATAGGACTGGAACATCATGTTGATGGGGCGCTCATAGGGCGGCATGTCGGTGATGTCGACCCCATCGAGAAAGAGCCGTCCCTCGGTCGGGCGCTCGAAGCCGGCCAGCATCCGCAGCAGGGTGGATTTGCCGGAGCCCGATCCCCCCAGCAGGGCGAAGATCTCCCCCTTGTTAATGGTCAGCGAGACGTTGTCGACCGCCAGGGTCTCATCGAACTGCTTGCTGATCCTGTCAATTTTTACCAGCACCTCCTTGGGTTGCTGGCTGCCCTCGAGGGCTTTCTTATAGGCACTGGAGGCTATTGCCATTACCACTCACTCCCGACTTGAAATAGTGACCAGAGGGTCATTCCATAAAGCAACTGGCGCCCGGGCGGGCGCCATGGTTAAGTGCCGGACTTGATTTTTGTCCAGCTCCGGGTCATCAGGCGCTGTATCGCGCGGGGATGCGCCTCCTGCACATAAAGCCGCTCCAGCACCGCCTGGGGGGGGTACACGGACGGGTTGTCACGCACGCTCTCATCCATGAAGGGACCCGCCTTGGCATTGGGGTTGGCGTAGCCCACGTAATCGCTCACCTTGGCGATCGCCTCCGGGGTGAGCAGATAGTTGATCAGGGCATGGGCCTCCTTCACATTGCTGGCGTCGCTCGGGATCGCCAGCATGTCGAACCAGAGGTTGCCCCCTTCCTTGGGAATGCTGTAGGCGATCTGGATCCCCTTGCCCGCTTCCTCGGCCCGGGAGGCCGCCTGCAACACGTCTCCCGAGAAGCCGGCGGCGACGCAGATGTTGCCGTTGGCCAGATCCGAGATGTACTTGGAGGAGTGGAAGTAGGTGACATAGGGCCTGACCGCCAGCAGCTTCTGCTCCGCCAGCTTGATGTCGGCGGGATCATGGCTGTTGGCATCCTTGCCCAGATAGTTGAGCACGGCCGGGATCATCTCGTCGGCAGAGTCGAGGAAGGCCACCCCGCACTGGGTCAGCTTCTTCATGTTTTCCGGCTCGAACAGCATCGCCCAGGAGTCTATCTTGTCGACCCCCAGCACCTGCTTTACCTTGTCGACGTTATAGCCGATGCCATTGGTGCCCCACAGATAAGGGATGGCGTACTGGTGGCCCGGATCCACCTTGTCGAGCTGACGCATCAGGGTCGGCTCCAGGTTGACCATGTTGGGCAACTGGGACTTGTCCAGCTTCTGGAAAGCCCCCGCCTTGATCTGCTTGGCGAGAAAGTTGTTGGACGGCACCACCAGGTCGTAACCGGTGCGCCCTGTCAGCAGCTTGCCTTCCAGGGTCTCGTTGGAATCGAACACGTCATAGACGGTATCGATGCCGGTCGCCTTCTGGAAGTCACTGAGGGTGGTCTCACCTATATAGTCAGACCAGTTGTAAAAATGCACCACCGGCTGGGCCAGTGCCGCGTTCGCCAACCCCAGCGTCAGGGTCATGGTTATCATCTTGGAAATATGCACGTCTTAACTCCTTTATGTCCTTGGAAATTGAGATTCCGCATCCATACGGCGTCTATGTCTGCCCACTCCCGTGGGTGCCCTCCCGGCCAAACGGCGGACCGGGAGGGGTATTGCGGTTACTTGCCGGATTTGATCTTGGTCCAGCTGCGGGTCATCACGCGCTGTACCTTGGCCGGCAGATCCGGGAAGGTGTAGATCTTCGCCAGGGTCTCGTCACTCGGGTAGATGCCCGGATCGGTGCGGATGGCCTCGTCCACCAGTGGCGTCGCCGCCTTGTTGCCGTTCGGGAACTGCACAAAGTTGGTGATGTTGGCGATCACTTCCGGCTTCATCAGATAGTCGATGAAGGTGTGGGCGGCCTCGGTATTCTTGGCATCCGCCGGGATGGCGATCATGTCGAAGAAGCTGCCTGCCCCCTCTTTCGGGATGGTGTAGGTCAGCTTCACGCCATTGTTGGCTTCCACCGCCCGCGCCTTGGATTGCTGCAGGTCACCCGAGTAGCCGACGGCCACACAGATGTTGCCGTTGGCCAGATCCGAGATGTACTTGGAGGAGTGGAAGTAGGCGGTGTAGGGGCGAATGGAGAGGAACAGCGCCTCGGCCTGCTTCAGCTCCTTCGGATCCTGACTGTCTGGCTGAAAGCCCAGGTATTTCAGGGCGGCCGGCAGCATCTCGGTCGGTGAATCCAGGAAGGAGACACCGCACTCTTTCAGCTTGGCCATGTTCTCGGGCTTGAACACCAGATCCCAGGAATCGACCGGCGCATCCGCCCCCAGGGCCGCCTTCACCTTGTCGATGTTGTAGGCATAGCCGATGGTGCCCCACAGGTAGGGAATGGAGTACTGGTTGCCCGGATCGCTCGGTTCGAGCGCCTTGAGCAGGGAGGCATCCAGGTGCTGCCAGTTCGTCAGCTTGGCCTTGTCCAGCTTCTGGAACACGCCCGCCTTGATCTGCTTGGCCAGGAAGGGGTTGGACGGCACCACTATGTCATAACCCGAACTGCCCGCCAGCAACTTGGCTTCCAGCACTTCGTTACTGTCGAACACGTCATAGACGACCTTGATGCCGGTCTCCTTCTGGAAGTTCTCCAGCGTATCCGGCGCGATATAGTCGCTCCAGTTATAGACGTGCAGAACCTGGTCATCGGCCATGGCCCCGGCACTGAACATCCCCAGCGCCATGGACGCGGCCAGCATTCCCGTTTTGAAAGACATCATCCTTGTCTCCTAAGCAAATGTATGCGCACGACCATCGGGCCAGGTGCCTCCTAGCCTGCCAGCGCTTCCGCCGTCAGATCCAGACTGCGCCTGGCCAGATCGATCAATTCATCAACCTGTTCCTCGGTGATGACCAAGGGGGGCGATATGATCATGGTATCGCCGACTGCTCTCATCACCAAGCCATTGTTAAAGCAGAACTCTCGACAGGTCATCCCCGCATTGGCCGAGGCCGGGAAGCGGGTATTCGTCCCCTTGTCCTGCACTATTTCCAGCGCGGCCACCAAGCCCTTGCCCCGGGTTTCCCCGACGATGGGATGATCGGCCAACTCGCGCCAGCGCCGCTGCAAATAGGGGCCGATATTATCATGCACTCGCTTAACTATGCTCTCGTTTTGCATAAGGGTAATGTTGGCGATGGCCACGGCGCAGGCGACCGGATGGCCGGAGTAGGTGAAGCCGTGGTTGAACTCGCCGCCCTGCTCGATCAGCACCTCGGCAACCCTGTCACCCACCATGACGGCTCCCATCGGCAGATAGCCTGAGGTGATCCCCTTGGCCAGGCACATGAGATCCGGTTTGATGCCAAACCCTTCGCTGGCAAACCAGTGGCCGGTACGGCCGAAACCGCAAATCACCTCGTCGGCGATGAGCAGGATGCCGTACTTGTCACAGATGCGCTGGATCTCGGGCCAGTAGCTGTCGGGAGGAATGATGACGCCGCCGGCCCCCTGGATGGGTTCGCCGATGAAGGCTGCCACCTTGTCCACCCCCAGCGCCAGGATCTTCTCCTCCAGCTGGCGGGCTCGCGCCAGCCCGAACTCGTGGGGGCTCATCCCCTGACCCTCACCGAAGTGATAGGGCTGATCGATGTGCTCTATGCCCGGGATCGGCAAGCCGCCCTGGGCGTGCATCCCCTTCATGCCCCCCAGGCTGGCTCCCGCCACCGTCGAGCCGTGATAGGCGTTGTGGCGGCTGATGATCACCTGCTTGTCCGGCTGCCCCTGGCAGGCCCAGTAGTGGCGCACCATGCGCAGCACGGTATCGTTGCACTCCGAGCCCGAGCCGGTGAAGAAGACATGGTTGAGGTGGGGTGGCGTCACCTCGGCCAGCAGGGTGGCGAGCTGCGCCGCGGGCGGGTGGCTGGTCTGGAAGAAGAGGTTGTAATAGGGCAGCTGCTGCATCTGGCGGGTGGCGGCGTCCACCAGCTCCTGGCGGCCATACCCCAGGTTGACGCACCACAGGCCCGCCATGCCGTCGAGGATCTTGCGCCCTTCGGAGTCTTCGAGATAGACCCCCTGCGCCCCGGTGATGATGCGGCTGCCCTTCTGGTTCAGGGCCTGAAAATGGGTGAAAGGGTGTAGATGGTGGCTGGCATCCTGTTGCTGCCACTCCCTGGTATTGGACATGAAATGCTCCTCGGTTCCTTCGATATGAGCAGGGGAAGCCGCGGCTTCCCCCAAAGCAGGGTCAGACGTTCAGCAGCAGGAACTCTCGCTCCCAGCGGCTGATCACCCCGAAGTAGGTCTCGTACTCCTTGCGCTTGACCGCGACGAAAGCCTGGACGAAACGCTCCCCCAGCATCTCCTTGATGGGGTCGCACTGTTCCAGGTGGCTCAGGGCCTCCTCCAGGGTGCGGGGCAGGCTGTAGGGCAGGTCATAGGCGCTGGTCTTCATCTCGGGCAGGGGCTGCAGCCGCTCCTGGATGCCGAGATAGCCGCAGGCCAGGGTGGCGGCCAGGGCCAGATAAGGGTTGGCGTCGGCCCCGGCGAAGCGGTTCTCGACCCGGCGCGCGTTGGCATCGGAATAGGGCACCCGCAGGCCGCAGGTGCGGTTCTCCACCCCCCACTGCACGTTGCGCGGGGCGCTCTCGCCGAAGGTGAGACGGCGATAGGAGTTGACGTTCGGTGCCAGCAGGGCCGTCACCGCCGGGGTGTATTTCTGCAAGCCGGCGATGAAATGCAGGAAGAGCTCGGTGTGTCCGCCATCCTCGGTGCCAAACAGGTTGCGCCCCTCTCCATCCACCAGGCTCTGATGGATGTGCATGGCGGAGCCCGGCTCGTCGCTCATGGGCTTGGCCATGAAGGTGGCGTAGATGCCGTGACGATGGGCGGCCTCGCGCATGGTGCGCTTGAACAGGAACACCTGATCGGCGAGATCGATGGCGTCCCCGTGCAGGAAGTTGATCTCCATCTGGGCGGCGCCGGACTCGTGCACCAGGGTATCCACCTCCAGGTTCTGGGCCTCGCAGTAGTCGTACATGTCTTCGAAGATGGGGTCGAATTCGTTGACCGCATCTATGCTGAACGACTGGCGCGCCGTCTCCGGGCGGCCGTTGCGGCCAATGGGGGGCACCAGGGGATAGTCGGCATCCTCGTTGCGCTTGACCAGGTAGAACTCCAGTTCGGGGGCCACCACCGGCTTCCAGCCCTGCTTGTCGAAGCAGGAGAGCACCCGGCGCAGCACGGAGCGCGGCGCTATGTCGATCAGGTTGCCGCTGGTGTCAAAGCAGTCGTGGATCACCTGGGCGGTGGGCTCCAGCGCCCAGGGCACGAAGCGAATGGTGTTGGGGTCGGGGAAGAGATGCATGTCCCGCTCCAGCGGATCTATCATGCTGTCGTCGTCCGGGTAGTCGCCGGTGACGGTCTGGATGAAGATGACTTCGGGCAGGCGCATGCCCCCCTCACGCAGAAACTTGCTGGCCGGAATGATCTTTCCCCGGGCGTTGCCGGTGAAATCCGGGATCAGGCACTCCACTTCCGTGATGCGGTTGGCATCCATCCAACCCTTGATACTGTCCATGTTAAACCCCGACTTGACGGTTGCCGTTGGCAGGAGTGTCTAATATATGGAACACCCCTGTTGCAGATATGTAATGTCCGCCTCCATAAAAGCCCGCCGTTGTGGCGCCTGTCAAGGTGCTCTGTTTAAAAAAGCACAAGTCATTGTCTGAATAACGGCCATATCGATACAAAATACTAAACACCCTACCAGGAACAGGCAGGGGCACATCTCCCCGCCGACGCGGCTCGTCGCAGCCCGCCATCCTCAGTCAGAACCCGTCTTCTCCCCGCCGATTATTTGCAAGGGCGCACACTCTTCGCGCACTGTGCTTTGCTTGCTGGCGTTTTTTTGGTACAAGGCCCGCCCTGATTTGCACGCTTTTCGTCACCATCTGCGGCAAATCGAGGACACAGGGCTTGGACTGGATGCAGACCGCCCCCATAACTACGGAAAATTGGGTTAGTAAACTGACTGGTAAACCTTATGTGTGATTTCATGACAGAAGACCAACTGGCCTACTACACGGGACAGATAGAGGGGCACATCGCCGAGCTCGAAGAGCGCCTCAACTCCCAGGCCAGCCAGGCCATCGCCACCGATACCAACGAGATGGCCGATGAAATTGACCGGGCCAGCATCGAAGAGGCCCGCCGCCTGGAACTCAATCGCATCGAGCACGACAAGCTGCACCTGCGCAAGCTGAGGGCGGCGCTGCGCCGCATCAACGAAGGTGACTTCGGCTATTGCGAGTCCTGTGGCGAGCAGATCGCCCTCAAGCGTCTGCAGGCTCGCCCGGAGTCCCGTTACTGCCTCGAGTGCCAGAGCACCAAGGAGTTCAACGATACTCACGTGTTCCGCCGCGTCGCCTGATGCGAGCGAGGCTCCCGGCTGCCAGCCGGGGGCCTGGCCATGTGGCCATTCTCACCCGACTCCCTCCCGATTTGTCCATGCCGCCGCCCTGGCACGAGGCGATGACCCGTTATTCTGTTAGACTCCGGACTGTTTTCAGGTTGCTTCAGGAGTGCACACAGTGAAATGGCTCATCACCCTGTGTCTGTGCCTGCCCTTGCTGGCGCAGGCGCAAGATCTCGTGGTCAAGATCCCCAAACGTCCCGTCAATCAGCTGGACGGCGACTACCAGCTCAAGTTGCTGGATCTCGCCCTGCGCCACGCTGGCCAACCGTTTAGGATAGAGCAGGTCGATGTGGATCTGAACCAGTTCACCCTGCAACAGCAGCTGCGGGAGGGCAAAACGATCAATGTGTTCTGGATGGGAACCTCCAGCGCCCTGGAGTCGGCCCTGCTGCCCGTGCCCGTGCCGCTGTTTCGCGGCCTCGAAGGCTTGCGGATCGCCTTCATCCACGAGAAGGATCAGGAGAAGTTCAGCCAGATAACGAACCTGGAGCAGCTCAGGAAGATGCGGGCCGCCCAGGGCATCGGCTGGGCCGACAACCGGGTCTATCAGGAGGCGGGCATCCCCACCTACATGACCCGCTTCACCAACCTGTTTCGGCTGATGAACGATGGCGGCCGGCTCGACTTCTTCCCCCGCAGCCTGGTGGAGATCTTCGCCGAGCAGCGGGAGCTCGCCAGCCAGTATCCCAACCTGGTGGTGGAGCAGCACCTGCTGATCCGCTACCCCTTCGCCGAGTTCTTCTTCGTCAGCCCCCAGCACCCCAAGCTGGCCAAGGCGCTGACCCGGGGCCTGGAGTCCGCCTATGCCGACGGCAGCTTCCTGCGCTTCTTCCGGGAGAGTCCGGCCATCCGCTCCGCCCTGGCCAGCGCCAACCTGGCTGGCCGCACCACCATACAGCTGGCCAACCCCGACATGACCCCCTTGCTGCGCAGCATTCCGGCCCACTACTGGGACTATCCTCCCGTGCAGGGTCAATGAGGCCCAGTCCCTGGCGACAAGGGATCAACCCGCGCCATGGCAGCGCCGCCCTGTCCCTTGCCCCGCACCGCTCACGGTGCGCGCCGCCCCCTTCATCCGCCCCGACAAGGAGAGAGACATGCGTTTGCTGACCCCCCTGCTGAGCTGCGCCCTGCTGCTGCCCGCCCTGGTCCACGCCAAGGCCGACACCATCGGCGAGGTGAGCACCGCCTTCAAGTTGCTCGGCCCCAACCACAAGATAGTGATAGAGGCCTTCGACGATCCTGACATCGCCGGCGTCACCTGCTACCTGGCCCGCCCCAAGACGGGGGGCGTCAAGGGCGGCCTCGGCCTGGCCGAAGACCCCTCCCACGCCTCCCTCTCGTGTCACCAGACAGGTCCCATCGCCGTGCCGGACAAGCTCAGGCAGGGGGAAGAGGTGTTCGACGTCAACACCTCCCTGGTGTTCAAGGAGCAGAAGGTGGTGCGCTTCCTTGACAAGAGCCGGGGCAGCCTGGTCTACCTCACCTACAGCACCAAGCTGATCGATGGATCCTACAAGAGCGCGGTCAGTGCCGTGCCCATCATGCCCTGGGGCTGAGCCGCCGGGCCTGTCACATTCACATCAAGGAAGTTGCATATGTATCGGACCATATTGGTGACCGGCGCCACCAGCGGCATAGGGTATGCCCTGGTCGAGGAGCTGACCCGGCTCGGCTACCAGGTGTTTGCCACCGGCCGCAATCAGGAGGCCCTAACCCGCCTCAAGCAGGCGACGGGCTGCCTGGGGGAGACCGCGGATCTGGCCGACCCCGCCGCCCTGCTCGCGCTCTACGCCAGTGCCGAGCAGGCCCTCGGCCCCATCGACGTGCTGGTCAACAACGCCGGCATGAACAGCCGCAAGGCTCCCCTAGTGGAGACCAGCCTGGAGGAGTTCGACCAGCAGTACGCCATCAACCTGCGCGCCCCCTATCTGCTGGCCCGGGAGGCCCTCAAGTCGATGCAGCCCCGTGGCCGTGGCTACCTGATCAACGTGGTGAGTACGGTCGCCAAGCGCAGCAGCGAAACCATGGGCATCTACACCGCCATGAAGCAGGGCCTCGCCGGCCTGAGCCAGGTGATGATGAAAGAGGCCCAGCCCCACGGCATCAGGGTCACCACCCTCTTTCCGGGCGGCACCGACACGGGTTTTCGCCCCCAGGCCAGGCCGCAATACATGCAGCCCGCCAGCGTGGCGCGCACCCTGGTCCATCTGCTCACCCTGCCGGAAGACGTGGTGATGCACGAGATGACCTTCCGCCCGCCGGTGGAGCTGGAGTGAGTCTGGGCCGCCGCCCCCGGCATCCCGCCTTGTCTGGCCGATGCTTATCCTGAGGCGACCCGCCGTTCGTCCCGGGGACGGCCCGGCGCCGGTTTCTGGTGCCGCGCCCGCCGCCTTGTTGTAAATTAACCACAACCCTCACGTTGTTGGAGAACCGCCATGCGCGTTGCCCTATTCAGTACCAAGAGTTACGACAAGGAACACTTTCACCAGGCCAATGAGCAATACGGCTTCGACCTGGAATTTTTCGATGTGCGGCTGGAGGCCAAGACGGCCCGTCTCGCCCACGGCTTCCCCGTGGTGTGCCTGTTCGTCAACGACGATGCCGACCGGGAGGTGCTGACCGAGCTGGCCCAACACGGCACCCAGGTGATCGCCCTGCGCTGCGCCGGTTACAACAACGTGGATCTGGTGGCCGCCAGGGAGCTTGGGCTGAAAGTGGTACGGGTGCCCGCCTACTCCCCCGAGGCCGTCGCCGAGCACGCAGTCGGCCTGATGATGACCCTCAACCGCCGCATCCATAAGGCCTATCAGCGCACCCGTGACGCCAACTTCTCCCTGGAAGGGCTGGTGGGCTTCAACATGTATGGCCGTACCGCCGGCATCATAGGCACCGGCAAGATAGGGATCGCCACCCTGCGCATCCTCAAGGGCTTCGGCATGCGCCTGCTGGTGAGCGACCCCTACCCGAACCAGGCGGCCATCGATCTCGGCGCCGAGTACGTGGACATCGACACCCTGCTGCGTCAGTCCGACGTCATCAGCCTGCACTGCCCCCTGTTCAAGGAGAACTACCACCTGCTCAACCAGGAGGCCTTCGCCAAGATGAAAGACGGGGTGATGATCATCAACACCAGCCGGGGCGGCCTGCTCGATGCCAACGCCGCCATCGAGGCCCTCAAGACCTCCCGCATCGGCGCCCTGGGGCTGGACGTCTACGAGGAGGAGGAGGATCTCTTCTTCGAGGACAAGTCCAACGAGGTGATCACAGACGACGTGTTCCGCCGCCTGTCGGCCTGCCACAACGTGCTGTTCACCGGTCACCAGGCCTTCCTGACCCGCGAAGCCCTGCACGCTATCGCCGACACCACCCTGGGCAACATTCAGGCTATCAGTCAGGATGGACGCAGCGACAACGAAGTAGAGTCCTGAGCCCGCTTCGCCGCCAGCACCGCCCCTCCTGCCTGTTTCCAATATCCTGCGCCGACTTGTGAGAGTCGGCGCAATTCGTTAGGCTGTCCGGCCCCTTTTTGCACAGGAGCCCGCCCCCCATGTTTATCGGATTCGATTACGGCACATCCAACTGCGCCGTCGCCGTGATGGAGCAGGGCAATCCCAGGCTGCTGCCCCTCGGCGCCTCCCACTATCTGCCCTCCACCCTGCACGCCCCGCATCGGGATGCCATCGCCGGCCTGCTGGCCGAAGGCCTCTGCCCGGCCCAGCAGCAGGGCTACCTCAAGCTGCGGGGCACCATGGTCCAGCGTGCCCAGTCGGTGCGTCGCCAGATGCGCGACGAGGGGCTCATCGACGAGCTCAGCTTCGGCGCCGCCGCCCTGGACCGTTATCTGGAGGCACCGGACGAGGGTTACTACATCAAGTCGCCCAAGTCCTTCCTCGGCGCCTATGGTCTCAAGCCGCCCCAGATCGCCCTGTTCGAGGACATCGTCTGTGCCATGATGCTGCATGTGCGCCAGCAGGCGGAGCAGCAGCTCGGCCAGCCGGTGCGCAGCGCCGTGATCGGCCGCCCGGTCAACTTCCAGGGGCTGGCCGGGGAGGATAGCAACCGCCAGGCCATCGCCATCCTCGGCGAGGCGGCCCGTCTGGCCGGGTTCGAGCAGGTGGCGTTTCTCTATGAACCGGTGGCGGCCGGTTTCGAGTTCGAGGCGCGCCTCACCCAGGATGCCGTGGTGCTGGTGGTGGATATCGGCGGTGGTACCACGGACTGCTCCATGCTGCGGATGGGGCCGAGCCATCGTCACCGGCTCGAGCGTGACGACGATCTGCTCGGCCACAGTGGCCAGCGCATCGGCGGCAACGACTTCGACATCCGCCTCACCGTCGAGGGCATGATGCCGCTGCTCGGCATGCACGAGACCCTCAAGACCGGCAAGCCGCTGCCCCATCCCCTGTTCTGGGATGCGGCCGCCATCAACGACGTCAGCGCCCAGAGCCGCTTCTACAGCCTGGAGACGGCGCGCTCCCTGCAGGATCTGCAGCTCGACAGCGCCCCCGACAGCAAGCTGCCCCGCCTCGCCCGGCTGCGGGCCCACAAGCTCAGCCACCAGCTGGTCTGGCGTGCCGAGCAGGGCAAGATCCAGCTCTCGGACCAGGAGCACAGCCAGCAGCCGCTCACCGAGCTGGAGCGCGGGCTGCACGCCCAGCTGCACCGCGATCAGCTGGCCCAGGCGTCTGCCCCCCTGCTGGAGAAGATAGGAGAACTGATGGATGACGCCATCCAAGCCGCCGGGGTGGCGCCTGACCGCGTCTTCATCACGGGAGGCAGCGCCCGATCCCCCCTCATCAAGGCCTATATCAAGGACAAGCTGCCCAACCTGCCGGTGGACGGCGGCGATGACTTCGGCTCGGTCGCCTCGGGTCTGGCCCGTTATGCCGAACGGCTGTTTGGCGCCTCGCGCGGCTGATCCGCCCCGAAGTCCCATCCAGAAGAGGCGGTGACCCAGGGTCGCCGCCTCTTTTCTTTGCCCGAGGTCATGGGCCGGAAGGCACGGGCCGGCAGTCATTGACCGAGAACCAGGCCCCATCGGCGCCGGATTGGCCCATATTCCGACCCTGCCGACTCCCCTACGGCCCCGGGACGACAGAAGCGGTCGGGGAGGCGCCCCCGGCCCCTGCCCCCCCGGGCCCGGCGACGCTATCCTTGAGACTCCCACTACCGGAGCCCTCCCATGTACAGATTTTTGCTGCTGGTGCTCGCCCTGCTGTTGCTTGGCGGTTGCAGCTCGGCCCCCCAGTTCAGCCGCCAGGACCTGATGCACCATCACTGGGTGCTGGACAGACTCGATGATGAGCTCATTGAGCTCCCTGCCCGCAACCGACCGGATTTCGAGATAGGCGAGCACTTCACCGTCAACGGCATCGCGGGATGCAACCGCTACTTCGGCCAGGGCCACCTCAAGGGGGACAGGCTCAAGGTCAGCAACCTGGGCAGCACCAGCATGGCCTGTCCGCCCCCCCTCGACACCATAGAGCAGGCGGTGCTCGACACCCTGCAACAGGGCGCCACCCTGACGGGAGACACCCAGCGGCTGATCCTGCAGGGAAAACGGCACCGTTTGGAATACAAGTTGCGAGACTGGGTCTACTAAACCGCCCCAAGACCACGAAAGGGACGCCACAAACAGGAACAGGGCCCTTGCCTGTGGCACAATATGGGCAGTGCACGCAACGGAGGCGGCCCCCATGTCGATGGATCACCTGTTTGACAAGATCAAGCAACTGCCCACCATACCCCAGCTGCTTCACGAGCTGATGCAGAGCTTCGGCGACGAGAATGCCCAGATAGACAAGATTGCCGCCCGGATCGCCATGGATCAGGTGATCAGCGCCAAGGTGCTGCGGCTGGCCAACTCCGCCGCCCTGCGTCGGGGCCATGACATCACCTCCATCGAACAGGCGGTGATCCGCCTCGGCTTCAACCGGTTGCGCTCCCTGGTGGTGGCTTCCGGCATCATTGGCAGCTTCAAGGCGCCTCCCAGCTTCGACAAGCATGCCTTCTGGACCGAGACCTTCCGGGTCGCCACCATAGCACGGCTCCTGGCCCAGCACGCCAGGGAGATGGATCCCGAGACCGCCTTCACCTGTGCCCTCATCCACAACATCGGCGAGCTGCTGATCCAGAGCACCCTGCCCGAGGAGGCCGAACTCATCCATCTGGCGGTGCAGCAGGGGACCAGCCGGGTCGATGCCCAGCGCCAGATGCTGGGCTACGACTATGCCCAGCTTGGCGCCGAGCTGGCCCGACGCTGGCAACTGGCTCCCGCCTTCGTCACCGCCATCGCACAGCAGCTCGATCCCCTGGCCCACCAGCCCGTCAGCCGGGATGCCGTGCTGATCCGGCTGGCGGTTTTCGTCTCCTTCGCCTGGCATGCCGGGGTTCCGGCCCAGACCATCATAGCCCGTTTCCCCATGCCCCTGGCCGAGCCCCTGGGACTGGATACCAGCCGGCTGGCCGCGCAACTCGAGACCCTTCACGAGCAGGGCAACCCCCTCGACGAACTCCTGACCCAATGAACGACATGACCCAAGATATCCCGTTTCTGTTTCACCCTCAGGCGGCCCCCTGGTTCCAGGAGGAGTCCGACTCCCTGCTACTCACCCTGTTCTGCGAAGAGGGGGCCCGGATCCACGAGGTCTGGCTGCGCCACGAGCCGGACAACGAGGAGTACCTGCTGGCCATGACCCGGGTGGCGACCCGGGAGCGGCTGGGGATCTGGCAGGCCAGACTGCCCCTGGCCCTGGGCCAGGATCTGCAACTCTATTGCTTCAAGTGCCTCACCCATGAGGGTCAGTGGTGGCTGCACGGCGCCGGCATCAGCCCCGCCATGCCGCCCCGCGAGCAACATTTTCGCTTCAACACCCGTCACCAGCCGCCGGCCTGGGTACAGGATCAGGTGTTCTACCAGATCTTCCCCGACCGCTTCTGCAATGGCGACCCGTCCCTGAGCGTGCGCCATCACGAGTACGAGTACGGCGGCAAGGCCGTCATCAGCAAGGCCTGGGGCGAGCCGGTCAGCCAGCAGGGGGAAGGCACCGCCAGCAGCGAGTTCTATGGCGGCGACCTGGCCGGCATCGACAGCAAACTGCACTATCTGCAATCCCTCGGGGTAACGGCGCTCTACCTCAACCCCATCTTCGCCTCGCCGAGCAATCACAAGTACGACACCCAGGATTACTACCGGGTGGACCCCCATCTGGGCAGCAACGAGCGACTGGCCGAGCTGACCCGCCACCTGCGCCAGCGCGGCATGAAGATCATCCTGGACGCCGTGGTCAACCACACCTCGACCCAGCACCCCTGGTTCTGCCCGCCCAGGGGGGCCATGGGCAATCCGGATTCGGCGTTTCGCAAGTTCTATACCTTCGATCAGGAGGGGGACTATGTGAGCTGGAAGGGGATCCGCAGCCTGCCCAAGCTGGACTTTGCCAGCGAACAGGTGCAGGACGCCGTCTACCGCGCCGAGGACGCCATATTGCGTTACTGGATGCGCCCGCCCTACCAGATAGACGGCTGGCGCTTCGACGTCATCCACATGCTGGGAGAGCGGGGCACCGCCGAGGGCAATCCTGGTCACGTGCGCGCCATTCGCCACACCCTCAAGCAGGAGAACCCGGAGGCCTATGTGCTCGGCGAGCACTTCTTCGAGGCGAGCCAGTGGTTGCAGGGGGATCAGGAGGATGGCGCCATGAACTACTATGGCTTCGCCCACCCGATCCGCGCCTTCCTGGCGGGGCAGGACATCGCCTACCACCCCATACGGATCAGCGCCGCCGAGCTCGATGGCTGGCTCAAGCAGGCCCGGGCCCATATCCCGTTCAAGAACCAGCTGGCCCAGCTCAACCTGCTGGACAGCCATGACACGGCCCGCTTCCTGCACCTGCTGGGAGAAGACAGACAACGCATGATGCTGGCCGCCACCCTGCTGCTCACCTATATCGGCGCCCCCTGCATCTACTACGGCGACGAGGTGGGGCTGTCAGGGGGCAACGACCCGGACTGCCGCCGCTGCTTCCCCTGGGACAGCACGGCCTGGGACCATGTGCTGCACGAGCACTATCGCCGCCTCACCCAGATCCGCCGCCAGCGCCCCTCCCTGCGCCGGGGTGACGCCCAGACCCTCTACGCCGGGGCTCACAGCTATGTGTTCGCCCGCACCCTGCAAAGCGATCAGGTGGTGGTGGCCTGCAACCGCCACCCCACGGAGCCCCGCACCATCAGCCTGCCCCTGTGGCAGACCGCCAGCCCCGCCAGCCGCTTCACCGACGCCTTCAACGGCGACAAGTTCGAGGTGGTGCAGGGGGAGGTGCAACTCACCATCCCGGCCAACTCGGCCCGGGTGCTGCTGTCGAGCTGATCCTCGTGGCGATGTGATGAGAGTGATGAGAGTGATGAGAGTGATGAAGAAATAATATGAAATTTATCAGTTTCTTAGCGGCTTAATCGCCGTTACTCGCTGAGCCATGTACCATGGGGGCTTATCGAGCCCCTGTTGCCATATCAGTGCCTGGGCGCGCGGCTCGGAGGCCACGCCAGATGAACGATGGTTTTCGAGCAAAAACAACGTAAACGACACCGGGCTGAGGCCGGTGCCGGGTGCATGAATAAACTACCAATATCATTCTCTGCCGTTAGCTTTCAGGCATCGCTGAATATTTCAACATTGTCATATGTCATGCCGCAGCCATGCATTGTCTCAAATATTTCCTTGTAGAAACTTGATGCTACGACCAGATTATTGATATGCGTATCTTTAATGTCGCCATAATAGTTTACATGCAAGTTTACGCCAGGAATGGTAAGGTTTGATTTTTTCAAATCGCCATCAACAACAATTATCCTGGTATTATCCAGAATATCTCTATCAATACCGTTTAAAAGTATGACAGATGCAGAACCAGCACCCCACCAGAAAACCGTTTCTTTCCCTCTAAGGAAATCATTCACCCTGTTACGATACGACTCACAATGAAGTTTCACTCTCGCCAAGTCAGATATATACCCCGCCTTATCAAACTCCATATCGAACTCACGATACAATGTGTTTTCATGCTTGGCAAAGACCACTCTCAGGCTGTCATTCTCAATGCAACAGTCTATTATTTTTAAACCGTTGTCACGAGACAACCTCTGCATGAAATAGACATTGTAATAGAACAGATGTTGCACATGGAAACCGCCAAAGTCAGGCACTTCAATGACAATTTTCCCTGTCTCGTTCAATGTCCGCGACATCAGACTGAAGATTGAGAAAGGATCCTCAAAGTGCTCGAACACATGCATCAGGTAATAACCATCAACTTTATGTTTGGCATGGCTGGCATCGAAATATCCTTTTATGACGTTGAGCCCTAATGCCTTTGCGCTATCGGCCTGAGGACCAGGCTCAATACCGGTCAGATTTGAAAAACCCATATCCGTGAGCTTTTTCAGAAGATACCCTTCTGAGCAGCCAACCTCTATTATTTCATCATCAACACTGAAGTGATTTATGATAGTACCAATCATTCCATCGTACTTGGTTGCCCCAATGTTATTCAACGGGGAAATATATGAGTAGTTGTCATATATTTCTGTCAGTTCTTCCGAGGATAATTTTTTCGATGCAAAGCCGACCAGGCAATCCTGACAAGCACTGACCTGCAGCTCTGCCACCTTCACGGGAAAATCACCAGAATATGCAGATAAAATCGTCGGCATTTTCCGTTCAAGGAAAACAAATGTATTATCACCATGACAATATGGGCATTTCATTATTTTCTCCTCACAGCATAACCAGGATAGATGGCGTGTTTTTCCATGCCACGCCCTGGTACTGATATTCGATAGTGCTCTGCCATATGAGGACCTGGATACTCATTGCCCCATACACCCGAAATCAATGCTTTCTCAATGCCCATGTTCAGAAACCGAACTGTGTCGACGCAGCAATCCTGCGTCCACAAGAGATCTGGCGATGGGCGCTACCCGCCAAAATGGTACATCAATGATCTCGGCAATCTCGAACAGGGTCAGATGGCCGTCGCTATACGCCAGTAAATTCATCATGTCCCGTACTTGCACCCCTGAATCACGGGTTGAAAGATTCGGATAGAGACCACGCTTACCTAGCTGGGGCTCACCCAGCACAGTCACTTGATAGCATTCATTCCACTCCAGGCACTCTATGGCTCGGCGCAACGCCAAAAAGCTGCCCGCCAGACCCACCGGAGTGACCAGGGACAGATCATCCAATGAGGTGTGATATTCACCATAACAGCCGTATTTACTGCGCATCATGGTGGTGATTGGCAAGTCAATGCCAGGGGCACAGAGCTGACGCTCGTTGGAGCCTCGATCAAGATAGCTATAAACCCTGTAATCAGGATCCGTATGCCCCAAAACATGGCGAGCAATGCGATCGGCCAGAGAGTTTTCCTGCCGAGAGGGCAAGAAAGAGTAACACCTCTCGTCCCCCATGCAGGTCAGGTTGAAACCGGCCACGGTATGGCGCTTTAAGTGATCTAGATGGCGGGATAAATAGACAATGGCCCCCAGCGTCTCTGGCACCAGCATCAATCGATAGCTATAACGGCGTCTAGGCAACGAGGCGAGCCAAGCCATCAAGAATATCCCCACCCCTGGACCGGACAGTTCATTGTTGGCCATTGAAGGGTGACAGATATAACTGGACAGCAAGATCTCCTGCTCGCTCTCTCCTGGCAACACCCAGTCGGCATAAGTCAGTGAGCCTGGCTGCAACGTTGCATCGATCACCACCTCATAGTGCCCCTCCGGTAGCGCCTCTCGTACTTTATGGGGCAAACAAAAGCCCCAGCGACGCTGATAATAAGAAGTGACATAGGGGATGGCATCCGGTAATTCAGGCAATGAATACAAGTGTGCCTGTAGTTCTGCCAAGGAGAGAGTACAGCGCACCGGCTCGGAATAACCCACCAGATGCAGGTTGTTATCCTTGAAGTCAACCACCTTGTGTCCATCAGGACCTTTGATGTAGGCCGCTCTGACATTCCACTCATCCGGCACGGTCCAATCGAAAAATTGACTGCCACTGGCGACTTCATGGATCTGCAGTTCAGGTAAACAATGCTCACGAAGCAGGGCCAATGTTTGCCTTACACCCTCCCCCGTCAAACTGCGGTTGAGTGGAAACAGCAGGGTCAACAAACGATGCAATTGCTCACCGATTTGAGTCTGATCATTCCAGTCTGCGGGCAGATAACCAATGTCATTCACAGGTATCACACGATTCCCTCAATCAACTCGACGATATGCCCCAGCGGGCTTAGAAAAAACTGGACATGAGACCCACCAAAGGCGATGGCAGGCTGGCTGGGCCCCAGGGGAAGGTGACGCTGTTCACGCAGTCTGGCGGCGCTCTCCGGCAGACTGGCCACCCGATAGGCAAGATGATTGATCACATTGCGCCGGCTCTTGAGCACCTGGGTCACCGGGCTCTCCTCACCTGCGGGGGCGACCAGCTCGTAACACAGGCCATGGTCATCATGCACGAACTGAACCCAGACCCGTTGCAGCGGGTCTTCCACCGCCACCGAGAAGTGGCTCAGCCCGAGCACGTCGCGGCAATAAGCCTCACCGCTGGCCAAGTCAGGCACCACCAGTCCGATGTGATCAAACTGCATGGGGTTCTCCTCCCGCCTGGATCAAGGCATATGGCGCCATCGTCAGCAAGTCATCGGCGGCCCGCATGAAATCGCGACACGATACCGCCCAGACCGGCACCCGCTGGCACAGCGCCTGGCGCCAGGCGCCCCGCTCCTGCAGCACGGCCACCAGACGGGAAAGGTCGATCTCGCTGGCCAGCGTCAGATCGCGCACATAATAGTCGGCCTGCCAGTCGCGCAAGGTGCCGTCAACGCACACCTGCCCCTCGAACAGCTTGTGATAGCGGTAGGCAACGGCAAGCCGCTGCTCTACGTAGTGGGTGAAGGTGATGCGGTCAGGGTGACAACCCAGTCCCAGCAGCCAACCGTCCTGCTCCGCCAGCCAGCCGAACGGGCTCTCCTGACCGAAACAGTCGTGACACTCCCTGGCCACCAGCGCTGGCCCCTCAGGGCCGCTGATCGCCATGCTGAAAATGGGATCCCGCGTGCGCACCACCCCTTCGCGCTGCCGGAACAGCTCCGTCATCAGCCCCACCTTGCTCGGGGTCAGTGCAGGATCGAAGCACTCTCCAGCCATCGGACTGTAGCTGAAGGTCGGCACCAGCAGATGACCGTCCAGCCACTGCTCGAGGCATGTCCAGAATGCGGTGATGCCCGCCGCGTTGCCCATGCCGGCAAACTGGGCCACCACCATGGCATCCGAGTGCACCATCAGCGCCCCCCCTCTCGGGAGGCCCAGCTCGGTCAGCACCTGCTCGAGCGCCTGCTTCACACGGCGACTCCTTTGCGAAGCAGAGCCTGTCTGATGTCATCCAGGCTTTTCAGCTCGGCCAACTCATCCGGTTCGAAACGCACGGCATAGTGTTGCTCGATCAGCAACAGCAGGTTGAAGTGGCCCAGAGAATCCCACTCGGGAAAACTGCCGAGGGCTGACTGCTCGTTGATGCTGGCCTGGGGGAACTGCTGGCGTACCAGCGCGATAAGTTCATTCATTGGCGTAAAACTCCAAATACGGGAGAGAAAGAGAAGGAAGATCCAGACTGAGAAACACCTCATCCACCAGCGGTATCAATCCTGCTGGAGTGGTTATCGGCCGGGTTGGCAGGGTCGCCAGAAAATCCCGTGCCGGCTGATTGCGTTCCGTGGCAACCAGACTGATGACCAGCTCCGTCACTCCTTGCGCGAGCAAACGGCTCGCCAGTTGTGCCAACAGCCAGTACTCAAAGCCACGCCCCAGCACCCGGCAACTGATGGCCAGGGTATCCAGCAATACCTTGCCGTCATCGAGCGGGCGTACCACCAGCAGGGCCGTCATGCCATGATCGGCAAACTTGTCTCGCAAGCTGGCCAGCCAGACCTCGCCCCCTTCGGTAGCCAGTCGGGCCAGCTCTGCCGCCTGATAGCGACGGGCAGAAAGATTGAACTGATTGGTCTTCTGGCTGAGCTGTTCGGCTCGCAACTGATTGCCCGAGGAGAGCGGCTGCCAGCCACCATGCAATGCCAGCAGCTGCAAGAAGGCGTGTTCATCCCCCAGTTGTCGGAGCTCCACCTCTGCCTGAGCCTGCGCCTGATAGGAGCGCTGGCGCAGGCCGTCATCCCGGCTCTGGTGGCGACTGCACAGGGCTGGCAGCGTCATCAGGGCATCCGGCCATGTCCAGAGGTCGGCCGGAGGGGTGACCACCATCACCTCGGGGCAGTTGGCCCGCACCTCGGCCCGCTCCAGTTCGCTGTCATCCCAGAACACCAGGCTGTCCAGCCCGACATTGAGCCGTGCAGCCAGTCGCCGCAGCCCCTGGGATTTGGGCCCCCAACCGATGTCGGCGGCAACGATGTGATGACGGGCCAGCACCATGCCCTGGTGTTCATCAAACAGTTGCCACACATCATCGGCCAGATTCTTGGAGCAGAGCGCCAGCATGATGCCCTGTTCGTGCCAATGACAGGCCGCCTGCTGGAAGGCCTGGTAGAGTCGCCCCATCCCGTCCTGCCCCAGCAGGACGCCACCGACCCCGTCTTCGCCAACCACGCCGCCCCACAGGGTGTTGTCACAATCGAGCACCAGCACCTTGTGGGCGGCTCGCTGCAACCGCTGCAGCAAGGGGGTCATCCACTGCGCCAGACTGGCCAGACCGGCCATGGAGAAGGGGCAGGACATCAGATAGAGGTTGCGCCGATCGAAACAGTGCTGGCGGCCATGCTGTTGCAGCCAGAGTGGCAAGTGCAGGTCATCCAGACCGGGCTGTTGCTGTCGCAGGCAGGCAAGCTGCCGTTCGAATTCTCGTGCCAGCAGAGCCAGCGCGCCTGGCACCGGGCCGTATACGGAGAGCGGCGCATGGCTGCATGCCCCGACCAGCAGATGGTCCTGCGGGCGGCGTTGCAGATGCAACGAGAGAGGCTGGCAGAGTGATTGCACGAAGGCGGCCACCGCCAGCTGTTGTTCCTCTTCCGGCAAGCGCCCCCATGCCAGCAGCGTCCGGGTGGGCACCAGATCCTCCCACAACCAGACAATGATGTGGGTCTGGGGAGCGGCATCGACGGGCTGGTTCATCAAGACCTGCAACCACTGGCCATGGGGGGCTACCTGCACCTCGCCATATTCAGCCAGGGTTCGCCACGCCAGGTTGCCCGGCATCAAGAATGAGCTGCCACTGAGATGAATCATAAAGATGACCTCCTCCACTCAATCATTGGCATCTCCCGAAAAATCGAGTTGCATCATTGTCTTTGATACTTATCAACATAAAAAGCCATGTTAGCCATACCCATCAGTAGTTGATGCTGACGTAGGGGACCTCGGGCACATTCCAGGCCTGCTTGAGGTAGACGGTGAGCACGAAGAAGAAGTTCGCCAGCAGGTTGGCGAACCGGGCCAGTATGGGGTCATAGCCGACACCGCTCTCCTCGAGGCGCACCAGCAGGCGCACCACCTTCTTGCTGGCGCAGCGGCACAGGTGCAGGGCCGGGATCGGCTGGGGGCCTCGGGGCAGCACGAAACCGGTCACCCGGCCGCGGCTCGCCTCGTTGTAGTGATCGTAACGCCCCTTGAGCCAGTCCAGATCCGCCTCGAAGATGCCGAGCCTGCCGCGTACCGAGCCGTTGAGGTTGTAGATGAGCCGTTGCAGGGTATCGAGATCGGCGAGGATGGCCGCCTCCCCCTCGCCGGGGGGCGCCGGCAGCATGGCCATGACAACCCCCACCTGGCAGCAGAGCTCGTCGGTCGCTATCTCGTAGTCGCACTGCAACTGGGTCTCGTAGATGAAGGGGTAGCAGAGCTCCCGTATGTCTTTCGGGCGTTTGTGGCTGCGCTGGCGCGCGGCAGGGGCGCTGGCCTGCGCCTCGTCGGGGCCGGATTCGGGCTGCTGATCCATGGGGTTCTCGCTCGCGGGGAAAGTCGCAGTGTGCCAGCCGGGGGCGCCTCAGGCAAACAGGCGCGCCCGACCGGCAAAGGCAGGGCGGCTACCGTGCCAGGCAGACGATAGATATCCAGCCGGCAACGGTGGGGTCATCCGGGCTCAGACCGTTCCCAATAGACGGTAGGCATCGAGCAGACGGCGGTTGGTGGCGGCGAAACGGGCGCCTTGTTCCCCGTCATCGCCCCGCGCCGCCAGCACGGCCGGGGTCAGCGCCTGCTGCTGACCCTGCGCCAGCACGCCGTCGGCCTGCTGCTGCCAGTCGGCCAGCCTGGGCAGATAGTCCGCCAGGGGCGCCAGGCTCTGCTGCAAGGCGCTGTTGCCCTGATAATGCTGGCCCAGCCGACTCGATTGCTTGAGGCGCAGGGAGTAGGCCACCAGCTGACCGTCATCCAGCCCGGGCAACTGACCGGCATCCAGGCTCTGATCCAGCTTGCCGTGGAAGAAGCTGTCTGCCAGCGAGTCGAGCCCCTTGACCAGATCGCCGATGGCCGCCAGCTCGGCATCCCCCAGGTTCCCCTCGAGGGAGAAGCTGAAGTTCTGGCTCAGCTTGAGGCTGAACTGGCTCGCATCCCCCTGCTCCCGTGACTTGAGCTGCCAGCTGTCATTGAAGCGCAGCAGCACCTTGTCCCCCTCCCTGGTCTCTATTTCCAGGATCCCCTGCTGGCGACTGGCCATCTCCGCCGACTTCATGTCCAGATCGGACACCTGGCCGAAGAAGGTCTGCTCGAACTCGTCCAGCCCCTGCTGGATCAGCTTGTAGCTCTGATCGATGCCGGTCTTGACGTCCTCGTTGTCGGTCGCCGTGTCGCCAAGCTGCTTGCGCGCGTCGGCGAAGCCCATTTCCACCCCCTTGCGGGCCTGGGCCATCATCTCGGTCAATTGGTCATCGGACTTGCCGTCGGCCCGCGCCGCGCCGAGGCGGCCGCTGACGAACTGCAGCACATTGTCCGCCACCGCCTGGAAGTCAAACAGGGTCTGCGGGGTGATCTCCTCCGGCGGCTCGGCCCTGGGCGCCTGATAGCCCTTGCCGTTGAGCTGCAGGTGGAACTGCAACGCCTGCTGTACCAGGGCCTGGGCCCAGCGGGGCGCCCGGCTCAGGATCACCTCCTCGTCCAGCCCCTTGCCGCCAGTCTCGCGCGCACGCTCAGGCTTGCCCCCGGCCTCGCTCTCCCTGCCGTGGCGCACCTCGTCGCTGCGCGCCTCCCCTTTCATCCCTTTGGGCTGACCTGCCCCCACGCCATCTAGCCGCATCCCCTGCTCCTCGTGCAATTCCAGTTAGCCGCTTATCGGCCTGACTGGCGACTTCTTGACCATAAAAAACTGGACAATCTACCCCTGACTTTTAAAATCAGGCCCCTTTGGGTGGCCTTGAGTCACCCCCAGGTTTCTGTCCGGCCCCGCCGGCGTGCATCAGAGGTATGTCATGACCCCATCCGAGCGAACCCCGGCCGCCTATCAGGCCCAGTTGGCGGCCAAGGCGCAGCGCCTTCAGGCCCTGTTTGCCGGCTTCAATCCCCCCGCCATCGAGGTTCACGCCTCTCCCGCCGAGCACTACCGGATGCGCGCCGAGTTCCGCCTCTGGCACGAGGATGACGATCTCTATCATGTGATGTTCGATCAGGAGACCCGCCAGCGTATCCGGGTGGATCAGTTCCCGGCCGCCAGCGCCCTGATCAACCGGGTGATGCAACCCCTGCTGGACGAACTGCGGCCGGTCAAGGCGCTGCGCTTCAAGCTGTTCCAGATAGACTATCTCTCCACCCTCTCCGGTCAGCTCGTCATCACCCTGCTCTACCATCGCCGTCTCGATGGCGACTGGCAGGCCGCAGCCGAAGGACTGAGAACCAGCCTGCAGGCCCAGGGCTTCGACGTGCGCATCATTGGCCGCGCCCACAAGCAGAAGATCTGCCTGGGGGACGAGTTCGTGGTCGAAACCCTCAAGGTACAGGGGCGCGAGCTCATCTATCAGCAGGTGGAGAACAGCTTCACCCAGCCCAACGCCGAGATTAACCAGCTGATGCTGGGCTGGGCCCTGGACGTGACCCGAGGTAGCGAAGGGGACTTGCTCGAGCTTTACTGCGGCAACGGCAACTTCTCCATCGCCCTGGCCCAGAACTTTCGCAGGGTGCTGGCCACCGAGATCGCCAAGCCGAGCGTGGCTTCGGCCCAGTACAACATCGCCGCCAACGGGGTGGACAACCTCATCATACTGCGCATGTCCGCCGAGGAGTTCACCATGGCGATGCGCGGCGAGCGCAGCTTCAACCGGCTGGAGGGAATAGACCTCGCCGGTTACCAATGCAACACCATCTTCGTCGATCCGCCCCGCGCCGGCCTGGATGAGGCCACGGTCCGCCTGGTGCAGGAGTACGACAACATCCTCTACATCTCCTGCAATCCGGACACCCTGATCGACAACATGCAGGCCCTGGGGCAGACCCACGAGGTGGCACGGCTCGCCCTGTTCGACCAGTTCCCCTGGACCCATCACATGGAAGCGGGTGTCTACCTGCGTCGCAAGGGCTGACACGCCCAGCGGCCCGAGTCCCCATACGAGAAGGGGCCCCATGATGGGGCCCCTTTTTCATGCCGTTTGGCGGCGGATCTGGGTGTCGCTCACCCTGACCCCGCCCTGTCACTCCTGCATATAGTCTGCCGGCAGGGCGATGCGGGCCACACCGGATGCCACCGCCGCCAGCGCCACGGCGCGGGCCACCCGGGGCAACAGGCGGGCATCCATCGGCTTGGGAATGACGTAATCCTTGCCGAAGGTCAGCGTCTCCACCCCGGCAGCGGTCAGCACCTCGGCCGGCACCGGCTCCTTGACCAGGGCGCGGATCGCCTCCACCGCCGCCACCTTCATGGCGTCGTTGATGCGGCTGGCACGGGCATCCAGCGCACCGCGGAAGATGAAGGGGAAGCAGATGACGTTGTTGATCTGGTTCGGATAATCGGAGCGACCCGTGCCCATGATGAGATCACCGCGCACCGAGTGCGCCAGGGCGGGCTTGATCTCGGGGTCCGGGTTGGAGCAGGCGAAGATCACCGGGTTGGGGGCCATCAGGGCCACCGCCTCGGCGGGCAGCACGTCCGGGCCGGAGACGCCGACGAACACGTCGGCCCCGTCGATGACATCCATCAGGGTGCGCAGTGGGGTGTCGTTGGCGAAACGCTGCTTGTACTGGTTGAGATCGGTACGAGCGCTGTGGATCACCCCCTGGCGGTCCAGCATGAAGATGTTGTGCGGCTTGGCCCCGCAGGTGATCAGCAGGTCCATGCAGGCGGTGGCGGCGGCCCCCGCCCCCATGCAGACGATGCGGCTGTCGCCGATCAGCTTGCCCTGTACTTCCAGGGCATTGAGCAGGCCGGCGGCGGTGACGATGGCAGTACCGTGCTGGTCATCGTGGAACACGGGAATGTCGCAGCGCTCGATCAGCGCCCGCTCAATCTCGAAGCACTCGGGGGCCTTGATATCCTCCAGATTGATGCCCCCGAAGGTGTCGGCGATGGCCGCGACCGTGTCGATGAACTGGGCGCTGGTCTCGTGCTTCACCTCGATGTCGATGGCGTCGATGCCGGCGAAGCGCTTGAACAGCAGGGCCTTGCCCTCCATCACCGGCTTGGAGGCCAGCGGCCCCAGGTTGCCCAGCCCCAGGATGGCGGTGCCGTTGGAGATGACGGCCACCAGGTTGCCCTTGCCGGTGTAACGGTAGGCATCATCCGGGTTGGCGGCGATCTCGCGCACCGGTTCGGCCACGCCAGGGCTGTAGGCCAGTGCCAGATCGCGGGCGGTCTCGGCGGGCTTGGTGAGGGCGATGGCAATCTTGCCGGGAATGGGTTGGGCGTGATAATCGAGCGCTTGCTGACGCAGATCGGACATGGGGACCCCGAGGCAATATTTGAATAAGTAGGGAAAGGGTGGCTCGCCTGAGGCGAGGGGCTAGGATCATAAAGAAAAGCCCCGGGCTTTCCCAGCAGAAAATATCGCCAATTCGCTGTTAAGCGGCCACTCAACAGAGTTGTGTGCTGACGAAAACTAACCCCTTGGTGGTATATGTAGTTTCAGTCCATCACAGGAATACCGACCAGTGCCTCCCCCTGGCGTGCGATCGCCTCCGTCATCCCCTGGAAGATGAAGAGGTGGAACGGCAGCATGGCGAGCCAGTAAGCCAGTCCCCAGGCGCCCTGAGGATGCCAGTGGGCCCTGATCGTCATCCGGGTCAGGCCTGAGGGTTCCGGCGCCATGATGAACTCGAGCCGCCCCACGCCTGGCGCTCTCATGTTGAACAGCAAGGCCAGGCGGCGCCCCTCTTCGACGCCGATGATCTGCCAGGAGTCGAGCATGTCCCCCTTCACGAAGCGATCCGGATTGGTGCGCCCCCGGGTCAGGGCCGGGCCACCCACCGCGGCATCCATCCACTCCCGGATGGCCCAGAGGCTGTTCATGTAGAAGTAACGCTGCTCTCCTCCCAGTCCTTGCAGCACCTGCCAGAGCGCCTCTGGCGGCGCCAGAGAGAGCGCGCTGCCAGAAGCGACCCTGTCATAGAAACCATACTCGGGATGGCGCCAGCGCAGCCCCAGGGGCGTTTCCTCCCCCTGCTGCTCGGCACCCAGCGTCTGCTCCAGGGCCAGGCTCTCCGTCAGCGCCTCGTCGAAGCCGAGCAGGTGCTGGGGCAGCAGGGCCCGCAAGGGACCGTCATCCGCCGGGATGTCGTGCTTGAGCCCCCCCACCAGCGCCTTGGCAATGGGCTGGGGCACAGAGGTGGCAAACTGCAACCACCAGGCGGAGAGGCGCGGCGTCAGCAAGGGGATGGGGATGATGGGACAGCGCTTGCCGATGTGGGCGGCGAACGTCTGCAACTGCTGCTGGTAACTGAGCAGCTCGGGACCCACGGCGTTGAGCACCTGGCCATCCACCCCGTTGAGATCCACCAGCCCGCCCAGATAGTGCAACAGATTGGACAGCGCGATGGGGGGAGTGCGCGAGCGAACCCACTTGGGGGTCACCATCATGGGCAGGTTGAACACCAGATCCCGCATCACCTCGAACGCGGCGGAGCCAGGGCCTATGATGATGCCAGACCTCAGCTCCACGGTCGGCACCCCGGAGGCGCGAAACAGCTCGCCACAGTGGCGGCGGGAGTTGAGGTGACGGCTGTTGCACTGCTTGGGCTGAATGGCACCCAGATAGATGATGCGTCGTACCCCGGTGGCGCGGGCAGCGGCGGCGAAATTCTTCACCCCCTGCTGCTCGAGGCGATGAAAGTTGGCTCCTGCCCCCATGGCGTGGACCAGATAGAAGACGGTATCCACTCCCGCCAGGGCTGCGGGCAGGCTGTCTGGCTTGAGCACATCGGCCAGGCGAAACTCGACCCCGGCGGGCAGGCGGCAGGGGTGGCGCGCCCCGGCGATCACCCTGTGACCCGCCTCCTGCAGATAGGGCACCAGGTGGGAACCTATATACCCGGCGGCCCCCATGACCAGACATGTACGCATGCGTGCTTCTCCCCTTGGCTGAACCCCCACCTTAGGGCAATCCGGCCCGATACAGAACGCCGGGCAACAAAAAAGGTGCCCGATGGGCACCTTTTTCAGAATTCGTCAGAAGTAGAATTACTTCTTGGCAGTCAGGCCACCGAAACGCTTGTTGAACTTGTCTACACGGCCGCCGCTAGACACTTCTTTCTGCTTGCCGGTATAGAAGGGGTGGCACGCGGAGCACACGTCCAGGTTCAGATCTTTACCCAGGGTAGAGAAAGTGTTGATGACGTTACCGCAAGAGCACTTGGCGGTGATGGCTACGTACTCGGGATGGATACCAGCTTTCATGGACAACCTCAATTATCAGGCCGTGTCGCTATCCGATCTTCTGTCGGACACCACACGATTGTTGAACACAGTTTCAAAGGCTGCGAATAATATAGGAAATGCCTGATGGCAGGCAAGTGGCTTCGCAGAAAAAATAGGCAATCTTTGGTGGATTCATCGCAAACGCTTGATCTGGTTCGTGTCGCAGTGCCGGTTCCCCTCCGCCGCCATTTCGATTATCTCTCACCCCTCCCCCTGCCCGCTCCCGGCTGCCGGGTCGAGATCCCGTTCGGCCCCCAGACACTGGTCGGTCTGGTGGTGGATCACCCGGCCGAGAGCCTGGTGCCACGCGCCAAATTGAAGCCCTTGAAGCGGGTACTCGACACGGTTCCTGTGCTCGGGCCCGACATACTGGCGCTGATGGCCTGGAGTGCCAGCTACTACCAGCATCCGCTGGGGGAAGTGCTGCCTCACGCCCTGCCGGTGCTGGTGCGCAAGGGGGAGCCCGCCGCCTACCGGGAGCTGGAGTTCTGGTTCGCCACCGAGGCGGGCATGACCCTGGATCTGAACGAGCTCAAGCGGGCGGCCAAGCAGCAGCAGGCCCTCGCCCTGCTGCGCAAGGGGCCGCAGACGCCGTCTGCCCTCAAGCAGGAGGAAATTTCGAGCGCCACCCTCACCGCGCTGGAGAAGAAAGGCTTGCTGGAGAAGCGCAGTCTGGAGCCGAGCCATGACGGCGACTGGGCCACTCATTTTGAGCCGGGAGAGGGACTGCGTCTCAACGGCGAGCAGGCGCTGGCGGTGGCCGCCGTCACCAGCCAGAGCGACAGATTCGGCGCCTTCCTGCTGGACGGCATCACCGGCTCCGGCAAGACAGAGGTCTACCTGAGCATCCTCGAGCCCCTGCTCAAGGCGGGCAGGCAGGCCCTGGTGATGGTGCCGGAAATAGGACTCACCCCCCAGACCATCAATCGCTTCCGGCGCCGCTTCAACGTGCCCGTGGTGGCCATGAACTCCGCCATGAACGACAGGGAGCGGCTCGATGCCTGGCTGGCCTGTCGCGACGGCGGCGCCGCCATCCTGATCGGTACCCGCTCCGCGGTGTTCACCCCGTTTCACAACCTCGGCATCATCATCATCGACGAGGAGCACGACGGCTCCTTCAAGCAGCAGGACGGCTTTCGCTACCACGCGCGGGATCTCGCCGTGATGCGGGCCCATCGCGCCGGCATCCCCATCCTGCTCGGCTCGGCGACCCCGTCCCTGGAGACATTGCACAACGCCCGCAGCGGCAAGTATCACCACCTCAGCCTGACCCGGCGTGCCGGCAACGCCCAGACCGCCCGCCAGGTGATCCTGGATATCAAGAGCGTGCGGCTGCAGGCCGGCCTCTCCCCCCAGCTGGAGCAGCTGATGGCGGAGCATCTGGCGGCGGGCAATCAGGTGATGCTGTTTCTCAACCGCCGTGGCTATGCCCCTGCCCTCATCTGCCACCAGTGCGGCTGGAGCGCCGCCTGCGAGCGCTGCGATGCCTGGTACACCTGGCATCAGGCCGGACGGCGGCTGCACTGCCACCACTGCGACAGCGTGCGTCCCCTGCCCCACCACTGCCCGGAGTGCGGCAGCAGCGAGCTCATCGGCTCCGGGGTCGGCACCGAGCAGCTGGAACAACTGCTCACGACCGTTTTCCCCCAATATCCGGTGGTGCGCATCGATCGGGACAACACCCGTCGCAAGGGGGAGCTGGAGACCCACCTCGGCGACATCAAGGCAGGCAAGTACAAGATCCTGATTGGCACCCAGATGCTGGCCAAGGGGCACCACTTCCCGGATGTGACCTTGGTGGGTCTGCTGGATGTGGATGGCGCCCTGTTTTCCGCCGATTTTCGCGCCGCCGAGAAACTGGCCCAGCTCTACACCCAGGTGGCGGGCCGGGCCGGTCGCGCCAGCAAGCCGGGGCTGGTGGTGCTGCAGAGCCACCATCCGGAACACGCCCTGCTGCAGGATCTGACCCAGAACGGCTACGGCCACTTCGCCGATACCGCGCTCAAGGAGCGCCGCCTGCTGGGGCTGCCGCCGTTCAGCCATCAGGGGCTGTTCCGTGCCGAGGCCAACGGCCGGGACGAGGTGCAGCTGTTTCTCGCCCGTCTCGCCGATACCCTGCGCAGCGCCCGCTATCCCCAGGTGCAGGTGCTGGGCCCCATCAGCGGCTTCATGGAGCGCAAGGCCGGGAAGTTTCGCATGCAGTTGCTGGTGCAGGGGCCCAGCCGGGCGCCATTGGCCCAGTTGCTTGACTGGGCGGTGCAGGAGCTGGAGGGCTGGCCCGAGACCAGGAAGGTGCGCTGGAGCCTGGATATCGACCCTACCGAGCTGAGCTGAGTCCGGCTCGGTGGGACCGGGTGGACGCCGGCCCCGTCACCCATTGACTATGCTCAAGGGCCGACACCACCCCTGTGGTGAGTTTGCTCAATCGATTGACCCATTACTGACATCTGATACGTATATAGCTCTCTTTCGAGTAGCCAATCCAGACAAGGAGTCAGAGCGTGATCCCAGCCAGCCTCAGCACCGCCGCCGGCGAGCTGCCCGAACCGACCCGCACCCCGCTGTTGAGCGGGACGGACCCGGAAGCCAAGCGCCGCGAACTTCTCGGCTATTTCTGCCAGACCTTCGATCTCTACGACAGCCTGTTCGATTGCCTGGCCGACCCCAGAGCCTGGTTCAACAAGGCCATCTCCCTGCGCCACCCCCTCATCTTCTACTACGGCCACACAGCGGCCTTCTTCATCAACAAGCTGTTGGCCGCCCGCCTCATCGACCAGCGCATCGACCCCCAGATCGAGGCCATGGTCGCCATCGGCGTCGATGAGATGAGCTGGGACGACCTGGACGAGGCGCACTATGACTGGCCCTCGGTCGAGCGCTTGCGGGCCTACCGCGCCAAGGTGCGCAGCCGCGTCATCGAGGTCATCACCCGCATGCCCATCACCCTGCCCATCGACTGGCAGAGCCCGGCCTGGGTCATCCTGATGGGGGTGGAGCACGAGCGGATCCATCTCGAGACCTCGAGCGTGCTGATCCGCCAGCTGCCCCTGGCCTGGGTACGCGAGCAGCCTCACTGGCCTCCCTGCCGGCAGGCGCGCCACCAACGAGACGAGGTGCCAGCCAATACACTGCTGCCGGTGTCGGGAGGCACAGTCGAGCTGGGCAAGCGTGACGATACCTATGGCTGGGACAACGAATATGGTCATCGCCGGATCGAGCTGGAGGCGTTTCAGGCCAGCCGACTGCTGGTCAGCAACGCTGAATATCTCGCCTTCGTGCGGGATGGCGGTTATCAGACACCAACCTGGTGGGATCAGGAGGGGTGGGGCTGGAACCAGTTTGCCAGGGCCCAGATGCCCAGCTTCTGGCTCGGCGACCCTGCCGACCCAGACCGGTTGCAGCTGCGACTGATGACGGAGGTCGTGACCATGCCCTGGGACTGGCCCGTCGAGGTAAACCAGCTCGAGGCCGCCGCCTTCTGTCGCTGGAAGTCGGCCCAGACCGGACTGCCCATCCAGCTGCCGAGCGAGGCCCAGTGGGCTCTGCTCAGAGAAGGAGTACCGGGAGATCAGCCCGACTGGCACAGGGCGCCCGGCAACATCAACCTGGCCGGCTTCGCCTCTCCCTGCCCGGTGGATCTCTTCCCCCAGGGCAAGTTCTGCGATCTGGTCGGCAACGTCTGGCAGTGGACCAGTAGCGCCATCGATGGCTTCGAAGGCTTTCGGGTGCACCCCCTCTACGATGACTTCTCCACCCCCACCTTCGACGGCAAGCACACCCTGATCAAGGGGGGAAGCTGGATCTCCACCGGCAACGAGGCGCTCAAATCATCCCGCTATGCCTTTCGTCGCCACTTTTTCCAGCATGCGGGCTTCCGCTACCTGGTATCCCGCCATCAGGAAACCATGCCAGTGAACCCTTACGAAACCGACGCGCTCGTGGCGCAATACCTCGATTTCCAGTACGGACCAACCCGCTTCGGTGTACCCAACTACGCCAGGACCCTGGCAGAGATCGCCTGCGAGCTTTGCCCGAACCATCAGCGCGCGCTGGATATCGGCTGTGCCACCGGCCGCGCCAGCTTCGAGCTGGCTCGCCACTTCCAGCATGTGGACGGGGTGGACTACTCGGCCCGCTTCATCGATGTCGCCCTCAGCCTCGCGAAACAGGACAGCTTCCGCTACGCCATGACGCTGGAGGGAGACCTGATGGAGTATTGCGAGGCGCGGCTCTCCCAGCACGATCTGGGCCCAGCCCAGGCAGAGCGCATCCATTTCAGCCAGGGGGATGCCTGCAACCTCAAACCCAAATACGACCATTACGATCTGGTGCTCGCCTCCAACCTGATCGACCGGTTGCGGGAGCCCGCCCGCTTCCTCCGTGATATCGCCCCTCGCCTGCGCAGCGGCGGCCTGCTGCTGCTGACCAGCCCCTACACCTGGCTGGAAGATTACACCCCCAAGGCCAACTGGCTCGGGGGCGTACGGGAGAATGGCGAGGCCCTGACCACCTACCAGGCACTGCAGCGACTGCTGGCGGCCGAGTTCGAGGAGCTGGCCTCACCCAGGGATATCCCCTTCGTCATTCGCGAGACGGCCCGCAAACACCAGCACACGGTGGCCCAGCTCACCGTTTGGCGCAAACGCTGACCGGGCGGCAAACGCAAGAGGGAGGCCCATGGCCTCCCTCTCTTTTATCCGGGCGTCTTACTCCTCCTGGCTCGAGACCTGGAGCACGGCCTCCTGCTCGCGGTAGCGACGGGCCAGCACGGCACACACCATCAGCTGGATCTGGTGGAAGATCATCAGCGGCAACACCATGACACCGACACTGGCGGCCGGGAACATGACGTTGGCCATGGGCACCCCATTGGCCAGGCTCTTCTTGGAGCCGCAGAAGACGATGGTGATCTCGTCTGCCCGGCAAAAGCCGAGACGCCGACTGATCCAGATGTTCCAGCCCAGCACCAGGGCCAGTAATACGCAACTCAGCAGCACTATGCTGGCGAGATCGTACCAACCCACCTGATGCCAGATCCCCTGCACCACGGCCTCGCTGAAGGCCACATAGACCACCAACAGGATGGAACTCTGATCCAGCTTGCCGATGAGCGGCCTGTGACTGTCGACCCAACGCCCGATCAGAGGGCGGGAAAGGTGACCCACCACGAAGGGCAGCATCAGTTGCATCATGATGGCCTGGATGGAGTGCCAGGTGTCCACCTCGGCACCCTGCACATCGATCATCAGGCCCACCAGTACGGGAGAAAGGAAGATACCCAGTATGCTGGAGGCCGAGGCACTGCATACCGCCGCCGAGACATTGCCGCCGGCCATTGAGGTAAAGGCAATCGCCGACTGCACCGTTGCCGGCAAGGCGCAGAGATAGAGAAAACCCAGATAAATGGCCGGACTCACCCATTGAGGAACCAGTGGCGTGAGCAAAAGCCCCAACAAGGGAAACAGCACGAAAGTGCTGGCCATCACCACCAGATGCAGCCGCCAGTGGCCCAGACCAGAGAGCAGATTCTGGCGCGACAGCTTGGCGCCGTGCATGAAGAAGAGCAGTGCCACCGCCAGCTTGGTCAGCAGCCCAAACCAGACGGCCATCTGACCTTCACAGGGAAAGAGAGAGGCCAGGGTGACCACCAGGATCAGCACGCAGGTAAAGGGATCAAGGCGCACAAACAGTCTCCATCAGAGTCGCTTCATCCCGGATGAAGCGAGAAGGCAGGGGCATGGCCCGGGTGAGAAGGGCTCAGCTTACTCCACCCGGTCAGGGTGGAAAAGAGAAGAGGATAACGCAGCCAGAATGAGAGAAGGAGCTAGGGGGCAGAAAGCAAAAAGGCCTCCCGAATGGGAGGCCTCTTCTAAATAGGTGCCTGACAGTGTCCTACTCTCGCATGGCGAATGCCACACTACCATCGGCGCTACCGCGTTTCACTTCTGAGTTCGGCATGGGATCAGGTGGTTCCACGGCGCTATTGCCGTCAGGCAAAAGCTTTACTACTTAATAATGGTGCTGATACCCAGAG
>NZ_CDBT01000036.1 GCF_000819765.1 Aeromonas bivalvium
AGGACGGGGACAGGGTCTCCACCGACTTGCCGCTCACCATCAAGGACGGCAATGCGCCGGGCTTCGTGGCGGGCAGCGGGGTGGACTTGAGCGAGAGCCACCTCGATGGCAGCAACAGCCTGACGGAAACGGGACACTTTACCCTGGAGGCGGGGTCGGACCGGGTGAGCCAGGTCTCGTTCGCCGATCCGGCCTCCCAGCCCCCCCTGATGGCCCTGGGTCAGCAGGTGAAATACGAACTGGTGGACGGGGATCCCGCCATCCCGGGCAACCAGATCCTCAAGGGTTATGTGGATGTGAACGGGGTGCGGGTCGAGGTGCTGCAGGTGGAGATCAGCGGCAAGCTCGACAACGCCGCCAGCAACGCGTTCGACTACAAGGTGACCCTCTATCAGGGGGTGCACCAGAGCGGCGGTGACGGCAAGACGAGTCTGCCCCTCAAGCTCGATATTATCGACAGCGACAAGGGGGGTGGCAGCAACGACAGCACCACGGGCACCCTGGACATCACCATCAGCGAGGGCGTCAGGCCGATCGTCAACGGGGTGACCATCGACAGCGTGACCCTGAGCGAGGGGCGCTTCGATGGCGCCGCCAGTGGCGCGACCGCCGACGATCAGCTCATCACGGGCAAGGTGACGGTGCAGGCCTATTCGGATCCCATCGTCGATGTGCGCCTGGTCCTCTCCGGTCAGGTCATGGACATCAACGGCAATCCCGTCACCCATAACGGCGAGCCCCTCACCTGGCAGGAGGTGCCTGGCAGCAATGGCCACGGCTTCCAGGCGGTCACCGCCAGCGGCACCCTGGTGCTGAGTGTGACCCTGCCCAATGTGCCCGGTAGCATCGCGGCGCACTCCAAGGTGGATTTCGATTATCAGGTGGTGACCCACACCAACCTGGATCACGGTGCGAACGACAGGCTGGATATCAGTGTCGGCATGCAGGTGACCGACAGCGATGGCACCGTCAGCAAAGGCGACACCGTTATTCATGTGACCGATGCCGCCGATCCTAACCTCGGCATCGACAGCGGCATCAGCCTGCAGGAAGGGGCCTCTGGCCAGACCCTGGATGGCCAGTTGCCGGTCAATGTGGGCAGCGATCGCCTGGTGTCGCTCAACTTCGAGGCAAGCCAGCCCGCCCTGGATAATCTCACCAGCGGCGGCAAGCCGACCAGCTATCAGGTCAACGGCAATGTCATCACCCTGCTGGATGCGGGCGGCAAGACCATCCTGACCGTGACCCTGGGGC
>NZ_CDBT01000037.1:0-425 GCF_000819765.1 Aeromonas bivalvium
AGCAGCCCCATCAGCAGGATCACCAGCAGGGTGGCCCCTCCCATCAGCTCATACTGGGACCAGATGGTGGCTTCTATGTCCTGCAGCAGGAGGCCGGACCCCAGGATCCAGCCCCAGGGCTGATAGCCGGCCACCAGGGTCATCTTCTGGGCCGTCTCCCCGGTGGGAGAGCGCCACTGGTATTCCAGCCGACCCTGCCGGCCGCCCTTGCCGAGATCCACCATGCGCAGCCAATGGGCTTCGGCGGCGACGCCGGGCTCGCCCATCGGCCGTCCGACCAGCTCGGGCTTGGCGGGATGCACCACCACGTGGCGGTTTTCGTCCAGCACGAACAGATAGTTGTCGCCATCGAAGCGCATGCTGTCGAGCATGGCCTTGGCCTGGGCCTGTGCTTCCGAGGCGGGGAGGGTGGCGGCCAGGGTCTG
>NZ_CDBT01000037.1:687-1446 GCF_000819765.1 Aeromonas bivalvium
GGCCAGATCCAGCACCGCCTGCAATCTGGCTTCCCGCTCGCTCATCAGGTTGCGATGCAGGGCACTGGCGGAGATGAGCAGCAGTGCGAGGAAACCGAGCAATGCCACTGAGAGCAGCAGCATCAATTTGCGACTCACTGCGATATCACCGAGCTTGAACATAGTCTTTTCCTTGTCTCTCGTGCGGGTCTGGTGATGGCCGGTCAACGAGCTGGCCTTGATTGTTTCATGCTTATATTTATTTAACTTTCATATGGTTGTGATAACTAGTATCCATTTGGGTTTTTTGGCGGCCAGTATAGCTAGCAGACATCAACCCTGGCTTTTGGTAGCGTGATCTGGCGCATCCCGGCGCATCATTGTTCGACTCTATTTGCAAGAAATGTGAATGAGTTGGCATTTCACCAAAAAAGGAAGTGGGCGCCCCGAGGGGACCCCATCACAAGAGGGAATTTATGAGTTCCATTGCCAGGAATTACTTGAACCAGCTCAACGCCGACTACCTGAAGGTACACAGGCGCAAGGAGGACCTCTTCTGGTCCACCTACATGGGCACCAGCGACGATCAGGCCGGCTTCACCGCCGCCGAACAGGCCTACAAGGCGTTCTGTGCCGATCCTGCCCGCCTGCCGGTGCTGCGGCAGATGCAGGCCCAGGCCGAAGAGGCGGATCTGAGGCGCGGCCTGGCCGGCTGGGCTGCCTTCTTCGAGTGCAACGTCATCGAAGATCCGGCCGCCGCCGCCCTGATGGACGAGCTGG
>NZ_CDBT01000037.1:1684-22293 GCF_000819765.1 Aeromonas bivalvium
CCGCCGCCAGCACGGCGCTGGCCGCAAGTGCGGACGAGGCGGTGCGCCAGAGCGCGCTCGCCATGTTCCACTCCCTGGAGCAGTGGGTGGTCGACAACGGCTTTCTCGAGGTGGTGGCGCTGCGCAACCGCTTCGCTCGTGCCATGGGTTATCGCGACTACTTCGACTACAAGGTGCACAAGAACGAGCAGATGAGCCCGGCGCAGCTGTTTGCCATTCTCGACGACTTCATCGCCCGCACCGATGATCGGCTGCACCAGAGTCTGGAAGAGCTGAAGGCTGCCAAGGGGGAAGCGGCCCTGCTGCCCCACAACCTGCGCTACAGCGTGAGTGGCGACGTGACCCGCCAGCTCGATCCTTACGTGCCCTTCTCCCGGGCGCTGAAGGATTGGGTCCAGAGCTTCCGTCGCCTCGGCATCCAGTACCGCGGTGCCACCCTCACCCTGGATCTGCTGACCCGGGAGGGGAAATACGAGAACGGTTTCTGTCACGGCCCGGTGCCGAGCTTCTGGCAGGAGGGGGAGTGGGTCCCGGCTGTGGTCAATTTCACCAGTCTGGCGGATCCTGCCCAGGTGGGCAGCGGCTGGAGCGGCCTCAACACCCTGTTCCACGAAGGGGGTCACGCGGCGCATTTTGCCAACGTCACCGGCAATGCCCCCTGTTTCTCCCAGGAGTTTCCCCCCACCTCCATGGCCTATGCCGAGACCCAGTCCATGTTCTGCGACAGCCTGCTGGACGACGCGGACTGGCTCAAACGCTACGCCAGGAACGGGGCGGGGGAGGCGATTCCCGACGCGCTCATCCAGGCCATGATAGAGGCGCGCCAGCCATTTCGCGCCTTCAACGAGCGCCAGATAGCCCTGGTGGCCTATTTCGAGCGGGATCTCTACGCCATGGCAGAGAGCGAACGCACCCCAGGCGCCGTGCTGGCGCTGGCCCGCAAGTGGGAGCACCGGATCCTGGGGGTGGAGAGCCCGCGCCCGCTGCTGGCCATTCCGCACCTCCTGAATCAGGAGTCGGCCTGCGCCTATCATGGTTACCTGCTGGCGCTGATGGCGGTGGAGCAGACCCGCGCCTACTTCCTTAAGCGCGACGGCTACCTCACCGACAACCCGCGCATCGGGCCGGATCTGGCCGCCCACTACTGGGGGCCGGGCAATGGCATGACCCACGACGAGACGCTCAGGAGCCTGACCGGCGAGGGCTTCAGCGCGGCGGCGCTGGCAGAGGCGTGCAACCGGAGCGTGGCGCAGGCGTGGCAGCAGGCCCAGGCGTGCATGGCGGCGGCGCACCAGCGCCCACCGGCTGGGGAAGGCACGCCCCTCGACGCCCAGATCCGGGTGGTGCACGGGGCCGAGCTCATCGCCGACAACAGCGAATCCGAGGCCCGCATGCTGGCGGATTTCGAGGCCTGGATCCGGCGCCTGGAGGCGCAGCAGAGGGCCGAGCCGACCCGGGCCTGAGCCCTGTGATGACAGCCATAAAAAGAGCCCCGAAAGGGGCTCTTTTTATGGGGCGTTGCGGCTCCTGGCTGGTATCCACAGTGGAGAGGAAAGGGGGTCTCTTTACTTGCTTCGGGACTGCCGGGGCTGGCCGACATGCTGTGACCCGGTGGCGACATCGGATGTCGCGATGAGAATGGGGCAATTTGTTAATTCATAAGGGAAAAAATCTACCCCAACCGACCGGTGGGCGGTGACGAGGCGGCCTCCATCCAATGGGGGCCGCTGCCGCTCCCTTCTTAGCCCATTTTTTCTGCCGTGAAATTACTTGGCCCCATCCCCCGGGTTTGTCTGCGTTCCCCTTGGCGTCGCCGTTGACTATTTCTCGGTCAGACCCAGAATCGGCCCTCTCGCCACCCCCGACGCGAGTCGGGTTCGGAAAGTCGCAGGTCTCATGTCATGAGACGGCTGGACCGCACATACGAAGGGCGGGCCCCGCCTTTCACCCTTAATTCCCGAGCATCATCGCCACCCTGAGCCGGTCGCCCCTGGGCGTGTCCGTTTGCTCAGCCGGCGAGTCTCGCTATGAAACCGGGTGTATGTTGCGAATGAATCGCTTTGTTTATCTATTCGTGTTGTTGCCTGGCCTGGCCCAGGCCGGTTCCCTCGATCGGGAGAGGGAGGCCTGGGTGATCCAGGCCCGCCAGGGGCAGTTGGCCCAGGCTGCCGCCGGGCTCGACGCCCTCTATCGGCGCAGCGGGGATGGCCGGGTGCTCGACGATCTCATCGCCGTGCAGATCTGGCGTCAGGATCGTGCAGCGGCCCTGGCCAGCTGTGAGCCGTGCGAATTCAAACCCATCTCCAATGACTCCCTCGAAACCCTGGCCAGGGCGGCCCGGGATCTGGGGCGCTACCCCCTGGCGATCAGCTATTACCGCATCCTGCAGGGGCGTGATCCCGCCAACCGCAACGGCTGGCTCGGGCTGTTTCTCACCGCCAGCGATCAGGGCAACCAGGAGCTGGCCCGCCGCACCGCAGAGGAATATGACACCAGATTTGGCCGCGATCGTGCCATCCTCGATGCCCGCATCTATGCCGCCCGCCGGGCCGAGGATCCCATGGGAGAGCTGCTGGCGCGCCAGCAGTGGCTGGCGCTGGAACCAGGCAACGGTGAGCAGGTGCTGGCTCTCTACCGGGTGGCGGTGAGCCTGGGGGCCGGTCCCGCCGCCGTGGATCTGATGGACAGTTATCCTGAGCTGTTCACCGCGGTCGACCGGCTCTGGCTCGATTACTACCAGGCGGTCAACCTGCTGCGGATCTCGCCCCGGCTTGCCGATCCGGCGCAGGCCCGCGATGCCCTGACTCGCACCCTGGCCTTGCAAGAGGGGATCCTGGCCCGGGCTCCTCGCGATCACCAGCTCTACCTCAGTGCACGCCGGGATGCGGTGGTGACCCTGGTGGCCCTCGGCGAGTTTGCCCGGGCCGAACAGGCGTCTGCCGCGCTGCAGGCCGAGGGGCCGTTGCCCGACTATGTGCTGGAGGCCCGCGCCGATGCCCTGGCCGGGCTGGGGCGGGTGGATGAGGCGTCCGATCTCTACGAGGCGCTGGCGACCCCGGCGCGAGCCAGGGACAAGGCGCTGCTGGAGAAGCGCTTCTACGCCTATTCGGACGGCGAGCGTTATGGCGCCGCCCAGGGGCTGCTGGCCGGTTGGCAGGAGCCGCCGACCCGCTGGGATTTTACCGGCAACATGCGCATGGCCAACGACGACTACGAGAAGGTGTTGCAGCTGAACACCCTGCTGCAGGCCTGGCGTGGTGAAGCGGACGCGGCACAGAGACAACTGGAAGGGTGGCTGGACAGTGCGCCTGCCAACCCCTGGCTCTGGCTGCAACTGGGGGATATCCGCCGCTGGCGCGGCCACCCCGATGGGGCCGAACAGGCTTACCGAGAGGCGATGCGCTGGTTGCCCCCCGGGCGCAGCGAACAGGCCGAGCCGGGTCGCCTCAACGCTTTGATCGACAAGGGCGAGTGGCGGGGCACGGCGCAGGCGGTGCGCGACCTCGGCAACCTGACCCGGGATCGGCAGGCATTGCAGCAGCGCCTGGCGCTGGAGCAGGCCCCCCGCTTTGTCGCCGACCTGAGCCATGGTCGCAACGAAGGGGGCTCGGTGCAGGCCAGCCGGGACTGGCGCTACGACAGCCGTCTCTACAGCTCCCGCAGCGACGGCGGCGATCGGTTGTTTGTCCGGCGCCAGGGCGGCTTTGGCGAATTTGACGGGCAGCCCGAGCGCGCCGCCTATACCGGGCTCGGGGCCGAGCTCTCCTTCTATCCGCTGCAACTCACCCTGGAAGGGGGAGTGGGCAGCGAGCTCAATGACAGAGGCTATCTGTGGAGCCGCCTCGACTGGCGGCTGGGGGATCACTGGAACCTGGGCGCCGCCATCAATCTCAACAGCGCCGATACCCCGCTGCGGGCACTGGCCCGGGGTGACTACGCCGATCAATATCAGCTGGATCTTGGCTGGCGCCAGGACGAGACCCGGGAGGCCGGGCTGCGGCTGGAGCGGATGGACATAGAGGATGGCAACCGCCGGCTGACCGCCTCCGGCTGGCTGCGTCAGGATCTCTGGCGCCGGGATCGCTGGTGGTTCGACGGCACCCTGCGGGCAGCCAGCTCCCGCAACGAGGCGGTCGAGGCGGATTACTTCAATCCGCTCAGTGACCGCAACCTGGAGCTGGAGCTGGCGGGGCGCTACCGGCTGCCGCTGGATGGGCGGCGCGCCCTGCAGCAGAGCCTGGTCATGAGCGGCAATCGCTACTGGCAGCAGGGCTATGGCGGCGATCAGGGCTGGCAGCTCAGCTACCGCCACGACTGGATACTCTCCCCCGCCCTCAGCCTGGGCTATGGCCTGGGCCGCCGTCAGGCCATCTACGACGGCAACCCCGAGTTCGGAAATTTCATCTTCGCCAATCTGCAATGGAGTTTCATGTGATGAGACGCTGGCTTGCGCCCCTCTTTCTGCTGTTGTCCCTGCTGCCGTCCCTCGGCCAGGCGGCCCGGCAACCCGATGATTATGTGGTGCTCTGCTACCACGACATCGTCGATCTGAAATTGACCCCCAACCTCAAGCTCTATCCCCAGACCATACGGCGCGACACCCTGATCCGCCACTTCAACTGGATCAGGCAGCAGGGCTATCAGCCGGTCAGCTTCCAGCAGATCCTGGATGCCAAGGCGGGCAAGGCACCACTGCCGGAGAAGGCGATCCTGCTCAGCTTCGACGATGGCTACGAGAGCTTCTACCGCCTAGTCTATCCCCTGCTCAAGCTCTACCGCTATCCGGCGGTCTTCGCCCTGGTGGGCAGCTGGCTGGAGGTGCCTGACGACAAGATGGTGCCCTACGGCAATGACAAGCTGCCGCGCAGCTACTTTGTCGGCTGGCCGCAGATCCGCGAGATGCAGGCGTCCGGGCTGGTGGAGATAGCCTCCCACACCTTCGCCTCCCATTACGGGTTGCTGGCCAATCCCCAGGGCAATGTGCAGCCGGCGATGACCACGGCTGGCTGGAGCCAGCAGGGCTACGAGACCATGGCCGACTACCGGGCGCGGATCAAGGCCGACCTCGACGCCTCGGCCAGCCAGCTGAAGGCGCAGACCGGCCGCGCACCGCGGATCCTGGTCTGGCCTTACGGCGCCTTCAACCAGACGGCGCTGGATCTGGCCAGTGCAGCCGGCATGCCCTACACCTTCACCCTGGCCGAAGGGACGAACAGGGTGAGCGACGCCGGGGACAGGGTGCGCCGCTACCTGCTGGAGGAGGAGACCAGCCTGGAGACCCTGGACGAGATCATGGGGGGCAATACCTGGACGCGGCAGGTGGAGCGACTGGTGCACGTGGATCTGGATTATGTCTACGACCCGGATCCCCGCCAGATGAACAAGAACATCGATCTGCTGCTGGATCGGATCAAGGGTTACGGCATCACCACCGTCTACCTGCAGGCTTATGCCGATGACAACGGCGACGGGGTGGCGGAGGCGCTCTACTTCCCCAATCGTCACATGCCGGTCAAGGCGGATCTCTTCAACCGGGTGGCCTGGCAGCTCAAGACCCGGGCCGGGGTCAAGGTGTATGCCTGGATGCCGGTGCTGGCCTACGACCTGGGGCCGGGTCACGCCTATGTCACCGACAGCCGTACCGGCGCCCCCGCCGAGGGGCAGTATCTGCGGCTCTCTCCCTGGGATCCAGACAGCCGGCAGCGGGTGCTGGATATCTACGAGGATCTCGGCTTCTACACCAAGTTCGACGGCCTGCTGTTTCACGACGACGCCTTCCTCGGCGACTACGAGGGGCCCATGACCCTGGCGCGCACCCCGGATGCGCTGCAGGCGCAAGGGGAGCAAAAGACCGACCTGCTGATCGATTTTACCCTGGCGCTGCGGGATGCCGCGGCCCGCTATCGTCAGGGGGGCGCTGACGGCCTCAAGACAGCCCGCAACATCTATGCGGCCCTGGTGACGGAGCCGCACTCCCAGCAGTGGTTCGCCCAGAGCATGTCGGCGTTCGCCAAGGCCTATGACTACACCGCCGTGATGGCCATGCCCTACATGGAGCAGGCGGACAATCCCGACCAGTGGCTGGCCAAGCTGGCGGTGGATGCGCTGGCGCAGGTGCCGGCCGAGCGGCTGGTGTTCGAGCTGCAGAGTCGCAACTGGCGCACCGGGCAACCCATCCCGGATGCCGAGCTGGCGCGCTGGATGCAGATCATCCGGCGCGAGGGGGTCAACAACTTCGGCTACTACCCGGATGATTTTCTGAGCAATCAGCCGGATCCCGCCGTCCTCAAGCCTGTCTTCTCGGTGCAGACCCAGCCACGAGCTGTCCAGTTGCCATCGGCCCCCACCGGCTCGGCGGCGCAGACGGGGGTGACGCAGTGAGCGACTTTCTCTCCGGGGTGGCTGTCTTTACCCTGGCCTACCCCAGCCTGATGGCCCTGGTGTGGATGTGTGGCGGCCTCTATTACTACTTCCAGTGGGAGCGGCGGGATCTGGCCCTGGCCAGGCGCGGCCTGGTGCTGCCCCGCTATCCCAAGGTGACCCTGATGGTGCCCTGTTACAACGAGGGGGCCAACGTGGAGGAGACCATAGGCCACCTGCTGCGCCAGCGTTACCCCGACTTCGAGGTGCTGGCCATCAATGACGGCAGCCGGGATGACACGGGCGCGCGGCTGGATAGGCTGGCGGCGCAGGATACGCGCCTGTGCGTGCTCCATCAGCGCAATCAGGGCAAGGCGATGGCCCTCAACAACGGCCTCAAGGTGGCCAAGGGGGAGATACTGGTGGGCATAGACGGGGATGCGGTGCTCGACCATGACGCCGTGGCCTGGATGGTGAAGCACTTTCTCGACAGCGCCAGGGTCGGCGCCGTCACCGGCAATCCCAGGGTGCGTACCCGCTCCACCATCATCGGCAAGATCCAGACCGGCGAGTTCAGCTCCATCATTGGCCTCATCAAGCGGGCCCAGCGCATCTACGGCACCGTCTTCACCGTCTCCGGGGTAGTGGTGGCGTTTCGCCGCTCGGCGCTGGAGGCGGTGGGGGGCTGGAGCACCGACATGGTGACCGAGGACATCGACATCAGCTGGAAGTTGCAGCTGGCGGGTTGGCTCATTCATTACCAGCCCCAGGCTTTGTGCTGGGTGCTGATGCCGGAGACGGTGCGTGGCCTCTACAAGCAGCGGCTGCGCTGGGCCCAGGGCGGGGCCGAGGTGATGCTGCGCCATGGCCCCCAGGCGCTGCGCTGGCGCAACCGTCGCTTCTGGCTGTTGCTGCTCGAATATGCGGCCAGCGTGCTCTGGTGCTATGCCATGGTGCTGCTGGCGCTGATCTGGCTGGCCGCGCCGGATCTGCATGCCCTGGGGGAGGGGCACTTCTTCGCCTGGTCCGGGGTCCTGATGACCAGCATCTGCCTGCTGCAATTCGGGGTCAGCATCTTCATCGACCATCACTATGACAAGAGCATGGCCCGCAGCTTCATCTGGTGCGTCTGGTATCCGCTGGTTTACTGGTTGCTCAATCTGGTGACGGTGATCGTCGCCGTGCCCAAGGCGGTGCTGCGCCGCCGCGGCCAGCTGGCCGTCTGGGAAAGCCCCGACAGAGGAGAGTCCTTCCGTGACAAGAAATAAGTTTGCCAACGAGATGATCATTCGCAACGGTGGCCGTTGCAGCTGGCGCTACAGGGTGCGGGATCTGCTGATCCTGCTGCTGACCTGGGGGGGCTGGTTGCTGCTGGCGCTGCAGCCCTGGTTCAACTACCTCGGCAGTGGCAGCGAGGTGAGCTTCATCGGCTCCCTCGACTGGCTGGCTCTGGGTCAGCTGTTCCTGGCGCTGGTCCTGGGGCTGTTTCTGCTGATCCATACCTGGGCCAGGTACAACAAGTGGATCCATCTGCTGGTGCGGCGGCGGACTCTCTGAGGGGGGGCTGGCTACTCATCTGATTTGATTGTGGTTTCCAATCTGGGGGTGGGAAATGGACTCGGTATGGCGCCAGATATGTTTCGCTGGGTATATTGAGTATTGATGGCGATCCAATATCATGGCGCTCGCCGCCAAGGGGTGGCATTCAGATGACCTGTATCAGGAGCCCGCTCAGAGGCTCGTCGAGGGATGGAATGAGAGCCGTATTCTTGTGTGTACTGGGCCTGTGGCCCGCATTGAGTTTCGCCAGTCTGGGCATGAGCGCGGACATGGTGGTCGTGAACAAGTCCTCCTACAGCCTGAGCCTGATGAAGGATGGCAAGGAGCTGAAACGCTACTGGATCGCCCTGGGGCCGGCGCCCAAGGGTCACAAGCAGCGGGAGGGGGATCAGCGTACCCCAGAGGGGCGCTACACCCTGGATTACAAGAAGAGTGATTCCAGCTTCTATCGGGCCATCCACATCAACTACCCGAACCTGGACGACATCAAGACCGCCAACGAGCTCGGGGTCAGGCCGGGGGGCATGATCATGATCCATGGCCAGCGCAACGGCAACGGCTCCAGCCTGCAACCGTCCAACTGGACCAATGGTTGCATCGCCTTGCTCAACAAGGACATGGACGAGGTGTGGGACGCCATCGAACCTGGCACCCCCATCGTCATCCACCCCTGACGGGATCGATTCAGACAGCAAAACGGCAGGCCTTGGGCCTGCCGTTTTGTTTGCTGCCGGGGCGCTTCATGCTGGCCCGTTCATCCTGTCATCGAGCTGGGACTTGATCAGCGCCTGCAGTACCGCCATCAGGGCCGCCCCCGTCATGCCGAACATCAGGACGCCGTTGGCAGCCTCAAGGGGGCCCAGCAGTTTCCAGTGAGTGCTCATCACTATGTCGCCATAGCCGAGGGAGGTGAAATTGACCCCGGAGTGGTAGACGGCTTCATAGAGCAGTTCAAACTCCCCCAGGCCGAGAAACAGCAGACCCCAGAGCATGATCTGGGCGAAGTTGCCCAGCATCAGCAGCACCATGACCACCAGCAGGGGGCCGACTCCGCGGCCGAGCCGACCCGGGTTGGGGTTGTTGTGCACCTGCTTGATATAGAAGCGCACCGCCCGAAAGGTGAGGGCGGCTTGCAGGGTGAGGCAGACCAGCATGGTGGGCAGGCCCACCAGAAGATTCATCAACATCATGGCGTCGTCTCATGGTTGGCAGAAAATGTGTGTGGCCGGCGCATCCGCCAGCGTTCCAGTGCCCAGATGGCAGCCCAGGCGTAGCCGGCTACCAGCAGGAACAGGCCTAGCCTGAACAGGGAGGCTTGCAGCACATCCTTGCCATTGGCGCTGTCCTGAATGGCCGGGCCCAGGAGTATCATCATGGTCAGCAGGGCGTTGCTCCAGAAGGAAGGGGCGACCCGGCTCGCCTTGATCCGAAACAGCCGCACGCCCAGCCAGAGGGTGGCGGCCATGGTCCACAGCATCAGCATCCACAGATTGGGCCAGAGGGCGAGCCCGGACCAGGCGATGGCGGCCACCAGGGCGCCCACCAGGGTCGAACCTATCAGCTCCTTGCCGGCGTGGCGGGCCTGGGTGGTGCAGGCCTGCTGTCCGAGCGCCACCGTCTTCATGATGGCGGCCAGGTAGTGAGCGGGATCCTGCAGGGCCAGCACCAGCACGGGCAGCACTATGATCACGGCCCGCAGCGCCACCCAGCTTGCATTCTCGGGGCTGAGATAGGCGGGTTTGGCAACGGGCTCCCCGTCGGGGAACAGGCGGTGGGAAATGGTACCGATGAAGGCCCCCAGCAAGACCCCGCTCGCCAGGGCCTTGATCACCATGAAGGCGAGGGCCTGTTCCGCCACCCCGGCCACCGGGATCAGAGTGAAGATGATGACCAGCAGGGTCAGCAGAGGGTTGCCATTCTTGAGACCGAGATAGAAGAGACCATACAGCACCAGGGCGATCAGCAGCAGGGCGCTGACCCCATAGTGTTGGAGCAGGGGCACCATCAGCACGCCACCCGCCATCAGCAGCATGAGGACGCCAGCCATCAGCAGCCCCTTGAGGGGAGGCAGGGGCGGGCCCGGTCTGCACAGCAGCAGTATCACCACCAGACAGCTGAGATGGGGCAGGGGCAGGGCCAGGCCATAGGTCAGCATGACGCTGAGGCCCAACCCCAGGGTGAGGCGCAGTACCGCCTTGTCGGCCCTGTGCATCAGAGTGTCGCTCCGTCTCGCATGGATTCGCCGCTCAATAGAAGTAGGAGAGCAGGCTCATCAACCTGATGAAACCGGCCCCCAGGCCGTTCATCAGCCAATTATCCCCGCTGTAAACCAGCACCTCGGCCTGGCCACCGACCCGGATCCCCCGGACATCCTTGAGCTCATCCTGCTCGAACTCGATGGCAACCGGGAAGCGCTGGGCCTGGCGCAGCCAGTCCCGGCTGTTCTGCACCGTAGGCAAGCTGCCTGCCGCGCTCTGGGAGCCGGAGCTGACCCCGTTGCCCAGGCTGCGGATCCTGCCCTTGAACACCCGGCCCGGCATGACGTCGAGCACTATGGCCACCTCATTGCCGGGAGCCAGGTTGCCCAGGTTGTTCTCTGTCATGTCGGCGCTTACCCAGACGTCGTGGATGGCGATGAGTGTCATGGCGGGCGCCCCGGCCGAGGCGAACTGGCCGACGTCGGTGCGCAGGTCGGTCACCAGCCCCCGGGATGGGGCCAGAACCCGGGTGTTGTCAAGATCCAGCCTGGCCTTCTCGATGGCGGATCGGGCGCTGATGAGCTGGGAGTTGTCATCGCCGCGGTTGCCCGCGGCCTCCTTGGCCTGGGTCAGGCTGGCCTCTGCCGCCTTCACCTGACTCTGGGCCTGTACCCGGGTCGCCCGGGCGACCTCGAGCCGGCGCACCGAGATGGCCCCCGGATCCTCGGCGTAGAGCCGCTCCTGGCGGCTGGCGTCCTGCTCGGCCTTGAGGCGGTTGGCCCTGGCGGCCTGCAGGGAGGCCTCGGCGGCAATGACGCCGGCTCCCGCCGCATTGACCGAGCGCAACACGGAGTCGTAGTCGGACTTGGCCCGCTGCAGGGCGATCTGATACTGGCTGGGGTCTATCTCGAACAGGGGTTGACCCTGGGCCACATCCTGATTGTTCTTCACCAGCACCTTCTGCACCTGGCCCGATACCTGGGCGGCGACAGGCACCACGAAGGCCTGGACCCTGGCCTGGGAGCTGTAGGGGGTCAGGCGGTCGGCACTGAAGTACCACAAGAGGCTCAGGCCGAGCAGGGCGAGCAGGATCAGGGTGCCGACGCGGCTCCCCTTGCCCGGCTGTGGGTTGGGAGCTGGCGCTGTGGCTGCAGGCTGGGGGGTCTCTTGGCTCATGGTCGTCTCGTCATCACATTAGGGGGCATCGGCAGGGGGCAGGGGATCGGTCAAGAGAGGGCCCCAGTCGCTGCGTGATTGCATCTCTTGCCGGCTCTGATCATCGAGCAGGGGGCGGTGCCGCCCCTGTTGCCAGCCACCGCCCATCGCCTTGTAGAGGGAGATGAGGCTGAGCATCACGCTGCCTCTGCTGCTGACCAGACGCTCCTGCTGGCTGAACAGGGCGCGCTGGGAGTCCAGCACCCGCTGAAAGTCTGCCATGCCTTCCCGATAACGGATATTGGCGATGTCGAGGGAGCGGCGGGCCGCCTGCTCCGTCTGTTCCAGCAGGGTTATCTGTTCCTCATTCTTGGCAAAGCCGATGGCGGCGTCGTCGATCTCGCGTGCGGCACCGAGCAGGGTGTTCAGATAGTTCTCCTTGAGCTGCTGGAAGCGGGCATCCTGCACCAGCACGGCATTGCTGAGCAGGCCATGGTCGAACAGATTCCACTTGAAACTTGGCCCGACCCCCCAGTCCAGGGTGGTGGCGTTGCTCGAGAGGGAACTGGCCGACAGGCCGACCGAGCCCAGCAGGGTGAGGGAGGGGTAGAGTTCGGCCTCGCTGACGCCGATCAGGGCCGACTGGGCCGCCATCAACCGCTCCGCGCTGCGCACGTCGGGGCGACGACGGACGAGGTCGGCGGGCAGCTCGGCTGCCAGGGCCAGGGTCGCATGGGGGATCCTGCCCGTGCCGGCCTTCATCTCGGGCAGGGGGCCGGGGGCGCGGGCGAGCAGGGTGCTCAGGGCATTTTGCCCCTGACGCAGGCTGGCCTCCAGGGTCGGAATGCCCGATAGCGTACTCAGATATTGGGTCTTGGCTTGCTGCACATCCAGCTCGTCGCTGTTGCCGCTTTTGAACAGCTTCTCGGTGATCTCCAGACTGCGTGCCTGCAGCCGGGCGTTGTCCCGGGAAATCTGCAGCCGGGATTCCAGGGTCCGGATGTTGACGTAGAGGCTGGCAACCTGGGCCGCCATCAGGATCTGGATGTCATCATATTGCGCCAGGGTGGCAAAGTAACTGGCATCCGCCGCCTCTATGCTGCGTTGGAACTTGCCCCAGAAATCGATCTCCCAGCCGAGATTGGCACCCAGACCATAGCTGATGAAGTGGGGATCGGGACCGTCCCGCACCTGCCCCGTTTCCAGGGCATTGCCGCTCAGTTGCTGCAACTGGGGATAGCGGCTGGCATCGGCGATACCCAGCTGTGCCCGCGCCTCCAGGATGCGCAGACCGGCGGTCCGTACGTTGTGGTTGTTGTGCAGCGCCTCCTGCACCAGGGCGTCGAGCACAGGGTCCCCCAGCTGGGTCCACCACTCGTCGAGCCGAGTGACGGAGGCCCTGGCCCGGGTCTGCTCGAGGGAGCCCCCCTGCCAGTCGGCAACGGCTCCCCCCGGGGGCTGGACATAGTCCGGCCCCAGGGTGGTGCAGGCACTCAGCAGCAGGGAGCCCAGCAGGGCGACGCCGACGGTCAGGCCGCCGGCGCGGGATCTGGCATCAGCAGGTTCAGGAAGCATTGCCGGAGTCTGTCGTCTCGGTTCTGTCGTCCAGCTGGGCTGGCTTGCCAGCCAATGGTGTCAGGTGGTGGCCTGCGACCCAGGCCATGAAGATCTGGTAGCCGATGGCGAGCAGGGTCGCCCCCACGAACATGCCGAGGATGCCGCTCGAGACCATGCCGCCCAGGGCGCCCAGCAGTATGATGGGCATGGGGGCATCGACGCCGCGACCGAGCAACAGGGGCTTGAGCACGTTGTCGGCCAGGCCGGAGATCACCAGCAGCACCGAATAGGCGATGGCGGGGGCCGTGGCATAGTCACCGCTGCTCCAGATATAGATGAGGCAGGGGATGAAGATGACGGCGGCCGGGATCTGGGCGATGCCGAGGATCAGGGCAAACAGGGCGAGCAGGCCGGCCGCCGGGATCCCCGCAATCGCCATCACCAGACCGAGCATGATGGCCTGAATGAAGGCGACCCCAATGACCCCTTGTGCCACGGCACGTATGGTGGCGGTGCAGAGGGTGGCGAACTCGTCACCCCGATCCTCGCCCATGATGCGGGCGGAGATGGCGCGAGCACTCTGCTGGCCGGGCAGGCCATAGGTCATGATGATGCCGGCCACCGCGAAGGAGACGATGAACTGGAGCATGCCGGTGCCCATGCTGGCGACCATGCCCAGTGCCGTCTTGGCGATGTTGCCTATCTTGGGTTGCATGCTCTGGATGAAGGCGGGCAGATCGGTCGCGGCCTGATGCCAGATGCCATAGACCTTCTTGCCGATGACGGGCCAGTTGGCCACGGACTCGGCCGGCAGGGGGATCTGCAGGCTGTTTTCCTTCATGGCGTGGATGAACCCGGTGATGGTGTCGGCCAGGGAGCTGGTGAGCCAGATGGTGGGCAAGACGATCAGGACGATGCCGCACAACACCAGCAGGGTGGCGGCGCGGCCCTGTTTCTGGCCGAGTCTGGCGGCCAGTTTCTGATGGGCAGGGTAGAGGGTGACGGCCAGGATCAGGGCCCACAGCATCAGGGTCAGGAAGGGAGAGAAGATGCCGTAGCAGGTGATGACCAGGGCCAGGATCAGCCCTGCCTTGATCAGCACATCCAGCAGCTTGTTGAACAAGCGCCGTTCCAGTTCGGGGTTGGTATCGTATTGCTGCATATCAGGCTCTCGTAATGGAAGTGAGGTGAGGGTTATCAACTACCGGCAATCTTCAGGGGGGACATTCTTAATTGATTTACCTGTCCCCATGCTTAACCGTCGTGATATTTGCCGAATATAAAAGCTCTTTACATATCAATACATTGATTTATAGCCGATGAGAACAGTGACTATGGTACTTATTTGAGTGGCGCCTGCTTTATTTACATTTCTTCGGGATTGGCGGCTGGGGGGAAATTGGGGAAGTGATGCCGCTCATTTAATAACGGCGACATAAGATGCTGACAATGTCGGGACGCACGGCGCCACCCGCAGGTATTTTGCTGCCAATGGACACCATGGTTGCACGATATGCCAGAATGCGGATTCCAGCCCCCGTATTGCGAGTCCGGATTGAGAGCCTGGCCGGGAAAGCAGGAGGAGGCGTGCTTCCCTCCCGGGCCCGGTTCCCCCTGCTGCCAGGCCAGCAAGAGAGAGCCCCGCACGGGGCGGGGCTCTCTTATTGTGTCCGTGATGGCCGCGAGGGCGGGTATCACTCCTTGAGCACGGCGGCGAAGGCGTCGGCCACGTATTCCACGTTGCGGCTGTTGAGGCCCGCCACGCACATGCGACCCGACTGCACCAGGTAGACGGCGAACTCTTCGCGCAGGCGATCCACCTGGCTCGGAGTCAGTCCCGTGTAGCTGAACATGCCGCGCTGGCTGATGAAGTAGCCAAAGTCGCGGCCCGGCACCTTGGCACTGAGTACCTGGTAGAGCTTCTCGCGCATGGCCTTGATGCGGGTGCGCATCTCGGCCACTTCCTCGACCCACAGGGCGTGCAGCTCGGGCTGGCTCATCACGGCCGCGGCGACCTGGCCGCCATGGGTGGGGGGGCTGGAGTAGTTGCGGCGCACCGTGGCCTTCATCTGGCCCAGCACCCGGCTCGCCTCTTCGGCATCCTGGCAGATGATGGACAGACCGCCGCAGCGCTCGCCGTAGAAGGAGAGGTTCTTGGAGAACGAGTTGCTGACAAAGAAGCTGACCCCCGCCGCCACCATGGCGCGGATGGCGTAGGCATCCTCTTCCAGCCCGTCACCGAAGCCCTGATAGGCGATGTCCATAAAGGGAATGAGCCCCTTGTCCACCACCAGCGCTATCACCTGATCCCACTGGGCGCGGGAGAGATCCACCCCGGTCGGGTTGTGACAGCAGGGGTGCAGCAGCACTATGCTCCTGGCCGGCAACTGGCTCAGGCAGTCGATCATGGCGTCGAACTGCACGCCGCCGCTTGCCGCGTCGTAGTAGGGGTAGTCGTGCACCCTGATGCCGGCCCCCTCGAACATGGCCTTGTGGTTGTCCCAGGTCGGGTTGCTGACCCACACCTCGGAGTCCGGGAAGTAGCGCTTGAGCAGATCGGCGCCGATCTTGAGGGCGCCTGAGCCGCCGATGGTCTGGATGGTGGCGATGCGACCGGCTTTCACCGCCTCATGGTCGGCGCCAAACAACAGGTGCTGCACGGCGGTGCGGTAGTTGGCTGCCCCCTCCATCGGCTGGTAGGGACGCGGCGTCGGGGCGCCCGCACGCTGGGCTTCTGCCTGCTGCACCGACGGCAGCAGCGGGATGCGGCCCTGCTCGTCGTAATAGAGACCTATCCCCAGATTCACCTTCTGCTCGCGGGTGTCTTTGTGGAAGGTCTCGACCAGGGTCAGTATGGGGTCGCCAGCATAGGCATCGACGTGTTCAAACATGGGGGGTCCTTGAGGTTGGCTGTCCAGTTTCGTCGGCTCGGGGCCGGGGTCGTTATCATGTCGTAATCTGGAAGTGGCCTCAAGCTGTTCGGCATGGCGGCAAGAATGACAGTTATTGTCGTAACAAGAGAGAGATGTCATCCATGTAGAAAAGGGCAGTCATAAAATTAATCTCCCCCATTTTGGTCGTTGAGGATGCCTTTATAGTGTCACTTGGATAACATTGTCGTGCATAGAGTACTCCATCATGACGGTCACCCGGCTACCCGGATCTAATACCGGGCCAGCTGGGGCAAATGATTAGTTGCATAATAAGCTGAGTATTTTCTGGCAACACATTGCAGTGTGCCTTGGCCCGGTTGCGGGACCCCACGATAACAGGTGACTCATCGCCGATGACTCGACACGTTTCTAATGCCTCTTCTCCCTGGCTGGACTGGCACGGCCTGGGTGGCTGGAATATCTATTTCCTTGCCAAGTTTGCCCTGCTCTGGGCGGGTTACCTCAATTTCCATCCCCTGATCAATCTGGTATTTGCCGCCTTTCTGATCTTTCCACTGCCCCGGACGGGGTTGCGGCGCATCCGGCACTGGCTGGCACTGCCGGTCGGGGTGGGGATCTTCTATCACGACACCTGGCTGCCGGGCATGGAGAGCATTCGCGCCCAGGGGGCGCAGGTCTTCTCCTTCACCCTGGATTACTGGCTTGAGCTGCTCGGCCGCTTCATCAACTGGGAGATGGTTGGCGCCGGCTTCGTGATGCTGACCCTCTATCTGTTCATCGCCCAGTGGCTGCGCTTCACCCCCTGGATCCTGCTGGCCCTGCTCTGGCTGTGGCTCTCGCCCCTGGTGGGGGATCCCTTTGCTTCGCAGGCAACCCGGGTCGCCAGCACCGACAAAGGCAGCGAGCTGGCGGCTGAGCCTGAGGACAAGCAGGTATCCATGGCGGAGCAGCTGGATCAGAGCGCGCCGCCGACCAACCAGAATCTCAATGCCTACCTCGACAGCTTCTACGCGCAGGAGCGGGACAGGGTCGTGCATTTCCCGCAGCAGTTGCCAGCGGATGCGGCCCCCTTCGACGTGCTCATCATCAACATCTGCTCCCTGGCCTGGAGCGACGTGACGGCCAGCGACCTGATGGCTCACCCCATAGGTCGCCACCTGGACCTGATGTTCAAGCACTTCAACTCGGCCACCTCCTACAGCGGCCCGAGCTCCATCCGGCTGCTGCGGGCCAGTTGCGGACAGACCAGCCACCAGGGGCTCTACACGACAGCGCCCAGCCAGTGCCTGCTGTTCGACAATCTGGCCCAGCTCGGGTTCGAGAAGCAGCTCGCCATGGATCACTCGGGGGCATTCGGCAACTACCTCAAGGATCTGCAGCAGTATGCCAGCCTGGATGTCCCCCTCATGAGCAAGGAGGGGATGCCCCACGATCTCGCCTCCTTCGATGGGGAACCCATCTATCGGGATGATGCCCTGTTCGCCCGCTGGCTGAGTGAGCGGCAGAAGAGCAAGGCGGAGCGCAATGTGACCTTCTTCAACCTCATCGCCCTGCACGACGGCAACCGCTACGCGGCCACCCGCAAGATAGCCCCCTACAAGGCGAGACTGCAGACTCTGCTCGATCAACTGGATCAGTTCCTCACCTCGCTGGAGCAGTCTGGTCGCAAGGTGGCTGTGATCCTGGTGCCCGAGCACGGGGCGGCCATCGCCGGCGACAAGATGCAGATGGCCGGTCTGCGGGACATCCCCAGTCCCAGCATCACCCAGGTGCCGGTCGGGATTGCCCTGATCGGTGCCAAGGGCGGCCATGGAGCGACCAAGGCCATAGATACCCCCAGCAGCTTCCTGGCCATCTCTGAGCTCATCTCGCGCCTGGTCGGTGGCAACACCTTCGGCAGTGCCACCATAGATTGGGACGGGCTGCTCAAGGGGTTGCCCGAGACGCCTGCGGTTTCGGAGAACCAGGGCTCGGTCGTGCTCGAATATCAGGGCAAGTACCACATCAAGCTGGGGGAGGGGGACTGGGTCCCCTATCCCCTATGACACCGGAGGCTGAGATGCAGAGTGAACGGCGACCCGTGACGCCCACCCCCTTCGGTGTGCCGGTCGAAGGCGGCATGATGAGCGACGTGGCCATGGTGCAGCAGGCCTTCGGCGTGAGCCTCTCCTATCAGGACATCGCCTTCAGGGAGCGGCTCGTCGCCTTGCGCGAGCGTTTCCCCCTGCTGGCGGAGCTGGAGATGAGGGGGCCTGAATGAATTGCGTTGCCCTGCAAGGGATCCGTGGCGGCGTGGGCACCAGCTCCCTCGTCGCCGGCCTGGCGCTGGCGGCCCGGGAGCAGGGGGCCCGGGTGCTGGCGGTGGATCTGTGCCATGACAACCTGCTTGGCATCCATCTGGGGTTGCCCCATGCCGATGCCAGGGGCTGGAGCCGGCTGGCGGATCCGGCCCGGGAGTGGCGCTCGGCACTCTATCACTATGAGGAGGGGCTGGATCTGCTGCCCCATGGCGGCCAGCCGGGGGCATCCGCAGGGGAGTGGCTGCAGGCCCTCGATGGTTATGATCTGGTGCTGCTGGATCTGCCCGTGGGGCTGGTTCCCGCGCTCCCTTGCCGGCTGCTGACCATAGTCAATGCCGATGCCAACTGCCATGTGCGACTCCATCGCCATGCCTGGGCGGCGGGGGAGCGACTGCTGGTGACCCAGTTCAGCAGCCGCCGGGCCCTGCAGCAGGATCTGCTGGATCTCTGGCAGGCGGCCGGCCTGCCCCTGCTCGGCCTGCGGCTGCACCGGGACGAGGCGATGGCCGAAGCCATGGCCGCCAAGCAGCCGGTGGGCCGCTATGCCCCCACCAGCCTGATCGCCCACGAGCTGGCCTCCCTGGCCAGCTGGTGTCTGGGCGCCGGGGGCGACGACCCATGCTAGCCCGGCTGTTGACGCCGACGGCGAGCCTCTGGTGCTCCCGGCATTACCAGGGGCTGCGCCGCCAGGGCGGCTCCCGGCTGGGATCCGCCGGTCTGACCCTGGTGTGGCTGCTGGCCTGGACCCTGTTTCCCCTGGAGCGCCATGGCTGGCAGTGGGTGCTGAGCCATGCAGAGGGACTCTATCCCCACCTGGCCCGGCCCCGGGTCGGGGATCCCCTGCGCATCCTGTTGCAGAGTCTCTGGATCATAGTGCGCCGCCCCAGGCCGATTCCCCTGCGCTGGCCCGCCTCCTGGCAGCGTGCCTGGCAGTGGGGCACCCAGGCCCTCGGCCGCTTCCTGATCCGGCAGGAAGAGAAGGGGCTGGCGGCGGCCAGGGCCACCCCCAGGGAGGCGCGCTGGAAGAGCGTGCTGCTGTGCGCGGTGGCCGGCACCCTCTCCCTGCTCTGCATCACCCAGCCATTCACCCTCGAGGCCCAGCTGGTGTTCGTCATCATGTTGATGGGGATGGCCTTCATCCTGCGCGCCGTGCCGGGCCGCTACCCCATGCTGATGATGATGGTGCTCTCCCTCACCGTCTCCTGCCGCTACATCTGGTGGCGCTACACCTCTACCCTGGACTGGTTCGATCCCGTCAGCCTCACCTGCGGCCTCTTGCTGCTGGCCGCCGAGACCTATGCCTGGATAGTGCTGCTGCTCGGCTACTGGCAGACGGCCTGGCCGCTGAATCGCCCCCCGGCGCCCTTGCCGGCGGACCCGGCACAGTGGCCCAGCGTGGATCTGATGATCCCCACCTACAACGAGGATCTCGCCATCGTCAAGGGTACAGTCTATGCGGCCCTGGCCCTCGACTGGCCCTCGACTGGCCCGCCGACAAGCTGACCGTCTGGCTGCTCGATGACGGGGACAGGGCATCGTTTCGTGCCTTCGCCGAAGAGGCGGGGATCCGCTATGTGGCGCGGCCGACCCACGAGCACGCCAAGGCCGGCAACATCAACTACGCGCTCAGGCAGGCGAGCGGGGATCTGGTCGCCATCTTCGACTGCGATCACCTGCCGACCCGATCCTTCCTGCAGATGACGGTGGGCTGGTTCTACCGGGATCCCAGGCTGGGGGTGGTGCAGACTCCCCATCACTTCTTCTCCGCCGATCCGTTCGAGCACAACCTGCAGCGGTTTCGCAAGATGCCGAACGAGGGAGCGCTGTTCTACGGCCTGGTGCAGGATGGCAACGACATGTGGGACGCCAGCTTCTTCTGCGGCTCCTGCGCCGTCATCAAGCGCTCTGCCCTGGACGAAATCGGCGGCATCGCGGTGGAGACGGTCACCGAGGATGCCCACACCTCGTTGCGGCTGCACCGCCTTGGCTACACCTCCGCCTATATCCGCATTCCCCTGGCGGCGGGGCTGGCCACCGAGAGCCTCTCCGCCCACATAGGGCAGCGCATCCGCTGGGCGCGCGGCATGGTGCAGATCCTGCGCCTGGACAACCCCCTGTTTGGCAAGGGGCTCAATCTGGGGCAGCGGCTCTGCTACTTCAACGCCATGCTGCACTTCCTGTCGGGCATACCGCGGCTCATCTTCCTGACGGCGCCACTCGCCTTCCTGATCCTGCACGCCTACATCATCTATGCCCCGGCGGCGGCCATCGCCCTCTACATGCTGCCGCACATCTTCCACAGCGCCCTGACCAACTCCCGGCTGCAGGGCAAGGTGCGCCACTCCTTCTGGGGCGAGGTCTACGAGACCGTGCTGGCCTGGTACATAGCCAGGCCGACCACGGTGGCGCTGTTTGCCCCCCACAAGGGCAAGTTCAACGTCACCGCCAAGGGGGGCATGACGGAGGAGGTGTATCTGGATCTGTCGGTCTCCAGGCCCTATCTGATCCTGATCCTGCTCAACCTGTGCGGGCTGGGCTTCGGCATCTGGCGCATCTGCACCGGCCCGGCCGACGAGGTGCTGACC
>NZ_CDBT01000038.1:0-9385 GCF_000819765.1 Aeromonas bivalvium
CTCCACCAGCTCCTTGACGCTCTCCTCCGGCTGGGCATTGGCCCACTCCTTGATGGCCTTGAGGGACATCTTCTCCTTGGCCACCTCCCCTCTGTCGATCAGTACCCGGCCAATGCTGACGTAACCGTGACCATTCTTGCCGCTGTACCCCAGGTATTGCAGGCGATCATCGTCCCCGTAGTGGACGAAACCCGACCCCTGCACGTCCATCAGGAAGTTGTCGATGAGGGACTTGCTGTACCCCAGCTCCAGGCCTCGATTGGCCAGGGCGCCCCGGTGGATCTGGGCGCGGGAGGGGCAGCGGCCGCCGCAGTTGGGCATGGCGTAGAGGGGGTACTTGAATTCGCGATCCGGGCGGTGGCGCACCTCCAACACAGGGGAGTAGTAACCGGTGAACAGTATGTTGCCCATGCGATCGGCGCCCCCCATCTGGGCCAGGCTGATGCCATATTGTCCGATGCGAGCGGGATCCCCCCCCTGGGCGACCCAGCGCGACAGCTGGCGATAGAGCTCGCCATAGCGTGCCGCCATCCGGCTCGACCGCTGGGTCACCAGCTGGCTCTGGGCCTGGAAGCGGCTGAAATCGCGGGATGCCTGGCTGTTGACCTGGGTGACGTGCACCAGATCGCTGGGCAGGGTGCCATCGAGATACTGCTTGCCCAGGTTCTCCACCGGGGCACAGTTGAGAAAACAGGCCTCGTCAGCGGCCTTTGGCTTGGGAAGAGGGGCCGGCTGCGGCTCGCCGGCACAACCGGCCAGGCCCAGCACGGTTGCGGCCAACCAGTATGCGTGTCTGTTCATAAGTCCTCATTTAACACCGAGTGCCAGATCCGGCGTGGAAGATGCCAAATTTACCCGTGGAAAGCAAACGGCCGGGGCCCGGAGCCAGACTATTTTTCCAATCCTTATCATCTGGGTTATAACAGGGTAACAAGGCATGAGGATCCGGGCATGGAACAGCTGGAAATCTTTCCCCTGCAGAGCCCCTGTATCGGGGTCTGTCAGTTGAACAACAAGGGGTATTGCAAGGGGTGCTTTCGCAGCCGGGAGGAGCGTTTCAACTGGCTCGCCATGACCCCGGGCCAGCAGCAGGAGGTGATGCGCCTGTGCCGGGGTCGCAAGGCCCGGGTGCTGGCGGCCAAGCGCAAGGCCGAAGAGGCCGCCGCGCCTCAGGAGCAGCCGGGCTGGGACTTCTGATCTCCCCTCCCCCAGATCGACAAAGGCGACCCCAGGGTCGCCTTTGTCGTTGCTTGCGCCGGCGTCACATCCGCCGCAGGGCTCAGGCCGTGGCCAGCTTGGCCGGGGCCTCGGCCCGCTTGAGCATGGCGTAGCTCACCCCGGTCAGCAATGAGCCTGCGGCGATGGCCACTATGTACATCCACACATGACTGATGGCATTGGGGATGAAGAGCACGAACAGGCCGCCGTGGGGCGCCACCAGCTCACAGCCGAACAGCATGGAGAGGGCGCCGGTCAGGGCACCGCCCACCATGCAGGCCGGGATGACCCGCACCGGATCCTTGGCCGCGAACGGGATGGCCCCCTCGGAGATGAAGCACAGACCCAGCACGAAGGAGGCCTTGCCCGCTTCCTGCTCCGTCTTGATGAACTTCTTGCCCGCCAGGAAGGTGGCGATGCCCATGCCCAGTGCCGGGACCATGCCCGCCGCCATCACGGCCGCCATGGGGGCATAGGCCTTGGAGGCCAGCAGACCGACCCCGAAGGCATAGGCCGCCTTGTTGACCGGACCGCCCATGTCGAAGCACATCATGGCGCCGATGATGACCCCCAGCAGCACGGCATTGGCCGACCCCATGTTGTTGAGGAACTCGGTCATGGCATTCATGATGCCGGCCACAGGGCCACCCACCACGTAGATCATCACCAGGCCGGTAAACAGGCTCGCCACCAGGGGAATGATGAGGATGGGCTTGAGCGCCTCCAGGGTCACCGGCAGACGCACCTTGTCGCTGAGGAACTTGGCGCTGTAACCGGCCAGGAAACCGGCGACGATGCCACCGAGGAAACCGGCCCCGAGCGAGCTGGCCAGCATACCGCCAATCATGCCGGGCGCCAGGCCCGGCCGGTCGGCGATGGAGTAAGCGATGTAGCCGGCCAGCACCGGGATCATCAGGGCGAAGGCCGAGGCGCCGCCTATCTTCATCAGGGCCGCCGCCAGGGTCCCCTCCTCCTTGAAGGCCTCGATGCCGAAGATGAAGGAGATGGCGATGATGAGGCCACCGGCCACCACCATGGGCAGCATGAAGGAGACCCCGGTCAGCAGGTGCTTGTAGGGACCGGTCTTCTCCTCTTTCTTGACGGTAGCGCCGCCGCTGTGACGGTACGGCTTGGCCTGCTGCCACGCCTTGTCCAGTTCGCTCTTGGTCTTCTTGAGCGCAGCGCCTGTGCTGGTGTGGTAGAGGGGCTTGCCATCGAAGCGGGCCATGTCCACTTCGATATCGGTGGCGAGGAACACCAGATCGGCGGCGGCAATCTCCTCGGCGGTCAGGGCGTTTTGCGCACCGACCGAGCCCTGGGTCTCGACGCGGATCTCGTAACCGAGCTGCCTGGCGGTATTTTCCAGCGCCTCGGCAGACATGAAGGTGTGAGCCACCCCGGTCGGGCAGGCGGTGACCGCGACGATGCGCTTGCGCGCGCCGCTCGTTACCGGTGCCTGGGCGCTCGCCTCGTGACGATAGGGGCTGGCGCCTGCCGCGGCGGCGTTCAGCACGGCGGCGGGATCTTGCAGCGCCGCGTCCATCTCGGCGCGGTAGAGTCGCTTGCCCTCATAGGCGGCCAAGTCGACCGGGGCGCTGGCCACCACGATGACCAGCTCGGCCTCGGCAATCTGGGCCGCCGTCGGCACTGTGCGCGCCGCTATGGTGGAGTGAATGTCGCCGATCAGCGTCCAGCCGGCCTGTTCGGCCTGCTGGGTGAGCCGCTTGGCGACAAGAAAACTGGTGGCGATGCCCGCCGGGCAGGCCGTTACCAAGATAGCTTTCATTGGGCATCTCCTGTGGATGTGTGTGATGTCATGTCCTTGCGATCGGCCTGATGGGCTCCCTGGGGCGCCTCGGCATCCAGCCGCGTGATGGTCACTCGTTCGGCAATGGGCTCCAGCGCCGCCGGGTCGGCAAAGCCGACCGCCACCTGGCTCACCGCCAGGGCGGAAGCGGCGGTGGCCAGGCGCAGGGTCTGCGCCATGGGCCAGCCCAGGCTGAGGCCGTGCGCCAGCCCGGCCACCAGGGAATCCCCGGCACCGACCGTGCTGACCACCTGCATGCGCGGCGGTCTGGCCTGCCAGATTTGCTCTTCCCCAAACCAGATCACCCCTTCTGCACCATTGGAGATCACCACCTGGCTCACTCCCTGGGCCTGCAGGGCGCGGGCACACTCGGCCTGCTCCTCTAGGGTGCGGATGGGGCGACCCGCCCACTGGCTGAGCTCCTCCAGATTGGGCTTGATCAGGGTGGGCCCCGCCGCGATCCCGGCCACGAGGGCCGCGCCGCTGCAATCGAAGATCACCTGCTTGCCCTGCGCCTTGAGGCCGGTGATGAGCCGGGCCACCAGGGCGGTATCCACCCCCTTGGGCAGGCTGCCTGCCAGCACGAACCACTGCCCCTGGCGGGCCAGCGCCTCTATGACGTCATCGAGGGCCAGGATGGCGTCCTCGGCGATGGCGAGGCCCGGCAGGTTCAGGTCCGTGACCCGGCCGGATCGCTCCGACACCTTGACGTTGATGCGGGTGCTGCCGGGGACGCGCACGAAACAGTCCTCCAGCCCCTTGTGGGCAAACAGGTCGACGAAGGCCTGCTGGTTGTCCTCGCCGAGCCAGCCGGTCAGGCTCACGTCCCGGCCCAGATCCTTCAGGACCATGGCGACATTGATGCCCTTGCCCGCGGCCCGCAGGGAAGCCTCCCCCACCAGGTTCACCTCGCCGGGGTGCAGCTGATCCAGGGCGGCGGTGAGATCGAGCGCCGGGTTGAGGGTGATGGTGACGAGTTTCATCAGTGCGCCCCCTCCCCCAGTCCGGCGGCAATGGCTGCGCCTATGCCGCGCAGGGCCGCCTCGGCGTCCGCCCCTTCGGCGCGAAATTCGAGTCGGTGGCCGCACTTGACCCCCAGGCCGATGACCTTCATCAGGCTCTTGGCGGAGACGGCCTCCCCGTTGCCATCCAGGTTGGCGACCCGGATGTCGGCCTCATACTCCTTGGCCACCTTGACCAGCATGGCGCCGGGACGGGCATGCAGACCATGGGGGTTGATGATGGTGAAGGTGTCGGCCAGCCCCTTGGCCGGTCCGTTTTGCAGCAGGGCCAGCCCCTCGCCGCCCGCCAGGGCATCGAGTTGACCGGCCCCCGCCAGGGCCGCCAGGTTGTCGAGCTGGGCGAGATGGGATTCATCCTTGCCGCACAGCAGCAGCAGGGCCTTGACCGTCTGTTCGCCCTCACCGAGGGGTCGGGTCGGGGTCGCCAGCACCCAGCCACTCTGCTGCGCCTGGGCGCTGGCCAGCCAGATCCCCTGGCCCAGCGCCGAGGGGCCGCGCGCCATCAGGGCGCTCACCATGTCGGCGCCACCCCAACCGGCCGACTTGGCGCGGGCGGCCGCCCCCAGCAACAGCTGATCCAGATCGTCGGCGGGGAAGTCGGCGAGGGTCAGGTACTGCACCTCGGCCGGGGCGCTCGCCCCGGTCAGTATGTCGATGATGGTGGCGGCATCCCCGGCCTCCTTGAGGGACTGGGCGGCCTGCTCGTCACCCAGGACCTGGGTGAGCTGGCGCAGGATGCCCAAGTGCTCGTCGGACTTGGCGGCGATGCCGATGGCCACATAGGCGATCTGCCCGTCATCCCACTCGATCCCTTGCGGGAACTGGGCCACCATCACCCCCGTCTGTCTGACCAGGTGGCGGGTATCCGTGGTGCCGTGGGGAATGGCGATGCCGCTGCCAAGGTAGGTGGCGTGCTGGGCCTCCCGGGCCAGCATGCCCTCCACATAACCCGCCTCCACCAGACCGGCCGCGGTCAACTGCCCGGCCAGCAGGGCGATGGCCTCTCCCTTGCTGGTAGCGACCTGGTTCAACAGGATCTGCTCTTGCGCCAACTTCAACATACTCTCTCTCCATCCGCTTGAGGCGGCCCGCTCGGCCCCCTGGATTGCGCTCAATGATAATGGGTGCTGATGATTGCCCGGGCGTGCTGCCCTGCCCGTTACACAATAGACCCGGTTGCATCCTTTTGTGGGATTTATCAACCATTTGGCTCTGCTTGCTGACAAGCTGAATCGTTTCACTTACACTCAGACTGAATCGTTTCAGCCATTTGATCAAGTCCCCGCACTTCCCTTGCATCGATGATATGATCCGGCGCACACTTTTCGCGTCACGACCGCATGAGGAGGGTGGGATATTGCACTCTTTGCACGCCAAACAAGACAGGGCCAACCAGATGAAACTCGATGAAATCGCCGCCCTCGCCGGTGTCTCGCGCACCACGGCCAGTTATGTGATCAACGGCAAGGCCGACCAATATCGCATCAGTCAGGCGACCCGCGACAAGGTGATGGCGGTGGTCGAGGCCCACAACTATCGTCCCGACAGCCGCGCCGCCTCTCTGCGCGGCGGCCAGACCCGCACCCTGGGTTTCATCCTGCCGGATCTGGAGAACGCCAGTTATGCCAAGCTGGCCAAACGGCTGGAACAGGGGGCACGTGCCCAGGGCTACCAGTTGCTCATCGTCTGCTCGGAAGATGAGCCCCAGACGGAAAAGGCTCTGTGCGACATGCTGATCAACCGCCATGTGGATGCCCTGCTGGTCGCCAGCTGCCTGCCCCCGGGAGACTCCTGGTATCAGGAGAAACAGGCCGCTGGCACTCAGGTGATCGCCATCGACCGGACCATGGACCCCGACCGCTTCATCAGCGTCGCCAGCGAAAACCGCAAGGCGTGCGAGGCGCTCACCGCCTCCCTGCTGCGCCCGGGACTGGCCCACATCGCCCTGATCAGCGCCCTGCCGGCCCTCACCATCAGCCAGGAGCGCCGTCAGGGGTTTCTGCAAGCCCTGGCCGCAAGCGAGACCACGCCGCACCTGTGCGAGGGGGAGCACTTCTCCCGCGCCGAGGGCTACCGCCTGATTGGCGAGCTGCATCGCCGCCTCGGCACCCTGCCCCAGGCCCTGATCACCACCTCCTACATCATGATGGAAGGGGTGCTCGACTACCTGCTGGAGCAAGAGGCCGACATGAGCCGCCTCGCCATGGCCACCTTCGGTGATGACCGCCTGCTCGATTTTCTCCCCTTTGGCATCAACTCCCTGCCCCAGCGCCACGACGCCCTGGCCACCCTGGCCCTGTCGCTCGCCTTTTCAGCCATCCATGGCGACTATCAGTGCGGCCTGCACTACATAGGCCGCAGCCTCAAGACCCGCCGCTGATCGCCCACCCGCCCCTGCTCCAGGCAGGGTGCGGGTTCGCCGCCAACCCGACCACCTTGTCGCCGAGTTTTTCACCAATACACCACCAGACTGTCACTATTTATTTCCAGATGTCTCGCAAGAAAATGGCATATCCCGCTATCACGGGCTTGTTTCCCCTTTTTTGATCCGTTAGCTTGGCAACTCACTTTTACAAACGACAGGTTTTGAGTACAGATGCGTCTGCTGCGATATTGCTAGCCTCCGGACGGACCCGGAGGCGCCCCATCCCGTTTAGCCACAGCCGCCCGTGCGGCCCCCTTATCATCAATATCGGACTGGACCCATGAATACCAAGACGCTCGGCGCGACCCTGCTCATCGCAGGCACCACCATAGGGGCAGGCATGCTGGCCCTGCCGCTCGCCTCCTCCTCCCTCGGCGGCCCCGCCACCCTGGCGCTGATGCTGGGGCTCTGGGCCCTGATGGCCTTCACCGCCATGTTGCAGGTGGAAGCCAGCCTCACCACCGGCAAGTGGTACCTGCACCAGCTCGCCGATCAACTGCTCGGCCCCTGGGGCAAGGGGGTCGCCTCCTTCTGCATCCTGATGCTGTTCTACTCGCTGGCCTCCGCCTACATCAGTGGCGGCAGCAGCCTGCTGGCCCAGGCCCTGGCGGATGCGGGCATGCACCTTGGCCAGGAGCAGGCGGCCTGGATCTTCACCCTGCTGTTTGGCGGCATGGTCTGTGTCGGTACCAGACAGGTGGACTACCTCAACCGGCTGATGTTCGCCGTGAAACTGCTGATCATGGTGGCGGTGCTGGCCCTGCTCTTGCCCCGCGCCGAGGGACAGCATCTGCTCTCCCTGCCCCTCGGCCAGGGTTTGCTGCTGGCGGGCCTGCCGGTCATCTTCACCTCCTTCGGCTTTCATGGCTCCATCCCGAGCGTGATGCTCTACCTGGGGGATTGCCCCAAGCGGCTGCGTCGGGTATTCGTGTGGGGCTCAGCCCTGCCCCTCATCCTCTACGTGCTGTGGCAGGTGGCCATCCTGGGCCTGCTCGGGCAACAGAGCCTGATCCAGAGCGGCGGCGCCCTGGACAGCCTGCTGGCAAGCGTCGGCAAACTGGTGAACTGGCCCGCCTTCAATCAGGCGATGCACCTCTTTGCCGATCTGGCGCTGGCCACCTCCTTCCTCGGAGTGACCCTGGGCCTGTTTGACTTCATGGCCAAGGTGACCCGGCGCAAGGACAATGCCGGCGGACGCCTGCAAACCGGGCTCATCACCTTCGTGCCCCCCCTGCTGTTTGCCCTCTACTTCCCGCAAGGCTTCATCATGGCGCTCGGCTACGCCGCCATCGCCCTGGCCATACTGGCGGTGCTGCTGCCGGTGGCCCTGGTGTGGCAGAGCCGCAAGCAGGCCGAGGCTCACCACTACCGCGCCCCGGGCGGCGTGGTCGCCCTCGGTCTGGCTGGCGCCATGGGGGTGCTGATCGTCGGCGTCCAGGTGAGCGTCAGCCTGGGCCTGCTGCCAGCCCTTTGATTGAACCTGACATCGAGCGAGCCGCACAAAGCCCCGCCAGCCCCGTTGGCGGGGCTTTCTTACATCAGTGGAGCTAAGCAGGCCCGTCCCCCATGCCCCAATCATGCCAGTACGCTGAAACATCAATGTTCCAATCTGCTAAATCTGTCCATATATGTACATTGAGACGCAAGGCTCCTACACTGAAATCAGTGTGCACCAGCCCTTGTTGAGGGCCTGCAACGAGGAGGACATATGGCCCACGCAGCACAACACCCCGTGAAAGATGGCGCAGTCGACCCCAGCAAGGCGCTGCCTGTGGTGTTTCGCATCCTGGAGAAATGGCACTGCACGACCGATGAGCAGCTGACCCTGCTGGGTATCTCATCTCGTTCAACATTGAACAAATACAAGGAGGCGAGCGGCGGTATTCGCCTGAGTGTGGATATGCAGGAGCGGATGAGCTACATCCTCAACATCCACAAGAGCCTGCGCCTCTTGTTCAGCATCGATGAGAGCATCTACGGCTGGGTGCGCAAGCCAAGCAGCCACCCCTTCTTCGCCGGGCGCAGCGCCATGGACGTCATGCAGGGAGGGCGGGTGGCCGATCTCTATGAGGTGGCGACCCGCTTGCACGCCTGGCGTGGGGGCATGGCCTGATGACAGCCGCCCCGCCCCTGAGCGAGTTTGACGATCAGCAGGCCTTTCGCATCATTCCAAGCCGCTATCCCCCCATCTGCCTCTATGAGGATGTGGCCAACGCGGACGAGCTGGAAGCGGTCTGGGCCCTGGAAGCCCTCACCAACGACAGGTTGCGGGAAGAGGCCGGTGAACTGGATCGGGTGCCGAAAGAGGATTGGCTGGTGGGGCTGGCCGGCAGCAGCTATGTGATGGCCGCCTTCACCCACCTGCATCCTGAAGGGGCCCGCTTCACCACCGGAGATTTTGGCGGTTACTACTGCGCCCCCCTGCTCGATACCGCAGTGAAAGAGACCGTCTATCACCAGGAGCGCATCTTCGGCTACACCCGGGAGCCGGCCCAGAAGCTGCAGATGCGGGTGCTCCATACCGAGTTCTGCGCCCGCCTCGTCGATATCCGGGCAGAGAGTTATCTCGCCTCCCCCCTCTATCACGCTACCGACTATGGGCCGTCCCAGGCGTTTGCCAGGGAGCAGCAGGCACAGAGCCGGGATGGCATCCACTACCGCTCGGTGCGCCACAACGGCCACGACTGCTACGTGCTCTACCGCCCCCGCCTCATCACCAAGATCCATCAGACCCGGCACCTGGAGTACCACTGGAACGGCAGCGCCATCGCCAATGTGCTGGAGATCAGGCTCTATGGGGAGTGAATATAAGCCCCGGACATGAAAAAGCCCCGCCAGATTGGCGGGGCTTTTTTAGCAACCGGACAGCCGGGGAGCCTGGCTCCCTGGCCGCTTACTGGTTGTGGCTGGCGC
>NZ_CDBT01000038.1:9669-10031 GCF_000819765.1 Aeromonas bivalvium
AGCCTGGGCCGGCTTGCCGGCAGCGGCGCCGTCGGGACGCGCACCGTTACCGGAACGCTGGCCACCGGCACCGCCGGTGCGGCCACCGCCATTGCCGGAACGGCCGGCGCCCTGACGCTGGCCCTGACCCTGCGGGCGGGGCGCGCGGCGCGGCTCGCTCGGATCGCGGGGCTCTTTGCGCAGCGGCGCGCCGATACCACGGGCGATGTTGTCCAGCGTCTCGCGGGAGGCTTCGAAGCCGGCCACCTGCTCGCAGGGGATATTTTGCTTGGTCAGACGCTCGATGGCCTTGATGAGCTTGCCCTCATCGGCCGCCACCAGGGAGATGGCATGACCGGTGGCGCCGGCACGGCCGGTACGGC
>NZ_CDBT01000039.1:0-8527 GCF_000819765.1 Aeromonas bivalvium
CAGACCCAGCGCCAGCAGGGTTTCTGCGATGGGGCGCACCAGCTCGGGGGCATAGACGCCCATCAGTTGATAGCTGGGACGAGCGGGGTTGATGAGGGGCCCCAAGACGTTAAATAGCGTCCTGGTTTTCAAGGCCTGGCGCACCGGCATGGCGTGGCGCACCCCGGCGTGGTACTGGGGGGCGAACAGGAAGCAGATGCCGAGCTCGTCCAGACAGCGGCGGGCCTGGGCCGGGCTCATGTCGAGCCTGATCCCCATCTTGTCCAGCAGATCGCTGGAACCGGACTTGCTCGATACCGAGCGGTTGCCGTGCTTGGCCACTTTCAGGCCGCAGGCGGCGGCCACCAGGGCCGAGGTGGTGGAGACATTGATGGTGTTGAGGCCATCGCCCCCTGTGCCGACGATGTCGCAGAAGGCATAGTCCGGGCGCGGGAAGTCGCGCGCTTCGGCCAGGAGGGCCTCGGCGGCGCCGGCTATCTCCTCCGGGGTCTCGCCCTTGAGCTTGAGGGCGGTGAGCAGGCTGGACAGCACTATGGGGTCCACTTCGCCGCGCACCACCTGGCCGAAGGCATCGCGGGCGGCGTCGCGGGTGAGAGACTGTCCCTGATAGAGGGTGTTGAGATGATGATGCATGGGGTCTCCTTACCTTAACGCACGTGGCTTTCGGGACGGGTGATGTGGGCGAGGGCCTGGGTCAGCAGGCGGGCCCCTTCGCTGGTCATGATGGATTCCGGATGGAACTGGAATCCCAGCACGCGATCGTCCCCCTGCTCGACGGCCATGGGCATGCCCTGATAGTGGGCAATCACAGTCAGCTCTTGTGGCACATAGGTGGCCACCAGGGAGTGGTAGCGAGCCACCGGCAGCGGGCTCGGCAGGCCGGCGAAGGCGCCGTGGCCGTTGTGCTCGATGAGGGAGCGTTTGCCGTGGACTATCTCCCCCGCCGCCCCGACGGTGCCGCCATAGGCTTCACACAGGGCCTGATGACCGAGGCAGATGCCGAGGATGGGCACCCGGCCCCGGGCCAGCTTGATGAGATCGATGAGGCAGCCCGCATCGACCGGGGCGCCGGGCCCGGGGGAGAGCACCAGCACGGCATCGCCGCCGCAGGACTCGATTTGCGCCATGATGCGGCTCGCCGGCAGGCTGTTGCGATAGATGCGCACCGGGTAGCCGAGGGAGCGGAACTGGTCGACGAGGTTGTAGGTAAATGAATCGAAGTTGTCGAGCAGGAAGATGTTAGTGGCTGTTGATGCGGTACTCATGGGCGCACGTCCTTATGTTGCTCCTGCTGGGCGCTGAGGGCCTGCAAAGAGGTGCCATGACTGGCGGCGATGGCGGCCAGCACGGCGGCCGCCTTGGCACGGGTCTCGTCCGCCTCGGCCTGGGGTTTGGAGTCATAGACCACGCCGGCACCGGCCTGGACATGGGCGATGCCGTTCTTCACGAAGGCGGAGCGGATGACGATGCAGGTATCCATCTCGCCGGCGCCGTTCAGATAGCCCACGGCGCCGCCATAGCTGCCCCGTCTGCGCCCTTCCACCTCGCGAATGAGCTCGCTGGCCCGCAGCTTGGGGGCGCCGGTCAGGGTGCCCATGTTCATGCAGGCCTGGTAGGCGTGCAGGGCATCCAGATCCGAGCGCAGGGTACCCACCACCCGGGAGACCAGGTGCATCACATGGCTGTAGCGATCCACTTTCAGCAGATCTTTGACATAGCGGGTGCCGGGCTCGGAGATGCGGGCGATGTCGTTGCGACCCAGATCCACCAGCATCAGGTGCTCGGCCACCTCCTTCTCGTCCTGGCGCAGTTCCAGCTCGATGCGGCCATCGAGATCCAGGTTGATGCTGCCGTCCGGGTTGAGGCCACGGCGGCGGGTGCCGGCGATGGGGTACATCTCCACCTCCCGGCTTTTGGCGCAGAACTTGACCGCGCTCTCGGGGGAGGCGCCAAACAGGGTGAAGCCCTCGTCCTGCACATAGAACATGTAGGGGCTGGGGTTGGTCTGCTTGAGGCGGCGATAGGCGGCGAGCGGGCTCGGGCAGGGCAGGGAGAAGCTGCGGGACGGCACCACCTGGAAGATATCGCCCCGGCGGATGAAGCCCTTGAGTTTTTCCACCTCGGCGCAGAACTGCTTGTCCCCCTTGTCCACGCTCATGCCCGTCGTCAGCACAGGGGCGGGCAGCGTGACGGCGAGGTCCTGCTGGCAGGCCAGCTTGAGAGCCGCCAAGCGGTCGGTCAGCCGGGCACAGCGCTCGTCCAGGTCTCCTTCGCCACCGAACAGGCAGGCGCTGAGCTGAGTGCTCTGCTTGATGTGATCTATGGTGATCAGGGTCTCGGCCACGTAGAAGCAGTAGTCGGGACAGTCGTTGCTCCCATCCGGCACCTCGGGCAAGTCTTCGAACGAGGCGATCAGGTCATAGGCGAAGGTGCCGGCCATGAACAGGGCTGCCTTGCCCGCCTGGCATTGCAGCTCCCGCTGCAGGGTGCGCAGCACGTCCAGCACGCCGCAGCCCTTGAGGCGGCTGTCTTCATCGAGCGCCCTGTCCGAGGCGGGCACCGTCAGTACCAGTTCGGTCTGCTCGTCGTGGCGCTCGATGGCGGCAGGCAGGCGAGCCCGCAGCAGAGCCTGCAGGGCCAGACCATTGTCGGTGAGGGGGCGTACCCGCACGGTGCGAGCGCGGCACTCGATGCGCAGGCAGGCATCTACCAGCAGCAGGCTCTGGGTGCCCGCCTTGGAGTCGATCTCCACGGACTCGAGCAACAGGGTGTTGGCGCGATCCTGGCAAAGCTGGGTGAACAGGGCCAGAGGATCGGCCACATAGGGGGCGTTGAGCGCGATCGCATCAAATTCGCCAAGGGATAAGGGTGTGGTGCTGCCTGTCATGATGCTGTCCCTTGCATGTGATGGAAATTACCGATGTTCATGATGTTGTATCTCTTGAATATGAATGGGTGTTGGTCGGGTCGATGGGGTTGCCATCGCCATGTCTGCGCCCTTATCTGAATTCTCGGTTTCATCACGGGTCCATTTGCCGGATAATAAAAAAGCCCGCTGGGGTCAGCGGGCTTTTTCTTTGGGTTCTTAATTTGCTGTCAGATTACAGGTACAGCAACGACCACACGCCCGCATGTCAGGGAGTGTGCCACCACCAGATGGTCAGGATGGAAGTCGTTTGCATGATTGAGTCCTGTAAAAAGCTGTTTGCAATGAAGTGCCTACAGAAAACGATAAAGCGGCTGCCAAGTCAAGTCGCTTTTTGCCAATTCGCCCTGAACCATGCGAGCGAGATACCGATGCGATTCGATCTGCACTGCCATACCACCGCCTCGGACGGTGTGCTGACACCCGGGGAGCTGGTGCGCCGCGCCGCCGAGAAAGGGGTGGAGGTGTTGGCGGTCACTGACCACGACACCCTCGACGGGCTTGACGAGGTGCGAGCCACCATCCGCGCCGAGCAGTTGCCGCTGCGCCTGGTGAGCGGGGTCGAGATCTCCACCGGCTGGGAGCACCACGAGATCCACATAGTGGCCCTGGGGGTGGATGAAAAAAATCCGCAGCTGGTGGCCTTTTTGGCCGGTCAGCGGGCCCGTCGGGAGGCCCGCGCCCTGGAAATTGGCCGCCGTCTGGAGAAGTGCCAGATCCCGGGCACCTATGAAGAGGCCAAGGCCTTGGCCGGCGATGCCGCCGTGACCCGGGCCCATTTTGCCCGGGTGCTGATGGCGCGCGGGGTGGCCGACACCATGCAGAAGGTATTCAAAAAGTACCTGAGCCGTGGCAACAAGGGGTATGCTCCGGCCGAGTGGCCCGAGATGGGGGAGGCCATCAGCGCCATTCACGCCGCCGGCGGGCTGGCGGTGCTGGCCCATCCCAGCCGCTATGACCTCACGGCAAAGTGGATCAAGCGGCTGCTGGCGGCCTTCAAGGCGGCCGGTGGTGACGCCATGGAGGTCTCGTTGCCCCAGCAGAGCCCTCAGGAGCGGGCCAACCTGGGTCAGTGGGCCAGGGAGCACGACCTCTGCATCTCGGTGGGATCGGATTTTCACTTCCCGTCCAGCTGGACCGAGCTGGGCCGCCATCTCTGGCTGCCCAAGGAGGGGATGCCGCTCTGGCTGGCCCATCCCGACCATTTTGGCCTCAGCAGCGAGGAACATCAGACCCTGCTTGCCAGCCGTGCAGGCTGATGCGGCGTCCGCACAGGTCCCCGTGCCTGTAGTAAAGTGGCTATTGTTTTGATGGCAGGATGAGCCTGCCCTATTCCGGGAGGAATATATGAGTCAGCATTTCTACGTACACCCAGACAATCCCCAGGCCCGTCTCATCAATCAGGCGGTGCAGATCATTCAAAACGGTGGCGTCATCGTCTATCCCACCGATTCCGGCTATGCCCTGGGCTGCCAGATGGGCGACAAGGGCGCCCTGGAGCGCATCTGCCGCATCCGCCGCATCGACCCGAATCATGACTTCACCTTGGTGTGCCGGGATCTCTCCGAGATCTCCACCTATGCCAAGGTCGACAACACGGCGTTTCGCCTGCTCAAGAGCAATACCCCAGGGGCCTATACCTTCATCTTCAAGGCGACCAAGGAGGTGCCCCGTCGCCTGATGAACGAGAAGAAGAAGACCATCGGCATCCGGGTGCCGGACAACAAGATTGCTCTGGCCCTGCTCGAAACCCTGGGGGAGCCCCTGCTCTCCACCACCCTGATCCTGCCGGGTTCCGAGATGGCGGAGTTCGACCCCGAAGAGATCGCCGACAAGCTGGGCAAACAGCTGGATCTGGTGCTCAACGGCGGTTATCTGGGCGAACAGCCGACCACTGTGGTGGATTTCTCCGATGACGAGCCCGTGGTGCGTCGCCGCGGCGCCGGGGATCCCACGCCGTTTGAGTGAGGTCGGCACGCCATCTCGCGAGATGGAGACGATGACGGTGATGGCCGCGCCCATCGCCACCGTGCTGGGGCAGCCCTATCATGAGCTGCCCCAGGATCTCTTCATCCCCCCGGATGCACTCGAGGTGTTCCTCGAGACCTTCGAGGGGCCGCTGGATCTGTTGCTCTATCTCATCCGGCGCCAGCAACTCGACATCCTCAACCTGCCTATCTTGCAGATCACCACCCAGTACATGGGCTATGTGGAGCTGATGCAGGAGCTCAACCTGGAGCTGGCGGCCGAATACCTGCTGATGGCGGCCTGGCTCGCCGAGATAAAATCCCGGATGCTGCTGCCCAAGTCCCCCGAGCTGGCGGAGGAAGAGGAGGGGGAAGACCCACGCGTCACCCTCATTCGCCGCCTGCAGGAGTACGAGCGCTACAAGGTCGGCGCCGAGCAGATGGACGCGCTGCCCAGGCTGGAGCGGGAGATCTTCGTCGCCAGCGCCTTGCCGCCGGATTTCGGTGCCCTCAAGCCGCTCTCCCCCGATGTTTCCCTGGTGGAGCTCGCCCTCTATATGCAAAGTGTGGTAAAACGCGCGACGCATTTTGAACATCACCAGATCCGCCGCGAGCAGATCCCGACCCGGGTGCGGATGGCGGAGATCCTCGCCCTGCTCTCCCTGGGGCAGACCCTGCGCCTTGAGCAGGTGCTGCGGGCCGAGGAGGGGCGGATGGGGGGGCTGGTCACCTTCCTGGCCCTGCTCGAGCTGTGCAAGGAGCAGCTGATCTGGATCCTGCAGGCCGAGCCCCTGGGACCCATCCACTTCGCCCTGGCCAGCCAGACAGAGGAGACGCCCCCCCATGTCCAGTGACACCAGTGCCCCTTGCGCGTGCAAAGGGCGTGAGTTCATTAATTCGCCAGCGAACTTGTGGTATGCTGCGCCCCGCGATTTTGAGCCAGGGTGCCGGCCCGGCCGGATCCTGGCTGCGGGCGCGCAGGAGGTGAGCCATGGCCCTGCCCGCTGAGCGGCTCAAGACCCTGCTCGAGGCGGCGCTGTTTGTCGCCGGGCGCCCGCTGACGGTGAGCGAGCTCAAGGGGAGCGTGCTGGCGGATTACCCCGTCACCAGCCGCTACGTCCAGCTGCTGCTGGCGGAGATCCGGCAGGATTACAGCGAGCGGGGAGTGGAGCTCAAGGAGGTCGCCTCCGGCTGGCGCTTCCAGGCCCGCCAGGAGTACGCCGAAGAACTCTCTCGCCTGTGGAGCGAGCGGGCGCCCCGCTATTCGCGGGCCGTGCTGGAGACCCTGACGCTGATTGCCTACCGTCAACCCATCACCCGGGCCGAGATCGAAGCGATCCGCGGGGTGGCGGTCTCGAGCCAGATAGTGAACACCCTGAAAGAGCGTGGCTGGGTGCGCAGCATAGGCCACAAGGAGGTGGTGGGTCGCCCCGAGCTGCTCGCCACCACCCGTGAATTTCTCGATTACTTTAACTTGCAGAGCCTGGAGCAGCTCCCCGAGCTGGACACGTCACTGCAATCCCCCTTGCCGGCCATGGCGGGCGAGGGTCAGGACAATCCATGAGTGCCCCCGTGACGGGATGGCACCTCAATCATGATGGCGGGGTCCGAACCGGGCTCCCCGCCGTCGTTACCCTTGCCCGGGGTGCCGGGCAGGGATCAACAATCAGGTAACCCCGATGAGTGAAAAACTGCAAAAAGTGTTGGCCCGCGCGGGTCACGGCTCCCGTCGTGAGATGGAGGCCCTGATCACCGCAGGTCGGGTCAGTGTGGATGGCAAGGTCGCCACACTGGGGGATCGCGTCGAAGTGAACGCCGTGATCCGGGTGGATGGCCACCAGGTCAAGACCCGTGCCGCAGAAGAGCAGATCTGCCGCGTACTGGCCTATCACAAGCCGGAAGGGGAGATGTGTACCCGTCATGATCCCGAAGGCCGTCCCACCGTGTTTGATCGCCTGCCCAAGATGGAAGGGGCCCGCTGGATAGCGGTGGGGCGCCTGGACGTCAACACCTCCGGCCTGCTGCTGTTCACCACGGACGGCGAGCTGGCCAACCGCCTGATGCACCCGAGCCATCAGGTGGAGCGGGAATACGCGGTGCGGGTCTTTGGCGAGATCACCGAAGCCATGCTGCAGCGCCTGCGCAAGGGCGTGCAGCTGGAAGATGGCATGGCCAAGTTCAACAAGATCAAGCCCGCCGGCGGCGAGGGGCTGAACCAGTGGTTCAACGTCACCCTGACCGAGGGACGCAACCGCGAGGTGCGCCGCCTGTGGGAATCCCAGGAAGTGCAGGTGAGCCGTCTGATGCGCATCCGCTACGGCGACGTCAAGCTGGACCGCACCATTCCCCGCGGTGGCTGGATGGAGCTGAAACTGCCCGAGGTGAACTACCTGCGCGGCCTGGTGAACTTGAACAACGAGACCGAATCCAAGGTGGATCTGCAGCAGGATGGCAAGAGCAGCCGCCACAAGCAGGCCGCCCAGATCCGTCGCGCCGTCAAGCGCCACAAGGAGATGCAGGGCAAGGAGCCCCGCGCCCGCAGTGCGAGCGCCCGTCGCAAGCCGACCTCCTCCACCCGCAATTCCGGCACCGGCAGCAAGTAATTCCGGTCGTCATCGCCAAAGAGCCTGCCCCGCAAGGGGCAGGCTCTTTTTATTGGGCCTTCGCCACTACAGGGAGGCGGCGGCGCGAGACGCCTGATCATAGAGGCTGGCAAACAGTCGCAGCTGCTGCGCTATCTCCGCGGCCGAGGCGTTCGCTCCGGCCAGACCGCTCTCCACTATCACCTGGATCAGACACTGTTCGCGGATCTCGCTGTATTGGTGGCACAGGGCGGCGCCGGTCGGCGTGGTGCTGAAATGCACCTCCTTGCCCACCTTGGTGCGCGCCGCATACCCCAGGGTCACCAGCTTCTTCAGGGCATAGGTGGCGACATGGGTATCCTCGATGTTGAGCACGAAGCAGATATCGGCGAGCCGCTTGGGACGATCCCTGTGGTTGATGTGGTGGATGAGCAATACCTCCAGCGCGGTCAGCCCCTTCTCGCCGGCGGCCCCCATGCAGCGCACGACCCAGCGGTGGAAGGAGTTGTTGAGCACGGTCAGGCCGAACTCCAGCTCCGAGAGGGCGGGGGCCTGAGCCGAGACGAGGTGGGCCGATGAGACGATGGAGGGGGGCTTGGTCATGGAGACTCCTTTCCTGATGAGAGGCCAGCGAGACGGCCGGCGTGTCCTGTGATGACATATTGTAGATAAATTATCGATGTTTTGTTGATATCTTTGCTGTATGTTAATCAAATGTTTTTGTTTTGGGGGCTGTATGGGATCGAGTGAGTGTCGCCTCTACCCGCTGGGAGAGCGGGCCCTGGTGCTGGAGACGGGTCTGGGGGCCGATCTGATCGGCCAGCGGCGAGTCTGGTGGCTGGCACAGCGCCTGCGCGAGCAGGGCGGGGGCGAGCGGTTGGAGGAGATAGTGCCGGGGATGAACAATCTGACCCTGGTGTTCGATCCCGAGGTAACGGACCCCACCTCTCTTGGGTTGTGGCTGACCGAGTTGTGGCGCCAGGGGGAGGAGCTCGACTACCGGCCGCGGGGGCGGGAGATCCCGGTGCACTACGGCGGTGAATGGGGCCCCG
>NZ_CDBT01000039.1:8757-9714 GCF_000819765.1 Aeromonas bivalvium
GAATGGGGCCCCGATCTGGAGGAAGCCGCCCGCCACTGCGGCCTGACGCCGGCCGAGCTGGTGGCGCGTCACAGCGGCGGCGACTACCGGGTCTACTTCCTCGGTTTCCAGCCCGGCTTCGCCTATCTGGGGGGGCTGGCGCCGGCGCTGGCCGTGCCGCGGCGCAGGGAGCCCAGGCTGAAGGTCCCCGCCGGCAGCGTCGGCATCGGTGGGGCCCAGACCGGCATCTACCCGGCGGCGAGCCCTGGCGGCTGGCAGCTCATCGGGCGCACGGATCTGACGCTGTTCGACCATGAGCGTGACGAGCCATCCTATCTGCTGCCCGGCGATCGGGTGCGCTTCGTCCCCCTGGGAGGTTCCCCATGCTAGAGGTCATCCGCCCCGGGCTCCAGAGCACAGTCCAGGATCTCGGCCGCGCCGGTGTGCGCCATCTGGGCATCGCCCAGGGGGGCGCCCTCGACAGGGAGGCGCTGATCCTGGCCAATCGCCTGGTGGGCAACCCCGCCGGGGCGGCGGGGATAGAACTGGTGCTGGGGGCGGCCGAGTTTCGCCTGCTGCGCGATGGCTGGCTGGCGCTGACCGGTGCCGACTGCGCCGCCACCCTGGACGGCGAACCTGTCTGGCATGGCTGGCGCTGGCGGGTGCGCCGGGGTCAGCACCTGCGCCTGTCGGCCCCCCGCCATGGCATGCGCACCTATCTCGCGCTGGATGGGGGCCTGGCCGTGGCCCCTGTGATGGGATCGCGCGCCACCGAGTTGCAGGCCGGCTTCGGGGGCCATCAGGGGCGAGCCCTGCTGGCCGGGGATCGCCTGCACCTGGGGACGCCGCTGAGCCATGACGGCCCCCTCGGCGCCCGGCTGCGCGAGTCCGACGCCTGTCTGCGCGTCTTGCCCGGCCCCGAGTTTGACGAGTTCGAACCGGCCGCCGTGGCGGCGCTCTGGCAGGGGGAGTGGCGGC
>NZ_CDBT01000039.1:9971-10465 GCF_000819765.1 Aeromonas bivalvium
ACCCCCGCCAGCAACCGTATGGGCGTTCGCCTCGACGGGCCGACGCTGGTGCGCAGCCATGGTCGGGAGCTGGCCTCCCACGGCGTCCTGCCCGGCGTCATCCAGGTGCCCCCTGGCGGCCAGCCCATCGTGCTGCTGGCCGATGGCCAGACCACGGGCGGCTACCCGCGCATCGGCTGCGTCATCGACGCGGATCTCTGGAAGCTGGCCCAGTTGCGGCCGGGGACGCGGCTGCGTTTCTCCCCCGTGACGCGGGAGCAGGCCCTGGCGGCGCGGCGCGAATGGCAGCAACACCTCTATCGTTTCGAATGGATGGCTTATGGAAAGACACATTGATCTCAACGCCGATCTGGGGGAGGGCTACGACTCGGATGCCCTGCTGCTGGACCTTGTCAGTTCCGCCAACATCGCCTGTGGCTGGCACGCCGGGGATGCGTCCCTGATGGCCGAGACGGTCCGCCTGGCGCTGGCCAAGGGGGTTGCCATCGGTGCCC
>NZ_CDBT01000039.1:10873-11012 GCF_000819765.1 Aeromonas bivalvium
GCCCTGGCCAAGGCGGCCGGTGGCAGGCTGGCCCACGTCAAGCCCCACGGCGCCCTCTACAACCAGGCCGCCCGGGATGGAGCCCTGGCGGATGCCATCGCCAGTGCCGTCGCCAGCCTGGATCCCTCCCTCAAGCTGA
>NZ_CDBT01000040.1:0-550 GCF_000819765.1 Aeromonas bivalvium
TCGGCCACTTCCTCGGCGCTGTAGTCCGGCTCCATGGGGCTCACGTCCAGATCGTGCTTGGCCTCGGAGATCATGGTGCCGAACCACTCCTTGAACAGGGTCTCGTCATCCAGGGCCTGTTGCATCAGCTCCCGCAGACGGTGCAGCTCATGGGGCTGAATTTCGCCGTGGCGGGCGCGGGGCTGGAGGTCAGGGTCGCCGTAACGCTCGGTGCGCAGGTCGTTGTCGATCAGGTGATCGGCAAACGAAGAGATAAGCGCTTTGGCGTCCGGTGCGCGAAAGCCCACCGAGAAGTTCAGGGAGGGCTCGATGGCGTAGCCCTCGTGGGGGAATCCGGGCGGGATGTAGAGGATGTCGCCCGGCTCCATGATGGCGTCGATGATCGCCTCGAACGGCTCGCAGTGCAGCAGGGCGGCGTGGGCGGCAAACTCGCCAAGGGGCGCGGCGTCGCCGACCCGCCAGTGGCGCTTGCCCTGGCCCTGGGTGATGAAGACGTCGTAGTTGTCGATGTGGGGGCCGACACCGCCGTGAGGGGTGGAGAAGCTCACCA
>NZ_CDBT01000040.1:902-1487 GCF_000819765.1 Aeromonas bivalvium
GGCCAGCCCCGCCAGCTCGTCCGGGCTGATGGGATCCTGAAAGTCGGTGAAACCGCCCTTGATGAGGAGCGGGCGCTTCTGCCAGTAGTGCTCGAGGAAGTGAGCGATATCCAGATTGAGTTGGTACATGGTGCTTCTCGTATCTTGTGAGAGGGCTTGCCCAAGGCGGGCTTGGGCAAGGCCTGTCGGGTGCTTGAAAAGAGCAGGGGGCCCTGTGGCAACAGATGCACAGGGCCCCCGGATATCAGGTTATCGCCTTACTTCAGCAGATCGACCAGACGCTGGGCGTCGCCGATGTAGTTGGCCGGGGTCAGCTTCTTCAGCTCGACTTTCACGTGCTCGGGGAGCTCGAGGGTGTCGATAAAGGTGCGCATCCCTTCGGCGTCGACGCGGCGACCACGGGTCAATTCTTTCAGCTTCTCGTAGGGCTTCTCGATGCCGTAGCGGCGCATCACGGTCTGGATGGGCTCCGCCAGCACTTCCCAGTTGGCGTCCAGATCGGCGGCCATGGCGTCCGCGTTGGCTTCCAGCTTGGAGATGCCCTTGAGGGTTGCCTGATAGGCAATCAGGGAGTAACCCACCGCC
>NZ_CDBT01000040.1:1693-2209 GCF_000819765.1 Aeromonas bivalvium
AGGGAGTAACCCACCGCCACACCCAGGTTGCGCAGCACGGTCGAGTCGGTGAGATCACGCTGCCAGCGGGAGATGGGCAGTTTGCTCGCCAGGTGCTGGAACACGGCGTTGGCCAGACCCAGATTGCCTTCGGAGTTCTCGAAGTCGATGGGGTTGACCTTGTGGGGCATGGTGGAGGAGCCGATTTCGCCGGCGATGGTGCGCTGCTTGAAGTGGCCCAGGGAGATGTAACCCCAGACGTCACGGTCAAAGTCGATCAGGATGGTGTTGAAGCGGGCCAGGGCGTCGAACAGCTCGGCGATGTAGTCGTGGGGCTCGATCTGGGTGGTGTAGGGGTTCCAGGTCAGGCCCAGCGAAGTCACGAACTCCTCGGAGAACTGGTGCCAGTCCACATCCGGATAGGCGCTGATGTGGGCGTTGTAGTTGCCCACGGCACCGTTGATCTTGCCCAGCAGCTCGACCGCCATGATCTGCTTGAGCTGGCGCTCCAGACGGTAGGCGACGTTGGCCATCTCC
>NZ_CDBT01000040.1:2463-3092 GCF_000819765.1 Aeromonas bivalvium
TGCCCATGGTGCTCGGGGTGGCCGGCTGACCGTGGGTGCGTGACAGCAGCGGCATGTCGCGGTACTCGACGGCCAGGCGCTTGATCTCGGCAATCAGCTTCTCGCAATAAGGCTTGATCACCTCTTCCCGGGCGGTCTTCAGCATCAGGCCGTGGGAGTTGTTGTTGATGTCTTCCGAGGTGCAGGCGAAGTGAATGAATTCGCTGACGGCGGCCAGCTCCGGGTTCACTTCGACTTTTTCTTTGAGGAAGTACTCCACCGCTTTCACATCATGGTTGGTGGTGCGCTCGATCTGTTTGATGCGGGCGGCGTCGCTCTCGTTGAAGTTGAGGACTATGCCGTCAAGCACGGCATTGGCGGCCGCGCTCAGGGCAGGGACTTCCGGGATCCCGGCGTGGCTGGCCAGTTTTTGCAACCAGCGCACCTCGACTTCGACGCGAAAACGCAGCAGACCGAATTCGGAGAAGATAGGGCGCAGGGCATCGGCCTTGTCGCCATAACGACCGTCAATCGGGGAAACGGCAGTCAGCGCGGACAGCTCCATGGGGTGAACTCCTGATGATTGGTGTGGGGGATTCTCATCAACTCGCGCTCCTGTTACGAGACCGTTATCAAGGCTCATGTGCTGC
>NZ_CDBT01000041.1:0-322 GCF_000819765.1 Aeromonas bivalvium
CCCCCCTGCCCCTCCAGAACCAGCACATCACCCTTCACGCCTCACCCTTGGTGGTATGCAGCTTGGCCACTCGCGGCGCGCCAGCCTTCTCCCTGCTTCCTCCCTTGGGCCCAAAAAACAAAAAGGCCACTATCGCTAGTGGCCTTCGTAAGTCTTTGATTGCTTTCTTCAATAACTGGTGCCCGAGGCCGGAATCGAACCGGCACGCCTCGAAAAGCGAGGGATTTTAAATCCCTTGTGTCTACCGATTTCACCACTCGGGCACCGCAATCGGTATCAAGCCCGCGGGGCGGACTGGTCAATATGGAGGCACGTTCCGGAG
>NZ_CDBT01000041.1:597-49043 GCF_000819765.1 Aeromonas bivalvium
ATGGAGGCACGTTCCGGAGTCGAACCGGACTAAACGGATTTGCAATCCGCTGCATAACCGCTTTGCTAACGCGCCATGCAAAAAAGAGACTTGATACTCTCTCTTTCACTGCTCTGAACGAGCAAGAAACTGGAGCGGGAAACGAGACTCGAACTCGCGACCCCGACCTTGGCAAGGTCGTGCTCTACCAACTGAGCTATTCCCGCATTGGTCCGGCTGAGTGCCTGACTACGAGGACGCATTCTAGCGATGCTGGCCCGTCAGTCAACCCAAATTATTTAATACTCTGATCGTTCGACCGTTTTTTATGCTTTTTGTCTTTTTTCAGCGCTTGTTGCCCATCTGGCAAAGCAACCTGGGAAACCGTCACTCTTGCCCTCGCCCCGGTTCGAGCGAGGGCTCTCCCCTCAGAAGCGGGAATGGTAGCTCAGATCGCCCCAGGCCGCGCGCAGATACTGGAACATGGACCAGAAGGTGAGCACTGTGGCCACGTAGAGCAGCAGGTAGGAGCACCACACCATCCAGATGTCGTATTGCCAGATGAGGCCGGTGAGCGAGGCCATCTGGATCATGGTCTTCCATTTGCCAATCCAGCTCACCGCCACGGCGGAACGCTTGCCAAGCTCCGCCATCCATTCGCGCAAGGCGGAGATGATGATCTCGCGCCCTATCATGGTCATGGCGGGGATGGTGACCCAGACGGTGTTGTAGTGCTCGACGATGACCACAAGGGCGGCAGCCACCATGATCTTGTCGGCAACCGGATCGAGGAAGGCGCCAAAGGCGGTGGACTGGTTCAGCTTGCGGGCGAGGTAGCCATCGAACCAGTCGGTGGCGGCGGCCAGGAAGAAGACGATGGCCGCGGCCAGATAGGACCACTGGTAGGGCAGATAGAACAGGACGACGAAGACGGGGATCAGCAATATCCGGAAAAACGTCAGTAAATTAGGAATATTTGTCATTATTTTCAGCCACTTCTTGTATACCGCTAGATGGTAGCCCCAGCCTGGTTGGCGTTGCAACCGGGCTGGCACCCGCCTTGGTTCATGAATCCATCAATAATCCTCAAAAGCCCGGGCATTATGGCATTTCGGCCCCCTCCCCGTCACGGCCCTTGTGCGGCAAAGCCCTCAATGACCGTGCAGGGACTCGAAGATGTGCTGGGCCAGCTCCTGGCTGATGCCGGGTACCCGGGCCAGCTCGTCCACGCTCGCCTTCTTGACCTCCTGCAGGCCGCCCAGGTATTTGAGCAGGGCCTGGCGACGCTTGGGCCCGACCCCCTGGATCTCTTCCAGGCTGCTGCTGGTGCGGGCCTTCGCCCGTCTCGCGCGGTGACCCGTGATGGCGAAGCGGTGGGATTCGTCGCGAATGTGCTGGATGAGGTGCAGGGCCGGCATGTCCGCCGGCAGGTGCATCTCTTCGTGACTCTCACCCATGATGAGCGTCTCCAGCCCCGCCTTGCGGGTTACCCCCTTGGCGATGCCCACCAGCAGCGGATGCTTGCCGCCGAGGAACTCCAGCTGGCGCGCCAGTATCTCCTCGGCGCGGCGCAACTGGCCGAGGCCGCCGTCGATGAAGAGCACGTCCGGCACCTTGTCCGGGGTCTGCTGCTTGCCAAAGCGGCGGGCCAGCGCCTGCTCCATGGCGGCGTAGTCATCGCCGCCCGTGATCCCCTCGATGTTGAAGCGGCGATACTCGGCGCTGAAGGGCCCCTCCCGGTTGAACACCACACACGAAGCCACGGTGCGCTCCCCCATGGTGTGGGAGATGTCGAAACACTCCATGCGGGTGATGGGGGTGTCGAGCTCCAGCAGCTCCTCGAGCTGGGCCAGGCGGGCCGCCATGGTGCTCTTGTGGGCCAGGCGCGAGCGCAGCGCACTCTCGGCATTGATGGCGGCAAGCTTGATGAAGCGGGCCCGCTCGGCCCGGGTGCGACTCTGCACCCGCACCTTGTAACCTGCGGTCTGGCTCAGGGTGTCGGCGATGACGCTCTCATCTTCGAGCGCCACGTCCAGCAGCACCTCGCTCGGGATCTGCCGGCCCCCCTGGCCCGACAGGTAGAACTGCAGCAGGAAGGATTGCACCACCTCGTCGAGCGGGGTATCGGCGGGGACTTTCGGGAAGTAGCTGCGCGAGCCCAGCACCTTGCCCTGGCGGATGAAGAGCACATGGATGCAGGCGGTGCCCTGTTCGAACGCCACGCCGACCACGTCCAGTTCGTCCAGCACGTTGCCGCTCACCGACTGCTGCTCGGTGACCTTGCGCAGCGCCAGGATCTGATCCCGGTAGCGGGCCGCCTCCTCGAAGCGCAGATCGCCGCTGGCAGACTCCATCTTGCCCACCAGCTCCCCTATCACCTGCTGGTTCTTGCCCGCCAGAAACAGTCGGGCCAGCTCCACCTGCTGGGCATACTCGGCCTCGCTCACCAGCCCGGCCACACAGGGCCCGGCACAGCGCTTGAGCTGATAGAGCAGGCAGGGGCGACTGCGGTTGGCATAGACGGCGTCCTCGCACTGGCGCACCGGGAAGATCTTCTGCATCAGGTGCAGGCTCTCGCGCACCGCCCCGCCCGAGGGATAAGGACCGAAGTAGTCCCCCTTTATCTTGCGGGCGCCACGATGGACGCCGATGCGGGGATGCTGATGGGCGGTGATGATGATCCAGGGATAGGACTTGTCGTCCCGCAGCAACACGTTGTAGCGCGGCTGGTACTGCTTGATGAGGTTGTGCTCGAGGATCAGCGCCTCTGTCTCGGTGTGGGTCACCGTCACCTGGATGTCGGCTATCTGGCGCACCAGGGTACGGGTCTTGATGCTGTCGACGTGGGTGCGAAAGTAGGAGGCGAGCCGTTTCTTCAGATCCTTGGCCTTGCCCACATAGATGACGGTGCCGCCGCTGTCGTACATGCGGTAGACGCCGCTCTGGTGGCTGACGGCACTCAAGAAGGCTTTGCTGTCAAAAAGGGGCTCGGGGGAGAGGGTCATCGGCAACTCGACTCAACGGATGAATGCAAAAAGACGGGGAGATCATACTGCGCTCGCTGCTTGAAAAGCAAAAGGCGGCACAGGCCGCCTTTGATGGCTTCGCGATACCGTCTACAGGGTATCCGCATCCAGCATGCCATAGCGAATGGCCAGATGGGTCAGTTCCACATCCCCATTGATGTCCAGCTTGCTGAACAGGCGATAGCGGTAGCTGTTGACCGTCTTCGGACTCAGATTGAGCTGCTCGGAGATCTCGTTCACCTTCTGCCCCTTGGTGATCATCATCATGATCTGCAGCTCACGCTCGGAGAGGGACTTGAAGGGGTTCTCATCCGCCGACGCGAACTGGCTCAGGGCCATCTGCTGGGCGATCTCGGGGGAGATGTAACGCTGGCCCGAGTGCACCAGGCGAATGGCGTGGATCATCTCTTCCGGGGCGGCGCCCTTGGTCAGGTAACCGGCGGCGCCCGCCTGCATCACCTTGGTCGGGAAGGGATTTTCAGAATGAATGGTCAGCACTATGATGCGCACATCGGGGCGCAGCCGCAGGATCTTGCGGGTCGCCTCCAGCCCGCCGATGCCAGGCATGTTCATGTCCATCAGGATCACATCCGGGTGATGTTGACGGCAGAAGGTGACAGCCAATTCGCCACTCTGTGCCTCGCCCACCACCTTGATACCACGGACGTCTTCCAGAATGCGTCTTATCCCTGTACGCACCAACTCATGATCATCGACCAGGAATACATTTATCACCCAAACACCCCGTTTCTTATCTCGTTATGTGCCAGTTAGGGTTAACACGGCGTCTTGCATCATAACCAAACTGATCGATTTGGCAAATCATGGCGGGGAAAAGTTTGAAACAGCTTATAAATAAGCTTATTAATCAACAAATTATATAGAATTTAAATAAAAAACGGCGTCCTGAGACGCCGTTTTGACCGGATCCATCGCCATCAGGGGCGCGCCAGCAGGGCCCGCACCTTGTCGAGATCGGCCTGGGTATCCACCCCGACCGGGGGGGCCGCCAGGGCCTGGGCGACGTGGATCTTCTCCCCGTACCAGAGCACCCGCAACTGCTCGAGACACTCCACCTGCTCGAGCTGGCTCGGCGCCCAGGTCACATAACGCTCGATGAAGCCGGCGCGATAGGCATAGATGCCGATGTGACGCTGGAACCAGGGGCCTATCTGCTCGCGGGAGACGGCGAAGCTGTCCCGCTCCCAGGGGATGGGGGCGCGGCTGAAGTAGAGGGCATAGCCATCCTTGTCGGTCACCACCTTGACCGCATTGGGGTTGAACGCCTCTTCCGCATCCAGGATGGGCACCGACAGGGTGGCCATGGGGGCGCTGGCCGCCGCCAGGTTGTCCGCCACCTGGCGGATGATGGCGGGAGGGATCAGGGGCTCATCCCCTTGCACGTTCACTATGATGGTATCGCTGGCGAAGCCGTAGTGACGGCACACCTCGGCCAGACGCTCGGTACCGGACTGGTGATCCGGTGAGGTCATGCACACTTCGGCGCCGCTCGTCGCCGCAAACGGCGCCAGGGCCGCGCGCACCCGCTCGTCGTCGGTGGCGACGATGACCCGATCCGCGCCCGATTGCAGGGCCTTCTCCACCACGTGCTGCACCATGGGCCGACCCGCGATGTCGGCAAGGGGCTTGCCCGGCAGGCGGGTCGAGGCGTAGCGAGCCGGAATGACCACCACGAAGCTCATGAGGGCAGCTCGTCGCTGGTCAAGGCACGGGCCCGGTTCTCAAGCAGTACCGGTATCCCCTCCTCCAGCGGATAGGCCAGTTTGTCGAAGCGGCAGATGAGCTCGCCCGCTTCCTTGTGGTATTGCAGTTTGCCCTTGCAGACGGGGCAGGCAATGATGTCGAGCAGCTTAATGTCCAGTGCCAAAACGAGACTCCTTCAGGGATTGCAACAGGGTGTCGAGCAGTGCCTGGGGCAGCTCGGCACTGACCGGCAGATACCACCAATCGGGCTGCGCGAAGGCGCGGCACTTGACGGCATCTTTCTCAGTCATTAACAGGGGACGATCGGCGAAGCGGGCGATCAGCTCGTCGCGATCGAAGGGGTGATGATCCGCATAACCCTGAGCCTGGCGCAGCCGGTAGCCCAGTTCCCTCAGGGTCGCAAAGAAACGGGGGGGATGACCTATGCCGGCGAGGGCATCCACCTCGGGCCCGATGGGCGCCTCGGCGATGGCGTCGTCCAGCACACGGCGCGGCGCGGCCGCCACCAGCGTCATGGCATATTCCCCAGGGCCGGGCTCGCCGCCGTTGCAGAGCACGGCATCGACCCCGGCGAGCCGGGAGAGAGGCTCGCGCAGCGGCCCCATGGGCAGCAGGCAGCGGTTGCCGAAGCGGCGCACACCATCCACCACCACCAGCTCGATGTCTCGCGCCAGGGCATAGTGCTGCAGGCCATCGTCTGTGATGATGATGTCGACCTCGCCACTGGCCTCCAGCAGGCGCACCGCCTCGCTTCGCACCGGCGCCACCACCACGGGACAGCGGCAGCGGTTGAAGATGAGCACGGGCTCATCGCCGGCCTCGGCCGTGGTGCTGGCCTCATCGAGACGATAGGGGTAAACGGGCGCCTTGCCGCCATAGCCGCGGCTCACCACCCCGGGACGCCAACCCCTGGCCTGCAGCTGTTCCACCAGCCAGACCACGACCGGGGTCTTGCCATTGCCACCCACAGAGAGGTTGCCCACCACGGCCACCGGCAGGCTGGCACGATAGGCCTGCAGCCAGCCCCGGCGATAGGCCAGGCGGCGCAGGCCGCTGATGAGACCAAACAGCAGGGCGAAGGGAGCCAGCCACCAGCGCCAGCCACTCTGACCGTACCAGATACGCTCCAGCATCAAGCCGGGTCGCTCACGGGGGCATGATCCGGGTGGCCAAACTGGATGGCCCTCAGCTGGGCATAAGTGCCCCCCTGTGCCATCAGGGTGCCATGGTCGCCACGCTCGACGATGCGTCCCTCATCGATCACCAGGATCTCGTCCGCCTTCTCGATGGTGGAGAGGCGGTGGGCGATGACCAGGGAGGTACGGGCCTTGCACAGCTCGTCGATGGCCGCCTGGATGTGGCGCTCGGACTCGGTATCCAGGGCCGAGGTGGCTTCGTCCAGCAACAGCACGGGGGCATCGCGCAGCATGGCGCGGGCGATGGCGATCCGCTGGCGCTGACCGCCGGACAGGGAGGCGCCATTCTCCCCCACCAGGGTGTCGTAGCCGTCGCTCATCTTGCTGACGAACTCATCGGCATGGGCCACGATGGCGGCATGGCGGATCTGCTCGCGATCGTAGCGATCCTCGGCGGCGTAGGCGATGTTGCTGGCGACCGTGTCGTTGAACAGGTGCACCTGCTGGGAGACCAGGGCGAACTGCTTGCGCAGCTCGCTCAGGCGGTACTCGCGGATGTTGACCCCGTCGAGCAGTATCTCCCCCTCGTCGATGTCGTAGAAACGGGTCAAGAGGCTCGCGATGGTGCTCTTGCCGGAGCCGGAGCGCCCCACCAGGGCCACGGACTTGCCCGCCTCGACCTTGAAGCTGACGTTGTGCAGCGCCGGGGTCTGCTTGGTCGGATAGGTGAAAGTGACGTTGCGAAACTCGATCTCGCCCCGGGCCCTGTCCAGGGTGCGGGTGCCCGTGTCCTGTTCGGGGGCGCTGTCGAGCAGGCCAAACAGGCTCTGGCAGGCGGTGATCCCTTTCTGGAACTGGTTGTTGATGTCGGTCAGGCTTTTCAGCGGCTTGAGCAGCATCATCATGGAGGTGATCATGACGGTGAAGGTACCCGCGGTCAGGGTCTCGCGCACCCCGTCGATGGTCGCCACATAGAGGAACACCGCCAGGGCGATGGAGGCCACCGTCTGCACCACTGGGGTGCCGATGGCATTGGCCGCCACCATCTTCATGTTCTGCTGGCGCATGTGGTTGCTGACCCGGAAGAAGCGCTTGGACTCCACCTCCTGGCCACCGAACATCAGCACCTCCTTGTGACCCTTGAGCATCTGCTCGGTGGAGGTGGTGATATTGCCCATCGCCTTCTGGATCTGGCGACTGATGGTACGGAAACGGCGGCTGATGAAGCTGATCAGTACCCCCACCACTGGGCCCACCACCAGGAAGATGATGGAGAGCTGCCAGGAGTGCCAGAACATCAGGCCAAGCAGGCCGATGACGGTCGCCCCTTCCCGCACGATGGAGACCAGGGTGGAGCTGGCGGCAGAGGAGACCTGGCTCGCGTCATAGGTCACCTTGGAGAGCAGGGCGCCGGTATTTTGCCGGTCGAAGAAGCTCATGGGCATGGCCATCAGGTGGTTGAACACCTCCTGTTGCAGCTTGAGCACCACATGGTTGCCGACCCAGGCCATGCAGAAGTTGGAGAGGAAGGTGGCGACGCCGCGCAGGGCGACGATGCCCAGCACGAAGAAGGGCATCCAGGTCAGCACCGTCTTGTCGTTGCCATTGATGCCCTGATCGATGAGGGGCTTGATGGAATAGACGAAGGTGGTATCGACTGCCGCGTAACCCAGCATGCCGATGATGCCGCCGACCAGGCCCAGCTTGCGATCGCGGACATAGCCGAGCAACCGCTTGAACACAGGCCAGCTCTCTTGAGAGGTATCTTGTTGCATGAATCGCCGTTATAAATGGGAAATGACGGGCTATTCTAGCCAAAGCTGCGGTTTCCACCAAGCGCCGGCGCGTCTATACCAGGGGCCGGTCTCCCGCTCGGCCCGAACAACAAATCCATTTGACCCCACATCAAAGCGGATGGCCCCCGACACCCCGGTCTGCCACTGGCTGGGCGCCGAGGGTACCTGATCATAACGGGCGACCACCTCGGGGCGGGGAAATCCCCATCGATTCAGGAAGCCCGCGCTGTGCACCACCCCCCTTGGCGCCACCGCGGCGACAAAACCCGGCGTCGAGGAGGTCTTGCTGCCGTGGTGCGGGCTGATCAGCAAGGTGCTCCGCAGCCCCTCCCCCTCCAGCGCCAGCAGGCGCGCCTCGGCCTCTTTCTCGATGTCGGCCGCCAGCAGCACGCTCACCCGGCCATCGCTGATGTGGAGCACGCAGCCATCGTTGTTGCGCCCGCCGCCGCTGCGCTCTGGCCAGAGCATGCGCAGGGACAGCCCTTGCCACTGCCACGTCTGGCCACGCCGGCACAACTGGGTACTGGAAGAAAAGGGGTAGGAGGAGATCTCCCGGGCCGTGGGCAGGGCCGCCAGCAGGGCCTCACGGTTGCCCGCATGGTCCCTGTCCCTGTGGCTCAGGATCAGCATGTCCAGCTCGGCGATGGCGAGGCGGCGCAGCAGAGGCAGGATGACCGCATCGGCCATGTTGTAACCACCGGGATAACGGTCACCGGTGTCATAGAGGAGGGCCCTCTCCCCCCGGGTCACCAGCACCGCCAACCCCTGCCCCACATCCAGCACCCGCACCTGCCAGCGGGGGGGCGCCGGCCAGCAGGCCAGCAGCGCCACCGCGAGCAGGGGCAGTCCCAGCCAGCGTCCGGCGGGCAGGCGCCAGGCGAGCCAGATCAGCAACAACAGGGCACTGGCGGGCAGGGCCCAGCCCGGCAGCGGCCACCAGAGCGACCACTGACTGTCGAGCCAGGCAAGGGCCCCCAGCAACTGGCCGAGGGCGCCATCGGCCAGCCAGAGCAGGCCGTGCCCCAGGGGAAGGGAGAAGAGACTCGCCAGCACACCGAGCAGGGCCAGGGGAATGATGAAGAGGCAAAAGAGCGGCAGGGCCAGCAGGTTGATGAGCAGGGCCAGGGGCGCCACCCCCTCGAACAGGGCCAGTTGCAGCGGCAACAGGCCGAGCAGCAAGATCCCCTGCAACCGCAGCAGGCTGGGGCGCCCGTACAGATAGCTGGCTCCCATCAGCAACGCCACCGCCAGGAAGGAGAGCCAGAAACCGGCGGCAAACAGCGCAAAGGGATCCCAGAGCACGATGGCGACAAAGGCCAGCAGCCAGATGCGATAGGGGGGCCAATCCCGGCGCCAGAGCCGCAGCAGACTCCAGATCAGCACCATGATCAGGGCGCGCTCGGTCGCCACCGCGAACCCCGCCAGCCAACTGTAGGTGGCGGCAAACAGCAGGGAGACCAGCAGGGCTCCGCGCTGCCCGGCAAGGCGCCCCAGCCACCAGCCCAGCACGGCCACCAGGGCGATGTGCTGCCCCGAGATGGCGATGATGTGGCTCAGTCCGGCGCCGCGAAACAGATCCCACTGGCGATCCGTGATCCCCCCCTGCTCGCCGAAGGTGAGGGCCGCCAGCAGCGGTGCCTGGGTCAACCCCTGCCAGGCCTCGCCGGCCCGGGTCAGCCACCGCGCCCGCAAGCCCGGGGGCGCGGGCGCCACCTCGATGATCCGCCTCAGATTGCCGGTGGCGCTGATCCCCTTGCCCAGCAGCTGGCGCCTGCCATCCATGCCCGCCTCGTTCGCCAGGCCGTGGGCCGGTTTGAGGGAGGTCACCAGGGTCAGGGTCGAGCCCGCCGTCAGCGCGGGCAACGTCTGGTAAGCATTGATGCGCACCAGAGGGGAGAGGGGCAGGCTGGCGCCGTTCAGTGTGATGATCCTGAGCCGCAGCCGCGTAAATTTATCGTCTTGAGGCTCTGCACTTTGCAGCTGTGCGGTTATGATGTGGCTCGCCTGCTCACCCAGGGCGTCCAGCCAGGAGAGCCGAGCCTGCATGTTGAGCTGCATCCAGAGGATACCCAGCACCAGAAACAGCAGCCGCCAGGCACGCATATAACAGAAGGGGATCAGCAAGGACAGCCATAATCCCCCCCATTGGAATGAAGGCAACCATGGCCAGAGCAGACAAGAGCTTGCCCCCAGGGCAAACGACAAGAGACGCAGATCCATGGAGCAAGTATTTAGCAAGGTTTCATTATGCCCAAACATCTCATTAAACGCTGGATGCCGGATCATAAAACGCTCAAGGAACACAAGCACTTACGCCTTTTTGGCGACCTGTTGCTCGATGGCAACCTCTGGCACCTGAATCGCCGATCCGCCGCCGGCGCCTTCGCCGTCGGCCTCTTCATGGCCTGGATCCCCGTCCCCTTCCAGATGCTGCTGGCCGCTGGCGGCGCCATCTTCTGCCGGGTCAATCTGCCGCTGTCGGTTGCCCTGGTCTGGCTCACCAATCCCATCACCATGCCGCCGCTGTTTTACGCCGCCTATGTGGTGGGCTGCCACCTGCTCGGTCGCCCTCATCAACACGTGGAGATAGAGTTTACCTGGACCTGGCTGGTTTCGGTGTTCGAGACCATAGCCCCGCCTCTGTTGCTGGGTTCCCTGGTGCTGGCCATCATCAGCTCCGTCACCGGTTATGTGGTGGTGCGCAGCCTGTGGCGCCTGAGCATAGTGCGCCAATGGCGCAATCGGGGTGCGGGCAAGTCATGATCCCCCCTTGGCGCAGCCGACTGCGGCTGACCCCGGAGCAGCTGCGCCAGCAGAAATGGTTCTCCCTGTTTGGCGATCGCCTGCTCGCCCCGGCGCTGTGGCAATCCAGCCCCCGCGCCCTCTGCGGCGCCTGCGCCGCCGGCCTGTTCGCCGCCTGGATCCCCCTGCCCATGCACAGCCTGGTCGCCGTCGGCCTGGCGCTGCTGTTTGGCTTCAACCTGCCCCTGGCCCTGCTGGCGGTCTGGTTCAACAACCCCCTCACCCTGCCCCTGATGTATCTGTGGGCCTATCGCACCGGTTGTGTCCTCCTCCACCAGACTCCCCTCCCCTTCCATCCCGAGTGGTCTCTAGCCTGGTTCGAGCAGGAGGCGCAGAGCCTGCTGCCCCCTTTTCTGCTCGGCAGCCTGCTGCTCGGCCTGCTCAGCGCCTTGCTGGGAGCCCTGATCTGCGCCCTGATCGTGCGCTGCTGGCCCCGCGTCCGCTGATCACTGCCCGCCTCCCCCACGCCCTTGTCAGCGGGCGGCCTTGACGCCACACTGAGTACAATCAATCAGTTGCTATCCGAACCCGTCGCAAGGAGTCCCCATGGCCCATCCCATCATCCTCGCCTATGCCGGCAACGATCCTCTCTCGCTGCTCCCCGCCAAGGCCAACCGCCACGGCCTCATCACGGGGGCGACCGGGACCGGCAAGACGGTCACCCTGCAGGTGATGGCGGAAGGCTTCTCCAATCTGGGGGTCCCCGTCTTTCTGGCCGATGTGAAAGGGGATCTGAGCGGCCTGGGCGCCCCGGGTGCCTCTTCGGCCAAGCTGGAGGAGCGCCTCGGCCAGATGGGCATTGAGGCCCCCGCCTTTTGCGCCAGTCCCGTGGTGTTCTGGGATCTCTATGGCGAGCAGGGCCACCCGGTGCGCGCCACCATCTCCGACATGGGCCCCCTGCTGCTCTCCCGCCTGCTCGGTCTCAACGACACCCAGAGCGGCGTGCTGGAGCTGGTGTTCAAGGTGGCGGACGACGAGGGGCTCTTGCTGCTCGATCTCAAGGACCTGCGCGCCATGGTGCAGTTTGTCGGGGAACACGCCAAGACCCTCACCACCCGCTACGGCAATGTCTCCAGCGCCTCGGTGGGGGCCATACTGCGCAACCTGCTGACCCTGGAGCGGGCCGGGGCCGATCACTTCTTCGGCGAGCCCATGCTCGACATCCAGGATCTGCTGCAGACCGACGAGCAGGGGCGCGGCCACATCAACATACTGGCGGCAGACAAGCTGACCCAGTCGAGCCGGCTCTACGCCTGCTTCCTGCTCTGGCTGCTCTCCGAGCTGTTCGAGCAGCTGCCCGAGGTGGGGGATCCGGACAAGCCCAAGCTGGTGTTCTTCTTCGACGAGGCCCACCTGCTGTTCAACGACACCCCCAAGGCGCTGCTGGAGAAGATAGAGCTGGTGGTGCGCCTCATCCGCTCCAAGGGGGTGGGGGTCTACTTCGTCACCCAGAGTCCGGCGGACATTCCCGCCAGCGTGCTGGGCCAGCTGGGCAACCGGGTGCAGCATGCGTTACGCGCCTTCACCCCCCAGGATCAGAAGGCGGTGCGCATCGCCGCCGACACCCTGAGGGCCAATCCGGCCTTCGACGCCGCCGGCGTCATCACAGAACTTGGTGTCGGCGAGGCCCTGGTCTCCACCCTGGACGAGAAGGGGCGCCCGAACGTGGTAGAGCGGGCCCTGATGGCCCCCCCCGCCAGCCGGATAGGCCCCCTCTCGGTGGCCGAGCGTCAGGCCCTGATCCAGGGGTCCCTGCTGTTTGGCCAATACGAGCAGATCCAGGACAGGGAGTCCGCCTTCGAACGGCTGCAAGGAGCACCAGACGCGGACCAGGACGCTCCCGCCGCCCCGGGCAAGGGTGCCAGGGGCAGCACACAGGCGGAGGATGAGGGCGGCCTGCTTGGATCCCTCAGTGAGATACTGTTCGGTCGCACCGGCCCCAGGGGCGGCCAGCATGATGGGGTGGTGCAGACGGCGGCCAAGAGCGTGGCCCGCACCCTGGGCAGCGAGGTGGGGCGTCAGCTGGTGCGCGGGGTGCTCGGCTCCCTGCTCGGCGGCAGCAAGCGCCGCCGCTAGGGTGAGAGACCATATGAAGAGGGGCCCGCCATGGCGGGCCCCTCGCATTTCAGGGCTGGACGCGGCAGGCCGCGCCAGGCAACCGGGCTCAGAGCACCTTGGCGATGGCCTCGCACAGGGGATCTATGTTGGCATGGGTGATCCCCGCCACGCTGATGCGGCCAGACCCCACGATATAGATGCCGAACTCCTGCTTGAGCCGCTCCACCTGGGCCTTGTCCAGCCCGGAGAAGGAGAACATGCCGTTCTGCTCGCGAATGAAACCGAAGTCCTGGGCCACGCCCAGGGCCGCCAGCTTCTCCACCAGCAGCTCGCGCATCTCGCGAATGCGTACCCGCATCTCTGCCACCTCGTTCACCCACTCGGCGTACAGCGCAGGATCCTGCACTATGGTGGTCACCACGGCGGCGCCATGGGAAGGGGGGTTGGAGTAGTTGGCACGGATCACCGTCTTGACCTGGGTAAAGGCCACGTCGGCTATCGCCTTGCTGGCACACACCAGGGTGAAGGCGCCGACCCGCTCGTTGTAGAGGCCGAAGTTCTTGGAAAACGAGCTGGCCACCAGCAACTCGTCATGGCAGGCGGCGAAGATGCGCAGCCCCTCGGCATCTTCCTCGATGCCACGGGCAAAGCCCTGATAGGCGAAGTCGAACAGCGGCAACCAGCCGGCGGCCACGCTCTGCTCGGCCAGGGCCTGCCACTGCTCCCGGGTGGGGTCGATGCCGGTCGGGTTGTGACAGCAACCATGGAGCAGCACCAGATCCCCCGCCTTCGCCTCACAGAGGGATGCCTGCATGGCGGCAAAATCCAGTCCCTTGCTGGCCGGATCATAGTACTTGTACCACTTCACCTCGAGGCCGGCGGCCTGGAAGACGCTGACGTGGTTGGCCCAGGTCGGATCCGAAATCCAGACGGTCTTGCTGAGGTTGTTGCGCGCCACGAACTCGGCGGCGATGCGCAGGGCACCCGTGCCCCCCGGAGCCTGGGCGGTCTTGACCCGGCCGCTGTTGATGAGCTCGGCGCCCTTGCCAAACAGCAATTGCTGCACGATGGCGCCGTAGGCGGCCGTGCCTTCGATACCGAGGTAGTTCTTGCTCAGCTCATCGCCGAGCAGGCGCTGTTCTGCCTTCTTGACACTGCGCAGAATAGGAGTGGCACCAGATTCATCCTTGTAGATCCCGACCCCGAGATTGATCTTGTCGGTACGAGGATCGGCGCGGAAGGCTTCGGTCAGGCCCAGAATCGGATCCGCTGGGGCGGCAACAACCTTTTCAAACATGGTTTTCCCTGTGTTCCATTGATTTTATGGGGGGGCGTCCTGGATGGTAAACACCGCGCCCCTTGGGCGGCGCGGCGCCTTCCTTTATACCACCCGTCATCTTGTGGGAAAACCGCTTTTTCGCCTCCCGTTTCACCGGGTCAACCGAGCGCCTGCCACGTCAGCGCCAGGGCCATCACCTCGGCCCCCAGCCCTTGCTGCGCGGCGATCAGAGGGTGACAGGCGCGGCACAGTGCCTGGGGCAGCTGACTCGGCTCCCAGCCGCGATGATCGGCCAGCGAAGTGGCATAGGTCGCCATGAAAGGCGCCAGATCCCGGGGCAACCACCAGCTGGCGGGGCGAGCGAAACGCGCCGCCAGGGCCTGCACCCGGGCGGCGCCGGCGGGGTCCAGATCCGTCACATGATGCCAGCTCACCCCGGGGGGCAAGGCGGCCAGCAAGGGCGCGAGCAGATGAAGCGCCTCGCACGGAGCCCACGCCAGCAGGGCATCGTCGGGCAGGGCCAGCTCGGCGAACACCCCGAGGCACTCGGTGGTGATGAGGCGGGCAGGCTCATCGCCGGGCCAGATCAGCTTGCCAAGCCCGGTCAGGCTGCGCTCGGGCAGGCTCACCTCCCCGAGGGTCTGCAACCAGGGGCCGGCATCGAGCAGCTGTCCCCCTTGCAGAAACAGGCTGAAGGGGCGACTTGCCCTCAGCCTGAGTGCGGCATCGGCGCACAGCCCTACCCCCTTGTCTTCGAAATCGATCTGCTCGGCCGCGCTGAAGGGCTGCCCCCCCTTGCGATAGAGGGCGGCGAGCACATCCCGATTGACCCTCTCCTTGAGCTGCCAGCCCTGGCCGTGGATCCACTCCTCCGGACTCGGCGGGGCGCAGGCCAGGCTGGCCAGGGTCAGCTCCCGCTGCAGGTAGCGCCGTCCCGCCGGGGTGAGCTCGACCTGCTGGCCGCCAAGGGAGTGAAGCAGTTGATTGTCACGGAGCAGGGCGACCAGGGGCTGAAGGTTACGATCGCGCACCCGCACCCGCGCTTGCGCCAGCAGCTCTCTTGCGAATGCCTGCCATGCAGGATGAGTGAAATCAATCAAGGCCCGCTCCTTCCCTGTCGGGGCAACAAGCTGATTAATCTAACGAATATCGATGGCGATACCAAGCCGATGAGGTTGGCAATGTGATGCGGCGCAGGCCGCCAGGGGCAGGGCAGAAAAGCAAAACGGCCAAGCAAGCTTGGCCGTTTCATCAACTCTTTCAAACTTCCCTACGAGAGGGAGGCGTGATTAGAAGTTGTATTGCAGGGCAACAGTCCACTCGTCGTCCAGGTTGTCGATACCCTGGATCTTGTACTCGGTGTAGGCCTTGAACTTGGAAGTGAAGTTGTACTGAACGCCCAGCAGGGTTTCGTCAACTTGATCTTCGTAGCTGCTGTCGTTGGCCTTGGTTTCGGTGAAGTTGTAGCCAGCCAGGAAGGTCCAGGCGTCTACGTTGTAGGAAGCAGCCAGCTCGTAGCCACGGCCCTTGCCATCCCAACCGGTGTTGTCGTTGTCAACTTTACCCTGGGTGTACATACCGGCGAAGTAGAAGCCGTTGATGGCGTAGTTGGCACCGATGGCCCACTCGTCCTTGTCACCCTTGTCACCGGTGGATTTGTTTTCCAGCTCGGAGGTGGAGTAGGCGGCGTCGAAGCCCAGACCGAAGTCGAAGTCGTAACCGGCAGCGGCTGCGAAGCCGTAGTTGCGCTTCACAGACGGACCAAACAGGTCGGTCTCTTTGATGCCACCACCGACGTCGGTCACTTTCACAGCAACGTCATCGTTGGTCTGGTAGGACAGCTTGCCGGAGAAACCGCCGAAGCTGTTGGAGTAGATGACCTGGCCTTCCTGACGACCGTCGTAGAAGTTACCTACGTCACCCCATTCGTTGAAGATATCGGTCGCTTCCAGAGCGTCGTAGAAAGCGGTGTCGGTCTGACCGAAGATGATCTTACCGTACTGGCTGCCGTCCAGACCTACGTAGATGTGACGGGAGTTGAATTTGTTGTCGGAGTTCTCGGCAGAAACCTGCCACTCGGTCTTGGCGATACCAGACCAGGTGTCGTTCAGGGCGACTTTACCGGACCAACCCAGACGGGAAGAACCAACCAGCTCGCCATCAACATCTTCGTAACCACCGGCAGAACCGGGAACGAAAACGGTGGTGCCAGTTTTGCTGTCGAATTTATAGGAGTCGTCAGTACCGTCAACGGCTTTGTTGTGGTCGCCGTAATAGTTAGCCTGAACACGGCCGTAAACGTCAAAAGTCACACCGTCTTTGTCATAGATGACAGCTGCGTTAGCGGCGGATGCGAACAGAGCCGGGATAGCAATAGCCAGAATTGTCTTTTTCATAGTTTCCAATGCCTACTGTAATTAAACACTAAGTTGTTGTTATTCCCTGTGTTAGCGATGTTCTTTGCATCACTATGGGGCCCGAGACTAGCACCGGGTTTTGCAATCCGCAATGAAAAAACTTGGAACTTTCTGGCGGATCCATAGTCATAGGGGAAAAAATGTGATCCTCCTCTCATCTCTTTCCCCCTGCCAAGGGAAAACGTTTACAGCGAAAAACGCTGCTTTTTTATGCTCGCTGAGGGGAGTCGTCCATCCCCCAACCGCTGTGTTGGCATATTTGGCGGCGGCCATGGCAAGGGGGTCTCATCCCTGCCTCGACCCGGGCGCCGGGTTGCGGGTATCCTGTCACCCCAACCCCAGCCATGATCTGCCAATCCATGTTATCGACCCGTCTCAAAGCCAGTATTCGCGCCACCTATCGCCAGATAGCCGACGGCCTGCCCGGCTTTGTGCCCCGCAGGGAGCAGAACTTCCTGGTGGCCGAGATAGCCAAGACCCTCACCGGGGAGTACGACAGGTCTCGCCGCATCCTGGTGGCCGAGGCGGGCACCGGGATAGGCAAATCCCTCTCCTATGCCCAGGGCGCCATCCCGGTGGCGCGGCTCACCCAGAAGAAGCTCATCATCTCCACCGCCACTGTGGCGTTGCAAGAGCAGCTGATCCACAAGGATCTGCCCTTCTATCATCGCCACAGCGAGCTGCCGTTTCGCTTCATGCTGGTCAAGGGGCGCCAGCGTTACTGCTGCGAACACCTGCTGGAGCAGGCGGCCAGCGGCGCCGACATGAGCAACTTCGAGTTCGACTTCGAGGCCTTGAGCAAACACAAGCCAAGTGCCGGAGATCAGCGCCTCTACCAGGCTCTGTGGCAGGCCTACACCGACGGCAAGTGGGACGGAGACAGGGACAACTGGCCAGACCCCATTCCGGATCCGGGCTGGCTGCGCATCGCCGCCGACCGCCACACCTGCAACAAGGCGCTGAGTCACCATCAGCACTGCCCGTTTCATCGCGCCAGGAACGACATGGAGGCGGCCGATGTGCTGGTGGTCAATCATGCCCTGCTGCTCTCCGACCTCACCATGGGAGGGGGCATCATTCTGCCGAGCCCGGACGAGTGCCTCTATGTGCTCGACGAGGCCCATCACCTGCCCACCATAGCCCGGGATCACGGCGCCGCCAGCGCCAACATCAAGGGATCCCGCCGCTGGCTGGAGAAGCTGGCCCAGAGCAGCGGCAAGCTGGCCCGGGCCCTCAACAAGGAGAGCCTGCTCGATCCCCAGCTCAAGCTGCAAGACGCGCTCGCTTCCCTGCAACCGGATCTCAAGGCCCTCGAGCAGTGGCTCGCCGCCCACGAGGGCTTGCTGAGTCCGGAGGGACAGCACAGGTTCGAGGGCGGGATACTGCCCGATCCGCTGCCCATGCTGGCCGAAAACCTGAAAGAGGCGAGCAAGAAGGCGTTGCGGGCGCTGGACCGGATGCAGGGCGCCATCGGCGAGGCCCTCAAAGATGGCGAGATCCGCCGCAAGGAGGCCGAACCCCTGCTGGCCGAAACCGGCTTTCACCTGCAGCGACTGGAGAGTTTCACCGCCCTGTGGGAGATGCTGGGTCGCCATGTCCCCGAGGGCAAGACCCCCCTGGCCCGCTGGATGGTCAGAGGCGAGGATGGGGACACCTGGCTGCACGCCTCCCCCATCGAGGTCGGCTATCTGCTGGAGGAGTGGCTCTGGTCCCGCTGCATCGGCGCCGTGCTGGTCTCGGCCACCCTCACCGCCCTCTCCTCTTTCAGCTACTTTCGCCATCAGGTGGGGCTCAAGGAGCACGACGGCACCCGCTATCTGCGCCTGCGCTCCCCCTTCGATTACCACAAGGCCGAGCTCTATCTGCCAAAAATGACCCATGAACCGAGCGCCCCCGGCTTTACCCAGGAGCTGATCGATACCCTGCCTCGGCTGGTGGCCGGCAAGGAGGCGAGCCTGGTGCTGTTTTCCTCCTACCGGCAGATGAACGAGGTCGCCCAGGGGGTGAGGGCCAAGGGGCTCTCTTTGCTGGTGCAGGGGGAGGCGTCTCGCCATGCCCTGCTGACCCTGCACAAGCAGAAATGCGACGGCGGCCAGGCCAGCATCTTGTTCGGCACCGGCAGCTTCTCGGAAGGGCTGGACCTGCCCGGCCATTACCTCACCAACCTGGTGATCACCAAGCTCCCGTTCGCGGTGCCCAACTCCCCGGTGGAAGAGGCGACCGCCGAATGGGTCGAGCAGCGCGGTGGCAACCCCTTCCTCCAGCTGACGGTGCCGGAGGCGTCCCGCAAGCTGATCCAGGCCTGCGGCCGTCTCATCCGCAAGGAGACGGATCTGGGCCGGGTGACCATTCTCGATCGCCGCCTGCTCACCAAGCGTTACGGCAAGGGGCTGCTCGATGCCCTGCCGCCCTTCACCCGCCGCATCGAGTGACAGCGGCCGCCCTCGCTATTGAGAAACAGAGGAATAGAGGAGGTCCGGCCCGGGCTCGAATCGGCGCCCCTTGGCTATTGCCGCCCACGGCCAAACCTGTAAAAATGGCCCCTGTTTTCAGCAGGCCATCGCCTGACTGTTCAAGGAGAAGAAATGAAACTGACTGTTCTGGTGCCGGCTCTGGCTGGTCTGTTGTGGGCCGGCAGCGCCCTGGCCAATGTCCAATTGGAAGTCACCCCACCCTATGTGGTGCAGTTGATCGATGGCGCATCTATGAGTCCCAAGCTGCTCGACAAATCCAACAGCTTCCCGCTTGAGGCGGGGGATCATCAGCTGGTGGTCGCCTTCGAAGGCAACTACTCCAGCCGCAGCGACACCAAGTTCGTGACCGCAGAGCCCCTGGTCATCAACTTCACCGCCGAAGACAACCAGCGCCTGACCCTGGACTACAAGAAGCCGCGCAACGAAGCCGAAGCGCAGCAGTTCGTCAAGACCCAGCAAGTGGTACTCAAGGACAAGGTGAGCGGTCAGCCCGTCAAGAGCGAGCAGTTCGTGCTGCCCAAGGTTGAAGGGTTCCAACTGACCCGTGACTATCAGCAGGAGCTGATCGCCATGGGCAAGGCCTTCAACCAGCCGACCACGGTCGCCGTCTCCACCGCCGCCGTCATGGCCGCCGCCAGCGCCCCTGTCCAGGTGGCCCCGAGCAAAGCCCTGAGCAACCCGGAAGCCCTGACCCAGCTGCAAAGCTGGTACAACAAGGCTGACGCAGAGACGCGCAAAGCCTTCCAGATCTGGGTGATCCAGCAGCAATAAGGGCGCAGCGCGTCGCTTTATGCAAAAATAGCTTTATGAAAAAAGGGGAGCCTGGCTTCCCTTTTTCATATCAGTTCAGGCCGATAGCCATGTCCCTGCGCATCTTCTACCACCCCCATTACTCCTCCCTGACGCTGCCCGAGCGTCACCGCTTCCCCCTGGCCAAGTACCAGGCGCTCTACCAGCACCTGGCAGCACTGGGCTATCCGCTGGCAGAGGCCCCCGCCGCGAGCCGCGAGCAGATCACACGGGTCCACGACGCCGACTATGTGGCAGCCGCCCTTGCCGGCACCCTGGATGAGGGTGCCATCCGCAGACTCGGCTTCCCCTGGTCGCCCATGCTGATTGAGCGCACCTTGCGCTCGGTCGGGGCCACCCTGGCCGCCAGCCGCCACGCCCTCGAACAGGGCTGCGGCCTGCAGATCTCCGGCGGCTATCACCACGCCCATCGGGACTTTGGCAGCGGCTTCTGCCTGTTCAACGATCTGGTGATCGCGGCCAGGGCCTGCCTCGACGAGGGGCGCTGCGAGCAGGTGCTCATCGTGGATCTCGATGTTCATCAAGGGGATGGCAGCGCCGCCCTGTGCATGGGAAGCCGGGACATCATCACCCTCTCCCTGCACGGCGAGCACAACTTCCCCCACCACAAGCCCGCCTCCCACCTGGACTTTGCCCTGCCAAGCGGCATGGAGGACGACGCCTACCTCGAGACCCTGGCCCAGGCGCTCTCTCTGGCGCTGCGCCTCTACCGCCCCGACCTCATCCTCTATCAGGCCGGGGTCGACGTGCACCAGGCCGACGAGCTCGGCTACCTCTCCCTGAGCGACGCCGGGGTGCGCCAGCGGGACGCCATGGTGTTTGACTGTGCGATAAGCCACGGCCTGCCCATCGCCGCCGTCCCGGGGGGCGGTTATCGCCGTGACTGGCGGCAGTTGATCCCGTTGCACCTCTCCCTGTTCGAAGAGGCGAAAAAACGCCATGGCTAGCGCCTTCCCCCTCGCCAGCCCCAGATAACAACAAGGCGGCCCCGGGGCCGCCTTGTTGTTATCTGGCACCATCAGGCCATCGAAGCCCATCACCAGAGGCCCGTCAGGACATGGGCCTTCGCCTGTTCATCAGACATGGGCCACCGGCGTCGGATGTTCCCCCATGGGGCGCCGCAGCATCAGCAGATAGATGAAGGAGACACTGGCGATCATGATAAACAGCAGATGGTCCGAGTAGTGTTGCATCAAGAGCGCGGTATAGGCAGGGCCGAGCAGGCTGCCCAGGGTGTAGCTCAGCAGCAGCGCCTGATTCATCGCCACCAGTTGATGTTGCTCGACCTTCTCGCAGGCCCAGGCCATGGCCACCGGATAGAGGGTAAAACCGGCTGCGCCCAGGATGAAGAGCGCCGGGCCCATCCCGACGGCGCCGAGCATCGCCAAGGCGCCCAGAATGACCACCAGCACCTGCATCCGCAGTACCGGCAAGCGGCCGAACCTGTCCGCCAGACGGCCGGCAGGCCACTGCCCCAGGATCCCGGCGCTCACCATCACCGCCATCCAGTAGCCGATACCGGCATCACTGACCCCCTGATGGTTCAGGTAGAGCGGCATCAGACCATAGAGCGATCCCAACACTATGCCGGAGATGATGCAGCCATTGACCCCAAGGCGTGCCTGACGCAGGCGCAGCATGGACCACACCCGGGTTTCCCCCTGCCCCTCCCCCTGCACGTTGGCAATCCGGGTGAACAGCAGCGGCAGGATGGCGGCCGCGACCAGGCCAGTCACCCAGGGCAGCACATCCATCAGACCGGTCGGCAACGTGCTGACCAGCAGTTGCCCGAGCACAGTCCCCAGGTAATAGACCATCATGTAGGCGGCGAGCAGGCGCCCCCGGTTGCGCGCGTTGCCGCTGCACATCAGCGCACTCTCCACCACCACCCAGATCATGGCGCAGCCGATGCCTGCGATGAAGCGCCAGCCGAGCCAGCTCCAGAACCCCAGGGTGAGTCCTAGTCCGACACAGGCGGCGGCAAAGAGGGCTGACGCCAGGTAGTAGCTGCGGTTGAACCCGGCGCGCCTGATCAGCGCTCCCGCCAGCAGGGTCCCCAGCAGGTTGCCGAAAAAATAGGCGGAGCCGACCATGCCCACCTGCCAGGTCGGCAGCTTGTCATGGGCGAGCCAGAGCGGCACCAGGGTATTCAACACTGCGATGGCCAAGGTCAACAGCAGCAGGCCACAGAGCAATGACAGCACTGGCCGGGAGTATGTGGTCATGGATAAAACCGTGGGGAGAGTCAAAATGCGAGCGCATCATGCCACCGCCAAAGCCATTGTCAATCGGCGCTGAACGAACCGCTGCCAGGTTTTGCTTGGCACAGCCCTGGCGCCGCGGTACTGCCCCCTGCAACGCCTGCCCGGCAGCAGGATGAAGGCACTGACCAAGCGGGTCTTGGACTGGCAAGTGCAGGACCTGGTTGAGATCTTTATCCCGCTGTGAGCGACGTCATCAAGGTGACCCGGGGCTTCTCTCCCTCTTCTATGGATACGCGACTCTTTTGCCTTGCCCCGGCCATCAAGGCCATAACAGAAGAGGCGACCCCGGGGTCGCCTCTTCTTGATGCCTGGCACAATGCCGGTTATTTCTGACGCTTTTTGGCGTACTTGCGACGGGCCCGCGCCTGGCGCTCCTCTTCCCGCTCGGCCTTCTCCCTGGCCTTCTGCTCCGCCTCTTCGGCCGCCGCCACTATCTCCTCGCTCACCATCTCCGGGGTCTCCAGAGTGATGCGGCCAAGCAGGCCTGAGCGGAACTCGTTGACCAGGATCTCCGAGGCCTTGTGCAGATCCGCCAGGCCCCCCTTGCGCACGAAGGCGCGCTGGCGGGCGATGAGCTCCAGCAGCTCGATCTCGGTCTCGGGCAGATCGCTAATCTGATAGCGGGCCTTGATGCGCTCCGGGTAGGCCTTGATGAAATAATCGGCGGCGAACATGGCGATGTCGGCGTAGTCGAAGACGGTGTCCTTGATGGCCGCTGTGATGGCCAGCCGGTAGCCGCAGGAAGGGGGGTTGAGCTTGGGCCAGAGGAAGCCAGGGGTATCGGTCAGGATGACGTTGTTGTCGAGCTTGATCCGCTGCTGGGACTTGGTCACCCCCGCCTCGTTGCCGGTCCGGGCTATGGTACGCCCCGCCAGGGTATTGATCAGGGTGGACTTGCCCACGTTGGGGATGCCCATGATCATGGCGCGCACCCCGCGCAGGTCGAAGTTGCGCTCCGGCAGCATCTGGTGGCACAGGGTCAGCAGGCTCTTGATCTCGTCGGGCTGCTGCTGGGTCAGGGGCAGCGCCTTGATCCCCTTCTCCTGCTCCATGTGGGCCACCCAACGCGCCGTGATCTCGGGATCGGCGAGATCCGCCTTGTTGAGCACCTTGATGACGGGGGTGTCACCCCGTAATTCCGGCACCAGGGGGTTCTCGCTGGAGAAGGGGATCCGGGCATCGAGCATCTCTATGATGACATCGACCTGGGGCATGACCTCGGCGATCTCTTTACGGGCCTTGTGCATGTGACCGGGGAACCAGTTAATCGACATTCTCTCTCACCTTCTCTGCTCGGAACGGGGCGCATTTTACCTGCTTTTCCCCACATTGACAGACTCTTGTCTCACCGGGGGCCACTCTCCCTCCCATCGGCGCCCCCTGACACGACACCACAATATTAACCACATGATTGATAAACGGATTTTCCACCGGTTTAACACTAGTGTCATCTGGGTTCATTCAAACCGTCATCTTGACTCCTTAGCCTTCACCTCGGTTTTACAAGGAGCGAACCCATGAAAAAAATGACGGGAATGGCACTCATGATCAGTGCCGCCCTGGCCGCCGGCTGCCATTCCAGCAACGACGACAACAGCAGCAGTGACAAGGGCGAGGCCAACACCCGCGCCAAGAACGTGATCTTCTTCCTCGGCGATGGCATGGGGATCAACACCCTGACCGCCGCCCGCATCTACGGGGTGGGCGAGGAGGGGGAGCTCACCATGGACACATTGCCAGAGACGGCGTTCATCAAGACTTTCTCCCACGATGCCCAGGTGACCGACTCGGCGCCTTCCATGGCGGCCTACATGACGGGGGTCAAGAGCAACAACGGCGTCATCAGCATGGATGGCGAGGCAACCCAGCAGGACGACTGCAGCAAGAGTGCCGGCAAGCCGGTCACCACCCTGCTGGAGCTGGCCAAGGCCGATGGCCGCGGCACCGGCGTGGTCACCACCACCCGCATCACCCACGCCACCCCGGCCGATACCTATGCCCACCTCTGCAACCGGGATCTGGAAGCGGACATCGCCGTGCAGCTGGTGCCGGGCGGCACCGGCTACAACCCTGCCCTCAAGGATGGCATCGACGTGGTGCTCGGCGGCGGCAGCAGCTTCTTCCTGCCCACCGCCGACAAGGGCAAGCGGGAGGATGGCCGCAACCTCATCGAGGAGATGAAGGGCCAGGGCTACCAGTTCGCCAGCACCCTGGGCGAGTTGCAGGGAGCCGAGGCCGGCAAGCCGCTGCTGGGTCTGTTTGGCGCCAGCCACATGAAGTACGAGCTCGACAGGCCCGCCAGCGAGCCCTCCCTCACCGACATGACCCTGGCCGCCATCAAGCAGCTCAAGGACAAGGAGCAGGGCTACTTCCTGATGGTGGAAGGGGGGCGCATCGACCACGCCCTGCATGACACCAATGCCAAGCGCGCCCTGCAAGACACCCTGGCCTTCGACAACGCCATCCAGGCCGCCATCCTTGAGGTGAAGAAAACCGATCCCGAGCTGAAACACACCCTGATAGTGGTGACCGCCGACCATGACCATACGCTGGTGCTGAACGGTTATGCCAAGCGCACCGGCAAGACCACGGACAGCAACCCCGGGGTGCTGGGGCTGGCGAAGAACTATGTCAGCGGCGACAACCTGCTCGACAGCGACGGCATGCCCTACACCATCATCGGCTTTGGCAACGGCTACAACCGGGTCGACGGTTCCCGGGCCAGCGTGGCACCGCTGGACGATGCCACCGTCTCCGCCGACGACTATCACCAGGAGGTGGTGGTCAAGGTGGGTGAACTCGGCAGCGAGACCCACGGCGGCACCGATGTGTTCCTCGGTGCCATCGGTCAGGGAGCGGATGCTTTCCATGGCTCTCTGGATAACACCGCCGTGTTCGGCAAGATCAAGGCTGCGGCCCAGCTCTAAGGAATGGCACCCATGAAGACTCGATTCAAGACCTCACAGATCTGCACCGCCCTGACCCTGGCCACCCTGACCCTGGCCTCCCAGGCCCAGGCCAGCGACGCCAAGAACGTCATCCTCTTCATCGGCGACGGCATGGGCCCCACCGTGCTCACCGCCACCCGGCTGTTCAAGGTGGGAGAAGAGGGCAATCTGGAGATGATGAAACTGCCGCGCACGGCCCGCATCAAGACCTTCTCGAACGATGCCCAGACCACGGACTCGGCCCCCTCCATGGCGGCCTACACCACGGGCGTCAAGATGAACAACGAAGTGATCGCCATGAGCAGCGACACCCAGGCTGTCGCGCCGTCCAAGGACGCCAACGGCAACAAGGGCATCAACAACTGCAGCACCGACAACGGCACCCCTGTGCCCACCCTCCTCGAGCTGGCCAAGGCGGCGGGCAAGTCGGTGGGGGCCGTCACCACCACCGAGCTGACCCACGCCACCCCGGCGGCGACCTATTCCCATATCTGCCACCGGGATGCCGCCTACGCCATCGCGGCCCAGGCGGTGCCGGGCGGCGCCGGGTTCAACAGCGCGCTGGGGGACGGGGTGGACGTGCTGATGGGTGGGGGTGCCAACCACTGGACCCCTTACGACAGCGCCAGCAACAAGGGAGGCCGGGCCGATGGCCGTGACCTCACCGCAGAGCTCGGTGCCAAGGGCTATCAATACGTCACCACCCAAAGCGATCTCGCCAAGGTCGAGAGCGGCAAGGTGCTGGGCCTGTTCAGTGCCAAGTCCCACCTCGACTACGAGCTGGACCGCGTCGCCAAGGGCGCCGCCAATACCCAGCCGTCCCTGTCCGAGATGACGGCCAAAGCCATCGATCTGCTCAGCCAGAACGGTCAGGGTTACTTCCTGATGGTGGAAGGGGGCCGCATCGACCATGCACTCCATGGCACCAATGCCAAGCGGGCCCTCACCGATGCGGTCGCCCTGGACGACGCGGTCAAGACGGCCCTGGGCAAGGTCGATTTGAACGAGACCCTGATCGTGGTCACCGCCGACCATGACCACACCATGACCATCAACGGCTATGCCGCCAAGGGCAATCCCGTGCTGGATCTGGTGAAAAATGGCGACGGCTCGACCCAGACCGACGTGGATGGCAAGCCCTTCACCACGCTGGTGTTCGGCAATGGTCCGAACCGGGCCGATGTGCGCCCCACCCTCACCAGCACAGAAGTGATGGCGGATGACTACCTGCAGGAGACCGGCATCAAGCTCGGCTCCGAGACCCATGGCGGCGGCGATGTCATGCTGTTTGCCGATGGCGCCGGCAGCAGCCGCTTCAAGGGTACCCTGGATAACACCCGGGTATTTGGCAAGATAAAAGAGGCTCTGGGCCTCTGACGCGCCCCCAGGGAGAGGATCCCGGGCCGGGGCCCTCTCCTCCCTTTCTATTCCTGCCGGGCGAGCCCCGGCAGACCAGCCCAGACAGAGACCCCATGAGAGAGACGTCCCTTCCCCTGCCCGCCCGGATCAGCGGGCCCCGAACCCTGGCCCCCGTCGGCCTCCTGCTGACCCTGCTCGGCCTTGCCCTGTTCTGCTCCCCCCGGGCCCTGGCCCTTGAGGCCGAGGCGCCGGATCTCGCCGCCCGCATCCAGTACGAGGACCGCAGCACGGGCGCCGACGGTGTGGTGCGCGAGAGCCGCTGGCAGGAGCGCTGGCAGCGCCGTGGCGATCACATCTGGAGCGAGCGGCTCATCCCGCTGCCCATTGCCCGCGCCTACCACCTGCGCCACGACAATCAGCCCGGCCACAAGCACTTCACCCACCAGATGGCGGCCCGCTGGGTCAGCCTGGCGCCCGGGGATCTGCAACTGCGCTACGCCGACCGCTACCACAACCAGCTGGTGAGCGTGCCCCCCGAGGAGTATGGCCAGGTCGCCTTCACCCCCAACCCGGCCAAGGTGCGCTTCCTCATCGATCCCGCGCTGCTGGCCACCATGGATCCCCTCGATGACGAGGCGCCAGCGGGGGCCCGCTGGTATGCACACCAGAGCCCCCATGAGCGCACCCGCATCCTCTGGTCCGAGCGCCTGCAGGTGCCCCTGAGCGTGGAATCCGGCTCCCTGGACGGTTATCGCAGCTATCGCATGACCCTCACCCCCACCCGGCTCGCGGCCAGGGCCCCCTGGCTCGATCTTGCCGGCTATCAGCAGCGGGACATTCGCGACTTCTTTGACTGAGCAGGGCCTGGCGGCGGCGAAGATGATACACTTGACGCCTTCGCCACCCAGATGAAGCGCCATGCCCCTGATCCTGTGCCTGCTGCTCGCCCTGCCCAGTCCCTTCGCCCTGGCCGTCACCCTGCTGGCGGCCGAGGTGCCCCCCTATGTGATCCGCGCCCAGCAGGGGGCGCCGACCGGCATGGCGGTGGAAGTGGTCGAAGAGGCGGCCCGTCGGCTGCGCGAACCCCTCACCATAGAGCTCATGCCCTTCGCCCGCGCCCTCGTGGAGGCCCAGCACAGGTCCGGGGTCTTGTTGCTGCCCCCGGTGCGCAGCCAGGATCGCGAGACACGCTTGCAATGGATAGCCCCCCTGCTCGAGGAGTCCTTCGTGCTTGCCAGCGATCGGCGCCATCACGACGAGCCGCTCACCCTGGCCGAGGCGAGGCGGCTCAAGATTGGCGTGCTGCGCCACTCCCTCAGCCACAGCCTGCTGCAGGCCCGGGGCATGCCCGAGCTGGAGAGCGTCGGGTCCGAGCGCGGCAACGCCGACAAGCTGGCACGGGGGCGGATCCAGGCCTGGGCCGCCGCCTGGAATACCATGCGCTACGCCCAGCAGGAGGCCGGCCTCCCCCTCACTCGCCTGATCAAGGGGGAGACCCTGGCCAGGGTGCCGCTCTATCTGGCCGCCAACCTGGATTTTCCCGCCGAGGAGGCGGCGCGCTGGCGCCACACCCTGGCCGAGATGGCGGCCGACGGCAGCCTGGATCGCATCCTGCTGCAATACGACTACCAGGCTCCCTGAGCCCGGGTCAGCGATTGCCAAGCCAGGACAGAATGGTTATGGTATCCCCATGAAAACCAATCTGATTTTCCCCATCCTGCTCACACCCAGCTGAGCCCCCGCCCGCGTCTCGTCCCGAGTCGCCCGGGGGCAGCACGCACCTGTATCCGTTTTATCCGCTATTCAACCCGGCCCCTGTGGCCCAGTTCATCCCATTGCATGAGGATCTATGCCATGACAGCACCCCATCTCATCATCTCCAGCCTGGATCTGGACCGTATTGAACCCCTGCTGGGCCACTCGCCCCAGCACAAGGCCCTGCAGGAGGAGCTGGATCGCGCCGAAATCCGCGAGCCCGCCGACATGCCGCCGGACGTGGTCACCATGAACAGCACGGTGCGCTTCAAGATGCAAAACAGCGATGCCCCCTTCTGCCTGACCCTGGTCTATCCCAAGGATGTGCAAGGGGATGAGTCCAGGATATCTGTGCTGGCCCCCGTGGGCAGCGCCCTGCTGGGGCTCAAGGTGGGAGACAGCATCAACTGGCCGGGCCCGGCCGGTCGTAATATCGCCGTCGAAATTCTGGAGGTGGTCTATCAGCCCGAGCGCGCGGGCGAACTGCACCGCTGACGCCGCCACGACCCGGATCGCCCGGGTCGAGGGCCGCCCCGCCCCATCAAGGGAGGCTCACAGGCGGGACGACTCCCGGGTCTCTTGCCAGACACAGACCCGGTTCTTCCCCTCCCGCTTGGCGCGATAGAGTGCCCCGTCGGCCCGGTGCAGTGCCTGCTCCAACCCCTCGCCGGGCCAGAGCCAGTCCAGTCCCATGCTGATGGTGATGCGGATCCCGTCCACCTCCAGGGCCGCTATCTCCCGGCGCAGCTGCTCGCACCGCTCATGAGCCTGACTCTGCTGCCAATTGGCCAGCAAGACGAACTCCTCGCCGCCAAAGCGCCCCACCAGCAGATCCGGCTGATCCTTCAGGTAGCGCCCCACCTCCCTGAGCACCCTGTCCCCCATCTCATGGCCGAAGCCGTCATTGATCTGCTTGAAGTCGTCAAGGTCGACCATGGCCAGCAAGACGGGTCCCTTGCCGAGCAAGGGGGCCAGGTGGTGATGCAGCCCGCGCCGATTGTAGACCCCGGTCAGGGGATCCTGGGTAGCCAGCTGGCGCAGGGCCAGGGCCCGGTACTGGGTACAGAGCAGCAGCACCCCGAAGGTGGAGAGGTAGTTGCCCATCAGCATGGAGAGAAAGGGCAGCACATTGACCACGTGCTGATCCATCAGCACCCGTACCTCGCCGTCCAGCAGGGCCGCCATCCGCACCAGATTGAAGCCGTAGAGCAGTATGTTGACCACGGTAAACACCAGCACGGCGGGCAGGTAGGCCGGATAGCCGTGCCGCCAGACGAGAAAGACGATCACCGCCCCCAGCACCATGTAGCTCAGACAGGCCAGCAGTACCCGAGGCGCCATCTCGTCGTTGAACAGCACGCTCCAGCAGAGCAGCAACAGGTAGATCAGCATGAAGAGGGCGAAGGCGCGCCAGCTTGGCGGCTCCCCGAAGAAACGCTGCAAGGCCAGCGGCATCAGCGCAATGCAGAAGGTGATGAGCAGGTTGGCCAGCCAGATCCCGGCGATGTGGGGGGAGAACGCCTGCAGGAAGAAGAGCGACTGGGCCGCCAGGGCGCACAGACTGGACCACCACCAGAACCCGAGACCGGGGATCTCCCTGTGGGTCGACCAGATGATGGAGAGGGTGATGAAACCCAGGCTGTAGCCTCCGAGGGCCATCAGCATCAGGGTGAATACATCCAGATTGAGCAGTATTGAGGTGTCCATACCCGAGCCTTGCTGTGGGGATGGCTGAGTATATGGGAAGGCCATGACGAGACACAGAGGAAACCCTCTGACGTGCTGAACTATTTCCCCGGCCCGGCCGCAACCTGCCACCCTCGCCCTGCACTGCCGTTAAAAAGCGCCGTATGAGCCCGGATTATCCTGACTGGTGACTGCAAAATGCCTGCCGAATATTTTTGCACTTGAACCCACGCCATTAGATAGATATGTTGTTTTCTTGTGGTTTTATGAGCCAGGCCGCGAGGAAAAAGTCCCACTAACTTATTGAGTCTTCTGGCACAATCAACTTTTGGTACATTTTTCACTCAAGTTGCCATTCATAGAATCTCATATGGGGCTTTCGCCCCGACCAAGACAATAATCCTGTCTTGCCTGCTGCCGGATGCAGCAGTCTCTTGTGCCATGGAGTCGCACGGGAGCAGGTTCAAGGCCGAACACACTTACGACAGAGACGTCACCTATGATAAAAAAATTGATCCTTTCCACCCTGCTGGCCTGCGGGCTGGCCAACGCGGCCCCCACTGCCTCCCCCTCCACCCTGGATGCCATCCTGGATCGCGGCGTGCTGCGGGTCGGCTTCGATGCCGGCTATCAACCCTTCGAGATGACCAACAAGCAGGGCAACTACATCGGCTTTGATGTGGATCTCGCCAAGATGGTGGCCAAGGAGATGGGCGTGAAGGTGGAGTTCGTCAACACCGCCTGGGATGGCATCATCCCCGCGCTCTTGACCGACAAGTTCGACGTCATCATGGGCGGCATGACGGTCACCCCCCAGCGCAACCTGCGCGTCAACTTCGCCGATCCCTACATCGTCGTCGGCCAGACCATAGTGCTGCGCAAGGAGCTGGCGGGTGCCATCAAGTCCTATCAAGACCTGAACGATCCCAAGTACAAGATCGCGGTCAAGCTCGGCACCACGGGCGAGCAGGCCGTCAAGCGCATGATCCCCAAAGCCACCCTGCTGCAGTATGAGACCCAGGACGACGCCAAGCTGGAAGTGGTCAACGGCAAGGTCGATGCCTTCATCTATGACCTGCCCTACAACGCCATCTTCGCCTCCGAAAACAAGGCGGCCGTGGTGCACCTGGCGACGCCCTTCACCTTCGAACCCCTGGCCTGGGCCATTCGCAAGGGGGATCAGGACACCCTCAACTGGATGAACAACTACCTGCGCCAGATCAAGGGCGACGGCAGCTACGATCGCCTCTATCAGAAGTGGTTCGAGTCCAACGACTGGTTGAAACAGCTCAAGTAAACCTCCCGAGGGCGCGGCCAGACCGCGCCCCTCACGCAGACCCCACACAATAATGAAAGAGGTTGTCGACTGTGCTCAATCCGAGACCCATCAAGCAGATGGAAAAACAGCCCAGCTCACTACTCTGGCACGGCGTTTTCGTGCTGATGATGCTGCTCGCCGTATTCGGCATCTACAAGGCCGTGCAATCGGTCGATTACACCTGGCGCTGGGAACGCATCCCCCAGTACATCGTCTATCAGGCCCAGCAACACAACTACGCCGAGTTTGACGGCACCGTCGTGGCCGAACAGGGCACCCTGGTGCTGCAAGACGATCTGGACGCCAGCCATCGCCAGGCCATCGCCGCCACCGGCTCCAACCTGAGCGAAGGGGACACCGTCTTTCGCGGCGATGTGCTCGATACCCAGCTGAAGTGGACCCCGGGTCCCATCGCCTTCGGCATCTGGGTCACCATCAAGCTCTCCCTGGTGGCCGGGGTGTTCGCCATCCTGCTGGGCACCCTGGCGGGCCTGGCCCGTCTCTCCCCCAACCCGGCCCTGCGCAATCTCGCCGGCTGCTATGTGGAGCTCATTCGCGGCACGCCGCTGCTGGTGCAGATCTTCATCGTCTACTTCTTCATCGGGACCGTGCTCAACCTCGACAGGTTTACCGCCGGGGTGGCGGCGCTGGCCGTCTTCACCGGCGCCTACGTGGCCGAAATCGTGCGCGCCGGCATCGACTCCATCCACAAGGGGCAGATGGAGGCGGGCAGAAGCCTTGGTCTCACTTCGGCCCAGACCATGCGCTACATCATACTGCCCCAGGCCTTCAAGCGGGTCTTGCCGCCCCTGGCCGGCCAGTTCATCAACCTCATCAAGGACTCTTCCCTGGTCTCGGTCATCTCCATCACGGATCTCACCAAGGCGGGACGCGAGGTGGTCAGCTCCACCTTCAGCCCGTTCGAGGTCTGGTTCACCGTGGCCCTGCTCTATCTGGTGCTGACCGGTACTCTCTCCTTCCTGGTGCGTCGTCTGGAGGTGAAATATGCGCGCAGCAACTGACCCCATTATCAAGTCGCAACCGAGGTCGAGCAGTTCTGCCATCATCGGTACCCCCTGCCCCTTCCCGGTGCGTCGTCTGGAGGTGAAATATGCGTGCAGCAACTGATCCCATTATCAAAGCGAGCGGCGTGGAGAAGTTCTACGGCACCCAGGTGCACGCCCTCAAGAACGTCAGCACAGAGGTGGCCGAAGGGGAAGTGGTGGTGATCGTGGGCCCGAGCGGCTCGGGCAAATCCACCTTCCTGCGCACCCTCAACCAGCTCGAGACCATCAACGACGGCCAGATCCTGGTCGATGGCATCAGCCTCACCGAGCCCGGGGATGTCAACAAGCTGCGGGAAGAGGTGGGCATGGTGTTCCAGTCCTTCAACCTCTTCCCCCACCTCAGCGTGCTGGACAACATCTCTCTCGCCCCCCAGAAGGTGCGCGGCCTGCCCCGCCAGGAGGCCGAGGAGCGGGCCAAGGCCCTGCTGCTGAAAGTGGGCCTCTCTGACAAGGCCCAGAGCTACCCGTCCCAGCTTTCCGGCGGCCAGCAGCAACGGGTGGCCATCGCCCGGGCGCTGGCCATGCAGCCGCGCATCATGCTGTTTGACGAGCCCACCAGCGCCCTGGACCCCGAGATGGTAGGGGAGGTGCTGGATGTCATGAAGGGGCTGGCGCGCGAGGGAATGACCATGGTGGTGGTGACCCACGAGATGGGCTTTGCCCGGGAAGTGGCGGACAGGGTGCTGTTCATGGAGCGCGGAGAGCTGCTGGTGGATGACAAGCCCGCCGATTTCTTCGACAACCCCGCCTCCCCCCGTCTGCGCCAGTTCCTGAGCCAGGTGCTCTAGCGCGAGGAGGCCCATCGGATAGCGAAAAAGGGGAGCCACTACGGCTCCCCTTTCTCTTATCGCTTGGCGTGGGCCTGGCCCCTCTCCCGTCAAATCTGGTGGGTGAAGGACCAGATGGCGGGCACCAGGCTCATCAGGGTTATCCCGGCCAGCAGCCGATCGCGCCCGCTGAGCCGCTGATCCGCCCCGAGCTGACGGCGGCTGTAGAGAAACAGCAGCAGACCCGGCCCGTAGAGCAGAAGCGACAGCAGCAGGTACTCCACCCCGGCGGCGTAGAGCAGCCAGAGACCGTAACCGCTCGACACCAGGGCCACCACCCGCACCAGGCCATTGCCCTGCCCGCTCCCACCCTTTCCACTAAAAGAGAGCTTGAGCAGAAACAGGCCGATGAGCAGGTAGGGCACCAGGATCATGGAGGTGGAGATGAGCAACAGGTTGGTGTACCCCTTGCCGAGCAGCCACACCAGCAGCAGGCAGCCCTGCACCGTCAGGCTGGTGAGCCAGAGGGACGCTATGGGGGTGCCGCTACGGTTCTGGCGCCGGAAGATGGCCGGGAAGGCGCCGTGGCGCGCCGCGCTGAACGGCACCTCGGCCGAGAACAGGGTCCAGCTCACGTAGGAGGCGAGCACAGAGACGATGAGGCCGACGCTGATGAGCACCTTGCCCCAGGAGCCCGTCATCTGGGCCATCAACCCCGCCATGGAGGGGTTGGGCAGGGCCGCGAGCTCGGGGCGACTCAATATCCCGAGCGCCAGCACAGAGATGAGCACATAGAGCAGCAGCGCCAGCACCACGCCGAGCACGGTGGCCGTGCCCACGTCCCGCCTGTTTCTGGCCCGGGCCGAGAGCACCGCCGCCCCCTCTATGCCGGTGAAGACCCAGAGGGTGATCAGCATGGTGTTGCGCACCTGCTCGGAGACCGGCACCGCCAGGGTGCTGCCCTGCTGATCTGCCGCGAAGGTGACAGGATCGAACCAGTAGCAGGCGAACAGAATGAACAGCAGCAGCGGCAGGCTCTTGGCCAGGGTCGCCACCAGGTTGAACAGGGCAGCCTGCTGCACGCCGCGGGCCACCAGCAGGTGCACAGCCCAAAGGATGCAGGACTCGCCGACAAAAGCCGCCAGGGTGTTGCCGTCACCAAACCAGATCTGTTCCGGGGTATCGACGAAGCTGCCCAGCGCCGCGAAGGCGATGACCAGATAGCCCACCACGCCGATGGTGGCGCAGAGCCAATAGCCCCAGGCGGAGAAGAAGCCCACCAGATCGCCAAAGCCGGCGCGGGCATAGCTGTAGATGCCGCCGTCGAGATCGGGTCTCAGCCGCGACAGATAGAGGAAGCTCGCGGCCAGCGCCAGAATGCCCACCCCGGTCACGCCCCAGCCGATCAGCACGGCGCGGGCGCCGGCCACCTCGGCCATGTTCTGGGGCAGGCTGAAGATCCCCGCCCCCACCATGGAGCTGAACACCAGGGCGGTAAGGGACCAGAGCCCTATCTTGCTCTCTTTCATGGGCTCTCCTTAACGCAGCCGGTTGGCCAGGGCCTCGATGTGTTCCGGGCCTATGCCGCAGCAGCCGCCGACAAGATTCGCGCCGGCTGCGCGCCAGCGCTCGGCCCAGCCGAGGTAATCCAGCGGCCCCAGATCGGCGCGGATCTCGTCCAGGCCGTCGTTGGCGGTGGCCTCCTTGGGCTGGGGCGGGAAGGCGTTGGCATAGGCGCCGAGGCGAATGCCGCTGCGCCCCAGGGCCTGCAAGCCGGCGCTCGCCACCTTGAGCGCCCCTTCGATCACCTCGGGCTGGCAGCAGTTGAACAGGATGGCGTCCACCCCGGCCGACGCCAGCGCGGTCACGGCATCGGCCACCCGCTCGCCGGAGCGCAGTCTGGGCTCGCTGCCCGGAGCCTCGTCTTCCAGGGTGAAGGAGACCCAGAACGGCTTGCCGTCCTCGGGCAGCAGGGCCTTGAGGGCCAGGGGCTCGGCGATGAGGCTCATGGTCTCCGCCAGCCAGAGATCCACATGGGGTGACAGGGCCCGGACAAGCGGGGTCGCCAGCTCGCTCACCCGATCGGCTTGATAGAGATCCGCGCGATAGGAGCCAAAGAGCGGTGGCAAGGAGCCGGCCACCTTGACGGCCCCCTTCTGCTCGTCGGCCACCTCCCGCGCCAGTTGCCCGGCCAGGGCCGCAAGTCGCTCGCCATCCGCGGCGAAGCGTTCGTCACCGATATGAAACGGCACCAGGGCATAGCTGTTGGTGGTGATGACCCGGGCCCCGCTCGCCGCGAAGGCCCGGTGCACCTCGCGCACCGTCTCTGGCGCCTCCATCAGGGCCAGGGCCGACCACTCCGGCTGGCGAAAGGGCGCACCACGGCGCGCCAGCTCGCGGCCCATGCCGCCATCCAGTACCCACAAATCCTGTTTTTCCATCTCTGTCTCTCTGCGTGTCCCCGTCATGGCGGGTGTTTATTGTGTGAAGCCACACTAAAGCCATCAAAACATCTGGACGGCTAGAAATCCGTGACATCATGCCCCAAAGCACAGAGGGACGCAATCGGGAGCGACGAACAAATCCGGGCAAACGCAGGATGAGGGCGGCAAAGGACGGCGCGCAGAGCGAGTCCTCGTCATGGAAAGGCCAGAATGACAAGAGGCCACCCCAGGGGGTGACCTCTTGCCTTGCATGGTGGGTGAATGGCCCGGGCTCAACGCCCCGCCAGCACCCGCTTGAGCTGCTTGCTCCAGTCGGATACCCGGCCCTGGCGCGGCAGCCCCTGCCAGATCCCCTGCCAGCGGGCCTGGCTCAAGGGATGGCCGAGACGGCGCTCGACCCCGGCCCTCAGGTAATCATGGGCCAGCTTGCTGGCCTGGGGAGAGCCGAGGAACTTGGACACGGGATCGCTCATGCGCACGTCGCGCATGCCAAGCAGGGGATAATCGGTCTGCACCGCCGCCAGCATGGTTTCACGCATGGCGGATTCGATGTAGCCACGGGCGAACAGGGCCGTCACCGACTCCAGCGACCCCTGATCCGGGCCATGGTACTCCTCGTCAAAGGTAGGGGCAGGCTGAGCGGCATCGCTCTGCACCACGGCATCGGGATCCGGTTGCGGCGCTACCACCGCCGCCTTGGGGGCCACCGGCTTGGGGGCGACAACCGGCTTGCGAGGGGCGCTCTGGCTGCAGGCCCCCAGCGCCAGGGCGAGGGCCAAGCAACCGAACGCACGAGAATAAGACGGCATCTTCATGACTCCTGATGAACTCCTTTACGATTCCTGGGCGGGCTTCTCGGCCGGTGCGGCCTCTACCCGGGTGACCAGCAGTTGATCAATCTTGTAGCTGTCGATATCGACGACTTCGAACTTGTATCCGGCGTATTTGACCGAGTCGGTCCGCTTGGGGATCTTGCGCAGCATGAACATGATGAAACCGGCGATGGTCTCGTAGTTCTGGCTCTCCGGAAACTCCTCGATGTCGAAGGCCCGCATCACGTCCGAGATGGGAGTGACGCCGTCCACCAGCCAGGAGTTCTCATCCCGCTGGACTATCTGCTCTTCCACCACGTGGGTGGCCCACTCCCCCATGACGGTGCTCATCAGATCGTTCATGGTGACGATACCCACCACCAGGGCGTACTCGTTCATCACCACGGCGAAATCGCCACGATGATTCTTGAAGTACTCCATGGCCTCGTAGAGGTTCAGGGTATCCGGGATGATGATGACGTTCTGCACCAGATTGCCGCCGATGAGGTCTATGCTCTGGCCGCCGATGACGCGGATCAGCAGCTCCTTGGCATCGACGAAGCCCTTGATGCTGTCGAGGTTGTGGTCGCACACCAGGAACTTGTTGTGGGGATGCTCGGCTATCTTGGCCTTGATGCTCTCTTCGCTCTCTTGCAGGGTGAAGTAGATGAGGCTTTCGCGCGCCGTCATGGCGGAGGTGACGCCGAGGGACTGGAGCTCGAACACGTTCTCGATGAGCTGATGCTCCTCGCGCTGCAACACGCCGGCAGCCGCCCCCGCGTCCATCACCGCATAGATGTCGTCCGAGGTGATCTCGTCGTTGCGCACCATGGAGACCCGCAGCAGGCGGAACAGGGCATTGGCCATGCCGTTGAAGAACCACACCAGGGGCATCCACAGCACCACGAACAGCATCATGGGGCGCACCACCACCACGGCGATCCGCTCGGGCATGGTCATGGCCAGGCGCTTGGGCATCAGATCCGCCAGCAGAATGAACATGCCGGTGACAAAGACGAAGGAGGCGATGGAGCTGATTTCCCCGAGCCAGGGCCCCTGATAGATGGCGGCGATCAGCCCCTTGATGGCGGGATTGAGGGCGGACTCGCCCAATATGCCGCCCAGAATGGCGACGGTATTGAGGCCTATCTGCACCACGGTAAAGAAGTTACCCGGCTGGGCCTGCAAGGCCAGCACCTTGGCGGCCTGGCGGTTGCCCTCGTCGGCCATCACCTGCAACTTTATCTTGCGGGAAGCGGCGAGGGAGATCTCGGAGAGGGAAAAGAACACGCTGCCGGCAACCAGCAGCAGCAGTAAAAACAGACTATCGGCAAAACTCATGATTGACCTATTGCTACAGCCGCCTTGACACAAGACGGCAAACTGGGCCCGGGAAACCGGACCGTGAGTCCATCCGGGACTCACACAGGGGCCGTATTCTAGCAGAAAAGCGCCCCTTTGGGCGCGCTATCTCAACTTGTCGCGCAATGCAATAAAAAAGGCGCTCAGCGCGCCTTTTTATTCATTTCATCAGGGTTTGCCCAGCAGGTCGTTGATCTCGTCCACCTTGGTGTGGCGCACGTCCTTGCCCTTGACGAAGTAGATGATGTATTCGCAGATGTGCTGGCAGCGATCCCCCACCCGCTCGATGGCCCGCGCCGCCCACAGCACGTTGAGTACCTGGGGGATGGTGCGGGGATCTTCCATCATGTAGGTCATCAGCTCGCGGATGATGGACTCGTACTCCCGGTCGACCTTGTCATCTTCCTTGTAGACAGTGATGGCCGCCTCCAGATCCATGCGGGCGAAGGCATCGAGCACGTCGTGCAGCATCTTGATGGTGCGACGGCCCATGTTTTCAAGCGACACCAGGGGCGGCTGCGGCTTGTTGGCGTTGTCGGTGAGCATGCGGGCTATCTTGTCCGCCACATCGCCGATGCGCTCCAGATCCGTGATGGTCTTGATGATGGCCATCACCAGGCGCAGATCGGAGGCTGCCGGCTGACGCTTGGCGATGATGCGGGTGCACTCCTCGTCGATGGCCACTTCCATGGCGTTGACCTTGTGGTCGTTGGCCACTATCTTGCGCGCCGCCTCCAGATCCTGACCATGAATGGCGGCGATGGCGTCGGTCAGCTGCTGCTCCACCAGGCCACCCATCACCAGCACCTGATTGCGCACGCTCTCGAGCTCGGCATTGAACTGACCGGAGATGTGTTTGTTGAGATTCATATTGTCCATACCAATAATCCTTGTTGCTCCGATTATGCCTTAGCCGTTGAATCGACCGCCAATCTGTTTATTGATGCTCATCTTGTTCATACCAATGATCCTTGTTGCACCAAGCATGCCTTAGCCGTAACGACCCGTGATGTAATCTTCGGTCTTCTTCTTGGCCGGGGTGGTGAAGATGGTGTTGGTGTCGGCGTATTCGATGAGCTCGCCCATGTACATGAAAGCGGTCTGATCCGACACCCGCGCCGCCTGCTGCATGTTGTGGGTGACGATCACCACGGTGAACTGGCTCTTGAGCTCGTTGATCAGCTCCTCGATGGTGAGGGTCGAGATGGGGTCCAGCGCCGAGGTCGGCTCATCGAGCAGCAGCACTTCCGGCTCGATGGCGATGGCCCGGGCGATCACCAGCCGCTGCTGCTGACCACCGGAGAGGCCGAACGCATTGTCATGCAGGCGATCCTTCACCTCGTCCCACAGGGCCGCGCCGCGCAAGGAGCGCTCGGCCGCCTCGTCCAGCTGGCGCCTGTCGTTGATCCCCTGCAGACGCAGGCCATAGACCACGTTCTCGTAGATGGACTTGGGGAAGGGGTTCGGGCGCTGGAACACCATGCCGACCCGGCGACGCAAGGCGGAGACATCCACGCTCTTGTCATAGATGTTGTGGCCATGCAGCTGGATTTCCCCCTCGATACGGCAGATCTCCACCAGATCGTTCATCCGGTTGATGCAGCGCAGCAGGGTGGATTTGCCGCAACCGGACGGGCCGATGAAGGCGGTCACCTGGCCTTTGGGGATCTTCATGTTGACGTTGAACAGCGCCTGTTTGCTGCCGTAGTACAGGTTGAGATCCTTGACCTCAAGGGCGGTCTGCTCCGGGGTCAGCTTGTTCAGATCCAGGGACTTGTGCTGGGTCGGAGTCGGCGTCACGTTGATCATCTGTTACCTCTAAATCTTGTCTGGGGTGGCCGGGCGCTTGCCAGCGACCCTCATGTCATTGGTGCAGACAGATGGCGACCCCTCTCGGGCCGCGCATCTGCTACCTCACTCTTGTCTCTCTGGCCATCCGTATCAAGGTGCCAGAGAGCGGCATGTCTCACACAGGTGGTTGCGGATACCTGTGATGTCGGTCGGCTTGATGCCGTTCATATCTTGTCTCGACATCAGTCCAGGCCGCCGCATCAATGTTCCAAAGAGCGGAATTCCTCTCACAGGTGGTTGCGAATACCTGTGATGTCGGTCGGCTTGATGCCGTTCATATCTTGTCTCGACATCAGTCCATGCCGCCGCATCAATGTTCCAAAGAGCGGAATTTCTCGCGCAGGTGGTTGCGAATACCGATGGCCGTCAGGTTGAGGCCGACGATCACCGTCACCAGCAGGAAGGAAGTGGCATAGACCAGGGGCCGCGCCGCCTCCACGTTCGGGCTCTGGAAGCCCACATCATAGATGTGGAAGCCCAGGTGCATGAACTTGCGCTCCACGTGCAGGTAGGGGAAGTTGCCATCCATGGGCAACGTGGGAGCAAGCTTCACCACCCCCACCAGCATCAGGGGCGCCACTTCACCCGCCGCACGCGCTATCGCCAGGATGAGGCCGGTCATGATGGCCGGGCTCGCCATGGGCAGCACGATGCGCCACAGGGTCTCGGCCTGGGTGGCCCCCAGGGCCAGGGAGCCCTGGCGTACCGTGCTCGGGATCCGGGCCAGCCCCTCCTCGGTGGAGACGATCACCACCGGCAGGGTCAGGATGGCCAGGGTCAGCGCGGACCAGATGACGCCAGGGGAGCCAAAGGTCGGGCTCGGCAGCGCTTCCGGGTAGAACAGCTGATCCAGCGAACCACCGAGCGTATAGACGAAGAAGCCCAGGCCGAACACGCCGTAGACGATGGAGGGCACCCCCGCCAGATTGATCACCGCGATGCGAATGAGTTTGGTCAGGCCGTTCTTGCCCGCGTACTCGTGCAGGTAGACGGCGGCCACCACCCCGAGCGGGGTCACTATGATGGCCATCAGTATCACCATGAAGACGGTGCCGAAGATGGCCGGGAAGACGCCGCCCTCGGTGTTGGCCTCACGGGGTTCGCCACTGACGAACTTGCCTATCTGATGGAACCAGTGACCTATCTTGCCCAGCAGGCTCATGTCGTTGGGCCAGACCACGTCCAGCACCCTGGACATGGGCATGGTCACCTGCTCGCCACGCATGTCCTTGACCGTGATGGCGTCACGATCCGCCTGGCGTCTGAGCTCGAACAGCTCTTTTTCCAGCACCTGATAGTCGGCGTTGAGGGCATCCCGCTGGCGGGCGAGATCCGCCTTGACCTCATCGGTCAGCTCATCGTCCAGCTCGGCCTTGCGCTCCTTGAGGCGCAGCTTCTCGAGCTGATAGTTGATGCTGCCTATCTTGCCCTTTTGCAGATCATTGGCCTGCTCGGAGAGCCGGTTGCTGCGATCCAGCATCCGCGCCACGACCTGATGCAGATCCTGGTCTATGACCTTGCCATCCTCGCGCACCGAGCTGATGTAGCCATAGAAGTTGCCATTGGTGCTGCGCTCGAGCACCGCCAGCTCCTTGGGCTGGCTGCGGGAGAGGATGTCGGTCTCCAGCAACCAGCGAAAATCCAGCCCCACGAACTCGCGGTTGCCGGTCTTGACCAGATAGCGAGTCAGATCGGTACGCTCCTCGCCGGCCAGGGCCAGGCCGGAGGCGCGCAGCCGCTCCACCGGCACCAGCTCGCGATCGTTGATCTCGCCGATCAGCACGCTCTTGCTGCCGTCGGCACCCTGCACCTGCCACTCATAGATGGGGTGCGGCCAGAAGTAGACCAGGCCACGCCAGCCGATGAGCAACAACAGACCCAGCACGGCGACCAGACTCAGGCTGACGGCACCGCCCGTCATCCAGATCCAGGGGGCCCCTGATTTAAACCACTTACCCATTGTCGATTCCTTCACTACAGGGAACTGTATTTTTCACGCAGACGCTGGCGGACGAACTCGGCCAGGGTATTGACGAGAAAAGTGAACACAAACAGCACGAAGGCCGCGAGGAAGAGCACCCGATAGTGGGAACTGCCCACTTCCGACTCCGGCATCTCCACCGCTATGTTGGCCGCCAGGGTGCGCAGCCCCTGGAACATGGAGAAGTCCATGATGGGGGTATTGCCGGTGGCCATCAGCACTATCATGGTCTCGCCCACGGCGCGGCCAAGGCCCATCATCACCGCCGAGAAGATGCCCGGACTCGCGGTCAGGATCACCACCCGGGTCAGGGTCTGCCAGGGGGTGGCCCCGAGCGCCAGGGATCCCTGGGTGAGATGCTTGGGCACAGAGAAGACAGCGTCTTCGGCGATGGAGAAGATGGTCGGGATGACCGCAAAGCCCATGGCGATGCCGACCACCAGGGAGTTGCGCTGGTCAAACTTGATGCCCATCTCGTTGGTGAGCCAGCTGCGGGTATCGCCGCCGAAGAAGGCATGCTCCACCACTGGGCTCAGGGTCAGGGCCAGCCAGCCGATGAAGAGCACCACAGGGATGAGCAATACCGCCTGGCTCCCTTCCGGCACGCACTGGTTGAGCTTGCCCGGCAGCCCATGCCAGGCCAGGGCGGTCAGCAGCATGCCCAGGGGCAGCATGATGAGCATCATGAAGATGCCGGGCAGATAATCCTCGACGATGGGGGCGAGCCACAGACCGGCCAGGAAGCCCAGGATCACGGTGGGCAGCGCCTCCATGATCTCCACCGTCGGCTTGACGAACTTGCGCATGCCGGCGGACATGAAGTAGGCGGTATAGATGGCCCCCGCGATCCCGAGCGGTACCGCGAACAGCATGGCGTAGAAGGCCGCCTTCAGGGTACCGAACGAGATGGGGATCAGGCTCAGCTTGGGCTCGAAGTCGTTGCTGGCGGAGGTGGACTGCCAGACATACATGGGCTCGGGATAGCCTTCGTACCACACCTCCTGCCACAGGGCGGACCAGGTCACCTCGGGGTGCTCGTTCTCGACCGAGAAGGTCTTGATCTTATTGCCCTGTTGCAGCAGCAACAGGTTGTTGCGGGGGGAGATCGCCAGGCCGTTGAAGGCACCGCCGTCAATCTTCTCGCCGAGCAACCTGGATTCACCGGTGGCGTGGAAGAAGTTGATGGCGCCATCCTGGCTGCCGGCGACAAACCCCTTGCGAAACAGCTCGGGGGTGAGCTGCGCCACGGCGCCGTCACTCTTGAAGTCGCGGATGTAGGTGAACTCGCGCTTGCCCCCCTTGGCCACCTCGAACCACTGGGAGATGACGCCGTTGTCATTGCCCACCAGGATGGAGGAGGCCCCCGCCAGCAGCGCCAGCTGGGTGACGTTGGCATCCGGGGCATTGATGTCGAGCACGCTGCGCAGCTGGATGTCATTGAGGTTCTGGATGTCATAGACGGAGAGACGGTTGCCCGAGCGCACCAGCAGGATGCGCAGGTTGGGGGTCAACAGCATCTGATCCACCTGACGGGGCAGCGCCGGGATCGGGTAGCTCTGGCTGGTCCACTCCACCTCGCCCGAGATGAAGTTCTCCTCGCCGCTCAGCACCGCCATCACGCCACGGCCATCCTGGGTCAGTGCGGCCGCCACCATCTTGTCCTTGGCAGCCTCGAACACCAGCTGGCTCAGGGGCTTGCCCTCGGGATCCACCGTGATGGGCGCCTCACCGAACGGATAGGAGAGCTGGGGCTCAATCAGCCGCACGTCCCCCGGGTAGCTCACCTTGAACCTGGGCTCCACTACCAGGGCCTTGCCATCGCTGAAACCATAGGCGAGGTAGGCCTTGCCCGGGGTCGGGATCGCCACCGCGCTGATCTCGCCCGGCACCTGGGCCTGAGCGATGGCCTGCCCCACCTTGAAGCGGGCATCGTCTTGCAGCGCGAAGAAGTTGACCTCCCCCTTGTCGCTGAAGCGATAGCCTATCTCGTTTTGCTCCTCGACCCCGATCCAGGCGGTCTTGTCCTTGACGGGCAAGGAGAAAGTGGCGAGCGGCTCCATGGAGGCACCATTGAAGATGGGTTTCACCACATAGAGCAGATAAAAGAAGATGAGCAGGAGCGCCACCAGGACCAGGGTTCCCCCCGTGGTGACGCCATATTTGGCCAATGTGTCCTTGATCCGGCGCTTTCTGCTGCCCGCCATGATCAGGTGAATCGATTCCGATGACATGCAAAACCTCAATGTGAGCTAGGCTTGGCGGCATTATATGGCGGTTGCATGACAGTTTTGTTACATGGGGCGGGAGTTTATTGCGGCTGGAAAGCCGAGAGTGAAACGGTCAACTGGCTGAATAACAACATGAAATTAATGTTTCCTCCCCGATGACCACCCAGGGAGGAAAGCAGATCAGCCCCTCACCCCTGCCCGGGGGGGAGCCCTTCGACAGAGTGCCGGCTCCTTGCCGCCTTCTGCTCGGCGCGGCGGCGCTTGAAGAAGGCGGAGAGCTGGGCGGAACACGCCTCGGCCAGTACGCCACCGCACAGCGCCACCCTGTGGTTGTGGCGGGGGTCTTGCAATATGTTGAACACGGATCCCGCCGCCCCCGTCTTGGGATCCGTCGCCCCGAACACCACCCGCTTGACCCGGCTGTGGATGAGGGCGCCGGCGCACATGCAGCAGGGCTCCAGGGTCACATAGAGGGTGGTATCGAGCAGACGATAATTTTGCAGCCGCACGCCGGCGGCCCGGATCGCCATGATTTCGGCATGGGCGCAGGCATCGTGACCGGTGATGGAGCCATTCCACCCCTCTCCCACCACCTCATCCCCCAGCACCAGTACGGCGCCGACCGGGATCTCCCCCATCTCCTCCGCCCTGGTGGCCAGGGCCATGGCGTGTCTCATCCAGATTTCATCCTGTGCAGACATCTCGGCGTCCAACGTCGCTCCCCTTTTTGAAAACAGCCAGTGTGAAAAAGATTGCTCGACAACCGGCCCGCAAGGCCGGTTGAATTGGGGGCGATTATGCCAAATCCCCCCGGATTGCCCAAGAAACATCTGGGTTGCGCAATAAAGAAGCAGTCGGCATCTCTCTGATAAAAAAGGACTTGCGCCGAAAGGACCATCTCATTAGACTTCACCTCCGTCAGCCAAGGTTGACGCAGTCGGCGTGTAGCGCAGCCAGGTAGCGCACTGTCATGGGGTGTCAGGGGTCGGAGGTTCGAATCCTCTCACGCCGACCATCATTCCCCGAAAATAGCCCAGTCTCGCGACTGGGCTATTTTTTTGCCCGCACCTACGCGCCTCGATGAGCCGGAGCCACACCTGCAATATGGTGATCACTTCCCCCTTAGTGGATAGTCGCATCAAGGTCTGGCCACTTTTTATACAGAACCGCTTGAGCCTTTGCCAATTAGCCGCTAGGATATGCGCCTTTGTGCCGGCACGCGCTGCAGGGATGCGGAAAAATTCGGGGTAAGGAAGCTCCCCACCGGCTTGCAATCTACCCAGAGGCAAGCAGACATGACCACCCAGCATCCCCCCCATACCCCCACCCAGGAACCCGATGATGAACAGGTCGTTCGCCTCGACATCATAGATCTCGCCGAGCCCGATGAAGAGTATTGAGGGGACACGCCATCTCCCTTCACCCCCTTCTCGCCCCCCATTGCGGGGGTGCCCTTAAAAAAGTGTTATCTGTTGCATTAACGTAAAATAACAGTTCATCCTACTGATGCCTCCGTGCCTGGGCCCAAGACGTCCTCGCTGGCATCCGATACAAACCTACGTTATTGCGCTCCAATTCCGGACTTGTCCCAACGTCGGCTCCACCCGAGCGTCCTCCCCTCCCCCAGTTTTAAACAGAGCCTGTTTTCCCTTGCCAGACAAGCCCCTGGTCGGCCCGTGCCCGAGGCGACCCCATTCATACAGCCGTTTACTTTCAGCCTGGAGTCGAGTCGGGATCTCCCCTTGCATATGTAATAAAATTACGTAATTAGCAACAAAACCGCCTTGACCAGGCACCCCAGCAGAGCAGTCGGCAACCGCCCCTCTCGCGAGAGCATATCCATCTGGCTTGAGTTTTTACTCGACTCATTCAATTCCATAAAAAACATCAACTTAACCACCACATGAAAACATGCGTTTAAAAAAACAAGTTGACGTTACTGATTATTTTCAGCACCGTAACATCCATGTTACTTGCCTCTCTCGCAAGGACACTGAACAGGGATTCGACTTTAGTCGTAGTTATTTAGTTCTAAATGTAACCTTTCACAGGAGTGACCCCATGTCGGCACCGGCCCAGCCCCTCTGCAGCGATCGCCTTCGCATCCAAGGCCCCATGCAACCCGAGTATGCACAGATAGTGACGCCGGAAGCGGTGGCCCTGGTGTCGGAGCTGGTGGAACATTTCGCTCCCCAGCGTGAGGCCCTGCTCAAGCAACGCATCGCCCGCCAGGCCCGTATCGATGGTGGCGAGTTGCCGGACTTTTTGCCCGAAACCGCCCATATTCGCGATGGCGACTGGACGGTGCGCGGCATTCCTGCCGACCTGCAGGATCGCCGCGTCGAGATCACGGGGCCGGTCGAGCGCAAGATGGTGATCAACGCCCTCAACGCCAACGTCAAGGTGTTCATGGCCGACTTCGAGGACTCCCTGGCACCGGCATGGAACAAGGTGATCGAGGGTCAGCTCAACCTGCGCGATGCGGTCAATGGCACCATTGCCTACCAGAGCCCGGAGGGGAAATCCTATACCCTCAATGCCGACCCTGCTGTGCTCATCTGCCGGGTGCGCGGTCTGCACCTGCCGGAGAAACACGTCACCTTTGATGGCGCCCCTATCCCCGGCGGCCTGTTCGACTTCGCCCTCTATTTCCTGCACAACCACAAGGCGCTGCTGGCCAAGGGTTCCGGTCCCTACTTCTACATACCCAAGCTGCAGAGCCATCTGGAGGGGCGCTGGTGGAGCGAGGTGTTCGCCTGGACCGAAGACAGGTTCGGTCTGCCCCGCGGCACCATCAAGGCCACCGTCCTCATCGAGACCCTGCCGGCGGTGTTCGAGATGGACGAGCTGCTCTATCAGATGAAGGATCACATAGTCGCTTTGAACTGCGGCCGCTGGGACTACATCTTCAGCTACATCAAGACCTTGAAGAACCATCCTGACCGGGTGCTGCCGGATCGCCAGGTGGTCACCATGGACAAGCCGTTCCTCTCCGCCTACTCGCGCCTGCTCATCAAGACCTGTCACAAGCGCGGCGCCCTGGCGATGGGGGGCATGGCCGCCTTTATTCCGGCCAAGGATCCTGCGGTGAATGAACAGGTATTTGCCAAGGTGAAGGCTGACAAGCAGCGTGAGGCCGACAACGGCCACGACGGCACCTGGGTGGCCCACCCCGGTCTGGCCGATACCGCCATGGCGGTGTTCAACGCCGCCATCCCGGTGGGCGCCAGCAACCAGATCGGTGTATTGCGCGAGCAGGATGCCCCCATCACGGCCGCCGATCTGCTGGCCCCCTGCGAGGGGGAGCGCACCGAGGCGGGCATGCGTACCAATATCCGGGTCGCTCTGCAATACCTGGAAGCCTGGATAGGCGGCAACGGCTGTGTGCCCATCTACGGCCTGATGGAAGACGCCGCCACCGCCGAGATCTCCCGTACCTCCATCTGGCAATGGATCCGCCACGGCAAGACCCTCTCCAACGGCCAGGCGGTCACCAAGGCGCTGTTCCGCCAGATGCTGGCCGAGGAGCAGGAGGTAGTCAGACGCGAAGTGGGCGAAGCCCGCTGGCAGGCCGGGCGTTTCTTGGAAGCGAGCGAGCTGATGGAAGAGATCACCTGCGCCGATACCCTGATCGATTTTCTGACGCTGCCCGGTTACGAGCGGCTCTGAATCACGGGCCCCGGAGGGGGCTCGCCAATAACAAGTCAATGGACACGTGAAATCAATGAAAGAGGGAACTGATATGGCACTGACCCGTGAGCAACAGATCCAGGCTATCGAGAAAGACTGGGCAGAGAACCCCCGCTGGAAAGGGATCAAACGCGGCTACAGCGCCGAGGACGTGGTGAACCTGCGCGGCAGCCTGCAGCCGGCACACACCCTGGCCCAACGCGGCGCCGACAAGCTGTGGGAGCTGATCAACGGCGGCGCCAAGAAGGGCTATGTCAACTGTCTCGGCGCCCTGACCGGCGGCCAGGCGGTGCAGCAGGCCAAGGCGGGCATAGAAGCCATCTACCTCTCCGGCTGGCAGGTAGCGGCAGACAACAACCTATCCTCCACCATGTACCCGGATCAGTCCCTCTACCCGGCCAACTCGGTCCCCTCGGTGGTGGAGCGCATCAACAACTCCTTCGCCCGCGCCGACCAGATCCAGTGGGCCAACAAGGTGGAGCCAGAGGACAAGGGTTTCATCGACTACTTCCTGCCCATCGTCGCGGATGCGGAAGCCGGTTTCGGTGGCGTGCTGAACGCCTTCGAGCTGATGAAGGGGATGATTGAAGCGGGCGCCGCCGGCGTACACTTCGAAGATCAGCTCGCCTCGGTGAAAAAGTGCGGCCACATGGGGGGCAAGGTGCTGGTACCGACCCAGGAGGCGGTGCAAAAACTCGTTGCGGCGCGCCTGGCGGCTGACGTCTGCGGCACCACCACGCTAGTGATCGCCCGCACCGACGCCAACGCGGCGGATCTGCTGACCACGGATGCGGACCCCTACGATGCCGGCTTCCTGACCGGCGAGCGCACCAGCGAGGGCTTCTACAAGGTGCAGGCCGGCATCGAGCAGGCCATCTCCCGTGGCCTGGCCTACGCCCCCTATGCCGATATGGTGTGGTGCGAGACCGCCAAGCCGGATCTGGACGAGGCGCGCAAGTTTGCCGAGGCCATCAAGGCCCAGTACCCGGACAAGATCCTGGCCTACAACTGCTCGCCGAGCTTCAACTGGAAGAAGAACCTGGACGATGCCACCATCGCCCGCTTCCAGCAGGAGCTGTCCGACATGGGCTACAAGTACCAGTTCATCACCCTGGCGGGCATCCACAACATGTGGTTCCACATGTACGAGCTGGCCTACCAGTACGCCCGTGGCGAGGGGATGAAGCACTACGTCGAGATGGTGCAGCAGCCGGAGTTCGCCGCTGCCGAGCGGGGCTACACCTTCGTGGCGCACCAGCAGGAGGTGGGGACCGGTTACTTCGACAAGGTGACCACCGTCATCCAGGGCGGCCAGTCCTCGGTGACCGCGCTGACCGGCTCCACCGAAGAAGACCAGTTCCACTGATCGCCCCATGACGCGAGCCATCTCGCTCGAGCAAAAAGAAACCCCG
>NZ_CDBT01000041.1:49262-65554 GCF_000819765.1 Aeromonas bivalvium
CGGGGTTTCTTTTTGCTCGCCCCTCAAGGAGGCGACACAGACAGGTAATCACCGTGGGCTCAGAGTTCGAGGATCTCTTTGACAAAGGGGATGGTGAGCTTGCGCTTGGCGCGAAAGGAGGCATTGTCGAGCTGATTGAGGGTGGTGAGCAGGGTGCGCATGTCCCGGGACAGGCGATTGAGCAGAAAACGGCCCACGTCGATGGGCAGCTTGAAGCCACGCAGCTCGGCCCGCAGTTGCAGGGCACTGAGCTTGCCTTCGTCGTCGAGCTCGTCGAGGTGGAAACTCACCCCCCAATCGAGGCGGGAGGCGAGATCCGGCAGTTGCAGCCCCAGCTTGCGCGGTGCGCTGCAGCCGGTGACCACCAGGGTTCCTTCCCCCTTCTCCTGCCAGCGATTGTAAAAATCGAACAGGGCCCGCTCCCACAGCGCGTTGCCGGCGATGGCCTCCAGACTGTCGAGGCAGACCAGGGGCAGGCTCTCCAGGGCATCGAGCATGCTGGGGTCGAGTTGCTCGAACTGGTCGAGGGAGAGGTAGGCTGCGGCGGCGTCCCGGGCATTGACCTCGGCGCAGGTAGCATGGAGCAGGTGAGAGCGGCCCGACCCCTTGGCGCCCCAGAAATAGAGGAAAGGCGCACCCTGACCGATGGCGGCATTCTTGAGGGCCGTGATCAGATGGGCGTTGTTGCCGGGATAGAAACTGACGAAGGTTTCATCATCCGGGAGTTGTACGGCTAAAGACAGTTGGGCCGGTTGCTTCACTCGTTGGGCTTTGACTGTGACATTTGCGGGCTAGTGTAACATCGCCCGGCCCGATAGAGAACCGCCGGGCCCACGTCCGGCGGCCTCTGGGTCAGCGCTGCGACCATTGGTAGCGCAGGCTTCCCTCGGCAGGCAGAGGCTGCAACCTGGGCTCCAGCTCCAGGCTGCGGACGAGATCGGCCTGCTCCCCCTGCAAGGTGAGAGAGAAGTTCACCTTGTCCCCATCGAGCTGGCCTATGGTGACCTGGCTGACACTGGCCATGCCCTGCAGCAGCTTCTGCAGGCTGATCATCTCATCTATGCCCTGCACCCCTTCCACCAGCAGGGTCTGGGTCGAGCTGGTCGCCCCCAGGCGGGCGCCGTACTGCTCTACCAGCCAGGCGGCCAGGCCGTCGACAAGCTGGCTGGCCACCTCCTCCCGGGAGCCTTGCGCCTCCCCCCGGGTCAAGGGTTCGGCCGCGCCCGACTTGGGACCATAGAGGGTCCAGGTCAGGTTCCATCCCTCCTCCTTGGCCGCCAGCTGGCCCAGCACCACCATCTCGGCACCGTAGCGCTGGCTGGCCTTGAGGATGGGACCGGCAAAACGGCCCCAGACATCGGTGGCGCTCACCGCCATGCTGTCATCCAGATCCATCAGCGGAATGCTGACCGGCAGCCCCAGCACCCGGGCCTGGCTGCGCAGTGCCGTTGACCAGCCATCGCCGGACTGATCCGAGATGATGCGCCGCTCGGCGCCATCTTCCACCAGCCAGAGTGCCAGTTGCGGCCGGGCCGGGCCCAGCAGGGCGTAATCGCTGCCCGCGATCAGGGCATTGACCTTGGCCGGGATGAAGTTCGCCTTGAGCAGCTTCACCTCCCCCTCATCCTGATAGCCATAGCGCTGCACGAAGGCCTTGGGATCCGCCAGCGCCTTGACCACCTCGGGCTTGTCCACTATGTCGCGCTTGCCGCTCACCTTGATCAGCACCTGGGCCAGGGCCTGACCCTGGGCCGCCTGCATGTCGCCGCTGGTGGGCGCCATCCCCTGATAGAGGTCATCGAGCTGGGCGGCTCCCACGGCGCAGGCAAACAGGGCACCACAACAGGCGAGCAGGAATTTGGACATGGGCAAGGACTCTCTGGCAAAGATGGAATAGCGCCATGGTAGCGGCAAGCCACGCCCGCCAGCAAGCCGGGCGTCCGCAATGAGACTGACAAGACCAAAGGCGCGCCGCAAACGACGAAGCCGACCCTGAGGTCGGCTTCGCAAATGGCGCGGGAATGCGCCTGGGCTTACTTGGTGCCGAAGATCTTGTCCCCGGCATCCCCCAGACCCGGGACGATATAGCCCTTCTCGTTCAGGCCATCATCGATGGCGGCGCAGTAGACCTCCACGTCCGGGTGGGCCGCTTCCAGGGCCTTGAGCCCTTCCGGCGCCGCGACCAGCACCAGCACCTTGATGGAGTGGCAGCCCTTCTTCTTGAGCAGGTCAATGGTGGCGATCATGGAGCCGCCGGTGGCCAGCATGGGATCGATGACCAGGGCCAGACGCTCCTCGATGTTGCTGACGATCTTCTCGAAGTAGGGCACCGGCTGCAGGGTCTCTTCATCGCGGTAGATGCCGACCACACTGACCCGGGCGCTCGGCATGTGCTCGAGCACGCCGTCCATCATGCCCAGACCGGCACGCAGGATGGGCACGACGGTGACCTTCTTGCCCTTGATCTGGTCGACTTCCACCGGGCCGTTCCAGCCGTCGATGGTGACCTTCTCGGTTTCAAAGTCAGAGGTGGCTTCATAAGTCAGCAGGCTGCCGACCTCCTTGGCCAATTCACGGAAGCGTTTGGTGCTGATATCGCCTTCGCGCATCAGACCAATCTTGTGCTTGACCAGGGGGTGCTTGGCTTCGATGACCTTCATTATTATCTCCTCTAACTGCCGCAAGAAAAATCGCGGAATCATACAACAAAAAGCGCCATCTGTAGAGCATTTCCCGGTAAAAACGCGCAAACGATTTCCTTTCAGGTTTTCGGCCCCGGCTGGTAGAATACGCCCCGAATTTTACCCTCCACCTCTATACATGACGGGGACTACTCGCGTGACTGACAAAACCTCACTGAGCTACAAGGATGCTGGCGTTGATATCGATGCCGGCAACGCACTGGTTGAACGCATCAAGGGCGTGTCCAAGCGCACTCGTCGTCCTGAAGTCCTTGGTGGTCTTGGCGGCTTTGGGGCCCTGTGTCAAATTCCTGCGGGCTACAAGGAGCCGGTACTGGTTTCCGGTACCGATGGGGTGGGCACCAAGCTGCGCCTGGCCATCGACCTGAAGAAACATGACACCGTGGGCATCGATCTGGTGGCCATGTGCGTCAATGACCTGATAGTGCAAGGCGCAGAACCCCTCTTCTTCCTCGACTACTATGCCACCGGCAAGCTGGACGTGGACACGGCCGCCGCCGTGGTCACCGGCATCGGCACCGGCTGCGAACAGTCCGGCTGCGCCCTGGTGGGCGGCGAGACCGCCGAGATGCCGGGCATGTATGAAGGGGAAGACTACGACATCGCCGGTTTCTGCGTCGGCGTGGTCGAGAAGAGCGAGATCATCGACGGCAGCAAGGTCGGCGAAGGGGATGCCCTGATCGCCCTGGCCGCCAGCGGCCCCCACTCCAACGGTTTCTCCCTGGTGCGCAAGATCCTGGAAGTCTCCCAGGCGGACGTGCATCAGCCCCTGGGTGAGACCACCCTGGCCAATGCCCTGCTGGAGCCGACCCGCATCTATGTGAAACCCGTGCTCAAGCTCATCAAGGAGTGCGAGATCCACGCCCTGTCCCACATCACAGGTGGCGGCTTCTGGGAGAACATCCCCCGCGTGCTGCCCGCCAATACCCAGGCGGTGATCGACGAGCAGAGCTGGCAGTGGCCGGCGGTGTTCAGCTGGCTGCAGCAGGCCGGCAACGTCACCCGCCACGAGATGTACCGGACCTTCAACTGCGGCGTCGGCATGATCATTGCCCTGCCCGCCAGCGAGCTGGACAAGGCACTGACCCTGCTCAAGGCTGAGGGCGAGCACGCCTGGCACATCGGCCACATCGCCAAGGCGGCCGATGGTGAGGAGCAGGTCATCATCCGATGAGCCGTCCCATGACCCGTATTCTGGTGCTGATCTCCGGCAGCGGCAGCAACCTGCAGGCCATCCTGGATGGCTGCGCCCAGGGCAGGATCGACGGCCAGGTTGTGGCCGTCATCAGCAACAAGGCCGATGCCTATGGTCTGGTACGGGCCGAGCAGGCCGGGGTGGCAACCGAGGTGCTGTCCCACCAGGGCTTCGACAGCCGAGAGGCCTATGATGCCGCCCTGATGGCCCGCATCGACAGCCACCAGCCCGATCTCATCGTGCTGGCCGGCTTTATGCGGATCCTGACCGGGGACCTGGTGCGTCACTATCAGGGGCGGATGCTCAACATCCATCCCTCGTTGCTGCCGAAATACCAGGGATTGCACACCCACCAGCGCGCCATTGATGCCGGTGATGACGAGCACGGTGCCAGCGTCCACTTCGTCACCGAAGAGCTGGATGGCGGCCCCGTGGTATTGCAGGCCCGGGTGCCCATCTTCCCGGAAGACGAGGCAGCGGATGTCGCTGCCCGGGTCCAGGCCCAGGAGCACAGCCTCTACCCCTTGGTGGTGCAGTGGTTCTGTCAGGGACGGCTGCGCTGCGATGGCGAGGGCGCCTGGCTCGATGACGCCCTGCTGGGCCCGGCTGGCCATGCCAGCGACGAGGCCTGAGCCGCGCGCAGGCAGCAGGAAAGCAAGAGGGAGGCCCATGGGCCTCCCTCTTTTATTGGGTGACGTTTTACCTGACGCCCTCAGACGATGCCGGCACCGCCCCGCGACACCAGCTCGCCGAGACGGAACAGGCAATGCTCCCCCGCCACCATGGGCTGCCAGGATTCGTTGCCGGTCAGGGGCCGGGTCGCAATCAGGGTGACCACGTCGTTGGGCGTGGTTTCGCTCTGAAAATCGATGGCCACATCCTCGTCGAGCAGGCGCGCCTCGCCGAAGGGAGCCCGCCGGGTGAGCCAGTGCAGATTGTTGCTGCAATAGGTCATCACGTACTCCCCATCGGAGAGCAGCATGTTGAACACCCCCAGGCCGCGCAGCTCGTCGCACAGGCTTGCCAGATGGCGGAACATGGCCGGGAAGTTGGCGGGGCGACGGGGGTATTTGTGCTCCAGCCTGTCAAGCAGCCAGCAGAAGGCGTGCTCGCTGTCGGTGTCGCCAATGGGCCTGTGTCGCCCGGTCGCCAGCTTCTTGTAGCCGGTGAGCTGGCCGTTGTGGGCGAAGGTCCAGTTGCGGCCCCACAGCTCCCGGGTAAAGGGATGGGTGTTCTCCAGCGAGACGCAGCCCCGGTTCGCCTGGCGGATATGGCTCACCACGGCGCGGCTCTTGATGGGCAGCGCCTGTACCAGCCTGGCGATGGGGGACTCGGCGCTGGGCTGCGGATCCTTGAAGGTGCGACACCCCTTTCCCTCGTAGAAGGTGATGCCCCAGCCATCCTTGTGGGGCCCCGTCTTGCCGCCCCTCAGCATCAGCCCGGTGAAGCTGAAGCAGATATCGGTCGGCACATTGGCACTCATGCCGAGCAGTTCACACATGTTCTTCCCCTCTCCACCCGGGCAACGTCGGACTCAGCGGTTGCGGCATGGCGTCCGCCCTTACTCGGCCATCTCTTTTTCGACCAGCTGGATCAGGATGTGGATCACCTTGATATGGATCTCCTGAATGCGGTCGGCGTAGCCGAAATGGGGCACCCGGATCTCGACATCGGCCAGGCCCGCCATCTTGCCGCCATCCTTGCCGGTCAGGGCGATCACCTTCATGCCCTTGGCATGGGCCGCCTCGATGGCCTTGAGGATGTTGCCGGAGTTGCCGCTGGTGGAGATGCCGAGCAGCACGTCGCCACGACGGCCGACCGCCTCCACATAGCGGGAGAAGACATGGTCATAGCCAAAGTCGTTGGAGACGCAGGAGAGGTGGCTGGGATCCGAGATGGCGATGCCGGGATAACCGGGACGATTCTCGCGGTAGCGGCCGGTCAGCTCCTCGGCAAAGTGCATGGCATCGCAATGGGAGCCACCGTTGCCACAGGAGAGCACCTTGCCCTCTTGCTTGAAGGAGTCAGCCAGCAAGCGGGCAGCCGTCTCGATATTTTTCAGATTCTGCTCATCGGCCAGGAATGCCTGCAGCACACCAGCCGCCTCGGTCAGTTCATTGCGGATCAAGTCTTGGTACATGATATCTCTTCCAAAATGTCGTCGCGGCCATTCTCGCACAAGCAGGGCAAGGAGTCGCCCCCGGCCAGGCAGTGGCTGCGTCAAATTGCGTTATGGCGCTCACATCGCCAAGGTAACGAGCTTGTAAACGGCTTGATAATTTTTTGCCCATGGATTACAACAGAGGCTATATCCAACAGGTCAGACCTCTGGATGAGTTAAGCCAATTTGGCATTACATCACGCAAGGAGCAAGCAATGACGACGACCCTCACTCTGCTTGGGGTGATCCTGGTTATCGGCGCCCTGGCTTATCGCCGGGTGTCCCTGTTTATCTCGACCCTGACAACCCTGGCCGCCCTGGTGCTCGGCACCCTGTTTGGTCATGTGCCCCTGCTGGTCTGGGCCCTGTTCGCCCTGATAGCCCTGCCCCTCAACCTAATGGATTTTCGCCGAAGCCAGCTGACCAAACCGCTGTTTCGACTCTATAAATCCATCATGCCTGAGATGTCCCGCACCGAGAAGGAAGCCATCGAAGCGGGCACCACCTGGTGGGAAGCGGACTTGTTTGCCGGCAACCCGAACTGGAAGAAACTGCACGCCATTCCGGTCAGCACTCTGTCCGCCGAAGAGCAGGCCTTCATGGACGGCCCGGTGGAAGAAGTGTGCCGCATGGTCGATGACTGGGAAGTGACCCACGAGCGGGCGGATCTCTCCCCCGAGGTGTGGCAGTACCTCAAGGACCACAAGTTCTTCGCCATGATCATCAAGAAGAAGTACGGTGGCCTGGAGTTCTCCGCCTACGCCCAGTCCTGCGTGCTGCAAAAGCTGTGCGGCGCCAGCGCCGTGCTCGCCTCCACCGTCGGCGTGCCCAACTCCTTAGGGCCGGGCGAGCTGCTGCAACACTACGGCACCGAAGAGCAGAAAGACCACTACCTGCCCCGCCTGGCGGTCGGCAAGGAGATCCCCTGCTTCGCCCTGACCAGCCCGGAAGCGGGCTCGGACGCGGGCTCCATCCCCGACTTCGGCATCGTTTGCAAGGGCGAATGGGAAGGGGAAGAGGTGCTAGGCATGCGCCTGACCTGGAACAAGCGCTACATCACCCTCGCCCCCATCGCTACCGTGCTGGGGCTGGCCTTCAAGCTGCGCGACCCGGATCACCTGCTGGGCGAGGAAGAGGAGCTCGGCATCACCTGCGCCCTGATCCCCACCGACATCGACGGGGTCGAGATAGGCCGTCGCCACTTCCCCCTCAATGTGCCGTTCCAGAACGGTCCGACCCGGGGCAAGGATGTGTTCGTGCCGCTGGACTTCATCATCGGCGGCCCGGCCATGGCCGGTCAGGGCTGGCGCATGCTGGTGGAGTGCCTGTCGGTCGGTCGCGGCATCACCCTGCCCTCCAACAGCACGGGCGGCGTCAAGATGCTGGCCCTGGCCACCGGTGCCTACAGCCGCATCCGTCGCCAGTTCAAGCTGCCCATCGGCAAGATGGAAGGCATTGAAGAGCCCCTGGCTCGCCTGGGGGGCAACGCCTACATCATGGGCGCCGCCGCCAAACTGACTGTGACCGGCATCGATCTCGGCGAGAAGCCGTCGGTCATCTCCGCCATCGTCAAGTATCACCTCACCGACCGTGCCCAGAAGTGCATCATAGATGCCATGGACATCCACGGCGGCAAGGCCATCTGCATGGGCCCGAACAACTACCTGGCCCGCGGCTACCAGGGTGCCCCCATCGCAGTGACGGTGGAAGGGGCCAATATCCTGACCCGCAGCATGATCATCTACGGTCAGGGCGCCATCCGCTGCCACCCTTACGTCCTGCCCGAGATGCTGGCCGCCAGCCATCCGGACAAGGAGCAGGGACTCAAGGACTTCGACAAGGCGATGTTCCGCCACGTCGGTTTCGCGGTCAGCAACCTGGTGCGCAGCTTCAGCCTGGGCATCACGGGAGCGCGCATCGCCGGCTCTCCCTTCAAGGACGCCACCCGCGGCTACTATCAGCAGCTGACCCGACTCTCCGCCAACCTGGCCTTCCTGTCCGACATGGCCATGGGGACCCTGGGGGGCGAGCTCAAGCGCAAGGAGCGGGTCTCCGCGCGTCTGGGCGACGTATTGAGCCAGCTCTACCTCGCCTCCAGTGCCCTCAAGCGCTTCGATGACGAGGGTCGCCAGCAGGCGGATCTGCCGCTGCTGCACTGGGCGCTGCAAGATGCCCTGTTCAAGGCGCAAGAGGCCATCGACGAGTTGCTGCGCAACTTCCCGAACCGCTGGATTGGCCTGGCCCTGCGCGTCATCGTGTTGCCGCTTGGCCGCGACCTGAAGCGTCCCTCCGACAAGCTCGACAGCCAGGTGGCCCGTCTGCTGCAAGTGCCGAGCGCCACCCGCAGCCGTCTGGCCGAAGGCCAGTACCTTACCCGCGAAGAGGGTAACCCCTTCGGGTTGCTGGAGCAGGCACTCGACGACGTGCTGGCCGCCGAGCCGCTGTTTGACAAAGTGTGCAAGGCAGAGGGCAGCAAGCGCCCCTTCACCCAGCTCGACCAGGTGGCGGACGCCGGCCTGGCACTGGGGGTCATCAACCAGAGCGAGGCCGACCTGCTGCGCCGCGCCGAGGCGAGTCGTCTGCGCACCATCAACGTCGATGACTTCGATCCCATCGAACTGGTGGCCAACAAGGCGCTGTTCGAGGCATCCGCCTATCACAGGGCGGCATGAGCCGGCAGCTGACGACACCCACGCCTCCCATCGGGAGGCGTTTTTTTTATCCCCATTGCGGCCCCTCGCCCCCGGCCTGTCCCTCTCCCCCATCACGGGCCCAGTCCGCCCCGCCCGGCCGAAGCCGATCGAGTTCGCTATTTGTATTTCAATGAGTTTCCTAACCCAGGCGAAGCGGTTAAGGTAGGCAGAAGGTGAAACACAGGATCCGGATATGGATGATGACATCCTGATTATCGATGACGAGCTGATGCCTCTTCAGGATAAACAGCAGACAGGCTGGAAGGTGATGATAGTAGACGACGAACCGGAAGTTCATCGCATCACCAAGCTCACCCTGAACAAATTTGAGTTCGATGGCAAACCCATCGCTTTCCTGGATGCCTACTCGGCCGCCGACGCCAAGAGCCTGCTCGATCAGCACCCGGACGTGGCCCTGCTGCTGCTGGACGTGGTGATGGAAGCGGACGACGCCGGCCTGGAGGTGGTGCGCTACGCCCGCGAGGTGTGCCACAACAAGCTGGTGCGCATCGTGCTTCGCACCGGCCAGCCGGGCCAGGCGCCGGAAGATGACGTGGTCAACAACTACGACATCAACGATTACAAGGACAAGACGGAGCTCACCTCCCAGAAGCTGCGCACCCTGCTGCGCGCCAGCCTTCGCTCCTATCGCGACATCTGCGCCCTCGAGAGCCATCGCCAGGGGTTGGAGAAGGTCATCCAGGCCTCCAAGGGCATCTTCGACAAGCTGGCCCTGCGCCAGTTCGTCGAGGGGGCCCAGGCCCAGCTCTGCACCCTGCTCAACCTGGAAGAGTCGCAGATCTACAACGTCAGACAGTCCACCTATGAGCTCAAGGATCAGATGCTGGTGCCGCTCTTGCCCGGCAAGGAGCCGATACGGCTGCACGACGCGCCCGCCATTTTGCAGGAGGCCATGAGCCGTTCGGCCAACATCTACCAGGGCCACGAGATGGTGCTCTATTGCCAGAATCGCAGCCATCACCTGCTGTTTCACATCGAGGCCCACCGGCCCTTGAGCCAGATGGACACGGGCCTGCTCAGCCTGTTTACCGAAAACATCATAGTGGCGCTGGAAAACATCCGGCTCAACGAGCTGCTCGCCGACAACGAACGCGAGATCATCTACCGCATCGGTGAACTGGTGGAATCGCGCTCCAAGGAGTCGGGCCTGCACGTCAAGCGGGTGGCCCTCTATACCGAGCTGTTCTGTCAGCTGCTGGGCATGGATGAGGAGCAGAGCGAGCTCATCAAGCGTGCCTCCCCCCTGCACGACATCGGCAAGGTCGGCATTCCCGATGCCATCTTGCACAAGCCAGGCAAGCTGGAGCCGGCGGAGTGGGAGATCATGAAGACCCATGCCCAGCTCGGCCACGACATGCTGAGCGGCAGCAAGCTGGCCCTGTTCCAGATTGGCGCCACCATCGCCGGCAACCATCATGAGAAGTGGAACGGCAGCGGCTATCCCAGGGGCCTGGCCGGGGACGCCATCCCCCTGGTGGGGCGCATCGTCGCCCTGGCGGACGTGTTCGATGCCCTGGGTTCGGATCGCTGCTACAAGCAGGCCTGGCCGCTGGATGAGGTGCTCGCGCTCATCCGCCGGGAGCGGGGGGAGCATTTCGATCCTCAGCTGGTCGATCTGATGATGGCCAACCTTGACGGCTTCCTGGCCATTCGCGACGCCTACCGGGATCCCTTCATCGGCGCCCGTTAGCCAGGGCCGCCATGCCCATGACAACGAAGCCGCCGTCCCCAGGGGACGGCGGCTTCGTCTTTACTGCAAGGTGCCGGGCTTTACTGCTCGGGCAGGTTGAGATCCAGCACGGGCTCTGGCTTGCTCTCGGCCGCCTGCTGGGCCGCCATGGCCCGCTTGAACGCCCGCCGCTTCTGCCACAACATGAAGCCCATCCCGGCCAGCACCAGGGCCAGGATCCCGAGACCTGCGCTCAGCCAGACCCACAAGGGGGTGCCAGGATCCTCTTCAAATGCCGGGGCGGCCACCGCCTCGCTCACCACAGGGGCAAGGGGCTCGGGGGCCAGGGCCGGATAGATGTCAAACGACTTCTCCGGCAGGGCGATGCGCAGCTCGCGGCCGCTGCGGCTGGTGGCAAACAGCTCGGCGCTGACCCTGTATTTGCCCACCTGGGTCAGCCGGGAGAGATCCACCTTCAACTCCCCTTCCCCTCCCTGGCCCGTGAAGGGGGTGTGGGCTCCGGTGTTGCTGGTCACCTCCCCCCTGATGGCGACGCTGGCCGGATCCAGCTCATCCTCGTCTATCTGCAATACCAGACTCGGGCCCTGTCGCTCCCCCTGGCTCTGCACCCGGTATCCCACCGGCAGCGGATAGAGCAGCACCTCCTGGCCCCGCGCCCGCACGAACACCTGATTGCCCGTGCTGATGAGGGCCCGATACTTGCCTGCGGGGGCATCCAGCTTTGCCTCGGCGGTGAGCATGCCATCGGCCGGCACCTCGTCGAGCCCCTTGCCATCGTCGAGGTAACGACCGAGCTCGGTCTCGAACACCGGCTCCCCCTGTTGCTGCGGATCGTTGAACGCCTGCAGGCGCACCGTCATGCCAAGGTCGGTCAGATAGTAAGAGCGGTCTGGCACGGCGCCATCGATGCGCAGCCGGGCCCCGAGCTTGAGGTACTCTCCCTGATAGAGCCGCTGCGGCAGGGGCTGCATCTCCAGCTGCACGTTGCTGAGCAGCCGCACCCGGTTGGCGGGATCCACCGCGCCTATGGCCTGCCAGGGCCCCGCCATGGGGTGGCGTATGGTGATCACATCCTGATCGTCGAGGGAGAGCCAGCCCACCTCGGGCGACTGCACCCGACCGGCATAGAGCTTGCTGCCATCAGGGCGCACCAGGATCACCGAAGGCGTGCCGGGTTGGCGCTTGATGATGAAGGAGATCTCCTTTACCCCGTAATCGATGCGAAAGCGATTATCGAGCAAGGGCACATCGGAGGGGCCAAACACCTCGCTGGCCTGGGCGCTGAACGGCATGGCGCCCGCCAGCAGCCAGAGCGCCACGCCGATCCCGACTCCGCTTCTCACTGACGCCACAGGCAGCTGCCTCCCTTCTTCTGAACCAGATCCAGTCGGCTTTCATGGCACTCCTGGGTCTCGGCACTCGCCCGGATCACCTTGAGAGCAGGCCGGTTGCTGTCGAGCCGACGAATGCCGGTGTCCTTGTTGTTGTCATCCCCGCTCTCGGCCGCCAGATTGAGCTTGGTCTGACCGCCCGTCATCAGCAGGTAGACGTCCGCCAGTATCTCCGCATCGAGCAAGGCGCCGTGCAGTGTCCGATGAGAGTTGTCTATGCCGTAGCGATCGCACAGGGTATCGAGGTTGTTGCGCTTGCCGGGAAAGAGATCCCGCGCCAGCGCCAGGGTATCCGTGATGGTGCAGATGTCCGCGGTCTTGAGGGAGAGACCCAGCTTGCTGAACTCGTAATCCATGAAGCCCACGTCGAAGGGGGCATTGTGGGCCACCAGTTCGGCGCCGCGAATAAAGTCGATGAACTCGTCCGCCACCTGGCTGAACATGGGCTTGTCCGCCAGGAAGGCGTCCGTGATGCCATGAACCCGGATGGCCTCGGGGTCCACCAGCCGATCCGGCTTGAGGTAGACATGATAGTGATTGCCGGTCAGACGGCGGTTGATCACCTCCACGCAGCCGATCTCTATGATGCGGTGACCCAGATAGTGCGGGCCGCCGCCAAAGTTCATGCCGGTGGTTTCAGTATCCAGAATGATCTGGCGGTTGGCTTGGGCTGTGTTCATGTTCCAATCTATGTCAAACTTCGGTTTTGCTCGCTAGTTTACCCCAAGCCTCATGTTAAAACAGATTGATTGCTCATGTTGAAACAGATTGATTTATATACGGATGGTTCCTGCCTCGGTAATCCGGGCCCGGGCGGCTATGGCGCCGTCATGGTTTATGGCAAGCACCGCAAGGAGCTGGCGGGCGGTTATCGCCTGACCACCAACAATCGCATGGAGCTGATGGCCGCCATCGTCGGGCTGCGCACCCTGAGCGAGCCCTGCCAGGTACGACTCACCACCGACAGCCAGTATGTGCGTCAGGGCATCACCCAGTGGATCATCGGCTGGAAGAAGAAGGGCTGGATGACCGCCAGCCGTCAGCCGGTCAAGAATGTGGATCTGTGGAAACAGCTCGATGCCGAGGTGGCTCGCCATCAGATAGAGTGGCTCTGGGTCAAGGGACACTCGGGCCACCCGGAGAACGAACGCTGCGACGAGCTGGCCCGGGATGCCGCCAGCGGCAAGCAGCTGGCCGAAGACACTGGCTACCAGCCCTGACGGGCCATGCCGGACGCCGTCACCTGCCTGGTCAAGGACCAGGATTGACGCACCGGGATCAAGGGGAAGCGCCGCTTGCGGGCGGCGATCACATAGACGGAGGCGAACGGGCGCAGGTGATCCCGACCCAGGCTCTCCCGCCACCAGCCGATGCGGCTGCGCGGCCCCATCATGGCATAGCCAAACCTGTCATCATGCATCACCTCAAACCCCAGCAGCTGCAGCCAGTCGGTGACCCTGGCCGGACTGAACATGCGCGCCGACCAGGGCAGTCTGTGCCGGTACCAGGGCAGCAGATGACCCAGCCCTGCCAGGCTCAGGGGATTGTAACCGCTCAGGATCAGCCAGCCATCGTCGGTCAGCACCCGCTCGGCCTCACGCAGCACCTGATGGGGATCCGGGCTGAAGTCGAGCACATGGGCCAGCAGGCAGGCATCGACGCAGTTCTCCCTGACAGGCAACGCCAGAGGATCCCCGATGCAGTCGAGCAGCCGTCCCGCCCGGGCCAGACCAATCTGATGACGGATGCGGGAGTGGCCGCAGGAGAGTTCGGCGCTCAGGCTGCCTATCTTGAGCAGGTGATAGCCGAACAGCTGGGGGCACCAGCTGTCGAGTCGCTCCTGTATTTCGGCAGCGACCCAGTCCCCCAGCGGGATCTCGGCCCAACTGGTCGGGATCGCAAGCTGTTGTTCGGTACGGGCCAGCTGCATAATAGGACTCAACCTCGGGAACATGGGTGACACGCCCTCCAGTTATATAAGATCCCCTTCATTAAGAGAACATAAAGAGGCCTGTGCCATGTATCCAGTGATCACGATACCCGCTTTCAATGACAACTATATATGGTTGATCCGACACGAAAACCATTGCCTGGTGGTCGACCCGGGTGACGCGGCCCCCGTGCAGACCCGCCTCGACGAGCTGGGGCTCGAGCTCGATGCCATCCTGCTCACCCATCACCATCACGACCATGTCGGCGGGGTCGATGCCCTGCTCAAACGCTACCCCAAGGCACGGCTTTATGGTCCCAAGCTGAACCCTCTGCCCGATCAGCACGGCCAGTGGCTCGACGAAGGGGACAAGATAGGCTGGCACGGTCTTACCCTCACCGTCATGCATGTGCCCGGCCACACCCTGGGTCATATCGCCTACCATGGCGACGGCATGCTGTTTTGTGGCGACACCCTCTTCTCCGCTGGCTGTGGTCGCATGTTCGAAGGAACCCCGGCCCAGATGCACGACTCCCTGATGCGTCTGGCGGCATTGCCAGATGACACTCAAGTCTATTGCGCCCATGAATATACCCTGGCCAACCTGCGTTTTTGCCTGGCGGTGGAACCAGACAACCCGGCGCTGCACGCGCGGATAGGTCAGGTCAGCAAGCTGCGCCAGCAGGGCCTTCCGAGTCTGCCAACCCGCCTCGGCGACGAGCGGGCATTCAACGTTTTTCTGCGCTGCGATGAGCCAAACGTAAAATTTTCTGCTGAAAAGCACGGGATGAAATGCTTGGAAAATCCAGTAGATACCTTCGCCGTGCTCAGGCGCTGGAAGGACACTTTTTGAACAAACCTTGATCGGTCTGATTTTGCCGCATATGATGCGTGCTGATTTTCTACCAAGATGACCTGCGTGAGATGAAGTTACGAACGGCCTTATTGGCGACGCTGATCCTCAGTGGATGCCAAAACCTGAGCCATCAGGATGACCGGGCGCTAACGGCAAGTGAGCCGATCAAGTCCCCACAAGTCAGCAAAAAACTGCATAAAAAGCATGCCTCCCGTTTTCTGTTCAATGATGAACAGCTGGACGAGAGCACTGATACGGGTAACCTCTGGGTGCGTATCAGCGATGACATGCAACTGGATTTCCCCGATAACCAGCGCATCCGCCAACAGCGGGCAACGATTTTACGCAGTGACAATCATCTGGCCACCATTGCCAGTCGTGCTGAACCCTACCTCTACCTTATCGTCGAGGAGATCGAACGGCGCGGGCTGCCAATGGAGCTGGTGACCATCCCCATGATAGAGAGCATGTTCGATCCCCATGCCCGCTCGCGCAGCAACGCGGTCGGCCTGTGGCAGTTCGTGCCCCAGACGGGTCGTAACTTCGGCCTGCGCCATGACAGCTGGTATGACGGGCGCCGCGACGTGCTCGCCTCCACCAATGCCGCCCTCGACTACTTCGAATACCTGAACCGTTTCTTCGACGGTGACTGGTTGCAGACCATCGCTGCCTACAACGCAGGCGAAGGTCGGGTGCGCAATGCCATATTGCGCAACCAGAAGCGGGGACGTCCCACCGATTACTGGTCGCTGGATCTGCCCCGCGAGACCCGCATGTATGTGCCCAAGGTGCTCGCCATGGCCGATGTGCTGAGCAACCCCGAGAAGTACAACGTGACCCTGCCCACCCTGGCCAACGAGCCCAGGCTGCGGGTCGTCAATACCGAGGGGCAGATAGATCTCCACGTGGCGGCCCAGCTCGCCGGCCTGCGTCCGGCCGATCTCAAGGAGGTCAATCCGGCCCTGAGCCGTTGGACCACTTCTCCCAGGGGGCCTTACCGCCTGCTGGTGCCGGTGGAGTACGCCGACAGCCTGGAGCTGGCCCTGGCAGACCTGCCCAAGCGTGAGCGCATCCCGACTCGCTCCTATCGAGTGGTCTCTGGTGACACCCTGTCACGGATCGCCATGCAGAACGGGGTCAGCGTCAACCAGCTCAAGGTGGCCAACAACCTGCGCGGCAATACCCTGCGCCGTGGTCAGACCCTGGCGATCCCAAGCGATGGCAAGCCGGTGGCTGCCGCCCCGGCCGTGCGCCAGCCCCAGAGCAAACCGACCCGGATCGCCGCCGCCACTGGCAGCAAGCGCCACTACAAGGTGCGTTCGGGAGACACCCTCTGGAACATCAGCCGCGCCCATGGGGTGACCCATGGCGAACTGGCAAAGTGGAACGGCCTCAATGCCAAGTCGGCCCTCAAGCCTGGCATGCAGCTGGTGATCTGGCCCAAGAGCACTGCCAGCCGCGACAAGTCCATGGTCTATCAGGTGCGTCGGGGCGACTCCCTCTCCTCCATCGCCGCCCGGTTCCAGGTCGCCGTGGTGGATGTGATGCGCTGGAATCAGCTCGACAAGAGCGGCTATATCAAGCCGGGCCAGGAGCTGACCCTGTTCGTGAACAACAACAGCTAAGCCAGATACCGGATACAAAAAAACCACC
>NZ_CDBT01000041.1:65718-86210 GCF_000819765.1 Aeromonas bivalvium
GGTGGTTTTTTTGTATCCGATGACGGCCCGTGGGGATGTCGCCATCGCCTAGACCGGCAAGCCCAGGCTCGCCGTGCTCAAGGGGTCAGGGTCTGGGCGGCGAAACGAGCCATGATGGGGTTATGATCCGAGGCCTGCGTGGCCGGGCTCGTCACCTCGACCAGATCCAGATCTCGATAGTAGAGGTGATCCAGAGGACGGCCGAACGCGCGGCGGCGCAGATCCGGTGACGGGATCGCCTCCTGCAGCCCCAGCTCCTCCACCAGCTTGCCGAGCCAGTACTCGCGCTTCTCGCTCCAGGTATTGAAATCACCGGCCAGGATCACGGGGCCCTGATGACGGTGTACCAGGGCGGTCAGATCGTTGAGCTGCTCCCGGAAGGTGGCCATGCCGAGCTCGAAGTTGACCGCATGCAGGTTCACCACCAGGACACCGTCGGGATCCCCCTGCAGGGGGTAGAGGCTCACCAGCCCGGACTTGGGGATGCGCACCAGCGGCTCGGGGGAGCGCACGCCGCAGACGAAGGCCTGGGGCGTCTTGGCCACCGTCATCACCCCGAACGAGACGCCGCCCTGGGTGAAGGCTTGCAGCTGCTGCCACTGGAAGCGACCTGCCTGCAACCAGGCAAGCATCTCGGGACGGGTCGCCGACTCTTGCAGCAGCAGCAGATCCTGATCCCTGGCGAAGGCATCCATCCCCTCGCGCCATTGCTTGCGCTGGCCCTTGTAGAGATTCCAGACGGTGACGCCGAATTCCCTGGGCAGCGCCTCGGCAGCCAGTGCCACCAGGGGCGGTTGATGACAGCTCAGATTGGGCACTATGCCTTGGGCCGTCACCAGGTGATCCTTGGACGGCACCTCGAAACAGCCAACCAACCCCAGGGTCAGCAGTGAGGTTCCCAGAATGCGGTAACTATTTTTCATTGATTAACAACCATCTGCCTTTTCTTTGCATACAGCTTCAACAAAACATCACGGCTGCCGACTAGGCTGAACATTCGCGCCCAAAACCGAGCAACAGCGGAGAGCAGCATGTCCAGACAACAGCAATACCGAGTGACCTTCTACGATCAGCAGGGCAATTGCCATCAGGTTGAGTTGTCCACCCGATATCAGATCAGGCGAGACCCGCAGTGCGATCTCTGTGTGTTCGACACGAACCAGTGCGTGGGGTCTGAGGAGATGCTGGAGAGCATGATACGGCAAAAAACCGGGTTTGAGCAGGAAATCTCCATCATCAACGCCCGGCTGATCTGATGCCCGATCACACGGGGACGGCGCGCGGCTTGCCCTGATCGTCGATGGCGACGTAGGTAAATACCCCCTCGGTGACGCAGTAGCGCTGGGCATCATTCTCCCGCAGCACCGGCTTGACCCAGACCTCCAGCTTGAGGCGCATCGAGCTGCGCCCCACCTGCAGACAGGTGCCATAACAGCAGACCACGTCGCCCACCTTGACCGGACTGTGGAAGGTCATGCCCTCCACCGAGACGGTACAGATCCGTCCCTTCGCCAGCTCCTTGGCCATGATGCCGCCCCCTATATCCATTTGGGACATGATCCAGCCACCGAAGATATCCCCGTTGGGGTTGGTGTCTGCCGGCATGGCCAGGGTGCGCAGCAAGAGCTCTCCCTCGGGGTGACGCTCACTGGCGGTATGCCTGGCGGCGGGCTTGGCGGTGGTATTGGTATCGACCATCATTACGACTCTCTATGACTGGAATGGCGGCATGATAGGGGCCAGCCCCGCCCTTGGCAAACCCAATGGCGGTTCGCCGTCCCCTGATACCCCCCCTCAGGCCAGGGCACCCGCCTCGCTCGCCAGCCAGGCCAGGGGATCCGGCACCCCGTAGACAAACCCCAGTTCACGGCAGATGCGCTCCCCATGCAGGGGGAGAAACTCGCCGTCCGGCTCGACAAAGCAGGGAGCCGCCAGGCCAAGACGCAGGGCCGCCGCCCGGTAAAACGCACCTCGGGAGGGGTGACCCGGGGCACTCAGGGTGTAACACTGATCCCCTTCCCCTCTGGCCAGCAACAGCTGACAGGCGGCCACCAGATCCTGCTGATGCACCAGGTTGACCGCCTGGGCCGCGCCGCTGACCGTCTTGCCGGCGAGGAAGCGACCCGGGTGACGCCCAGGACCATAGAGGCCTGCCGGGCGCACTACCAGCGTGCTCTCTATGCCGGCGGCCAGCACGGCCCGCTCCGCCGCCAGCATCCGCTGCCCTCGCTCGCTCCGGGGCGCCGCCGCTTTCTCTTCCCCCTGGCCCGGCCCCCATACCGAGGTGGCACTGACAAACAGCAGGCGCCGCACTCCCCCTGCCTTCGCCAGGGCGCACAGGCTGGCCATGGCGGCCGGATAATCATCCACCTTGCCTGGCGGCACACAGACCACCAGCGCTTCGACCCGCAGGGGCCAGGGGGCATCCATCTGCGCCGAGATCAGCAGCGGATGGGCGTCCAGCCCCTCCCCCGTCAATCGATCGCACTTCTCCTGACTGGTCGCCGTCACGGCCACCTCCCACCCTTCCTCCCGCCAGGCGCGGGCCAGGGGCAGACCGAGCCAGCCGGCCCCCACTATGCCAATCCTGGTGCTCTTACCTTGCTGTCGTGGCACGTACTCTGTCATCGATCACCTCTGCTGGCCCAATGGTACCCCGCCACCTCCTGGGTCGGCGGTGAAAAAGGCAAAAAAAAACGGCCATCCATGATGACCGTCGAAAGTAACGAAGGAAATAGCTGGATAACCAGTCATCTCCCACAGCGGGAAAATCGGGAGCCGAGGCCCCTAATTCGTGGAGCCCATGCTAGTGATCTGCCGTGTAAAAAGCTATGAAGCAGATCACAGTTGAAAGGGATTTCTGAAAACGCTTTCAATTTTGAGAGGAAGAATGGCCCACATGGGGCCATTTTACCGCTCGATCAGGCGACCGACTCCCGGGGGATCAATTCCGCCTCGAACTTGAGGGCCAGCCCGGTGACGGGCTTGTGATCCAGCAGGCTGAGAGCCAGTTCCGCGGCCCTGCCCCCCATGGCCTCTATCGGATAACGCACCGTGGTGAGCTTGGGATAGATGTAGCGGGCATAGGGGATGTCATCGAAGCCGACCACGGAGATCTGCTGGGGGATCTTGTAACCCCGCTCCAGCAGGCAGGAGATGGCGCCCGCCACCATGGCATCGTTGAACCCCAGCACGGCGGTGAAGTCGACACCCCGGCCCAGCAGCTCCGTCATGGCCACATAGCCGCCGTTCTCGTCGGCGAAGGCGCGGCCAATCAGGTCGGGATTGACCTCGAGCCCCGCCCGCTGCAGGGCATGGGTATAGCCCGCCATCCGCTGCTGGCCGTCGACGAAGGCCTCGTCGTCGGAGGTAACGAAGGCAATCTTGCGGTGACCCGCATCCAGCAGGTGCTGACAGGCGGTGGTGATGCCGGCCTGGTTGTCCAGCCAGACGCAGCGATCCTCCGCCCCCGGCACCTGGCGGTTGATGAAGACCACCGGGGTCGGCCCCGCCACCAGCTCGCTCAGCTCCTCGTCGGGGAGCGCCTTGCTGTGCAGGATCAGGGCGTCGCACTGGCGCTGCAGCAGCGCCTGGATGGCGTGGCGCTCCCGCGCCGCATCGTGGTTGCCCGACATCACTATGGTGAACTTGTCGGCACGGTCGACCACGGTTTCGATGCCGCGCATCATCTGGGCGAAGAAGGGACCGCCGCAAAGATCCCCCACCAGAACGCCGACACAATTGGAACGTTTGCTCACCAGGGCCTGGGCAAAGCTGTTGGGGCGAAAATTCAGCTCCTTCATGGCCGCCAGCACCGCCTCCTTCTTGTCGGGGGCGACCTGAGCCGTGCTGTTGATGACACGGGACACGGTCGAGATGGAGACATTGGCCAATCGGGAAACGTCTTTAATCGTTGCCACTCTCAATTCCTTTCTTTGGGGGTTCACCGCGCAGGGCCCGCCATTATAGCGGTTCGCTCAATCCACGTTGCTGCGCCCGATCACCTGGCAGGTATCTATTTGTAACAAAAGGTTGCCCCATGATACCCCCATCCAGGGCGGATGGGGATCCCATCTCCCTCCTCGGTCAATATTGATGGCGCAGCTCACGCTCCGACAGGAACCTCAGGGGCTGCCTGAGTCTGTGCTGATAAATGAGGTCGAACGACAGCACGTTCTGCACATAGTTGCGGGTCTCCCGATAGGGAATGCTCTCGACCCAGACATCCATCGGCTTGTCGGTGTGGGCATCGCGCCAGCGTTTGACCCGACCGGGTCCGGCGTTGTAGGCGGCAGCGGCCAGGATGCGGTTGCCGTCATACACGTCCAGCAAGCGCTTGAGGTAGGCGCTGCCGAGGCGAATGTTGAGCTGGGGATCGAACAGCTGCTGGGGATCCCGGTAAGGCACCCCCAGCTTGCCGGCGGTCTCCTTGGCCGTGGCCGGCATCAGCTGCATCAGGCCCCGCGCCCCCACCGGCGACTGGGCCAGCGGATAGAGGGCGCTCTCCTGGCGGGAGATGGCATAGAGCAGGCTGGTGTCCATGGTGCGCTCGCGCGCCATCTGGGAGAAGGTGCGTTGCAGCGGCAGCGGGAAGCGCAGATCCAGGGCATCCCAGGCCTCGGCCCGGATACTGGCGAGGATCGCCAGTTCGTGCCAGCCCTGATTGAGGGCGACGTGGCCAAATTCGATGCGCTGGGCCACGGGGTTGCGATCCATGTTATGGATCCACTCGGCGCGCGCCGCCGCCACCTCGTTCATGGCGAGCAGCTCCTTGACCCGGGAGAGGAAGGGCCAGCGCCGGGCCGCACTGCGCCAATCCGGGGCCCTCATCTGTGGCTCGTTCTTGAGGCGATAGGGCACACCGCTGCGCTGGGCAGCCAGGAAGCCATAGAAACCACGCAGCCCTGCGGTCTCACGATAGAGGGTTTGCGCCGGTTGCTGCTGACCCTGCGCCTCTTGGGCCCGGGCCAGCCAGTAACGCCAGCGATCCTCTTTTTGCAGCGCCATCGGCATCTGTTTGATCCAGCCAGACAGGCCACGCCAATCCTGCTCCCAGACCGCGAGGCGCGCCCTCAGCTCCACCAGATCCGGCTGCGCCTTCACCTGAGTGTCGACCCAGGCCCGCTGCTGCGGGGCCCTGTCCAGCAGGTAGCGGCGGGCGATGGCATGCTCCACCGGCCTGAGTTCCTGTGCGGTCAACCCGAAACGGCTGCGGTAGCTGGCCAATGTCCCCAGCACCCGATCCGGCTCGCGGTTGGCATAACGGGCCAGCCCCAGCAGCAGCAACTGGCGCGAGTGGCGTTCACCATTGAAATAGACGGGGTTCATCACCTTGGCTGGCTGACTCAGCAGGCTCGCCATCAGGGTGCCATGGGGCTTGAGTCCGGCTCCCAGCTGGTTGGCAAGATGGGTCACCAGGCTGCCATTGCCCGCCTCGAAGGCGAGCATCATCCGTGACCAGACCGCCTCCTGGGTGCGCAGTCCGGCCCCTTGCCAGAGGCTGAACAGGGGATCGCAGGCATCCGGGCGCGACTCGCCGCTCTGCCACAGCTTGCCCGCTTCACGCAGCGCCTCGTCACGATGGCCCGTGTAGTAGCGCGCCTGATAGTGCATGCAGCGCAGATCGGTCGAGTTGGGCAGCTTGGGATAGAACTGCAGGAAGCGGGACCACTGACCGCTCTGGGCAAGATGGGTCAGATAGCTGCGCTCGAGCCGGTTGGACTGGGGGGTATCGCCATGGTCACGGATGAAACGGGTCACCTCGCCATACTCGGCCCCCCCCGGGCGAAAGGCGAGCCGGTAGTAGTCCAGATAGGGCAGCAAGGGGTAGTGGCCAAGCTGGCTTCTCAGGGTCTGGAAGCGGGCCATGTCGTTGGCACGAACCGCGTCATAGGCCTGGCGATAGCGCAACTGATCCATGGTCTGCGCCATGGCCCCCGGCACCAGGAGGGCGGATAGCAGGATTCCCCAGACGACTCTCACTCGATTTCTCCCTAAAATCGGGCGCCCAATGGCGCCCTGACGAACCCTCATTCTACCCCTAAACCAGACGGGCTACAGCTCCGGGATCAGGGTATTTCTCACCTCGTGGCGCCCGCCCACCCGCCGGACATAACGCTCCAGATAGGGCACAGGCAGCGGCTTGGAGGCCAGATAGCCCTGATAGAAGTGGCACCCCTGTGCCCGCAGAAATTCCAGTTGCTGGCGCGACTCCACCCCTTCCGCCGTCACGTTGAACCCCATGTGGCGCGCCATGGCGATCACCGCCTCGACGATGGCCATGTTGTCGCCATCCCGGGGAATGTCCTGGATGAAGGAGCGGTCTATCTTCAGCTCGTCGGCAGGCAGGCGCTTGAGGTAGCTCAGGGAGGAGTATCCGGCGCCGAAATCGTCGATGGCGAAACTGATGCCCAGCTGCTTGAGCTCGGCCATCTTGTTGATGGTGTCCTCCGCATGACCCAGCACCACGGACTCGGTGATCTCCAGGTTCAGGCATGCCGGATCCATGCCTGTCTTCTCCAGCACATCATGGATGCACTCGACGAAGTCGTGGGCGTGAAACTGCTTGGCACTGACGTTGACCGACAGCTGGGGAATGTGAATGCCGCTCTCCTCCCAGCTCACATACTGGCTGCACGCCTCATGGAGTACCCAGTTGCCGATGTCGACGATAAGATCCGTCTCCTCGGCGATGGGGATGAACTCGGCGGGGGAGACCAGGGCTCGCCCGGGCGGCTGCCAGCGGATCAGGGCCTCGACCCCGATGAGCTCGCCCCCGGCCACCAGATGCTGGGGCTGGTAGTGCAGGGTCAGTTCCCCTCCCGTCAGGGCGCTGCGCAACTCGTTGTGGATGAGCAGACGCCTGTCCGCCTGATGCTGCATGGCGGCATCGAAGAAGCGGCGGGTCTTGCGACCGGCCGACTTGGCCTGGTACATGGCGGTGTCCGCCTGCTTGAGCAGATCATCCACCCCCTGATCCCGTCCCGGGAACAGGGTGATGCCGACGCTGGCACCTATGTGCAGCACCTGGCCTCCCTGATGGTAGGGGGCGGCAATCTCGCCGATCAGCCGCTCGGCGATGAGATCGGCCTGCATCTCCGCCTGGGGCGGGCTACTGGAGAGGGCGGGTAGCAGCAGCACGAACTCGTCCCCCCCGAGGCGGGCCAGGCAATCCCCCTGGCGCACCAGACGCCGCAGCCTGGTCGCCACCTCCTTGAGCAGCCAGTCTCCGCTGGCGTGGCCGAGGGAGTCGTTGATGGTCTTGAAGTGATCGAGATCGATGAACAGCAGGGCGCCGACCAGGTGATCCCGGTTCGCCTGACTGAAGGCCTGGCTGAGGGTCTCATGCAGCTGACGCCGGTTTGGCAGGCCGGTCAGCTCGTCGTAATAGGCGAGATCCTGGATGCGGCGCTCGGCGGCCTTGCGCTCGGAGATATCCTCGAAACAGATGACGAAATGGCTGATCCGCCCCTTGTCATCCTGGACCGGGGTGACTATCTCCCACTGGGGATAACCATGGCCACGGGCGTGGCGACGCTGGGTCTCTCCCTGCCAGCGGCTCAGGTTGTCGAGCTCATAGCCCAGCCCCCCCTGGCTCGGCCACAGATCCCCCAGCCGCTTGCCAAGCACGGCCTGGCTGTCAAAGCCGGTGACCTGGCCGAAGGCGTGGTTGACCCGCAGGATCTTGTAGTCGGGATCCGTGATGATGATGCCTTCGTGGGTCTCGAACGCCACGGCAGAGAGCCGCAGCTGGGCTTCGCTCTTGAGCCGTTCCAGTTCGGCCACCATGCGCACCGAGAAAATGGTCAGCACGGCGGCCAGGTTCGGGATGGCGACGGAGCCGGAGAAGAGCAGGGCCAGATGCCCCAGGATCTGGCCATGGCGATCGCACAGGGGATGGCCGTGGTAGGTCTGTCCCGCCGCCAACCAGGGGTGTGCCGGCAGCGGCGCCTCGAGCACCCGGGTACAAGCCCGGCGCGTTTCGTAGAGATGCCGGCATGGCATCTCCTCCAGCCGGTAATGACCCAGGGTAGCGCCATGGCTGGCGATCACCCTCAGCTGCTGCAGCTCGCCCAGCTCCGCCAGCCAGACCGCATCGGCGTCGAGGATCTCGGCCAGTTCGTGGGTGAGGGTGTCAAAAAAGTCCATCCCCGTCTTGGCGGAGAGAGCCTGGGCCAGCTGGGCCAATAGGGGGTCTTGCACCAGCAGGGGGGAGCGTTCGCCATTGAGCCGCACCGGAAGGGAGGGCTGGCTGGCAACCTCGATGGGGCTGACCCAGCCGCAGCAGAGGCCCTGATCCGCCAGATACTGGCCGCGCCAGAGGAAATGATGGGCCTGGCCTGACTCGTCGTGGAGGTGGCCGATGAACTGCCCCGGCTTGTCGCCCTGTTGCAAGGTGTCGACGAACCGGGCGAAACCCGCCTCGTCGGCAGGATCCAGATTATCGCTCCAGGGGTGGGCCCCCTCCCCTTGCCAAAGCTGGTTGGAGGCATGATCCGAGACCCGCCACTGGCCCTGGGCCGGCTCATAAAACCACATCATCTGAGTGGCCTGCTGCTTCATGTACGACTCCACCTGTAGTCCCTGTCCCGAGTCTGTCAGGATACCGAGATCACCCTCGCCTTCCCGATACTAGCGGCAAACAAGAAGAAAGGAGGGGAGACAATGGGTGAAACCTGATTTCAAATCGACAGACTGCGCTGCCAGAAGGGACAGATACGATCCAATTCGCCCATACTGCCTGCCCACTTCACACAGCTCAAGTGCTTTTTGGTGCAGAAGCCGAAAAGATCACAATTTACCGTGTGATGAACAACAAAGGGGCGTTAATGTGATCCAGATCACGTTAATGGCCCTCCCCATGGGTATTCTGGAGGTGAAGAGACAAGCAAGACGACCCGAAGGGGGCCTATATGAAAATTGAAATCACCAGTAAAATCATTGAGATCACCCCGGCAATCCGCGAGCGCATCGAATCTCGCTTCAACAAGCTCGAACGTCTGCAGGTGCCGCTCATCACTCCCCATGTGATCGTCTCCAAGGAAAGGTTGATGTTCAACATCGAAGCCACGGCAGGTATTCCCAACGGCAAGTTGTTTGCCCAGGCCGAGCATGAGGACCTCTACGCCGCCATCAATGATCTGGGACAGAAACTCGAGCGCCAGCTCAATCGTCACACAGAAAAACCGCTGGCTCGCCGCGCGCAGTCTCCCCTCAGGGAGCAGGCCGAGCCCCAGGAGGCAGATGCGGAAGTTGACGCTTGATATGACAAAATAGTCAGTTGGAGAGAAAAAGGCGGCTTGACCGCCTTTTTCTATGGTTATCATGTGGCATTTCCCCTGAGGATCCGTGCCTGGCGCCCCTCAGCTCTGCCAGTGCAGAGCCGCATCCACCCCCTCGGCCAGCCGGTCGAGCAGAGGCAGCATCACCAGGGGCCGGGCCTCGCGCCCCTTGTTTGGCAATGACCACCCGGCCTGCAGCCGCTCGCGCCCCAGGGCACTCAGGTTGTCGTACACCGCCGGATCCAGCAGCGGTCGCCGACCCGCCAGCGGCTGGGGATGGAGGGCGAGCCAGAGTCTGGCATCCGCCATGCTTCCCCCCTGTTGCAACCGCTCGGTGAGGTGGGCACTGCTCGCCGGCGCGTCGCTGTGCAGGGGGGTGGCCGGTGCCAGGCCGAGCCGGGCCCGCCAGTCAATCTCCTCCCGGGGGAGGCTATCGGCCTCATCGAACCAGGGCTGCTCCTCCACCGCCTCGGTGAGCAGGGCCAGGTGCAGGCGAAAGTCGGCGCGATCGCCGCGCAGCAGATCCTGATTGAGGCGCTGATCGAGCTGGCTCTCATCGACCAGCAGACGTTCACGGATGGCGTTGGGTAACATGGCGCGTCAGGCAAGGGACAGGTTCCCTGTTATCGGCCCGCCCAGGCCAAAGTTGAGAAGAGATGACCGGTGCGCAGGACCATGCCCGCGGTCCGGCCCCCACGGGCACAAGCGAGGCAAGAGTGCCACAGACAAGAGGGGAGGCTCTGGCCTCCCCTCTTGTCATCCTGGCTAGAGGGTGAAGCGGTAGAAGATATCCACCGCCTGGGCCACCCCGCTCATGGCCTGCAGATAGAGCCTCGGCAGCACCTCGTAGCGCAGCTTGAATTCGGCGATGGGGCTGAACACCCCGACGCCATACTGGAACTGCAGGCCGGGCAGCAGGTAGGCCGAGAGCGTGACCTGGGTGTCATCGCCACTCCCCTCGGTATCCAGGGAGACATCGCTCATGCCCAGCGACTCACCGATATCGGAGACCACACCGCCCACCTGGCCGACCGCCCCCGCTACCAGCAGGCCGTTGAAGCCGCCATCCTCGCCGCCGGTCTGCAGCCCCTTGCCCCGCAGCAGGTAGGAGAGCTGCTCGGACTGAGGCATCTGGGGCTCTGAATAGACGGCTATCTTCGGCTTGGCCGCCGGCCCCGTCACCCGGACCCCCACGGTGACATTGTCCTCGATGGTATCCGGATCCCGGTAGGTCTCGATATTGAGATAGGGCTTGTCCAGCGGCCCGGAGAAGATGATGCGCCCCTCCTTGATGATCAGATTCTGGCCATAGGCCTTGAAACGACCCTCCTTGAGCTCCAGCTGCCCGTTGCCAGACAGGGGCTTCTCCGGCTCCTGATTGAGATTGATGCCGCCGGTGACCCGGGTCTTGAGTCCCATGGCCTCGAGGCGAATGTCATCGCCGAGCACCACGGCCACCTTCATCTCGAGGGGCAAGGCCGTCGGCTCCACCGGCGGTGCCAGCTCGTCATAGATGATGGTGACGTCGTCCGAGCGCGCCACCGCACTCTCCGGCAGGTTCTTCACCAGGATCCGCGCCCAGGGAATGGTGATCTTGCCGGTCACCCGGGTCTGCTCTCCCAGGCTGATGGCGAGATCCGGCGTGACCCGCACCCGGCCCATGCCGGGGTACTGCGCCTCCAGATCCTTGCCCTGTATGGTCAGGCTGCCCTCGATGGGCGCCTTGGCCCAGCTCAGCCAGCCCCCCAGGGCGAGCGGCCCCTTGCCCACCAGCATGCTGCCATCGAGCTCGGCCCGGTTGCCCTCGATCTTGAGGCGGGTCTTGAGCTGTTTGAGGGTCACCATGTCGGTGTGGGTCTGCACCTCCCCCTCCACCAGATTGAGCTGACCAAACAGCAAGGGGGTCTTCAGGGTGCCATCGAAGCGGGCATCGGCGCTGATCACCCCAGCCAGGGAGCGCACCTCCGGGATCAGCGGCGCGAACGGGCTCAGCTTCAGTCCGTTGAACTTGAGCTGACCGGACAAGGCGCCACGACCGCTGGGATCCAGGATGACGAGATCCGTGTCTATGGTGCCTATGTCGGCGGAGACGAAATCGAGGCGCAGATTGGCCTGTCTGGGCTCAAGGTCGAAACCGACGGCGAGCTGCTGATAGGAGGTCTTGACGGCATCGGCGACGAAGGTGCCCGGGGTGGTACGCAGGGTGGCATGCACCCTGGGTTGATCCCCCTTCCAGCTGGCGCGCCCGTCGGCCGACAGCACCGCCTGCCACTTGAAGTTGTCCGGCAGCCAGGGACGCAGGCGCTTGAGGTCGAACTCGGTCAAGGCAAACGCCAGTTCCCCCTGGGCGGCCGAGACCTGGCTGCCCTTGACGCACAGGCTCGCCTGCTGGGAGCCGAGGCAGAGATCGCTCATGGCCAGCCGCTGCTTGTCGAGGTCGAGATCCAGATTCCAGGGTGCCTTGAGCTGCCAGCGCTTCATGGGTGTTCTGATGTTGAGCTCGGTCAGTGCGCCGCGCCAGTGGGTCTGCTGCACGCCGCCATTGAGCCGCAGCCTGGCCGCCAGGGGATCACCCTTGCTGTCGAAGGAGAGCTGGTGACGGCTGAGGTCCCCATCGAGATCCAGCTTGAGGGCCTTGAGGAGGGTGCTGCCCTGGGTCAGGGTGGCCACCGTCAGGGCCAGCTTGCCGGAGGGCACCTCGCCTATCACTGCGTTGCCGTTGAGGGCGATCTCCTTGAGATCCGTCCCCTCGAAGAAGAGACGGTTCGAGCTCAGGGCCGCGCTGATCCTGGGGACCTGCTGGTTGCCCCCCAGCGCCAGGGTACCGCGAAGATCCCCGCGCAGGCCAGGGTAAATGCCGGAGAGATCCGGGGCGGCCAGGCGGGCGTCGAGCTGCCACAGAGCCTGGCTGAGCTTGCCCCTGGCCTGCAACTGGTTGGGGCCGGTCTGCAGCGCGAAGGCGGGGATCTGCCAGTTCATGGCGTCATCACCGCTGAGCTGGCCTGTGATGGCGAGGGGGTACTTGTTGATCTTGCCGTCCACCTTGAGGGCAGGCACCTTGAGCTGCCAGTGTCCGTCGTCCCCCAGCGCAAATTCGCTCTCCACCCGGCCGGCCAGGGAGCCTTTGATCTCGGGCACCAGCTCGGCGGGGTCAATCCCCTTGAAGCTGGTCACCCCCTGCCACTGTACGCCCTTGCGCCAGGCGAGCTTGCCATCGAGCTTGAGCTCCCCCTGCAGGGCATTGAGCAGCAGGTCGATGTTGCTGAGCTGCTCCAGGTTGCCCTTACCCTTGAGGGCCAGCTTGAAGGGAGGCACATCCGTCCCCTGGCCCGAGGTATTCAAGGCAAACTGGTAGCCAGACAAGGCCCCCTTGGCCGTCAGACTCCCCTTCTTCAACTGGTAACTGGGTTCGTCTTCCGCCGGCTTGTGCAAGGGCCACTTGAGGCCTGGCCAGTTCAGCTTCACATCGAAGGGCAGGTCCGGATCCAGGGCCTGCAGTGTCCCCTTGAGGGTGGCCGCCACCGGCCCCTTGGCATTGAGCGCCAGGGCCAGCTTGCCCACCGAGCCCCCCAGGGTCAGGGTCGCCTGCTCCCCCTTGAGCTGGTTGTCGAGCAGGGCCTTGCGCGCCTTGGCGGTCAGGGTCAGGTCGAGGGGATAATCATCTTGCAGGCTGATCTGGCCCTTGAGATCGAGATCGGCCATGGCATGGCGCAGGAAGAACTGCTCTATCTCGATGCGCTCCCCCTCCCCCGAGACCGAGAGCTGCAACTTGTCGATGGCCTCCTTGAGCTCCCCTTGCCGGTAACTGAAGTCGGTGAGCAGCAGCCCCTCGAGGCGCAGGGGGAAGGGCAGGGAGATCTTGGGCAGTTCGATGGCGATGTCGCCCTGGGGCGAGCTGGCCACCAGGGTGGTGCTGTCGGAGGCCGGCTCGGGCGCCGCGTCCTTGGCAGCAGCCTGCTCGCCCGGCGCCGGCGGGGGCGGGGGCGCATCGGCCAGGGTGATGGCCACGCCGTCCAGCACTGGGCCGCGCACCGTCAGTCCCTGCCGGTCCAATCTGGCGCCGATATCGAGATCCTTGAGTGCCAGCTTGAGCCCTGGCACGTCCACATCCAGGGCGCTGACCTTGAGGGCGTCTATCTGGATGCGCAGGGGCAGCGGGCGCCAGACGAAGGGCTCGCCGGGCGGCTCGTCACTGGGCGCCGACTCGGCCACCTTGACCACGGGGTGAGTCAGGGTCAGGGAGCGGATCCAGAGCTGGCCTTGCAGCAGCTTGCCCAGATCCCAGTCGAGCACGGCGCGCTCGACCCTGGCATCCACCAGCTCGTCCTGCCAGCCGACCCCTTCCAGGGTCCAGCCGTAACCGAGCTGGCCCGATACCAGCTCCCCCTTGAGGGCAGGCAGGGCCGCCCTGGCCTGCTGCCAGAGCCATTTGTTGCCCTGATGGGTGAAACCGAGCAGGCTGATGCCGATCAGCAGCAGGAAGATGAGCCCCATCAACCAGAGGAAGAGTCGCTTTAACCAGATCATAATTCAGGCCCCAGGGCAAAGTGCAGGCGCAGGGGTTTGTCCTCCTCCGAGATGCCCACCGCCAGATCCAGCCTGACCTGACCGATGGGGGTGACCCAGCGCACCCCGACCCCGGTGCCTATCTTCCAGGCCTCCTGGTAGTCGTCGGTGGCGGTGCCGCCATCCACGAACAGGGCCCCCAGCCACTTGTCGCTGAAGCGGTAATTGTATTCGCCACTGACGGCCGTGGTGTAGCGTCCCCCCAGCAACTTGCCGTCCGCATCCCGCGGGCCTATCTCTTCGTAGCCATAGCCACGCACCGTCTGATCGCCGCCGGTGAAGAAACGCAGGGAAGGCGGCACCAGGGAGAAGTCATCCCCTATGATGGCCCCCTGCTCGGCCCGAAACAGGAAACGGTTGTTCTCCCCCAGGGTACGCAGCCACTTGGTGCGTCCCCAGGCGCGCATGAAGCGGATATCCGAGCCCCAGGTGGGATCGGAGAACTCCAGGGTCAGCTGTTGCCTGTCCCCCCAGTCCGGCACCAGGTTGCCACGCAGCCGCAGCCGCGACCAGGAGACCCCGGGGATCAGCAGCAGGCTGTTGCCCGCATCCGAGCCCTGCTCGTAGCGTTCGTTCTCCAGACGCACGAACACGTCCCTGTCCCAGGCGTCCGGGCGCCGCTTCCAGCGGTGAACCCCGAAGGTGGTCAGATCGGAGCGGGTGTCGTTGTTGTTGGTGTAGCGATAACCGGCCTGCAGCGAGTAGTAATCTTGCAGCGGATTCTTGCCAATGACGGGGATCTGGTAATCGAAGCTGAGGTCGGCCTGGGGCGCCGACACGTTGGCGGTGGCGTTGAGGCGGTGGCCGTAGCGGTTGATCCAGGGCTTCTCCCAGGTGGCGCTCACCCTGGGGCCCACGTCGGTGGCATAACCTATCCCCGTCTCAATCTCGTGCTGGGTGCGCGGCGCCAGCGTCACCTGAATGGGGACCTGGTTGCCCTCTGCCTCGCTGATCAGGGGCTTGAGATCCACCTGCTTGAACAGCTTGGTCGAGGAGATGTCCTGGGAAGTCTCCGCCATCTTGATGGCGAGGTAGGGGTCGCCGCGCTTGATGCTGACCAGGGGCTTGATGAGGCGCAGCTCCTCCGGGGTGGCGCTGTAGCGCACCTCGCCGAAGTGGTAGCGGGTGCCGGAGCGAAACACTATGTAGATCTCGGCGGTGCCCTTCTCGGGATAGACCCGGACCTGGCTCCTGCTGATGCGGGCGTTGAAGTAGCCCCGGGCCAGCGCCAGGCTGCCCAGATCCGCCTTGATGGATTCATATTTGCCGTGATGGAGCGGCTCGCCCTCCTTGAGGGGCAGCTTGTCCAGCAGCTCGCTGTAGATCTCGTCGCTGCCCGCATCCCCCTCCAGCAGCACATCCAGCCGGGAGATGAGCACGGGCTCTCCCGCCTCCACCGTCACCGTCACCTTGGAGGGGGTCTTCTTGTCCCGGCTCAACTTGACCTTGGGCTGGTAATAGCCGTAGACCTGCAGCGCCTGCTCGGTACTCTCGATGATCTTGGCCCTAGCGGGTCTGTATTGCCGCTCCTGATAGACGGGCAGGGCGTTGAGATAGGCTTCGACGTTCTCTTTATTGTCGCCCTTGAGCCCCTTGACCTGGTAGGTCAGCTTGGCCGCCATGGCGGGAGAGGCGAGGCAGCCGAGGCAGAGCGTCAGCCAGAGCCAGGCACGCACCCGGCGGCACGGCTGCGATTTACCCGCAGGTATGGGCAGATTGCATCCTGTCAAACGTCAACTTCCCCGAATTCATGCTCAAGCGAACGATGCTGGTCTCATCGCGGTGATCGTGGCCGCGCCGAGGGCGAGGCGCAGCCATCCTACCATAGTCGTTGGCGGGATTCAGACCCATCAGCGACCTGGATTTGTCATAAAACAGAGCCCTTTGGCGATAAATTAACCCCGACTGATGAAATTGACACCTCATCTGACCAATTGCTGCGCAGCCTGGCGTCATTCGCGCATGGGTCGATACGACAGAAACTGTCGGCGTCAACAGCCGCAATATTGAGTCCTCATCTGGCCATGATGTCCCGGGCAGAAAAGCAAGCCATGGCTGGCCTCCCCTCCCCCTCCCTCAGTCTGGCCGCTCCCAGTGAATTATGATTTAACCATTGTGAATCAATTGGTTATAAAACAGAAACGAGGCAATCGCTCGCCCTAATCTATTTATCCCGCTCACTCGCCACCCTGGATTGCGCCACACTGCCCCCATCATCCATGAGGAGTCACCCCATGACAGCACGCAGCGAACAACTGGCCGACCACATCGCCGAGCGACTCGAGTTCATCACCTTCCTCGCCTGCTGCAGCGCCCTGCTGGCCCTGTTGTGCGGCATGACGGGGCAGCAGGCCCTCGCCTTCACCGCCCTGAACCTCCCCTTTGGCCTCGCCATCCTGCTCGGCAGCGCCCTGCTGGCTCCCCTGGCCCCCCACTGGCGCCTGCCGCTCACGGCGGCGCTGCTGCTCGGCTGCGCCCTCACCAGCCTGCAGCTGGGGGGCGAATGGCTCGATCCCGTGGCGCTCTGGAGCCTGCACGGCCTGCTCGGCCTCGAGCTGCTGTGGCAGTCCCGCCACCCCAGAGCCAGGATCCCGGCTGACGAGGGGCAGCAATTGCGCTAATCTTGCGCCCCAGCCGGCCGGGCCCCTGAGCCATCCCAGGTGAGACTCACCCCGACCGCCCCGCAAGATGCAACGAGGAGAACCCATGAACAAGGCATGCGCCCAACACATTCTGGTCAAGACGGAAAAGGAGTGCCTGGAGATCAAGAGCAAGATCGACAAGGGTGCCGACTTTGGCCAGATGGCCAAGCGCCACTCCACCTGCCCCTCCGGCAAGCGCGGCGGCGATCTGGGGGAGTTCAACAAGGGGGACATGGTCAAGGCGTTCGATGATGCCGTGTTCAAGGGGGAGCTGCTCAAGGTGCTCGGCCCCATCCGCACCAAGTTCGGCTTCCACCTCATCAAGGTGCTCTACCGCAGCTGACGCCCCAGGGGCGGCTCCCCCGTCGCCCCTTCCCTCCCTTATCCTGTCCGCTAAATCTAAAAATAAATTAACCTTATCAGTTAATTAGGTTTATCCTTTGGCCAGTTTTCCAAGGGTTATCCCATGCTGCCCCTCCCACTGCTTCCCCTGCTGGCCTGGTTGCTGCCACTCTCTGGCGCCCTGGGCAGCCGTGTCGCCCTCTGGCCCTGGTGGGTCGGCTTCCTCCTCTGCCTGGCCGGGGCCCTCGTCGCCCTCTGGCTGCTGCTGCGCCTGCCCTGGCATCCCAGGCCATACTGGGCCGCCGTCGGTGCCCTGCCCCTGCTGCTGCCCATCGGATTCCTGACCCTGGCGCTGCGCGCCCCCTTGCTCAACGACGTCAGCACGGATCCCCTCCATCCCCCCAGGCTCGACTGGGCGCACCAGCTGCGCAGCGACGCCGATCTGCCCGTCAATGAGGCTCCCCTGAAATTTTCCGGCGACAACCCCGCTCCTATCTATACCCGGGCCAGCCGGGAGCGGGTGCTAGCCGAGGCAGCCAGCCTGATGCAGGCATCGGGCTGGCAGATCAGGGCGAGCCAGGAGGGACTGGAGGCCGTGGTGACCAGCCCCTGGTTCGGCTTTCAAGACGATGTGGCGCTGCGCCTGTTCGAGGGGCCCAGGGAGCTGCGCATCGACATGCGATCCGCCTCCCGCCAGGGCCGATCCGATCTGGGAGCGAATCGGGCCCGGATCCAGACGTTCCTCGCCCGGCTGCAAGCCCGCCTGGCGGCCCCCTGATCCCACAAAGAGACGCCACGCCCCATGGCGCGGCAAGAGCAGCAGAGGAGCAGTATGCGCATCCAGCTCAAAGCAGACCGGGACTATGCCTGGTTCATCAAACCCTTCTTCTGGTTGCAGCGACGCAACTATGGCCAGGTACTGATCCCGGGCAAGTGCTGGGGCCGATCCCCCCGTCTGTTCGCCGCCGTTGCCACCCTGTACGGGGTCATCAACCGCAAGCGCTCCCCCATAGACCCCGTGCTGCGATCCCTGGTCACGGTGCGGGTCTCCCAGCTCAACTGGTGCCGCTTTTGCGTCGACATCAACGCCATGACCCTGGTCAAGCGGGCCGGCTCCGGCGATAAGGTGGAGGCCCTGGCCCAGTGGCGCACCAGCCCCTTGTTCGATGCCCGCGAGCAAGCGGTGCTCGACTACACGGAGGCCATGACCGGGCTCGACGGGGTGAGGGACGAGCAGGTTGCGCGCCTCAAGACCTGGTTCGATGACGATGCCCTGGTGGAGCTGACCGGTCTCATCGCCTTTCAGAACATGTCGGCCAAGTTCAATGCCGCCCTCGACGTGCCCGCCCAGGGCTTTTGCCAGCTCCCGGTCCAGCCGGACGCCGGCGACCCGCCCACCCGGGAGGAGAACCCCTCATGAGACGCACCAAGCTGGGATTGCTGCTGCTGATGGCCCTGCTCATCGGCGCCTTCTTCGCCCTGGATCTGGATAGCTACCTGACCCTCTCCGCCCTGCAGGCGCGCCAGAGCGCGCTCGAGGGCTGGGTGGACGCTCACTTCTGGCAGGCCAGCGCCCTCTTCTTCGCCGTCTATGTGCTGAGCACAGCCCTCTCCCTGCCCGGGGCCAGCCTGCTGACCCTGTTTGGCAGCGCCATCTTCGGGGTCGGCTGGGGACTGCTGCTGGTCTCGTTTGCCAGCACCCTGGGCGCCAGCCTCGCCTTTCTCAGCGCCCGCTTCCTGCTGCGGGACTGGGTCCTGCGCCGCTTTGGCGACAAGCTGTCGCTGGTGGATGCGGGCATGGCCAAGGATGGCCCCTTCTATCTGCTGAGCCTGCGCCTCATCCCCCTGTTCCCCTTCTTTCTCATCAACTTGCTGATGGGGCTGACCGCCCTGCCCCTGCGCACCTTCTACTGGGTGAGCCAGCTCGGCATGCTGCCCGGCACCCTGGTCTATGTGCTGGCGGGCAGCCAGCTGGCCCAGCTCACCAGCACGGGCAACATCCTCTCCCCCGGGCTCATCGCGGCGCTCTGTCTGCTCGGGCTGCTGCCCTGGCTGGCCCGCGCCGGCCAGGGCCTGCTCGCCCGGCACCGGCTCCATGCCCGGTTTCGTCGGCCCGACCACTTCGACTACAACCTGGTGGTGATCGGCGCCGGGGCCGGTGGCCTGGTGACCAGCTATATCGCCGCCGCCGTCAAGGCGCGGGTGGCCCTCATCGAGCAGCACAAGATGGGGGGGGACTGTCTCAACACCGGCTGTGTCCCCTCCAAGGCGCTGATCCGCAGCGCCCGCTTCGCCGCGCAGCAGCGCCAGGGGGCGGAGCTTGGCTTTCGCGAGAGCCAGGCCCGTGCCGATTTCGCCGCCGTGATGGCGCGGGTGGCCCGGGTGATCACCGAAGTGGCGCCCCACGACTCGGTCGAGCGCTACGAGGCCCTGGGGGTGGAGTGCATCCAGGGAGAGGCGCGCCTCGTCTCCCCCTGGGAGGTGGAGGTGGGCGGCAGGCGCCTTGCCAGCCGCCATATCGTGCTCGCCACCGGCGCCAGGCCCCTGGTGCCCGATCTGCCGGGGCTCTCCGAGGTGCCCTATCTCACCTCGGATAACCTGTGGCAGCTGCGCGAGCCCCCCCGCCACCTGCTGGTGCTCGGCGGCGGCCCCATCGGCTGCGAGCTGGCCCAGAGCCTGGCCCAGCTCGGCATCCGGGTTTCCCTGATCGAGCTGGCGGATCAGCTGCTGCCCCGGGAAGAGGCCGAGGTCGCCGCCCTGCTGCAGCGGCAGATGACCGAGGATGGGGTCCATCTGCTGCTCGGCTGGCGCGCCGAGCGGGTGGAGCCCCTGGCGCAGGATCAGATCCGCCTGCACCTGCGCCAAGGGGATGAGACCTGCCGGCTCGAGGGCGATCGACTGCTGCTGGCCCTGGGCCGGGTCGCCAATGTCGGCGGCTTTGGTCTGGAGGACTTAGGGGTCGAGCTCACGGCGCGGGGCACGGTCGCCGTGGATGGCTTCCTCGCCACCAACTACCCCAGCATACTGGCGGTGGGGGACGTGGCCGGCCCCTACCAGTTCACCCACTTCGCCGCCCATCAGGCCTGGTACGCCGCGGTCAATGCCCTGTTCGGCCAGTTCAAGCGATTCAAGGCGGACTATCGGGTGATCCCGGCCGCCACCTACACCAGCCCCGAGGTGGCCAGGGTCGGCCTCAATCGCAAGGAGGCAGAGGCCCAGGGCATCCCCTTCGAGGCGACCCGCTTCGAGCTCAAGGAGCTGGACAGGGCCATCGCCGACGGCGAGACCCAGGGCTTCATCGAGGTGCTGACCCCGCCGGGCAAGGACAGGATCCTCGGCGCCACCATCGTCGGCCCCCACGCCGGGGAGCGCATCGCCGAGTTCACCCTGGCCATGCGCCATCGACTCGGCCTTGGCAAGGTGCTCGCCACCCTTCACGCCTACCCCACCCTGATGGAGGGCAACAAGTACGTGGCCGGCCAGTGGCGCCAGGCCCACCAGCCCAAGGCCCTGCTGCCCTGGCTGGCGCGCTACCACCACTGGCGCCGCCGTGGCAAACTGGAGGCCAGACAGCATCCGCTGCAAACGGGTCCCGCCGCTAACCCTCACAAGGAGTCATGATGCCCATTCGCCACCTCCCTGCCCTGGCCGTCACCCTGCT
>NZ_CDBT01000041.1:86287-86880 GCF_000819765.1 Aeromonas bivalvium
CCCTGCTCCTGCTCTGGGGCGGCCAGGCCCGGGCCGAAAGCCCCTCCCCCTGGCAGGCGATCCAGGCCGAGGCCAGGGGAGAAACCGTCTACTTCAACGCCTGGGGCGGCAGCCCCGAGATCAACCGCTACCTCGCCTGGGCGGCCGGAGAGCTGGCCCGTGACCATGGCGTCACCCTGGTCCAGGTGAAGGTGGATGACATCGCCCAGAGTGTCAGCCAGCTGCTCGCCAACAAGCAGGCGGGAAAGCGCCAGGGGGGCCCCATCGACCTGCTCTGGGTCAATGGCGAGAACTTCAAGGCCCTCAAGGACAAGGGCCTGCTCGGCGCCCCCTTCAGCCAGGGGTTGCCGAACATGGCCCTGGTGGACCTGAGCCTGCCGGTGAGTGAGGACTTCACAGTGCCGGTGGAGGGGCTGGAGGCCCCCTGGGGGCTGGGCCAGCTCAACTTCATGGTCGATAAGGCCCAGGTGGCCGCGCCGCCACGCTCGGCCCAGGCGCTGCTGGCCTGGGCCCGGGCCAACCCGGGCCGCTTCAGCTACCCCAAGCCGCCCCAGTTTCATGGCTCCAGCTTCCTCAAGCAGATGCTGCTGGAG
>NZ_CDBT01000042.1:0-472 GCF_000819765.1 Aeromonas bivalvium
TCTCCCCTCGCGGGAGAGGGGACAAAGAAAAACAGCACAAGGCAGCGATACATGATTGGCAACTTCCAGGCCGGATCATGGCATCAGCCGGTGAACGAACAAGACAGGGCCGTGAATCTATGAGCGACAAATTCCAAGACAGAACCATGGCCTTCGCAGGCATCTGCCAGGCCGCCTACCTGGTGCAGAAGGTGGCCCGCGACGGCTCCTGCGACGAAGCCTCCCTGCGCGAGAGCCTGCAAAGCATTCTGGTCACCGACCCCAAACAGCCGCTGGAAGTGTTCGGCAGCCACCTGGCCATTCGCGACGGCTATCGCGCCCTGGTGGAACAGCTGGGGGCCGATGGCAGCCAGAAGAATGCCGAGCTGACCCGCTACGTGGTGAGCCTGATCGCGCTGGAGCGTAAACTCGCCAAGCGCAAGGACATCCTCAACATGCTGGGGGAGCGGATCAGCCAGATCGGCCGCCAGCA
>NZ_CDBT01000042.1:703-884 GCF_000819765.1 Aeromonas bivalvium
GCCAGATCGGCCGCCAGCAACAGCATTTCGATCTGCTCGACGAGCAGATCCTGGCCAACATGGCGAGCATCTACAGCGACCTTATCAGCCCCATCGGGCCGCGCATCCAGGTGGCGGGCACCCCGCTGTTCCTGCAGCAACCCCTGGTGCAGCACAAGGTGCGCGCCCTGCTGCTGGCGGG
>NZ_CDBT01000043.1:0-36763 GCF_000819765.1 Aeromonas bivalvium
CAGATCGACGGCCAGGTCCTGACCTTCGAATACCCGCGTCCGGCGGATGGCGCGACCCTGACGGTAACCGCCACCCTGGTGGACGCGGCGGGCAACGTCTCCCTGCCGGGCAGCGACAGTGCCACCATGTACCACGACGCTCCCCCGGTGACCATTGGGGGTCACGGCATTGGTCTTGAAGATACTCCCCTGGTGCTGGCCTGGGATCAATTTGGTGCCAGTGACGACCAGGCCGACGGGGATCTGAGTGTGGTGATTGGCTCCTTGCCGCAAAACGGCACCCTGCAGTACCTCAATGCGGCAGGTCAGTGGGTGGCGGTGAAGGTGGGGGACAGCATCACCTCAGGCGAGATAAAAGCGGGGCAATTGCGCCTGGTGCCCGGCAGTCATGAGTCCAGCACCGACAACAGCAACGGGCAGGGCAACGACAGCGGCAACCTCAAGGGGGACTATGCCAGCTTCGAATTCAAGGTGAGTGATGGTACCCAGCTCAGCAACAGCGGCACCCTGGTGATCGACATTGAGGCCGTGGCCGACAAGCCCGTGGTGGAGGTGACCCTGAGCAGCAATGGCACCCCCCTCTACCAGGGGTTCCCGAGCTTTGGCATCAGCACCGACAGCTTCCAGTCAGGCAATATCGACCATACCGATCTGGGAGTCGGCGCGCCGAAGCGGGACGCCAGCAGCGGCAATGATCAGTTGAATGGATCCAATACCAAGAATGACTACCTGCTGAGCAGCAAGGGCGGCGGCGACATGCTCTACGGCAAAGGGGGGGATGACCTGCTGGTTGGCGGCAACGCAGATCAGGGCGACTCCCTCTATGGCGGAACTGGCAACGACATCCTGGTGGCCGGTCTGGGCAACGATGGCCTCTATGGTGACACGGGCGATGACGTTGCCGTGCTGCGCGGCAACCGGGCCGATTATGTGGTTCAGAAAGGGAGTGGTCACTCGATCCATGATGCCTGGTTTGATTTCAGCGTGAATGAAGGGGGCACAGGGGTCACCAAGGCACTCCATGATATCGAGCACGTACAGTTCGATGACGGTATTTACGCCATCAATCAGGCCACGGGTGAACTGACCATGGTGCAGCCGACCCAGGTCGATTACCCGGTCGACATCAAGGTATCCCTCACGGACCGCGATGGCAGCGAAGTGCTCGACAGCCTGTTGCTGAGCGGTTTGCCGGCTGGGAGCAAGCTCTATCAGGGCAGTGATCTGCTCGGCACGGTCGGAGCGAATGGCACACTCAGCCTGCCTGCGAGCAGCGGCCTGTGGAGCGGCAATGCCCTGGATGTCTCCCTGAGTGGTCTCACCCTGCGGGTGCCAGGTGCCCTGGCGGGTCAGGTGGACCTCAAGGTGGAGGCGACCACGCGGGAGCTGCATACGGATCAGACCAATACGGCCAGTGATGATGACAGCATACGGCTGAGTTATTTCCAGGGCACGGAAGGGGAGCAGGGAGACCAGACTCACCACTATGGCAGCGAGCACAACCTGGTGGTGGGAGATCTGGATGGCAGCGTGGTGCTGTCGGGTCAGAACTACAACATCGCCTTCATCGTCGACAGTTCCGGCAGTATAGGTGACGAGGCGATGGTAACGATCCGGACCCAGCTGGAGCAGGTCTTTACCAGCCTCAAGGCCAGTGCGGGCACCGACAACGCAGGCACAGTCAATCTCTTGCTTGTGGATTTCGATACCACGACCCGCGGCAGCGTCAGTGTCAACCTGGCCGATAGTGGCGCATTGAAGACCCTGCTCGATGCCCTCAAGGGGATGTCTGCCGATGGCGGCACCAACTACGAGGCCGCATTCAGCAAGGCGGCGAACTGGTTTGCCGGCAGCACGGCGACCAGCAATGTGAATGCGAAGAACCTGGCCTACTTCATCACCGATGGCAAGCCGACCTTCTATGACCTCGGCACTACCACCAGGCTCAGTGATGTGAAGGTCATCGATTGGGCTTATAGCAGTGACGACTATCTCAACAGCACCTCTTTGAACCTCGGCAACTATGTGCTCGGCAATACCGTGACCTACCGCGGTGTCGAAGTGGTCAACAGCAAAGGGGAAGTGATCAAGTGGTCCCAAGGGTGGGATGGCTGGTTCACGACCACTGTGGGGGTCATCGTCAAGGGCAGCAACGGCCAGAACCAGATCCAGTTGCTGGGTGGGGATGGCCGAAACAGCACCGATGACGTGCGTACCGACGCCTTGCTGGGCTATCAGCTGTTGACCTCAAAAGGAGTGCTTGTTGAAGCCATCGGCTTGGGAGCGAACATCTCCGAAGCCGATCTCAAGTCATATGACTCGGATGGGATCACCCATACCAATGTGGATGCCAGCGATCTGGCCAGCACCATACTGGGCGCCACCAACAGCAATCTGCCGGGCAGCGACCGGTTCGATGGCGGGGCTGGCGATGACATCCTGTTTGGCGATGCGATGCACTTCAACGGCATCGCGGGAGAGGGGTACGCGGCCATCAAGGCGTATGTGGCGGACAAGTTGAACCAGAACGCCGCCCTGGATGCCGAAGTGCACCGTTACATTCAGCAGCATGCCAGCGAGTTCGATCAATCATCCGGCAATGACAAGGCGGATGTGCTGATGGGGGGCGAGGGTAGCGACATCCTCTACGGCCAGGGGGGCAATGACATCCTGGACGGCGGCAGCGGGGATGACATCCTGTTTGGCGGAGTCGGGAATGACACCCTGTACGGCGGCCTGGGGGACGACAGCCTCCATGGTGGCAGCGGCACAGACACCCTGTATGGCGGGGAGGGCAATGACATCCTCAATGGCGGTACCGGCGACGATTGGCTCATCGGCGGGCTGGGCAACGATATCCTGACCGGCGCAGACGGATCCGACATCTTCGTCTGGAGCAAGGGAGATATCGAGGAGGGCAAGCTGACGGTGGATACCATCACAGACTTCAACCCGAGCCGTGATGACGCGTCACAGCGAGACAAGCTGGATCTGCGGGATCTGCTGGATCAGGACGACACCCAGCACCCGGACGATCTGAAGAGCCTGCTCTCCGTGTTCCAGGACGATGAAGGGGTTCACTTGCAGGTCAAGACATCGGCCAGCAGCGAGGTGGCCCAGGAGATAGTGCTGGTGAACCACAGCTTCGATACCCTGACCGGCAACAGCGGTGCCACCTCGAGCCAGGTGATTGATTTCATGCTCAACAATCACATGCTGGAGATAGACAAATAAGGGTGCGACGCATCCACAGCAAAAACGGTGGCTCAGGCCACCGTTTTTCTTGGTGCGGATCTCGCCTTGGGCGCAGGAATGGGCAAGAGAGCGAAACACTAAGGGGTCTGCCGTCGAGGGAAAGGAGGCCGTGGGCTTGGCGCTGCGGCTCCGGGTCTGGAGAGGGTGCTGGCGGGCAGCAAATAAAGGGGAAAAATAGGAGGAGAGGACTCCTCCTAGCAAGGCGGCGGCTTAGAGAAGGGTGACGTTCTCAGCCTGCGGGCCTTTCTGACCCTGAGTCACGGTGAACTGAACCTTCTGGCCTTCGGCCAGGGTTTTGAAGCCCGTGCTCTGGATGGAGGAGAAGTGAACGAAAACGTCCGGTCCCTGAGCTTGTTCGATGAAGCCAAAACCCTTGGTTTCGTTGAACCATTTGACTTGGCCGGTGCGAATGTCAGACATGTGTAAGTCCTATCTATTGCAAAATGAAACTAACGCCTGGTACAGGCAGGGTTTGCCTAAAAGACAGGGGAGAGCCATGACTGACCTGCTGATGTGTCTCAGTCCTACTCAACGGTCCCTGTTAAAAGCAAAACGATTGTACGTGAGCGCCGATCCTTGTCAAACATCGGCCATTCAATCTTTGAGCAAGGTAAAACTATTGGCTGATCAAGCCGTTGCCCATGGGGCGCTGCCATGAAAAAGGAGGCATGACGCCTCCTTTATCTCGATGGGATCCCTTTGGGGGATCACTCCTTGAGTGCGAAGCCCTCACCCTGGCGATCGTAGCGATAGAGCACCTGGAAGTCGTCCCGGATCTCGACGCGTTGAATGCGCCTGTCATCCCCGACCAGAATGTTGACGCTCTTGCCGGTCTGCATCCGGGTCAGGGGCCGGTCCGGTCCCTCGATGGCGATGAGCCGACTGAGCTCGACCCCGGGCAGCTCGAACTGGCGGAAGAGAGAGAAGAGGGTCTCACCCGCCGCGACCTTGTGGCTGAGCCACTTGCCATTGACTGGCTCGGGTTCCGGCGCGGCCACGGCAGCAGTCTCGGGCTGGCGCAGCTCGCCCTGGCTTTGTGCCGGGAGGGCGATGGGGACGCTCAGGGAACCTGAGGGGGCCGCCTGCGGCGCGCCGGGGGCAGGCTCCCAGGCCAGCAAGATCAGCCAGAGGGGGATCAGGATCAGCAGGGCGATGCCATGTTTGCGGGGCAAGGGACTTTGCCACTTGCGGCCCTCGCTCGCCCTGGCCTTGGGGGCCTCCCTGTTTTTCAGCCGCGCCAGGGTCTGACCCAGTTGCTGGCGCAGGGGCAGGGTGGCTGCATTGATGCGTTCAAGCAGGGATCCTTGTGACTCGTCTCTATGACGCTGTGCTCGTCTGTTATGGCCACGGGGGCGACGATCCGGGGTGGGCACGGCAGTTACCTCTCACTACAATTGCCTGCCATCAGGCAAATCAGGCGCCTATGGTAAACGGACTCGCCCCCGAGGGGGAGAGTCCCTGGCAGGAAATTTATCAGCGTAGCCGGAATTGTCCCAGCAGCTGCTGCAATCGCTCCGCTCCCTGACGCAGGGCCTGGCTGGCCTGGGCGGTATCGGTTGCGTCCCTGGCAATGTCGTTCGCCAGCATGTTGGTCTTGGCCAGGTTGCCAGACACCGTCTCGGCGACCGAGCTCTGCTCCTCGGCGGCGGAGGCTATCTGGTAGGTCATGTCGTTGATGGTGGCGATGGCCTGATAGATGCTGGCGAGGGCCGCCTCGGCGAGATCCGCCTCGCTCACCGCTTGCTGCGTCAACTGCTGGCTCAGGGTGATGGCGCCGACGGCATTGGTCGAACTGTGACGTATCTTGTCGATCAGGTCCTGGGTGCTCTGCACCGCCTGCTGGGTATTGCGGGCCAGCTGACGCACCTCGTCGGCCACCACCGCGAAGCCGCGGCCCTGTTCCCCGGCCCGGGCCGCCTCGATGGCGGCGTTGAGGGCCAGCAGGTTGGTCTGATCGGCGATCCCCTGAATGACGGCGAGTATGCTGGTGATCTGCTCGCTGTCGTGGGCCAGCCCCTCCACCACCTCGGCTCCCTTGCCCGCCTCTGCGGCCACCTTGTGCATGGAGTGGATCACCTGCTGGAAGCGCTCCTTGCCCTCGTCCGCCGCACTCTGGGCCTGCTTGGCGGAATCGGCGGTGTTGTTGGCATGGGTGGCGACCTCCTGACTGACGTAAGACATCTCCTGCACTGCGGTCAGCATCTGTTCCATCTCGGCCTGATGGGATTGCAGGTTGCGATCCGTCTGCCCCGCGATGCGGTCGGTATCTCCGGCGTGGCGGTTCACCTCGCCGGCGGTTCCCTGCACATCGCCGAGCAGCCCCTGCAACTTGTCGATGAAGCGGTTGATGCCGCGGGCCAGAGCGCCCAGCTCGTCCGCCGAGTTCACCTCGAGCCGCTTGGTGAGATCCCCCTCTCCATCGGCGATGTCATCCACCAGGCTGACCATCTGGCGGATGGGGCCCGTGATGGTGCGGGCGATCACCAGCATGGCGAGCAGGGCCAGGCCCAGCACGATGAGGGCGCCGATGAGCTGCTGGCTCATGGCGGCCCGGTTCATCTCGTTGAGCCGGGTTTCCAGCTGATCCGCCCCCGCCAGCACCACCTGATAGGGCAGGGTGACTATGATGGCCCAGTTGCGGGCCATGCCGGGCACTGCGATGGGCACAGAGATGCGAAATGCGCCATCCAGCTCCTGGCGCTGCAGCTCGGGTTTGAGGTATTGCTGCCAGCCGTCGCCCAGCAGCTTGTCGGCGCGCGTGCCGAGCAGGCCGGCATCGCCGCTGGTGCCTGTGATGACGCCGGCGGCACTGATGATCAGTGTATCCCCCTTGCCGTCATAGATGTTGTCGTTGAGCCGTCTCGCCTGCTGGTTGATGGCATCCACCGCCAGATCCAGGGCGGCAATGCCCTTGAACTGACCGCCCACCAGGATGGGGCTGGTGATGGTGCTCACCAGCACCTGCTGGCCGTTGATGTCTACCTTGAAGGGGTCGATGAGGCAAGCCTGGCCCTGTTGCCTGGGGCAGGCATAGTAGTCGTTGGCGGGATTGCCGAACTCATCGGGCTCGTGCTTCTCGATGGAGAGCAGCAGATCCGAACCTATGTTGGCGCCGTCCCGATAGAAGTAGGGGACGAAGCGTCCCTTGGCATCGCTGCCGGATTCGCTCTGACCTGCGAAGGCGCTGTCCTGGCCGTCGAAGCCGTCGGGCTCGAAGCCTGCGAAAGCGCCATAGAGCTGGGGCTCCAGGCCAAGCTGGGCCTTGAGCAGCTCATTGACCTGCTGGCGATCCAGCGGCAGCTTGCCCTCCTGTTGCAGGGCCAGGACGCTGGCCATCTGCTGGGCATAGGAGAGCCCCTTTTGCAGCAACTGGGTGATGGCAGCCGCCTCGGCGCGGGCCTCGGCCCCCACCTTCTGCCACGCCTCCTCCTGCAAGGCGGCGCGGCTGGAGTCGACGGTCAGTTGCTGGGTCTGGCGGCCCGAATACTGGGTCTGCAGGATCAGGACCACCAGGGCGGCGGTCATGGCAATCCCGGTCATCACCAGGATGCGGTGTGCGATAGAGCGAAACTGCATCATGCCTTCCTTGTCTTAAGCGTTAAGTTGGTTGAAACATCGGCTTGGCAGATGAAATCTCCAGCCTTTGTTGCAAGTAGAGCCGAAAATGCCAGTGATTTTTGCGATCCTCCTCATGTCCGGGAGGGGAAGGGGGAGGGCAAGGCCCGATCCCAGGGTTTTCCCATCCGGGATCCAGCGTGCAAGATGTGCGGATTTTCCCATCCGTGATTCTGAGTGCTAAAATGCGGCGGTTTTTCTAACGCATTGGCCCAAGGCCCTCTACACAAGGCTTAAAGATGAAAGTCAAAACCCGTTTTGCTCCCAGCCCGACCGGTTTCCTGCATGTCGGCGGTGCCCGTACCGCGCTCTACTCCTGGCTCTACGCGAAAAGCCAGGGCGGCGAGTTCGTGCTGCGTATCGAGGATACCGACCTGGAACGTTCCACTCAGGAGGCGATAGACGCCATCATTGAGGGCATGGAATGGCTGGAGCTGAACTGGGATGAGGGCCCCTACTACCAGACCAAGCGCTTCGACCGCTACAACGCCCTGATTGACGAGATGCTGGCCGATGGCCGCGCCTACAAGTGCTTCTGCTCCAAGGAGCGTCTGGAAGCGCTGCGCGAAGGCCAGATGGCCAATGGCGAGAAGCCCCGTTATGACGGCAAGTGCCGGGATGCTGCCCACGATCACCCGGCCGATGCGCCCCACGTCATTCGCTTTCGCAACCCCACCGAAGGCTCAGTGGTGTTCGATGACCACGTCCGTGGCCGCATCGAGTTCGCCAACACCGAGCTCGACGATCTCATCATCCGCCGCACCGACGGCGCCCCCACCTACAACTTCTGCGTGGTGGTCGATGACTGGGACATGGAGATCACCCACGTGGTGCGTGGCGAAGACCACATCAACAACACCCCGCGCCAGATCAACATCTACAAGGCCCTGAACGCGCCTGTGCCTGAGTTCGCCCACGTCTCCATGATCCTGGGGGACGACGGAGCCAAGCTCTCCAAGCGCCACGGTGCTGTCTCCGTGATGCAGTACCGCGACGATGGCTACCTGCCGGAAGCCCTGCTGAACTATCTGGTGCGTCTGGGCTGGTCCCACGGCGATCAGGAGATCTTCAGCCTGGAGGAGATGATCAAGCTGTTCAGCCTGGATGCCATCTCCAAGTCCGCCTCCGCCTTCAACACCGACAAGCTGCTGTGGCTGAACAACCACTACATGCGCAGCCTGGACCCGGCCTATGTGGCCAAGCACCTGGAATGGCACATGGCCGCCCAGAACATCGACACCAGCAAGGGCCCGACGTTGCCTGCCGTGGTGACTCTGCTGGCCGAGCGCTGCAACACCCTGGTCGAGATGGCCGCCCAGAGCCGCTACCTGTTCGAAGATTTTGATGCCATCGACGAAGCGGCCGCCAAGAAACACCTGCGCGGCGTCGCGGCCGAGCCGCTGACCCTGGCCAAGGCCAAGCTGTCGGCCCTGGAGACCTGGACCACCGAAGCGCTGCACGAGCTGATTGAAGCCACTGCCGCCGAGCTGGGTCAGGGCATGGGCAAGGTCGGTATGCCGCTGCGCGTGGCCGTCACCGGTCTGGGTCAGTCCCCTGCCATCGATGCCGTGATGGCGTTGGTGGGCAAGGAGCGGGTACTGGCGCGTATCGATCGCGCCCTGGCGTATATCGAAGCGCGCATGGCTGCCGAGTAAGCATCTGCCATTATGTGAAAGAGGCTCCCATTCGGGAGCCTTTTGTGTTTTGGCCTCAAGCGGATTTGCGACGTAAAACAGCGACATAGCGATGAGGTTGGCGCTAAAAACAGCTAACTGCCTGAATTTTGACTAAACGATTCAACAGGCGAGAATTTTGGGTTGACAGCAAAGCGGTCGATGCCTATCATGCGCCTCCGTTGCCAGAGATAACTTTGGTAGCGCCGAGGTGAGTTGGGGTTATAGCTCAGCTGGGAGAGCGCTTGCATGGCATGCAAGAGGTCCGCGGTTCGATCCCGCGTAGCTCCACCAAATTCTCCTCGAACAATCTGGAATCAAAGGGGTTATAGCTCAGCTGGGAGAGCGCTTGCATGGCATGCAAGAGGTCCGCGGTTCGATCCCGCGTAGCTCCACCAGGTTCCTGATTGACATGAAGTACCCAGGGCAGTGCGGTGTGTATCACCCAGGCCGACCTTTGTGGGGTTATAGCTCAGCTGGGAGAGCGCTTGCATGGCATGCAAGAGGTCCGCGGTTCGATCCCGCGTAGCTCCACCACTATTTGCAGTAAAAGGCAAACGGCCGCCAGAACCGCTTGTCTAATGAAGAAAGAATTTGGGGCTATAGCTCAGCTGGGAGAGCGCTTGCATGGCATGCAAGAGGTCCGCGGTTCGATCCCGCGTAGCTCCACCAAATTCAGAGTGAAGGTCTTGACCTTGATTCGCCACAACTTGGGGTTATAGCTCAGCTGGGAGAGCGCTTGCATGGCATGCAAGAGGTCCGCGGTTCGATCCCGCGTAGCTCCACCAAATTCTCGTCACGAGAAGCTTAAAGGCCACCGCATCGCGGTGGCCTTTTTGTCATGGGCGCGTCAGCGCGGCCCCATGATCTGCCTCTACCCGCATCCGGCGCTCGCCGGCACACTCCCGGCAAACACCAAATTCATATGGCGCCATGAGGTGGCTCACAGTTTCGCGTCATCACCCCCTGCTTCATGATGGCGGCAAATTTGCAGTGGCAGGCTGACAAGGCGGCTATGTGCCGGGCGTTGGCGACACGATCGCCGCCGTTAGCCGGTTTCCTCGTTGCCCAGCAAACATATTTCTCCTTGTGAATGAAGATTGAGCATTTGCGCCGGGCTTTCTATACTCGAGCCGTTCCTCACGGAACCCAGGTAAAGGGCAAACCGGCAGTGATGCCGGGACGCAAAGCCTCCGATCTGCCTCATTGAGCCAGACAGCGGGGTTTCCCGGGGTGACATGAGGGTATGTGGCCCCGTCCAAGGCCTGTTGTCGTCCCCTTTTTCCTCCCTGTTGCGATTGCGCTTTTCCCGGTCTTAACGCCAAGACAAAACAAGGATGATAACAATATGCAACAGACCCTCAGGCCCAGCAGGCTCGCCATGCTGGTTGCCCTTGCGGCCATGCCCGCCTGGGCGCAGGCCGCCTATCCCGCCTATCAGGCCGGGACTGCCTATCAGGCTGGCGATATCGTCAGCAACGTCGGCAACCTCTATGAGTGCAAGGCGTTTCCCTATTCTGGCTGGTGCGGGGCTTCCCCTTATCACTACGAGCCCGGGGTCGGTGCCGTCTGGACCGATGCCTGGACCCTGTCTCAGGACCCCAACCCGCCCGGGCCCGAGCTGCCTGAGCTGACCCTCTCTTCCCCTGCCGCCGGCAGCTCTGTGAGCGAAGGGGCCGAACTAGCCCTGGCCGTGACCCTGACCGGTGGCAGCACAGCGGTCGCCCAGGTGGTCTACCTGGTGGATGGCAGCCAGGTCGCCGTGGCCACGGCCGCCCCCTGGTCCGCCAGCTGGTCCGCCAGCGGCGTCGGCCCCCATCAGGTCACGGCCCGTGCCCTGGACAAGGATGGCAACAGCCTGGATGAAGCCCAGGTCGCCGTGACCGTGACCGCCGTGGTGGCCCCCGAGGCGCCTCAGGTCAGCATCGCCAGCCCTGCCGCGGGTGCCAAGCTGACCCTGGGCCGCGCCGTCACCGTGACCGGCAATGTCACCGATGCCAACGACGATGTGGCCAAGGTCGAGCTGTATGTCGATGGCAAGAAGGTATCTGAAGACAGCAGCGCCCCCTGGCAGCTGGGCTGGACCCCGCAAACCAAGGGCAGCGCCGCCCTGACCCTGGTTGCCGTGGACAGCCAGAGCCTGTCCGGCGAGTCGGCTCCCGTGTCGGTCAGCGTCGAAGAGGCCGCCCTGCCGCCCACCGGCGGCAATCTCTCCTGCGACGTGCGCCAGATCTACCGCGCCGACGGCAGCGAGTGCATGGGGGATGACCATGGCCGCCGCGTCATCGGTTACTTCACCTCCTGGCGCACCGGCAAGAATGGTCTGCCCTCCTACCTGGTGGGCGACATCCCCTGGGACAAGATCACCCACATCAACTATGCCTTCGCGGCGGTGGACGAGCAGAGCCATGTCATCAAGGTGGATGATTCCGCCACCAAGATGACCTGGGACGGAGTGCCGGGCGCCGAGATGGATCCCGAATTTGCCTACCAGGGCCACTTCAACCTGCTGTCGAAGTACAAGAAGCAGTATCCGGACGTGAAGACCCTGATCTCGGTCGGGGGCTGGGCCGATACCCGCGGCTTCTACACCGCCACCACCAAGGGTGACTGCTCGGTCAACACCGCCGGCATCAACGCCTTCGCCGATTCGGCGGTGAACTTCATCCGCCAGTACGGCTTCGACGGGGTGGATGTGGATTACGAGTATCCGACCTCCATGAAGGATGCGGGCAACCCCAACGACTTCCCGCTCTCCAACCAGTGCCGCGGCAAGTTGTTTGCGAACTATGAAGTGCTGATGAAGACACTGCGCGAGCGGCTCGACAGCGCCGGAACCGAGGACGGTCGCAAATACATGCTGACCATCGCCTCGCCGGCGTCGGCCTATCTGCTGCGCGGCATGGAAAACTTCCAGGTCACCCAGTACCTGGACTACGTCAACCTGATGACCTATGACTTCCACGGTGCCTGGAACCACTTCGTCGGCCACAACGCCGCCCTGTTCGACAACAAGGCGGATCCCGAGCTGGCCCAGTGGGGTGTCTACACCCAGGCCCAGTTTGGCGGCATCGGCTATCTCAACTCCGCCTGGGCGGCCCACTACTTCCGCGGCGCCATGGCGGCGGGCAAGATCAACATAGGGGTGCCTTATTACACCCGTGGCTGGCAGGGGGTCACCGGTGGCACCCACGGTCTGGGTGGCAAGGCGGCGCTGCCGAGCCAGAGCGACTGCCAGCCGGGCACGGGTGGCAGCACCATCCCCTGCGGCAATGGTGCGGTCGGCATCGACAACATCTGGCATGATCTTGACAAGAACGGCAACGAGATCGGCGGTGGCGCCGTCCCCATGTGGCACGCCAAGAACCTGGAGCACGCGGCCAGCCTCGGCATCACCAGCATGCCGAGCTATGGCGCGGCCTGGGGCCTGGATGCCAACAACCCGGCCGACGTGATGCAGGGCCAGTATGTGCGTTACTACGATGACAAGGCGCACTCGCCCTGGCTGTGGAACGAGCAGAAGAAGGTATTCCTCTCCACCGAAGATGAAGAGTCCATGGGCCACAAGCTCGACTACATCATCAAGCGGGGACTGGGGGGCGTCATGTTCTGGGAGATGGCGGGGGACTATGACTTTGATCCCGCCAAGAACGAGTACGTGATGGGCAGCACCCTGACCAGCCTGGCATATGACAAGTTCGCCACGGCGAGCCAGGCCAGCCTGCAACAGAACGATCTGCCGGCCCCGGCCGCCCAGCTCGACATCGGCGTGAGCCTCTCCGGCTTCAAGGAAGGGGACTCCAACTACCCGCTCAATCCGACGCTTAAACTCACCAACAACTCGACCCAGACCATTCCGGGCGGCACCCGCATCGAGTTCCTGATGCCCACCTCCACCTCCGACACCATCACCGACCAGAGCGGTATGGGGCTGAAAGTCGTGGAGAGCGGCGGCAACCAGAACTCCGACGGCATCGCCAATGAGAAGGACTTCCACAAGGTGGCTCTGACGCTGCCGGGTTGGAAGGCCTGGGCGCCGGGCACCGAGGTGGAAGTGGCCATGACCTACTATCTGCCGGCCGCAGGCGTGCCAAGCGGCATCCGTTTGATTGCCGGCAGCCAGACCATAGGCCTGAAGTCCGACTTCCCGGCCCTGGCGGAGGCCGTGCTGGGGGGGAGCAGTGGTGGTGACGGTGGTAGCGGTGGCACCACCTGCGCCAGCCAGAGCGTGGATCCGGCGGCCTATCCGGCTTATCCGAGCTGGCCGCGCGGGGATCACGCCAGCGGCAACGACCGCATGACCAACGGCAAGGCGGTCTGGCAGGCCAACTGGTGGACCAGCAGCGAACCCAAGGCGGGCGACGGCAGCTGGAAGCTGATCTGTAACTACTGAGTTGCCACGGCGAGTGGACCAGTCGCGAGCCCAGAGCGGGCGACGGCAGCTGGTCTGCAACGATGGAAACTGGCATTGATAGCGTAAACGGGGCCCCTGGCCCCGTTTTTTTATCAAGAAAATCCATGGGCTGGCCGACATAACATAGCAAGAGCCATGGTAGCGGGATCGGCGAGTCCCTATACTGGGCCAGCATTCTGATAGGGAGATAAGGGAGTCATGGCGAGCATATTGGATTCAGTGGATCAACGTACCCAGCTGGTAGGGGAGAATCGCCTGGAGCTGTTGCTGTTTCGACTCGGCTCCCGCCAGCTGTTTGCCATCAATGTGTTCAAGGTGCGGGAGGTGGTGAAACTGCCCCGCCTGAACAAGATGCCGGGGTCCCACCACAACATCAGCGGCGTGGCCAACATCCGTGGGGTCTCCATTCCCGTCATCGATCTGCGCAGCGCCATCGGCATGCGGGGTCAGGGTGTCGAGGGGGAGGCCAATCTCATCATCACAGAGTACAACCGCACCATACAGGGCTTCCTGGTCGGCCAGGTGGCCAACATAGTCAACATGACCTGGAAGGACATACTGCCGCCGCCCCGTTCGGCCGGGCGCGCCAACTATCTCACCGCCATCACCCGGTTGCGGGAGGGAGAGAGCGAGCAGATCGTCGAGATCATCGATGTGGAGAAGGTGCTGGCGGAGATCATCACCTACGACATCCGCATCTCTGAGTCCGTGCTGGATAGGGCATTGCTGCCGCAGATGGCGGGGCGCAAGGTGTTGATCGTCGATGACTCCAGCACGGCACGCAACCTCATCCGTGACACCCTGGCCCAGCTCGGGCTCGAGGTGATCGAATGCCAAGATGGCCTGCAGGCCCTGACCCTGCTCAAACGCTGGTGCGATGAAGGCAAGAAGGTGACCGACGAGCTATTGCTGATGATCACCGATGCCGAGATGCCCGAGATGGACGGCTATCGCCTCACCCACGAGGTGCGCAGCGATCCGCGCATGGGGGAGCTCTTCATCACCCTCAACACCTCCCTGAGCGGCAACTTCAACGAGGCCATGGTGAAGAAGGTGGGCTGCGATCGCTTCATCTCCAAGTTCCAGCCAGACCTGCTGGTGGGGGTGGCACAGGAGCGGCTGCGCCAGTTGCTGGGCTGAGGAGCAAGACAGATTGACGCACAGAGGGTCGGCCTGCGCCGGCCCTCTGTTCATTGGCAAGAGGCCATCACTGGCTCAGCAAAGGTTCGACGAAGCGGGCAACCTTGTCGCGGATCAGCGGCTGCGCCTCGGCCTTGGGGTGGATGCCATCATTCAGCATGAGTTCAGGGCGGGTGACAATATCATCGAGGAAGAAGGGCAGCAGCGGTCGCGCCTGCTCGGCGGCGAGCTCAGGGAAGATCTGCTCGAACTGGCGCAGGTAGCGGGCCCCATAGTTGGGGGGCAGCTGGATCTGGGTCAGTATGGTGCGGATCCCTTTTCGTTCGGCCATCGTAAGCATCTTCGCCAGGTTTTGGCGGGTGAGGGCAGGGGGGAAACCCCGCAGGCCATCGTTGCCCCCCAGCTCGATCAGCAGCCAGTCCGGCTTGTGCTCCTCGAGCAAGACGGGCAGTCTGGTGAGGGCCCCCTGAGTGGTTTCACCGCTGATGCTGGCATTGATCAGCCGGTGCTGTCCGCCAGCCTCCTGCCACTGCTGTCCGAGCAGGGCAGGCCAACTCTGGTCGGCCGGCATCTGGTAACCGGCGCTCAGGCTGTCGCCCAGCACCAGCAGGGTCTGCGCCTGCACTGAAGCGGTTGCCATCATCCACATTAAGGCGAACAGGATACGCGCCATGACTTCAACTCCCATCATTTCGATTAATCACCTCGGCAAGTCGGTGCGCCTCGGCAGTGACAATCTGACCATCCTTGAGGGGATCTCGCTGCAAGTCAAGGCGGGGGAGACCCTGGCCCTGGTCGGGGCCTCCGGTTCGGGCAAGTCGACCCTGCTCGGCCTCTTGGCCGGGCTGGACTTGCCGAGCAGCGGCGAGATCCGCATCCAGGGTCACTCCCTCGGCGAGCTCGATGAAGAGGGGCGTGCCCGGCTGCGGGCCGACCATATCGGCTTCGTGTTCCAATCCTTTCTGCTGCTGCCGACCCTGAGCGCCCTGGAGAACGTCATGCTGCCCGCCGAGCTGCGGGGCGAGCAGGATTGCGAGCCCAGGGCCCGTGAGCTGCTGGCGGCGGTGGGCCTGAAAGAGAGAGTGGATCACCTGCCGCCCCGCCTGTCCGGCGGCGAACAGCAGCGGGTCGCCATCGCCCGGGCCTTCATGACCCGGCCCAGTCTGCTGCTGGCGGACGAGCCGACCGGCAACCTCGACAGCAAGACAGGCGAGACCGTCATCGAACTCTTGTTCGATCTCAATCGCCGCCATGGCACCACACTGGTGGTGGTCACGCACGATCTGGCCCTGGCCCAGCGCTGTCAGCGTCAGCTGACCATGGCCGGCGGCCGCTTGCAGGATGACGCCGGGGTGGATGCCCGGGTGCAGCCGAGCCCGGCCTCCGTTCGCTGACGCGCGATGAAACACCCGGGGTGGCAGGCATGCCCGTTCGATAGGGAGCAAGAATGACTCATGTACGATTGGCGCTGCGATTGCTGCGCCGGGAAGGGGCCAGCGGCGAGTTGCGCTGGTTCGTGCTGGCGCTGGCGCTCTGTGTCGCCTGTGTGCTGAGCGTGGCCCTGGTGGCGGATCGGCTGGATGCAGGCCTCAAGGCCTCGGGCCGCGACTTTATCGGGGCGGATCGGGCCATTGGCACGGGGCGGGCCCTGGATCCTGCCTGGCTGGCTCGGGCGCAGCAGGAGAAGGTGGCGGTGCAGGCCACCGTCAGCTTCAACAGCATGCTGTTTCACGGCGACGCTTTCCAGCTCGCCTCCATCCGCGCTGTCCCCGACGGCTTCCCCTTCTACGGCAAGCTGGAGCTGGAACCCCAGCGCGCCCCCATGCCGGGGGAGATCTGGCTGTCGGCCCGGCTGATGCAGCTGCTGGGTGCCAGCACTGGGGAGGTGCTGGAGGTGGGCAACACCCATCTCAAGGTGGCGGGTCTGCTCGGCCGGGAGCCGGATCAGGGCTTCAGCCCCTTCCTGCTGGCCCCCAGGGCGCTGATCCACAGCGATGACATAGAGGCGACCGGCGCCCTGCTGCCCGCCAGCCGCCAGCAGTGGCGTTACCTCTTTCAAGGGGAGCGGGCCGACATAGGTCGCTTCGAAGCCTGGATCAAGCCCAAGCTGGTGGCGGGCCAGAAGTGGGTGACCCCGGACGATCAGGGCTCCCAGGTCGGTCGCTCCCTGGCCAATGCCGAACGCTTCTTCCGCCTCGCCTCCCTGGCCGGGGTGCTGCTCGGTGCCCTGGCCATGGGGATCGCCGTGCGGCATTTCGCCGAGCGCCAGACCAGCATGGTGGCCCTGCTCAAGACGCTCGGCGCCTCCAGGGGCAGTCTGTGGCGGCTGATGGGCACACTGCTGCTCAGCCTCACCTTGGTGGGCGCCCTGCTGGGTCTGGCCGCAGGCAGCCTGATGCAGTGGCTCACCCTGCAGCTCCTTGGCAACCTGCTGCCACCGGATCTGCCGCCCCCCTCCTGGCGCCCCTTCGCCCTGGGGCTGGCGGTCGCGCTCTTCATCACCCTGCTGCTCGCCTTCATCCCCTTCCTGCGCCTGCTCAAGGTACCGCCACTGCGGGTGCTGCGCCGGGAGCTCTCCGCCAGCGTGCCGACCTGGCTGGCGCTGCCGGTCGGCCTGCTGGGGCTGTTTGGTCTGGTGTGGGGCTTCACCGCCGACTGGGGGCTGGCCCTGGGGTTGGTCGCCGGCATGGGGCTGTTGATGGCGCTGCTGGCACTGATGGCGGCCGGGCTGCTCAGGCTGGGCAGCCGTCTCAAGGGGCCCCATGCCCTGCGCCTGGCCCTGGCCCATCTCTCCCGGGAACGGGGGGCCGGGCTGTTCCAGCTGGCGGGCTTTGCCCTGGCGCTCATGCTGTTTGGTCTGCTCTGGGCGGCCCGGGTCGATCTGCTCGACGAGTTCTCCGCCCGCCTGCCGGCGGACGCGCCGAACCGCTTCCTGGTCAACATCGCCAGCGAGGAGCGCCTTCCCATCCTCGCCGCCCTCGGCGAGGCGGGGGCGGTGACCTCGGACTTCTACCCCATGGTGCGCGGTCGCCTGAGCAGCATCGCCGGCGAGGCGGTGGGCCCCAACGGCCGGGAGGGGATCGATCGGGAGCTGAACTTCACCAGCACGGCGCAGCTGCCTGCCGACAACCGCATCACCCAGGGGCGCTGGCTTGCGGGCAAGGGGGAGGTGTCGGTGGATGACGAGGTGGCCGAGAGGCTGGATATCAAGCTAGGTGACACCCTGGGATTCAACATCGAGGGGCGCGAGTTCGAGGCGAGAGTCACCAGTTTGCGCCACATCAAGTGGGACAATATGCGCCCCAACTTCTACATGATCTTCTCCCCGGATCTGCTGGCCGATTTCTCACCCACCTGGCTCGGCAGCTATCGCCTGCCGGCCACAGGCAAGGCGGCGGAGGTGGCGCTCATTCGCCAATACCCCACCGTCTCCCTCATCGATGTGGATGATCTCATCGCCCGGCTGAGCCAGGTCTCCCAGCAGGTGAGCCGCGCCCTGGCCCTGATGCTGGGTCTGGTGACGGTGGCGGCCCTGCTGGTGCTGCTGACCCAGACCCAGGCCAGCATGGCGAGCCGCCGCCGCGAGCTGTTGCTGATGCGCACCCTGGGGGCCGGCAGCCAGCTGCTGCAGCGGATGCTGCGCTGGGAGCTGGTGGCGACGGGCCTGCTGGCGGGCTTGTGCGGCGCGGCCGTGGTGGAGCTGGCGAGTCTGGGCCTGCAACTGGCCTGGTTCGAGGGTCAGTGGCAGTTCCACTGGTTCATCTGGCTGGGGCTGCCCGCCCTTGGCGCCCTGCTGGTCACTCTGGCCGGGCAGGGGATGCAGCGCCAGTTGCTGGCCGGCACCCTGAGCGATCGACTGCGGGGCCTGGGCCAGGGCCTGCTCTAGGACCAACCTGCCTTGCTGCGGCATGGCATACCATCACGACACGAGCGCTTCCCCCCGGGGAGGCGCTCTTTTCTCGCGGGAGCGTCTGGGTTACTTGCTGGGCTGGGGGCGCTCCAGCAGATTGACGAAGGCCTGGGGCAGGGCCGGGAAGGTGAAGTGAAAACCCGCCTCTTGCAGGCGCCTGGGCAGCACCCTCTGCCCGGTCAGCACCAGATCGGCGGCCTCGCCCATCATGAGCCGCAGGGCCCAGGCGGGAATGCGCAGCAGATGGGGACGCTTGAGTGCCCTGGCCAGCTGCTGGCTGAACTCCCGATTGCTCACCGGGGTCGGGGCCGTGCCGTTATAGATGCCGCGGCACTCCTCATGCTCGAGCAGATAGAGCCAGGCCCGCACAAGATCCTGGATGTGGATCCAGGAGACCACCTGCCCCCCTTCGCCCATGGGGCCGCCAAATCCGACCCGATAGGGGGGCAGCATCTTGGGCAGGGCACCGCCATCGAGTCCCAGCACCAGGCCGATACGCAGTATGCAGACCCGGGTCTGCTCGCTGCTGGCCGCCAGGGCCAGAGACTCCCAGCGGTGGCAGAGCTGGTGGGTGAACTCCTGGCTGGGGTGATCGCACCCCTCATCCAGGGGCCTGTCATCCTGGCGGCCGTACCAGCCGATGGCGGAGGCGCTGAGCAGTACTTTGGGGGGATTGCTGGAGAGCTTGATGAGATCGACCAGCTGCTCGGTCAGCAGCCAGCGGCTGTCGCACAGCTGCTGCTTGCGGGCCAGGTTCCAGCGTCCCTGGGCGATGGGTTCCCCGGCGAGGTTGATCACGGCATCTATGTCGTTGAGATCGTCGAGCCTGTCCAGGGAGTCGAGCACCTGCACATCGTGACCCAGCAACTGGTAGGCCAGGCTGCCCTGGCGGCTCAGGACCACGACCTGATGCTGCACCTTGAGGTGCGCCACCAGCTTGCGGCCGATGAACCCTGTCCCGCCCGTGATTAGAATCTTCATCTCGTCCCCTCCATGTCTGGCTCTACTCTAGTGAGTCGGCAAGGGATGAACAAGCCATGAGACCGAGAGAGGCGGATCCCTGCGCCACCTCCTGCATCTGTTGTTTTCTTTCAAATGATCCGGAAACTATCCACAAAAGCTGTGGAAAAGTCTGTAGATTAGCGGTGTTTCTAGCGTTAGTTGGCTGATCTTAAACGACTATTTTCATCTTATCCCGACTGGGGTGCAATTGCGCAATCCCCTGGCGCGAATGTGAGTGTTCGCTCTGGCGTTGGGCCAGGCCGGTCGCTGCACTGGAATGGACAGGGCCGAATCGAGGGGATCCGGATTTGATCTCGGGGATCAACATCGGCCGCCGAGACATAAAAAAACCCGCCGAATGGCGGGTTTTTCACAGGGACAGACAGCAGGGCCGATTACTCGGCCTGGGCTGCCTGGATCCCGGTCAGGGCGATGGTGTAGACGATGTCGTCCACCAGGGCGCCACGGGAGAGGTCGTTGACCGGCTTGCGCATGCCTTGCAGCATGGGGCCGATGGAGACCAGCTCGGCGGAGCGCTGTACCGCCTTGTAGGTGGTGTTGCCGGTGTTCAGATCCGGGAACACGAACACGGTGGCTTTACCCGCGACCGGGGAGTTCGGTGCCTTGGACTTGGCCACGTTCTCCATGATGGCCGCATCGTACTGCAGCGGGCCGTCGATGATGAGGTCGGGGCGCTTGGCCTTGGCCAGTTCGGTCGCTTCGCGCACCTTCTCGACGTCCGCGCCGGCGCCAGAGGTACCGGTGGAGTAGGAGATCATGGCGACGCGCGGCTCGATGCCGAAGGCGGCAGCGGAGTCGGCGGACTGGATGGCGATCTCGGCCAGCTGTTCGGCGCTCGGATCCGGGTTGATGGCGCAGTCACCGTAGACCAGCACCTGATCCGGCAGCAGCATGAAGAAGATGGAGGAGATGAGGGACGACCCCGGGGCCGTCTTGATGATCTGCATCGGCGGACGGATGGTGTTGGCGGTGGTGTGCACGGCGCCAGAAACCAGACCGTCCACTTCGCCGCGTTCCAGCATCATGGTGCCCAGCACCACGTTGTCTTCCAGCTGCTCGCGGGCGACCACTTCGGTCATGCCCTTGTTCTTGCGCAGCTCGACCAGACGGGCCACGTAACGCTCGCGCACGGCCACGGGATCGATGATCTCGACGCGGTCGGTCAGGATCACGCCCTGCTGTTCGGCGACGCGGCGGATCTCCTCCGGGTTGCCCAGCAGCACCGGACGGGCGATGCCACGCTCGGCACAGATGGCAGCCGCCTTGATGGTGCGCGGCTCTTCCCCTTCCGGCAGTACGACCCGCTTGTTGGCCTGACGGGCCAGCTCGGTCAGCTGATAACGGAACGCAGGCGGGCTCAGGCGACGGGAGCGGGTGGACTTGGCAGAGAGGGACTCGATCCAGTGCTTGTCGATGTGGCCGGCCACATAGTCCTGCACCAGTTCGATCCGCTCGCGGTCATCTTCCGGGATGTCGACGTTGAAGTTCTGCAGGCTGACGGCGGTCTGCCAGGTGTTGGTGCCGGTGATCATGATCGGCAGGCCGGTGGCCATGGCTTGTTGGCACAGGGCCATCACCTGGGGTTCCGGATGATAGTTGCCGGTCAGCAGCAGGGCGCCCAGCTTGACGCCGTTCATGGCAGAGAGGCAGGCGGAGACGATGACGTCGGATCGATCGCCCGAGGTCACCAGCAGGCTGCCCGGACGGAAGTGCTCGATCATGTTGTGGATGGAGCGGGCACAGAAGGTCACGGTCTGCAGGCGACGGCTGTCCAGCTCACCCTTGTGCAGGATCTTGGCGGCCAGGTGCTTGGCGAGATCCTTGGCGCGCGGGGCGATCAGCTGGGTATTCCAGGGGATGCAGCCGAGGATGCGCAGCGGGCTCTTGCCGAACACCTGCAGCACTTCCAGATTATGGGCGGCGTCCGTGGTGTGGTGATGGGCCTCGAACATCTCGGTCAGGTCGGGGCGGGTCACGCCGTGCTCGTCAACCGGGGCGCCGACCTTGTTGATCACGCAGCCGACGATGCGCGGGTTGTTGACGCCACCGAAGTTGGAGCAGGCCAGTTCGATGCGCTCCTTGAGCTTCTGGCTGGAGTCATGACCCGGGTGGGTGACGAACACCATGTCGGCATCCAGCGCCTTGGCGACGTCGTAGTTCAGCTTGTTGGCGAACGGCTGCTTGTCGGTGGGGACCATGCCCTCGACCACGACCACTTCGGCACCGCTGGCCTTCACGTGCTCCTCGAAGCGAGCCACTATCTCTTCCAGCAGGATGTCGGTGTTGCTGGTGGTGATCATGTTCTCGGCGTAGGAGAGGGCGAACGGCTCGGGCGGGTTGATGTTGGCGGCGGCGCGGATCACGGCGGTGGAGCGCTCGGCACCTATCTCGCCCGGGCGCGGCTGGGCAACCGGTTTGAAGAAGCTGACGTTGACGCCATGACGTTCCATTGCGCGAACAACGCCAAGGCTCACTGAGGTCACACCAACACCGGTGCCAACCGGGATAAGCATAATAGTGCGTGCCACTTAATACCCCTTGTTCATTTTTGGGATCAGGAAAAGGCCGCCCTGGGGCGGCCTCACGTTACTGCGGATCAGGCGCCGACGAGGTCCAGCGCGTCGTGGGCAATCACCCACTCTTCGTTGGTCGGGATCACCAGGGCCTTGGTGGTACCGGCCTTGGAGATCACGCCACCCTTGCCGAAGCGGGCGGCCAGGTTGGCATCGTGGTCGATGTCAAAGCCCAGCAGACCCAGCTTGTTCAGGGCCATCTCACGGATCGGGGCCGAGTTCTCACCGATGCCACCGGTGAAGACCACGGCATCCAGACGACCGTCCATGGCGGCGGCGTAGGCGCCGATGTACTTGGCCAGGCGATAGCAGTAAACATCCATGGCACGCTTGGCTTCTTCCTTGCTGTCGTAGTTGTCTTCGACGAAACGGCAGTCGGAGGTGACTTCGGTCAGACCCTGCAGGCCGGATTCCTTGGTCAGCATGGTGTTGATCTCGGCAACGCTCATGCCCAGATTGTCATGCAGGTGGAAGATGATGGCCGGATCGATATCACCGCAACGGGTACCCATCACCAGGCCTTCCAGGGGGGTCAGGCCCATGGAGGTATCGACGGACTGGCCGTTCTTGATGGCGCAGACGGAGCCGCCGTTGCCCAGGTGGCAGTTGATGATGTTGAGCTCGGAAACCGGCTTGTTCAGCTGCTTGGCGGCTTCCAGGCTGATGAAGTAGTGGCTGGTGCCGTGCATGCCGTAGCGACGGATGCCGTTCTCTTTGTAGAGCTTGTACGGCAGGGCGTACAGGAAGGCTTCTTGGGGCATGGTCTGGTGGAAGGCGGTATCGAACACGGCCACGTTCTTGTCGGCCAGCTGCGGGAACACCTTCAGCGCGGCACGGATGCCGATCAGGTGAGCCGGGTTGTGCAGGGGAGCCAGGGTGGCGCAATCTTCGATGCCCTTGACCACTTCGTCGGTGATGACCACGGAGGAGGTGAACTTCTCACCGCCATGTACCACGCGGTGACCGATGGCGATCAGGTTTTCGGCCAGGGCCGGATTCAGGGGCAGGATCTTGTTGACGATGTAGTCCAGCGCTTCCTGGTGAGCGGCACCGGCACCCAGATCGGCATTGCCTTTCTCGCCGTTGAGCTTCCACTTGATGCGGGCGTCGTCGAGGCCGAAGCACTCTGCCAGGCCGGACAGCAGGTCATCGCCTGTGGTGGCATCGATCACGGCGAACTTCAGGGAAGAGCTGCCACAGTTAAGTACAAGAACCAGCTTACTCATGAATAAATCCTATCGCAGATTGGGTTGTGTAGGAGGACTGCACGGACGCGAGGGCGCCCAATATCTTCAACTTATCCTGATGAGGGTTGGCAATCTGTTGCTTGCCCCTTGTATAGTGATACAAGGCCCGACATCCTGACGCCTTCCGATGGGGCCCGGAGGGACCATCGGCGGTAAAAATGGGCGTACAAAGGATAACCTCATTGTTGAAAAATAACAAAGTCATCCTAAACCTTTGTTACCTTCCATCAAATTTTTACGCGGTTTTGTCACTTGATACGGTCAAAATTGGCTCGGAGGCAGTATGAGCATGACTTCTTTTGGAACTAAGTTACAGCAAGGCCGACATTATATGACGATTTGGCCACGCCGTCCCGAGCTCAATCCACTGTTTCCTGAAAACCGTATCATCCGGGCCACCGAGTTCGCCCTCAAGGTGATCCCGGCCCTGGCCGTGCTCAGCATCATGTTGCAGTTTCAGCTGGGTCAGGATCACTACTGGCCCTCGGTGATGACCAGCGTGCTGTTTCTGCTCAGCCTGCCGCTGCAGGGTTACTACTGGCTAGGCCAGCGTGCCGAGACCCGGCTGCCCCCCTCATTGGCGAACTGGTACCGGGAGATCAACGGCAAGATGAACGAGCAGGGAGGTCACCGTCAGCTGGTGGCCCAGCCGAGATACGAAGAGCTGGCCGACACCCTGAATGCCGCCTTCAAGCAGCTCGATAAATCCTTTCTCTACGAATAGTCCCCGCAAGGGAGAAAAAGGCGCCTTGGGGCGCCTTTTCTTATGGCCGAGTCAGGCCGCCAGTATGTTGCGGATCTCCTGGACCGAGAGCTTGTACTGGCGCGGACACTGGTGCCAGACCGCCAGCATCCGCTGGTATTTGTCGCGCATGGCGATGTCGCTGGAGAGCTCGTCGCAGGGGCAGTCCAGCTCGGGGAAGCGCTTGTCCACCTCCAGCAGGAAGCAGACATAATCGGCCAGGGCGGCCTCCTGGCTGCGGCTGTACCCATTGAAGCGCAGCCGGCTGGCCGCGACCTCGGCCTGATGGGCGGGGGCCAGATTGCCCCAGGAGATGGCCAGGGCATGGTGCAGCTCCAGGGTGCCGAGCACCTCCTGGCAGGTGGCGAGATCCAGATGGCCGAAGTGCTTCTCCAGCTCGAGGATCTGCAGACAGTAGCCCTTCTCTATGATGGTGCTGGCGCGCTGGTAATCCGCTGCCTTTTCCGGGTTGAGCTTGGCCAGGATCTCGTACTGGTTGCTGAGGATGAGGCGCTCTGTGTGGCTCATGTTCATGGGATTTCTCGCTGCAAGATGAAACTGGCACCAAGTTAACCCAGATATCAGATGGATTTTTTGATCTGGCAGGGGAGTTGCGCGCAAAAACGGGCGCTGGCGCGTGGTGCGTGGCCAAAGAGCGAGGGGGCCGTCGGCCCCCTCGCGTTTCACTCCGGGCAAGGCCCGGTCCGGCGGGATCAGCCCTTGATGAAGTCGAGCACCACCTGATGGTGATCGCTGGTCTTGAACTTGTCGAAGCGGTGGACAATCTTGCCCGCCTCGTCGATGAGGAAGCTCAGGCGATGGATGCCATCGTACTCTTTACCCATGAACTTCTTCGGACCCCAGACCCCGAACGCTTCGGCCACGGCGTGATCCTCATCGCTCAGCAGGCGGAAGTTGAGGCTGTCGCGCTCCTCGAACTTCTTGAGGCGCTTGGCGGGGTCCGGGCTGATGGCGAGCACGGTCACATTGAGAGCGGCCAGCTCGGCATTGACGTCCCGCAGGCCGCAGGCCTGGGTGGTGCAGCCCGGGGTCATCGCCTTGGGATAGAAATAGACGAGCACCTTCTTGCCGCGCAGTCCGCTCAGGCTGACCGGCTGGCCATCCTGATCCTGCAGGGTGAAATCGGGCGCGTTGGCGCCGGCGGACAAGGGTTGGATGGGTTCAATGGTAGACATCTTGACTCCTCGGTGGCTGCCCTCGGGCAGGCTGACGACTGGGGGTGGACACCTCAAGGGTGCTTGCGGTGAATGATGAACTCGAACGACTCGGCGCCGAGCGCCTGGCAGAAGGCGGCGAAGGCGGCCTCGGAGTCGGTCACTTCGCCGGCGCGCGCCAGGTTGAGCTGGAAGCTCGCCTTGAAGCGGTTGTAGGGCTCCTGCTCCCGGGTCTGGGTCTGCATGGCCTGGATGTCCCAGCCATGGTCGCTGAAGAACTGGGTGCACTGGCTGACGATGCCGGGCTCGTCGCGGATCAGGATCTCGGCGCTGGCGTTGATGTCGTATTGCAGGGAGTGATGGCGCTCGGTGCGCTTCATCATGGTGATGAGATCCCACTCCTGGCTGCGCAGGGGCAGGCTTATCTCGAGTTGCATCAGGCTGTTCCAGTCGCCCGACAGCAGCATGATGAAGGTAAATTCGTTGCCGAAGATGCCAAGGCGGCTGTCGACTATGTTGCAGCCACAGCCACTCACGTGGCGGGTCACTTCGTTCACTATGCCAGGCCTGTCCGTGCCGATGGCCGTTACGACCAGGTAATGCGTCATAAGTCCTCTCTCGTCCATTCATTTTGCTGGCGCAGGCCGACTCGGGCGAGCCTGGAGCCGGGTGGGGCATTGCGCCGTTTTGTGGCGGATGGTACCACGGCTTGTCCCCCGCCTCCCTTGTTTTTCAAAGGGGGCAGCTTTACCATTACGCCCCTGAAAATCGGGAGAAATATCCATGTTACGCGGTAGTCTTGTCGCTCTTGTCACCCCCATGCTGGCGTCAGGGGACGTCGATTGGGCCAGTCTGGCTCGCCTTGTCGAGTATCATGTGGCCGCCGGTACCTCGGCCATCGTCGCGGTGGGCACCACGGGGGAGTCGGTGACCCTGAGCGAGCAGGAGCACATCGCCGTCGTGGCCAGGACCCTGGAGCTGGCGGCGGGACGCATCGCCGTGGTGGCCGGCTGCGGCTCCAACGATACCCGCCATGCCATCGCCCTGTCCCGCCGCTTTGCCGAACTGGGGGTGGATGCCGGGCTCTCCGTCACCCCTTACTACAACAAACCGACCCAAGAAGGTCTCTATCGTCACTATTGTGCGATCGCCGAGGCTAGTGGTCTGCCCCAAATTCTTTATAATGTGCCGGGTCGTACCTGCTGTGATCTCAAACCCGAGACCGTTGGCCGCCTGGCCAGGGTGCCCGGGATCATCGGCTTGAAAGAGGCCACCGGCGATCTGGCGCGCACCCCGCTGCTGCGGGCGCTGTGTGGTGCGGATTTCGCCCTCTACAGTGGCGATGACGAGACTGGATGTGATTTTATGCTGCAAGGGGGCGATGGGGTCATCTCCGTCACCACCAATATTGCGGCGGCCCAGATGGCCGACATGTGTCGTGCTGCCCTGGCCGGTGATGCCGGTCTGGCCCACGACATCAACAATCGATTGATGCCGTTGCATCGGACTCTGTTCTGCGAACCGAGCCCCATTCCGGTCAAATGGGCCTGCGCCCGGCTGGGATTGATAGCGACGGCGACCCTGCGTCTGCCGCTCACCGACCTCACCCCAGAGGGCGAACAGGCGATGACGCAGGCTCTGATGACTGCGGAGTTGATGGCGAGTGTTTAAAACAAACGGAAAGGGAAGTGCAGTGCGTCTGGCGATGAGTGTGGTGACCCTGGCCGTGTTGGCCGGTTGCAGCTCACCGGCGGAGCGCAAGATGGCCAACCGTGGTTTTGAGTATGAGGACGCCCGCCTGGAAGGCCGTGCATTCCTGATACCCGCCGGGTTGCAGACCCCCGCCTTTAACAGCGAGTTCAATATTCCCGCCCTGCCCGAGAGCAGCCGCGAAGGCCCCCTCGGCGCCGATGTGGACGTGCGTCCTCCCGCCCAGTTGCTGACCGTGGTTCCTGGCAGCCAGGTGGTGACCAATGCGGCCGAGCCCACCGTCGCCTTCTATGCCCTGAGTACCGGGCAGAACGTGCAGGACGACACCTGGGCCTTCCTGATGAATTTCCTGGCGAAGTACAAGGTCACCACCGAGCGCCTTGACCGCGAAGGCGGCGTGCTGGAAACCGGTTGGTTCGACAACACCATGGCCCTCGACGGCTGGGGCGAGGAAGATGACGACTACCAGATCCGCCAGCGCTACCTCTTCACCCTGAGCCCGGACAACCAGCGCCATGCCATGAACATGTCGGTCAGGGTCATCGACCACGAGGAGAAGCTGGACGGCGACACCAGCACCAGCCTGAGCCCGGCCGAGGCGAAGCGTTACGCCACGCGCGCCCTCAACCAGTTCTCCCTCTATTACGACAAGGAACTCAAGGCGCGGGAGCAGCACAGGAGCAGCGATGGCATGGGGCTGCAACTGGGTCTTGACAACAACGACCTGAGCGCCTGGATCGCCGATGGCTCCTTTGATCAGGTGTGGCGTCGCCTCAACCAGATCCTGCCCGGCTACGGTTTCATCATCAAGGATACCCAGCAGTCCCTGGGCTGGATCGACGTCGAGTATGACGAGCCGGGCAGCGACTTCTGGCAGAGCAAGGGGGGCGAGCCCTTCAAGCTGGAAGAAGAGAAGTACCGCTTCCAGCTCGGCGAGATGGCGGGTGGCAAGACCTCCATCACCCTGTTCGACAAGGACAAGAAGCCGGTATCGTCCGGTGTCATCTCCCAGATGTACATCAGCCTGTCCGAGGCATTCGCCAAGGCACAGGCCGATCAGGCAGCAGCACAATGACAAACAGGGGCCCGGCGCCCCTGTTTCGTTATATGAGTCCCCCGGCGTGACGCAGGGGGTTACCCGGATTGGATCGCACCCATTCCCGAGCCGCGGGGTGGCTGCTCTGTTTCATTAGTCCCACAACAGGAAGTGTTAAAAGCCATGAGTCTTGCAGATCAAGTATTGGCGGTGAATGACGATTTGCCGATCCGTACCGATAAACCTGTCCATTCAGGCAAGGTGCGCAGCGTCTACTGGTTGACCCCGGCAGACAGTGCCCGGCTCATCAGAGAGAAAGGCTATGACGTGCCGGCCGATGCGCCCCTGGCCATCATGGTGATCAGTGATCGCATCTCGGCCTTCGACTGCATCTGGCAGGGGGTGGACGGCTTGAACGGCGTCCCGGGCAAGGGGGCGGCGCTCAATGCCATCTCCAGCCACTGGTTCACGCTCTTCAAGGAGAAGGGATTGGCGGACAGCCATATCCTGGATATCCCGCACCCCTTCGTCTGGATCGTGCAAAAGGCCCGCCCCGTGCTGATCGAGGCCATCGCCCGTCAATACATCACAGGCTCCATGTGGCGTGCCTACCAGGATGGCGAGCGGGAGTTCTGCGGCATCACCCTGCCCGAAGGCCTGCAAAAGGATCAGAAGCTGCCCGAGATCCTCATCACTCCCTCTACCAAGGGCGTGCTGAAAGGACTGGACGGCGTGCCGGAAGCGGACGACGTCAACGTCTCCCGGGCCGACATAGAGCGCCACCATCAGGCCTTCGGTTTCCGCTCCCCGGCGGACATCGATCGCTACGAGACGCTGCTCAAGGAAGGCTTCAACGTCATCAGCGAGGCCCTGGCCGAGCGGGACCAGCTGTTCGTCGACACCAAGTTCGAGTTCGGTTACGTGACCGATGCCGCCGGTCGCGAGAAGCTCATCTACATGGATGAAGTCGGCACCCCCGACAGCTCGCGGATCTGGGACGGCGCCGCCCTGCGCAACGGCGAGATCGTCGAGAAGTCCAAAGAGGGCTTCCGCCAGTGGCTGCTGAACCACTTCCCGGATCCGGACATACTGCTCAACAAGCACCGCATGCCGGAGCGATTCGCCCTGGCCCGGAACAACAAGCTGCCCACCGAGGTGATGATGGACATCTCCCACACCTATGTGGGCATCGCCGAGACCATCATAGGTCAGCCGCTGGTGCGCAGCGCCCATCCCAAGCAGGAGATCATCGAGGTGCTGCGGGAGCAGTACGGCCTGATCGACTGAGGCGAGTGGTCTTCTTTGCCGCCAGGAAACAAACGTTTGCCTGGCGGGCCGCCTCGGGTGACCAGGCGGCATATGCGAACGGGCCCCATTGCGGGGCCCGTTCCTCTTTGTGCCATCGCGCCATCTGGAGAGCATGACCCTCGGCGGAGCCGGTCACTGGCCTGTTTCAGTCAAAGACCTTGAACACCTGGCCGCTCTGTACCCCCATCACGGCTCTTTGGTAGGCGAGGGCCACCCGGGCGGCGGGCACACTCTCGAAACCGGGGAAAAAGGGACCGTACGCCTCCCGGGATTCGGTCAACAGGGTCGGGCTCACCACATTGATGCGCAGCCCCTTGGGCAGTTCGCAGGCCGCGGCCTTGGCAAAATGCTCGATGGCGCCGTTGATGGTGGTGGCGCTGGCGCCACCCTGGATGGGGACCTCGCTCACTATGCCGCTGGTCAGGGTGATGGAGCCGCCCTCCCTGAGATAGGGAATGGCGGCGCGGGTCAGCTTGATCTGTCCCATCAGCTTGCTCTCCAGGCCAAACTGCCACTGCTCGTCGCTCAATTGGGCGAGGGGGCCGAAGGCGAGGTTGCCGCTGGCGACCACCAGGGCATCGAAGGGACCTGTGGCGTCAAACAGGGCGGCGATGGAGGCGCCGTCGGTCATATCGACCCTGGCATCTCCCTGGCGGTGGCCGACGCGAACGATCTCGTGCTGACTCGCCAGCAGCGTGCTGACGGCGGAACCTATGGTGCCACTGGCACCGACAATGACGATTTTCATGGCTGCACTCCTTGTTGGGATATATCGATAATATCTGGACAAACAAGAAGAAAAAGCGCTTAACATGAACGAATTGTTGTCATTTTGGAGTGAATGGTGTGGAGCTAGGTCATCTGTCGAGCTTCTATCAGGTGGTGCTGCGGGGCAGTTTCTCCGCCGCCGCCGATGCCCTTGGGGTGAGCAAAGGCATGCTCAGCCGCCATGTCAGTGCCCTGGAGCGGGACCTCAATGCCCAGTTGCTGCAGCGTACCACCCGCAGGCTCAGCCTGACCGAGGCGGGCAAGAGCCTCTATCAGCAGGCGGGGGAGATCTTTGCCCTGGCCCAGCAGGCCCGGCAGGACATAGAGGCGCTGACCGAGGAGGACAGCGGACGGCTGCGCTTCACCTGCCCGGTCAGCATGGGAGACCGACTGGCCGCCGAACTGCTCGAGCATTTCGCGGCTCTTTGTCCCGGGGTCAGCCTGGAGTTCAACTTTACCAATGCCGCCCTCGACATGAGCCAGGGGGAGCACGACATCGCCCTGCGCGCCATGACCCAGATACCGGACAACCTGGTCGCCCTCCCTCTGGGGCGACTGCGGGATGTGGTGGTGGCCAGTCCGGCCTGGGTGGCGCGCCATGGCCTGCCGGCGACCCCTTATGAGATGGCGGCCCACAGCTGCCTGCTGCAGGATCACAACCCCGCCTGGGAGCAGTGGCATCTCGCCAGAGAGGGGGAGGAGGCAAGGATCCTGGTGCAAGGCAAGGTGCGGTCCAACCACTACAGCACCTTGCTGCGACTGGCGGTGGCCGGCATGGGGCCCACCAAGTGTCCGCTGATGCTGGCCGACCCCCTGCTGGCCCGGGGCGAACTGCAGTGGCTGCTGCCCGCGTGGCAGGGGTCGCTTCATCCGCTGCACATAGTACATGCCCAGCAGCGCCGGGTGCCGCGCAAGATCAAGCTGTTCAAGCAGCTGTTGCAGGCCTGGTTTCGCGAGCATCCCCACTATCTGATGTGAGGGCAGGCGAAGCGCCAGCATACTGTTATCTGGCTGTCACAAAGGCCCGCTAAGGTAGCGGGCCATGTGTGGCACCGATAACGGATGATGAGATGAAACGAGTGTGGAGCCTGGCCCTGTTACTGGGCTGCGGGAGTGTGAGCGGCCTGGCCCTGGCCGATGTCCGAGTCTCGGTACCGGCCCCGTTCCAGCTGCTGGCGGTGCAGGAGGGCAGGTTGCTCGACGAGCATAGCGCCAGCGTCAGGGAGGGGACAGCCCAGCTGCTGGTGCGTTACGACGGGGTGGAGGAGAGCCGCAACAGCAGCGACAACGATACCCACCATGTATCCGAACCTCAGGTGGTACGCTTCGATGCCAGCGGCGGTCCCCTGATCCTGACGCCGGCTGCGGCTCCCGCCGCCCTGCGCAGTGGCGAGCAGATGGCCGCCTTTGCCAGGGCGCCCACGCTTGGCCTGGCTGATGAGCAGGGCCGGTCGGTCGCGTTTGCCCAGGACGAGCTGGTCAGCCGGGGGCTGCAGCTGGGGATCGACTGGCCCGATCGGCTGGCGGATTACAACCGGGATGGCGGTGTGGCGGCCCTGACGGTCGCTGCCGCGCCGAGCCAGGGTCCGGCCCTGGCCGTCGAAGCCAGCGGTCTGGAGGCCCAGTTGCAACAACTGTTCCTGCAGGCGGATCCCGCATTGCGCAAGCGCTTCATCGGCTGGGCCGTGCCCCGGCTCTGATCTGCCCGGGTCGGGGGCGCCGTCACCGCCCTCCCGCTTTCCTTGCAAGGGAGCTTGCAGTAAGGTGGGCACACTGCCGTGCCCACCTTTTTTTGCATGAGGTCCCCATGTTCGAACTGCATCCCCGCCTGGCCGCCGATACCCGGGTGCTTGGCGATCTGCCCCTGTGCCGCGTCCTGCTCGCCAAGGAGAGCCAGTATCCCTGGCTCATCCTGGTGCCACGGGTGGCCGGTTTGCGCGAGATCCACCATCTGGCCCCCCTTCAGCAGCAGCAACTGATGCAGGAGTCCTGCGCCGTCGCCGCCCTGATGGATCAGGCGCTCGCGCCCGACAAGATCAATGTGGCGGCCCTGGGCAACCTGGTGCCCCAGCTGCATCTGCACCATGTGGCCCGCTTCGTCGGTGACAAGGCCTGGCCGGGGCCCATTTGGGGAGCTCATCCCGTCATTCCCCATGGGCCGCAAGTTTTGGCGCGGGAGGCCGATACATGGCAGACGCGCCTAGGCACAGTCCCCGGGTTCACCCCGATCTATGCCGACGAGTGACGAAAGAGCGTGCTGGCTCCCAGCCCGATGACAAGGGCCCGGCCAGGCCTCTCCCTTTGTGTTATAGATAAGCCCATTTTCGCCGTTCAGGAAGAGCCCATGATAGTAACGAGAGCCGATGACGATACCGTGCTGACCACGGAAGATGTACTGCTGAGCCTGTGTAACTCGGTCACCAAGGTGCTGAGTGCGGCCAGCCAGAGCCAGGTGCGCTTCTCCGGCATGGTGCAGAAGATCAGCAAGACCTGCCTCAAGCCCGACATCGGCTGCTTCGTGCTGTTCGATGGCGGCTTCTCCGGCCTGGTGGTGATCAACTTCTCCGCCGCCGCCGCCATGGAACTCTACGAGAACTACATGCTGAGCATGGGGCTCTCCAAGGAGGATCTCGCCATCTCCCACACCTCGGACGAGGTGAGCAACGTGATGGGAGAGCTGATGAACCAGATCGTCGGCAGCTTCACCCACAAGGTCGGCCGCGAGCTGCAGACCCACATCACCCAGAACCAGCCCAAGATGCTGGCCCTGAACAAGCAGGTGATGCTGAGCGTCGATACCAACCTCGACAACCCGGAGTCGCGCCGGGTCACCTTCTTCACCGCCCGCAACAACATCTTCTATCTGGAGCTGGCGATGGACAAGACCGAGTTCATCCGGTTGCACGACGAGGGGCGGGATCAGGAGGAGCTGAGCCCGGACGAGCTGATCGCCCGTACCAAGCTGGCCCAGGCCCCGCAACCGGCGGCGACCGTCGCCAGTGCGAACGAGCACGACGACCTGCTGGACTCCCTCGGGATCTGAGCGCCGTCACGGCATAAAAAAAGAGGCCACCCCAGGGTGGCCTCCTTGTTTTCAGCAGGCGCCACGCGCCATCAGAAGGTGTAGAGCAGGCCGGTGCTCAGGGAGCTGGCGTTGCTGTCGTAGAAGGCGATGTCGGAGTCGGCCCTGGCGTAGCTGGCGCTCACCACGGCGGAGAGGGGGGCGACCCCGAACAGGCGATGCCAGAAGAAGGAGCCGCCGATGGCGAACTCGTTGGCATCGGCCCGTCTGCCAAAGATCGGCTGGATGGCGTCATAGTCGCGCTTGCCGAGATAGAGGTTGCTCACCAGGGACCACTGGCTTTGCTTGAGGCCGTAGCTCAGCTGAAGGCCGGTGCTGTCATAACGCTCGGCCCGGCCATCCAGGTCGGCCTGGCGGTAGATCAGGGAGGGCTCGAGCAGTTGGCCCGGGGCCAGCTGCCACAGGTAACCCAATTCGAAGGTATATTCCCGGCCGTTGCGATCGAGCTGGTGGGCGACCTCGTGACCATAGCGTTCGCCGCTGTGTTCGTTGTCGATGTCTATCTTGCGCAAGGTGGCCTTGCCGTTGAAGTGCGAACCCCAGATCTTGTCCCAGCTCAGGCGCATGCCGCGAGAGCTGCGGTCCGTGGTCTCCCGATCGACACCGGTGGCGAAGGGATCCTGCCACTGCTCGCCGGGCAGGGCGCTGAACACATAGGAGCCGGCGATGATGCCCTTGTCGCCCACCTGCTGGCGCACCCCCAGCTGCTGGGTGAAGTCGAAGCGCACCGCGTCCTGGATAAGGTTGCCCAGGAACAGCTGGGTGCGGGTGTCGGCGAAGGTGTAGCGCAGATCCGCATTGATCAGAGGGGTCAGACCGTCGGAACGCTCGGCCGAGCCCAGGCTGTCGATGCGCTCATGGCTGTCATGGCCCTTGTAGAAGTTGGACTCGTAGCTGCTGGCGTTGATGCCTCCCAGCAGGAAGCCGGAGAAGCCGGACTGTTTCGGGATCTCGATGATCTCGGCATGAAGGGGCCCGGCGACCAGCAGACCCAGGCCGAGTAACAGACTCTTGCGCATTGCTCATTCCTCGAACGAGTAGGATTCAAACAGATTGACCTGCGGCATTATAAGGAGGTGTTCCGCCCCTGTCTGCCTCCATGGCATCCCTGTCGCACCCGGGCGGGTTTGTTTTGCCCGCCCCCGACGGGGCCCGCCACACCTTGCACCGCACCAGTGAGGGCCAGCTCACAAAGGGTGGGGCGGACGCAATAAATCCAGCGTCGGGACAAGAGTTCCGGGACGGCTGCTGGTATTCTGGGGAGCACTTGTGGGGAGAAAACAACGAGATGAAGCAGATTAAATCCTGGGCCCAGTATTATGTGGATCTGATGACCAAGCTGGGGCTGGTGCGTTTCAGCATGTTCCTGGCCGCGGCCATCATAGTGTTGGCCGTCTCCATCCAGATGGGGGTGACCCTGTTTCTGCGCGGCACTGTCGATGTGGTCGATCTGGTGCGCTCCGTCTTCTTCGGCCTGCTGGTGACCCCCTGGGCCGTCTATTTCCTCTCCATCGTGGTGGATCAGCTGGAGGACTCCCGTCAGCGGCTGAGCCGCATGGTGCGCAAGCTGCAGGAGATGCGCGAGCGGGACATGGAGCTCAACAGCCAGTTGCAGGAGAACATCAGCCGCCTCAATGCCCAGATAGCCGAGACCAACCGGGCCGAGACCCTGCGCCAGCAGGCGATCGAGGATCTGGAGAACGAGGTGTTCCAGCGGGAGAAGGCCCAGCTGCACCTGGGAGAGCGCACCGCCCTGCTGCGCTCCTTCATCGACTGTTCCCCGGATCTGGTCTATTACCGCAACGAGGACGAGCAGTTCTCCGGCTGCAACACCGCCATGGAGCAGCTCACCGGTCGGGTGGAGGCTGAGCTCATCGGCCTCACCCCGTTCGATGTCTACAAGCAGGACATCGCCAACAAGGTGGTCGAGACGGATCGCCAGGTGTTTGCAAGCAACGAGCCCATGACCTATGAGCAGTGGCTCGAGTATCCGGATGGGCGCAAGGCCTACTTCGAGCTGCGCAAGGTGCCCTTCTTCGACCGCTTCGGCAAGCGGCTCGGCCTGCTCGGCTTTGGCCGCGACATCACGGAGCGCAAGCAGTACCAGGACAAGCTGGAGAAGGCGAGCCGGGACAAGACCACCTTCATCTCCACCATCAGTCACGAGCTGCGCACCCCCTTGAACGGCATCGTGGGCCTGAGCCGCATGCTGATGGATACCCAGCTCACCCCGGCCCAGCACCAGCAGCTCAACACCATCCACCTGAGCGCCGTGACGCTGGGCAACATCTTCAACGACATCATAGATCTCGACAAACTCGACCGGCGTCGACTGGAAATCGCGCCCGCCCCGCTGGATCTGCCCGCCTTCCTCGACGAGCTGGAGACGCTGTCGCGCATCCAGGCGGAACAGAAGGGGCTCTACCTGCATTTCGATCGGGATGGCGACATGCCGCAATTCGTGATGGCGGACGGTACCCGGTTGCGCCAGGTGCTGTGGAACCTGGTGGGCAACGCGGTCAAGTTCACCGACGAGGGAGGGGTGACCATCCGCTGCCTCGCCCACGAGGCCGAGACCCAGGGCAGGCTGGCCCTGCACTTCGAGGTGGAAGATACCGGCATCGGCATACCGCCTGCCCAGCAGGAAAAGATCTTCGCCATGTACTATCAGGTGCAGGGCAAGCAGCACGCCACCGGCACCGGGATCGGCCTCGCGGTCTCGCGCCAGCTGGTGCAGGCCATGGGCGGCCAGCTCTATGTGGACAGCGATGTCGGCGAGGGCGCCTGTTTCACCGCCGAGCTGGAGGTGGCCTGCGTCGAGGCCGCTGCCGATCCCGAGCTGCCCGACAGCGATCTGCGCCTCGATATCCTGCTGGTGGAAGATGTGGAGCTCAACGTCACCGTCGCCTGCGCCCTGCTGGACAAGCTTGGTCACCAGGTCAGGGTGGCGCGCACCGGCGGCGAGGCCATCGCCATGGCCAACCCGGATGATTTTGATCTCATCCTGCTCGATATCCAGCTGCCGGACATGACGGGCTTCGACGTGGCGGCCCGGCTGCTCGAACGCTACGGAGACAGTCTGCCGCCCATGGTGGCGCTGACGGCCAACGTCACCGGCGATCGCGACTATTACCTCGAACGCGGCATGCAGGATGTGATCAACAAGCCGCTGCGCTCCCAGGCGGTGCGTGCCGTCATCGCCCACCTGTTCGCGGATCTGGCCGATGAGGAGGCCTCCGCCGCCAGCGAGCAGGCGGAGCAGAACGACTGGCTGGATCTGGGCTTCTTGACCGACTACGCGGACACGGTCGGCAAGGGGGTGCTGATCTCCAGCGTGGACCTGTTCGAGCAGATGATGCCGGACTACATGGCGGTGCTCGATTCGAACATGACGGCCAGGGATCAGGCCGGGGTGGTGGAGGAGGCGCACAAGATCAAGGGGGCCGCCGGCTCCATCGGTCTGCGTCGCCTGCAACAGCTGGCCCAGCTGATCCAGAGCCCGGATCAGCCCGCCTGGTGGGAGAACGTGGAAGACTGGATTGAGTCGCTGCGCCGTGCCTACCCGGGCGACATCGCCCGCCTGCGCACCTGGTTGCAGACGTGACCCCCAAGCCATGACAGCGACCCAGACGAGGGAAGCCAGAGGAGTGAGCCCATGTACCAGACCCTGATCCCGCCCCTGCGCATCGTCCCCAGAGGGGAGGAGAGCCTGCTGGCGGCGACCGAATTCGATCGGGCCCGGATCGTCCAGGCGGCCCCGGTGCGCCGCTTGCAGCAAAAGACCCAGGTATTCCCGCTGGATGTGAAGGCCTCGGTGCGCAGCCGGCTGACCCACTCCCTGGAAGTGCAGGAGACGGGGCGCCAGATCAGCCGTCGCATCCTGGGGCGCTTGCCCGCCGAGGCGGTCTGCCCCTGGTCCTTCATCAATCTGGTGGAGATGGCCTGCCTGCTCCATGACGTGGGCAACCCCCCCTTCGGCCACTTCGGGGAGCAGGTGATGGGGCAATGGCTCGGCGAGCAGCTCGATCCCCTGTTTGCCGCCGCCGTGGGGGCGGCGAGCGAGCAGTGGCCGCGGCTGCGGGCCGATCTGCT
>NZ_CDBT01000043.1:37011-37619 GCF_000819765.1 Aeromonas bivalvium
TCTCGCCGCGGGCCAGGCCCAGCACCACGGCTGGGCGGCCAAGGGAGGCATCTTCTTCAGCGAACAACCCCTCTACGCCCGCCTGAGCCAGAGCCTGGGCCTGGCGCCGGGCTGCCGTCATCCGCTGGTTTACATCATGGAGGCGGCGGACGACATCTCCTACTGCATCGCGGATCTCGAGGACGCGGTGGACCGGCGGATCCTGAGCCAGCGCGAGCTGATCCAGGCTCTGGCCAGTGCCGACGAGGGGGAGTACATGCAGGCCCTGCTCGGGGAGTCCAGAGAGGGCCGCGAGGGGTTTTTCCCCCACTTTCGCCAGCGACTGACCGAGGATCTGGTGGCGCTGGCGGCCCGGACCTATCTGGCCGAGCATGATGCCATCTTGCAGGGCCGCTATCCCCATGCCCTGCTCAGCGGCCAGGCGCCGGCGGCCCGGGTGCTGGACACCCTCAAACGGGTGGCGCGCGAGCAGGTGTTCATGCGTCCCGAGGTGGAGGCCCTCGAGCTGGAAGGCTACGCCGCCCTGCGGGGGGTGCTGTCGACCTACGCCTGCCTGCTGGCCCTGCCCGAGGAGCGCTTTTCCCGGCTGCTGGCGGGGGCGGGGGGGG
>NZ_CDBT01000043.1:37863-71573 GCF_000819765.1 Aeromonas bivalvium
GGGGGGGGCGGATCTCTTCTTCGCCCGTCGCCTGTTTCACCGCCTCTCCGCCCGTCATCTCAAGGCATACCGCCTGGCGGTGGCCAACCCGGATGCCCGCTTCCAGTGCCGCGCCGAGCAGGAGTGGTATTACAGGGTGCGCCTGCTGCTCGACTATGTCAGCGGCATGACGGATACCTATGTGCTGGAAGAGTACCGGCTGCTGTCGGGGATCTAGGATGACCCCTTGCCGCCCTCCCCAAATGGGGGGCGGCTGGCAAGGGCCGGCTTGTATTGAATTCGGTGCTTTTTTACACTTCCGACACTTGTTCCACTTTTCACCCATAAGGAGACGAATATGCAACATTCAATGCTCAACGTTGCGACTCAACACGGCGCCTGCCGTGAGTCCGTTCGTACTCTTTTGCCGCGTGGAGTGAACAGGTAACCCTGTCACTATTTATCACCCGCGGTTCTTCCGCCGGGTGAATGTCTCCGCTCTTCGGAAGGACCGCAAGGTTCAAACGGAGAGATCTTATGTCTATCGAACTTACCCTGCTGCGCGGTGCCGCGCGCCTGATCGCCTATCGTATTACCCGCATCGAGCAGCGCCGTACCCTGCTCAATCTGTCCCCGGCCCTGCTCAAGGATATCGGGCTGGAAGGGCAGGCGGTGCAGGTCTCCCACCTGCGGGAGCGGGAATATCAGACCGGCTTTCGGCTTGGGACGCGAATAACCTGATGGGTGGGGGCCTGGCCCCCATCCCGGCATTCATTGCTTACACTGGGCGGGCCACTGGGCCCGCCTTGCCGTTTCTTTTCCCGCTGCAACTTTCTCTCATGACGCTGCTTCGTCGTCCGATAAGTGAAAAAGCGTGCCGTGTCGTGGTGGTCACACCGCCGTGGCACCGCATCGCCAGTGTGATACGCTCGAGTGCCGACACGGCCTGGGAGGGCATGGAGCCTTCCCCGCACTCGCCCCCGGGCGCGTGGTGACCGGGCCTCTCGATTCGGAGCCACAGGATTCCCTTCGGAACAAGGATGTTTATGAAAATTGCCGTCAAACTGTTGCTCGCCTTCGGCTTCGTCAACCTGCTGATCCTGCTCTTTGCCGTGCTCATCTCCCATCAACAGCATCAGATCGCCGACTCCGAGCAGGCGCTGATGCGCCAGGCCCTGCCTGCCCTGCAGCGGGACGAGGCGAGCCAGCAGGCCCTGGTGGCCACCGTCTCCTCCCTGCGGGGCTATCTGATCCTGGGGGCGGATCCCGCCCAGGGTGAGCGCCTCAAGCAGGAGTGGCAGCAGGCCTGGCTGCGCATCGAGGGCCAGACCAAGGCTCCCCCATTGGCCGAGGCGCTGGCCGCCTTCAAGGCGAGCCAGCAGCGGGTGTGGGATCTGGCCCACACGGATGACAACCTGCCCGCCCATACCCTGATGTTGCAGGAGGCCGGCCCCCTGGCGGAGGCGGCCCTGGATCAGCTGCAATCTTTCACCAACGAGGAGGTGGCGACCGAGGAGAGCGGACTCTCTGGGGACAGACGCCGCCTGCTCAAGCAGGTAGGGGATGCCTACAACGGGCTCTCCAATGCCCTCTCCGCGCTGCGGGATTACCTCATCTCGGGGGAGGATGACTATCGCCAGAAGTATCTCGATTATTACCAGTTCCACCGGCAACGGGTGCAGGAGATAGAGGGACAGGCCGCCTATTTCACCGAGGCGCAGCAGACGCTGTGGGGCCTGTTCGAGGAGATGTCGACCCCCTTCGGCGAGCTGGTCGATCAGGTGATCACCGCGCGCCGGGCACCGGACTGGAACCGGGCCAACCATCTGATGGCCCATGAGGTGGAGCCCGAGTTGCTGCGCCTGGGCAGCCAGCTGGCGGATCAGGTCCGTCAGACCCATGCCGAGGTGGACGGCATGGGCGAGCAGATGGAGCGCGCCAGTCGCCGCATCCGCACCATGCTGGTCGCCTCCACCCTGGGGGTGCTGCTGCTCAGTACCCTGGTGGCGCTCTGGCTCAGCCGCCATCTGACCGGCGACATCCAGCGGCTCGAGCATCGCGCCAGCCTGGTGGCGTCCGGCCGGCTGCCGGCAGATCCCCTGCCGATGCGGCGCGGGGACGAGCTGGGGCGGTTGACCGGTTCCCTCAACCAGATGTCGGCCCAGCTACGCCAGCTGGTGGCCGACATTCAGGGGGCGGTCGCGCAAGTTGAGGGGGTCAGCGGCGAGGTGAGCGGCACCACTCGCACCCTGGTTTCGGATCTTGCCAGTCAGCACCACCGGGTGGATGAGGTGGCGTCGGCCATCGATCAGATCTCGGTGACCAGCCGGGAGGTGGCCGGCAACATAGCCCAGGCCGCCTGCGCCGCTACGGAGGCAGAGAACCAGAGCCGGGCGGGGGAGCAGGCCCTCGGTCAGATGGTGGGTACCATGCAGGCCATCTCCACCATGATAGGGGAGGCCAATGGCGCCATGGCGCGCCTCAGCGCCCAGAGTGAACAGGTGGGCCGTATCACCGAGGTGATCGCCACCATCGCCGAGCAGACCAATCTGCTGGCGCTCAACGCCGCCATCGAGGCGGCGCGGGCCGGAGAGCAGGGGCGTGGCTTTGCCGTGGTGGCCGACGAGGTACGCCAGCTGGCCAGCCGCACCAGCCAGTCCACCGCCGAGATCAGCCAGACCATCGCCAGCATACAGCAGCAGACCCGGCAGACGGTGGCGACAGTGAGCACGGGAACCCGGCTGGTGGAGGAGGGGCGCGGCGCTGTGGAGAGCGTCAGCCATACCCTGCAGGGGGCCATCGAACGGGTGCAGGCGCTGAGCGAACAGCTGGGGGCCATTGCCACCGCCACCGAGCAGCAGTCACGCACCGCCCGTGAAGTGGCCGGTGCCGTGGAGGAGATTGCCGGACTCAGTCATCAATCCCGCCACCATGGCCAGCAGGGAGAGGCGATCGTGACGCGCCTGGCCCAGGAGACGGGCCGCCTCAGCCAGGCGATCAGCCGCTTCACCCTGCAGTGAGCGGCCCCTGTCGGCGCCAGAAAAACGCCCCGCAACCTGAGGATGCGGGGCGTGTTCATATGGGAATGTTTTCGGGTCAATCCAACCGGCGAAACGCCTGGTTATCGAAGCTGCTGCTGGTCTCCTGGTTGAGCAGGTTGACCAGCAGGATCGCCCGCTTAGCGCCATCCGGCTCCAGGTAGATGGCCTCGAATCCGGCCAGGGGGCCAGATTCGATAAGTACCTTGTCACCCTGGCTCGGCAGGCAAGCATAGCTGGCTCTCGCCTCGTCGCTGTCATCCTTGCTCATCAGCTGGTACACCAGCTGGCTGCAGATGGGGGTCCACTCCCGCCCGAAGTGGATGATGCGGCTGATGCCCCGGGTGGACTTGAGGGTCACCGGGGTCACCTCCTCGAGATCCACAAAGATGAACAGGTAGTTCGGGAACATGGGTTCGCGGACGGGAACGCGCTTGCCACGGCGCAGCTTCTCGACCTCCACCATAGGGTAATAGGATTCAATGCCCTGAGCCGCCAAATGGACTCGGGCACGCGCCTCTTCCTTGGGCTTGCAGTAGGCCAGATACCATTGTTTCATGCTGATTGTTTCTTGTTGTCGTCGTGCTCAGGGCTATGATAGCGGCAGAGACGAAAAAGGCCACGCTGACGTGGCCTTTTTGACATGAGAGCCGCTTACCAGCCCTTGACCAGCCCCTCTTTGAACAGGGCCATGCCTTTTTGATAGACCTCGTCGGTCTGGAACGCCTGCACGAACTGCTTGACCTTCTCGTCATCCTTGTTGTCTTCACGAGAGACGATCAGGTTGACGTAGGGGGACTCCTTGTCTTCGACGAACAGGCCGTTCTCGGTGGGGGTCAGCCCAATCTGGCCGGCGAAGGTGTTGTTGATGATGGCCAGATCCACGTCTTCCAGGGAGCGCGGCAGCTGGGCGGCTTCCAGTTCGACGATCTTGAAGTTGCGCGGGTTGCTGGCGATGTCCAGTACGGTTGCCTCCAGGCCGGCGCCCTCTTTCAGGGTCAGCAGACCCTGCTTCTCCAGCAGGATCAGGGAGCGGCCCAGGTTGGTCGGATCATTGGGCACCGCTATCTGGGCGCCATCTTGCAGCTCGCTCAGGGCCTTGATCTTCTTGGAGTAACCGGCAATCGGGTAGACGAAGGTGTTGCCAACCGGCACCAGCTTGAAGCCGCGATCACGGATCTGGGCATCCAGGTAGGGTTTGTGCTGGAAGGCGTTGATGTCGATGCTGCCATCGTTCAGAGCCACGTTGGGGGTGACATAGTCGGAGAAGGTCACCACCTCGACGGTCAGGCCAAATTTGTCCTTGGCAACCTTGGCGGCGGTTTCGACCAGTTCGGTCTCGGGGCCGGCAATGGCGGCAATCTTCAGGGTCTTGCTCTCTTCCTTCTGGCCGCAGCCGACCAGTACCAAGCCAGCCAGCAGAGCCGCCGCGATGGATTTAATGGCTAATTTCATGAAAACCTCCTGTTAGAAATCGACGTTCAGCGATGATCGCATTTGTTGACCAGGCGCTCACCTGCGCTCTGGATGAGTTGAACCAGTACCACCAGAATGGCCACTGTCACCAGCATGACGGTGGGGTCGAAACGCTGGTAGCCGTAACGGATCCCCACGTCCCCCAGGCCGCCCCCTCCGATGGCACCGGCCATGGCGGAGTAGTTGACCAGGGTCACCAGCGTGATGATGACGCTGTTGAGGATGCCGGGCAGGGCCTCTGGCAGCAGCACCTTGGTGATGATTTGCAGCGGCTTGGCACCCATGGCCTTGGCGGCCTCGAGCAGGCCGTCCGGCACCTCCATCAGGGCCCCTTCCACCAGGCGGGCGATGAAGGGGACGGCGCCTATGGTCAGCGGCACTATGGCGGCTATGGTGCCGATACTGGTGCCGACGATGAGTCGGGTCAGCGGTATGATGGCGACCAGCAAAATGATGAAGGGCACGGAGCGACCTATGTTGACCACGACCCCGAGCAGGCGGTTCAGCACCGGATGGGCCAGGATCTGGCCCGGTTTGGTCACATAGAGGGCGACCCCCAGGGGCAGGCCGAGCAGGCAACCGAACAGGGCGGAGGCCGACACCATGATAAGGGTGTCACCCAGCGCCGAGATGAGCAGATTAATCATGGCGTCGGACATAACCCATTACCTCCAGCTGTATGTGGTTGTCGATGAAGAACTGTTGCGTGGCCTCGCACTGGGCCTCGTCGCCGAACACCTCGGCCAGCAGGAAGCCGAACTTGACCCCGCCCGCGTATTCGATGTCCGCCGCCAGTATGCTGACGTCTATGTCGAAACGGCGGCTCGCCTCCGAGATGAGGGGGCTGTCGACGCTGGCGCCGGTGAAGCCGAGCTTGAGCAGCGGATAGCTGTCGGGAACCCGGGTTTGGGTCATCCGGTCCTGATACTCCTGGGGCACGTCCAGGTGGATGGTGGAGTGGATGAAGTCGCGGGCCAGCTGGGTCTTGGCGTTGCTGAAGAACCAGGCCACTTCCCCCTGTTCGATCAGGCGGCCATCGCTGATGATGGCCACTTCGTCACAGATCCCCTTCACCACATCCATCTCGTGGGTGATGAGCAGTATGGTCAGCCCCAGCTTGACGTTGATCTCCTTGAGCAGGGTCAGGATGGAGCGGGTGGTCTGGGGATCCAGGGCCGAGGTGGCCTCGTCGCACAGCAGCACCTTGGGGGCCGGTGCCAGGGCGCGGGCGATGGCGACCCGCTGCTTCTGGCCGCCGGAGAGTTCGGACGGATAGGCATGGGCGCGAGCCTCGAGGCCCACCAGGGCCAGCAGCTCCAGCACCCGGGCCTGGATGCGGGCCTTGTCCCATCCCGCCAGCTCCAGGGGGAAGGCGATGTTGGCGGAGACGGTGCGGGAAGAGAGCAGGTTGAAGTGCTGGAAGATCATGCCGATCTGGCGGCGGGCCTGGGTCAGCTCGCCCTCGCCGAGGGCGGTCAGGTCCTGGCCATCCACCACCACCTGGCCGTCGGTGGGTCGTTCGAGCAGGTTGACACAGCGAATGAGGGTGCTCTTGCCGGCGCCGGAGGCACCGATCACACCGAAGATTTTGCCTTGGGGTACATGCAGGCTCACATCACGCAGGGCGTGCACGGCGTCACTGCCTTTACCGTAGACTTTGTTGAGGGCATTCAACTTGATCATGGATTCTTCCGTGCCAAAGCCTTAAAGCACAGGGCGCTACAGGCGGGTAAGTTGGGCAGAGGTTACACTGGGTTTGCTCTGTCATCATGGTTGATGATGCTAAGATGTCTGGATGGCTATGTCAATGAGTGTTTTTACGTCTAGACGTCTAAAAATGCGGATGTTCGGCGCCGAAAACCGGCAATGAAAAAAACCGCTCCGAGGAGCGGTTCTGGTCATCTGATCCGGGGCGGGCGCTTCCCCGAGTCTCACTGGGTCTGGCTGTCCTGGGCCTGCGGGTTCTGCTCCTTGAGGAAGCTGATCCAGGGGGTGGCACGGCCGCTGACCTGGCCGTTCTGGGCGGCCTGGGTGAAGGCGGTGAGCGCCTCCTTGGGTCGGTTTTGCTCGAAGTAGGCCACCCCGGTCAGGAACTTGAGATCGGCTCGCTGCAGCGCGCTGGCATTGCCTGCCGGCTTGCCCGCCAGGGCCACCAGATCCTGATAGCGCTTGCTCTGGATCATCATGCGCGCCATCTTGAGCTGCAACTCGGCGTTGGGCGCCTGGCGGTAGGCCGTCATCAGGGTATCGATGGCCGGGTCGAGCTCCTTGGCCTGATGCCAGTAGTTGGCCAGGGTCTTGAGGTTGGCCACGCTGCGCTCCACCTGGCCCTCCTTCATGGCCTTCTCCAGCACGCGGGCGCCGCGGTGGGGAATGCCGGCGAAGGCGAGGTAGTTGGCCAGGCGCAGCAGCTCGGCCTGCTCGGTCAGCATGCCCAGCCGGTAGGCGCTCTCCAGGGCGGCCAGCGCCTTGGGATCGTTGCCCGCCTGCATATACATGGCCGAGAGCTGGGTCCAGTACTTCTTCTTCTCCGGGAACATGCCCACCAGGGTGGTCAGTACCTCGGTCGCCGGTTTGTACTGCTTCAGCTCGTAGTGCGCCCCCATCTTGAGCAGATACCAGGATTCGGGGGCCTTGCCGGCGGAGAGACGAATGGCACTGTCTACCGCCGGGATGGCCTCCCGGTACTGCTTGAGCTGGACATGGGCGTTGGCCAGGGTGATGTAGGCATGGGGAGTGGGCTTGTCCTCCTTGCCGAGGCTGGCGAACCACTCCTTCATGGTGTTGATGGATCCCTTGAAGTTGCCCTCCGCCATGTAGAGCTGGGCCAGGTTGTAGCGCACCTGCTGGGCCACGGGCTGGGGCAGGCCGCCGGTGGCAATGGCGTCGGCGAAATACTTGGTCGCCTTGCCATATTGCTCCTGCTGCGCCGCGACGAAGCCCAGGGTTTGCAGTATCACCCCCTTGTCATAGACCTTCTCCCCGGCCCCCGAGAGGGCATCTTGCAACTTGGCATTGGCCTCGCCGTACTTCTTGGCGGCGATCAGCTCCTGAGCCTTGTTGACCGCGCGGTAGGCGCGGTCGGAGAGGGAGGGTTGTTCGGCGGCCCAACTGGCGGTGCTCATCAACACGGCCAGGGCGACCGGGGCCAATATCCCCTTGTGTAACTTGTTCATCGCCACCTTCCTTAGTTGACCGCGAATTCGATCTCTTGCCGCATGCGACTCGACTGCGGCTTGCCATCGACCATGGCGGGTTTGAATGTCCACTTGGCCACCGTCTTGCGCGCCTCCTTGCCGAGGTCATAGCTGCGGGGCTGCTCCTTGACCACGCGCACGTCGCTGACCGTGCCCCGTTCGGTGACGGTGAACTCCAGCAATACCTTGCCCGAGGCCAGACCCGCGAGGGCGGCCTTGCGCGGCATCATGGGTTCGAAGGTGGCCAGAGGGATGGCGCCATTGTTGCCGCCCATGCCACCGCCGCCACCCCCTGTGCTGTAGGCGCCGAGGGCGTTGCCGCCGGCGATGTTGACCGGCAGGTCCAGCTTGGGCATGTCCATGGCCATGGTCTGCATCTGCGGCTTGTCCGGGCTCGACACCTCCATCTCGGGTGGGGGGGGAGGGCGCTTGGGCGGCGGCGGTTTGGGCAGTTCTCTCTGTTTCTCTTGCAGCGTCTCCTCGGGCTTGATGCGGATGAAGTCGACCATGCTGACGTCGTCTTGTTCCAGCAACTCCCGGCGCTCCTGGTTAACCAGCTTGTCCATTCCCCAGAACAGGCCGAATACCACCAGGAAGGCGGCTGCGAAGGATATCAGGTATCTCATTGGTGACCCCTGGCATCAGCCTTCTTTATTGGCGGCGATGGAGATGTTCTGCACCCCGGCCATGCGGATCTGATCCATGACTTCCACCACGATACCGGACCTGGATTCGGTATCGGCCTGGATCACCACGGCGCCTTCCGGGTTCTCGGCACGCAGCCGCTCGATGTTGGCACGCACGGCGCCCACTTCGACCTGGCGCTTGTCGACCCAGACCTGACCGTTCTCACGCACGGCCACCATGATGTTGCCCTTCTTGACCGTTTCGGCGGTGTTGGCGCTGGGGCGGTTGATCTCCACCCCGGCCTCCTTGACGAACGAGGTGGTGACGATGAAGAAGATCAGCATGATGAACACTATGTCCAGCATGGGGGTCATATCGATCGCCGCCTCGTCTGCGCTGCTCGCGCTGTGACGCTTTCTCATAGCAAAAACTCCTTGCTTGTAACGGGTGGCCGGGTCTGGCCCGGCCACCGCATCGTTCCCTGACTCAACCGTGCTTCAGGCTGTCTTCCAGCTTGTCCACCGCCAACCTGCCCTTGTGCTCCAGACGGCTGGCGAAGAACAGGCCGGAGAGGGAGGCCACCATGCCGGCCATGGTCGGAATGGTCGCCTTGGAGATGCCGGAGGCCATGGCCCGCGGCGATCCCGTTCCCGTGATGGCGAGGGTGTCAAACACCTGCACCATGCCAACGACGGTGCCTAGCAGCCCCATCAGTGGACAGAGGGCGATCAGCACCTTGATGATTGGCATCCCCTTGTCCACCGCCAGGGCCACCCGGGAGACCAGCTCGCGCCGGATCTGCCTGGCAGACCAGGATTGATGGTCACGGCGGGCCAGCCAGCTCTGCTGGGTGCCCTTGGCCTGCTGGGGATAGATGGTCAGAAAATAGATCCAGCGCTCGAGCAACAGGGCCCACATCACCAGGGTGAGGAAGAAGATGGCGACCAGCACATCTCCCCCCATCCCCAGAAAGCGCCGGATGGATTCCACTTCCTCAATCAACCAGAACCACATGGAAGACTCCTTACGCTGCGGCTTTGGAGGCGTGCAGGTTTTCCTGATAACGGGCCACGAACCCGGCGCTCTGCTCTTCCAGCACCTGGATCAGGCGACGGCTCTGGGTCTGCACCACTGTGTAGAGGAACAGCATGGGCACGGCGACCACCAGGCCTTGCATGGTGGTGACCAGGGCCTCGGAGATGCCGCCGGCCATCAGCTTGGGATCGCCGGTACCGAACAGGGTGATGGCCTGGAAGGTGGCAATCATGCCGACCACGGTACCCAGCAGACCCAGCAGGGGGGCGACCGAGGCGATCAGCTTGATGATGCCCACGCCCTTCTCCAGGGTCGGCACGTTGCGCAGTATCACCTCGTCGAGCTTGGATTCCAGATCCTCTATGTTGTCGCCCTTGTGGCCCTGGTAGGCGGCCAGCATTTCACCCAGGGGATTGCCCTTGATGATGGCATCGGACTTCATCTGCTTGCGCATGGCGCCGCCGATGAGGGAGAGGCGGGCACCGCAGAACAGGGCGATCAGTACCCCAACGGCCCCCAGTGCCAGGATGACGTAACCGACCACGCCGCCCTGATCGATCCGCTCGGCCAGGGTGGGGGACTGCACCAGCAGGGAGAGGATGACGCCGCGCGACGGATCCACATAGATGGGCTCGAGCCCGGCGCCACCCTGCTCGAAGGGGGCGATGAGGGAGGTCATCTTGCCGTCGGGCTGACGGGAGAGCTCCTCGAACTTGCCGGTCTCGGGGACGAAGTTGAGGTATTTGCCATCGGCGACCGTGTTGAACTCGCCTATCTGGGTGACGGTCTTGTCGGCCTGGCTTCCTTCGCCATAGACGACGGTGGCCGGGATCCGGCTCACCTTGCCAGCGTCTATCATGCGGCTGAGGATGGTGGTCCAGAACGCTTCGAGATCGCCGCTGGAGGGCAGCTCCTTGCTCTCGGCCAGTTTGGTGAGCAGCGGCCCTTGTTCCGGGTATTCGACCCGCAGCGGCGAGGCATTGAAGATGCCCTTGAACTCGCCGGCGAACTGGCGTACCACCCCGAACATCTCCCCCATGTTGCCGGAACGCTGGCGCAGGGTCTCGGTCAGCTCGGTCAGCTGCTTGTCGTTGGCGTCGAAACTGGCCTTGAGCTCATCGCCCCTGGCGGTTTCGGCGGCGAGATCCGCCTTGGCCTTGGCCAGCAGGTTGGCCTGCTCATTCTTGTCGGCCAGGAAGCGGGCCTCCCGCTCCTTGTTGAGCTGGGATTCGGTCAGGCTGTCGGCCTTGATCTGGCTGAGCAGGGCATTGAGATCCACCGGCTTCTCGGCGGCGGTGACCGGCAGAGTAAACAGGGCGGCGCCCGCTATCAGCGAGGCGATCGTGAGTCTGAGTCCTTTCATGATGCTTTCTCCGCAGTGTGAACCGGCAGCTTGATCAGGGCAGGGGGGGCCTGCTTCTTGGCGATGCGAAGGCCTTGTTCAACCGCACTGCGATACTCCTGGGGCAGGGTGTCCCACTGGCGGGTCTGCTTGTTCCACACCCCTGTCTCCATGCCGTCCGGGGACTGGTAGAGCAGGGCGATGCGACCGACCCGCAGGAATTCATAGGTCTTCTGGGCGCCATCCTTGTCCAGGCTGGCCTTGTAGGCTTCGATGGTGCGGCTGAAGCCCTCTTCTATCTGGTAGGCTTCGAGGATCTTGCGGTACTTCTCCGAGATGGTGACATCGGCCCGGTTCATGAGATCGGTCAGGGCGGCGACCCTGTCTTCGCGTTCCACCTGCTGGAACGGCAGATCCAGCGCCACGAACTGCTCGAGGGCGTCGATCATCTTGAGCATCAGCGGCACCACCTCGGTGCTGGTCTGATCTATCTGGGCTATCTGGCGCGCCATGGAGGCCAGCTCGCTGCTCTGGGACTCCACCATCTTGCCGACCTGCTCGTTGTAGGTGCGCAGGCTGTCGAGCTGACGCAGGCTCGCCTTGTACTGGGCCAGGGCGGACTCCGCGGTGTCGGCGTAGTTGTCGATCTTCTGCTGGGACACTTTCGAGGCATTGTCGGTGGCGGCCTGGGCGTCGACCGCCTGACCGGCGGTGGCGGCACTCAGGTTGAAGCTGGTCAACAGAGCGGCCGATACCAGGCTGCCCAGGAGCGCTTTCTTCATTGTCATAGTCCTTGTTTTCATAGGATTACCCTATCTCCGTTACTTCCTTGGAATCTTGGGCAAAGCCGGCCCGGGGGCCGGCTTGTGGTCATGTCAGCAAAGGGATCAGAACTTCTGGCTGTAATCGAGGTAGTAGATGCGACCGTCGATGCTGTAGATGTCTTCGTCGTAGGTGAAGCCATCGCTCTCGAGGGAGGGGGTGCGGTTGAACATGTTCTTCACACCGGCCTGCAGCTTGCCGTTCCAGGGGGTATCCACGCCGACGTTCAGGTTCCAGGTGGTGTTGGAGGCGATGTGGCCCACTTCCTCACCCGTGTCGGCGACATAGTCCTGGCTCTGGGAGTCGATGTAGTTCGCACTCAGGTAGGTGTCCATGTTCCACCACTGGGGCACGTTCACGCCGATCCCTGAGTTGAAGCGCAGCTGCGGCTTGCCGTTCTGGCCGATCTTGTCGACCTCGGGGCCGCCGGCATACAGGCCTTCCTTGTACTCCAGGATATAGGTGCTGCCGAAGTCATAGCGGATGGTGGCGACATCCAGGTCGTAGTTGTAATCGAGCTTGAAGTCCAGACCACTGGTGTTCAGATCCCCCAGGTTGACCATGGGAGAGGTGACATTGCGGATCTTGCCGTCGCTGCGACGCTCGACCAGGCTGGAGCCGCCATTGTTCAGCTCGTCATAGATGATGGACTGGGTGGAGTTGAGCTGGATGACGTCCTCGATCTTGATGATGTAGTAGTCCAGGGAGAGGTTCAGGTTGTCGAGGGGGCTGTAGCTGGCACCGAAGTTCCAGGTGTTGGCCGTCTCTTCCTTGAGCTCCTCGTTGGAGGTCCGGGTGGTGTTGTACTGCTGGTTCGGGCAGTCGGCCGCCGAGATGCCGTTGTTCTGGCAGTAGACGTAATCCTTGGCCCAATCCGCGGAGAAGGAGTCTGCCGCGTAGAGATCCTGCAGGCTGGGAGCGCGGAAGGATTGCGACCAGGAGGTGCGGAACATCAGGTTGTCCAGGGGCTGATAGCGCAGGCTCGCCTTGGGCGAGAAGGCGCTGCCAAAGTCGCTGTATTTGTCATAGCGACCGGCGACGCTCAGCTCGACCTCGTCCAGTACCGGGATCAGGGTCTCCAGATAGACGGCGGTGACGTTGCGATCGCCACCGGAGGAGTTGCCGGACGAGCCTATGATGTTGCCTGCCTCGGACTGGGCGTCATATTTGTCCGTGTAGACCCAGTCGTTGTACTCGGCGCCGGCGTACCAGCTGACCGGGCCTGCGGGCAGCTCGCCCATGTCCCACTGCACCCCGGCGTACCACTGGTAGAAGTCCATGGTGGAGCGGCGACTGGTGTCGGCGGCCATGGCGGCCGTGGTACCGGCATCAAATTCACCATTGACGAACTTGCCATCGGCCACGGCCTGCTGGGCGGCCGAAGCCAGCACGTAACCGGTGCCGTTCTCCTTGTTGTCGGTCTTGGAGTACATGTAGCCGGCGTTCCAGATCAGATCGCCGACGGCTTCGGTGGGCAGGGTGCCCTCAAAGGCCAGGTTCAGGCTGCCGGTGGTGTCCGTGACCAGGTTGTCACGGGTGCCGACGTTGTTGAAGCGGTAGTAGACGTAGGCGGCTTCCCCCAGGCTCTCGGTGGCGGCGGCATCCAGGCCGTTCTGGTTGTAGAAGTCGGCATTTTTCGGGTTGGCCGCATCCACGGTGAAGAAACCGGCGGCCGGGGCGAAGCGACCGAAACTCTCGACCCGGGAGGCAACGATTTGCGGCACGAAGTCGACGCTGTCGCTGATGTGGTAGCGACCGTTGAGGTAGAGGGTGTCGCGGCTGCGCGAAGCCGTCTTGGCGGCGACCTGACCGTAGTCATAGTTACAGCCGCCATCGAAATTGGTGAAGGGTTCTTTGCAGGTGCCATTGGCATCGGTCACTCCGGCCAGGGGGCCGTAGCTCCACTGGGCATCGCCATTGCCATCGACGCCGGTGATCCCCTCGACGTTGCGACCGTAGGCGCTCGGTGACTCCTTGCCCTGCTTGCTGAGATAGTCGCGATCCCGGGAGTAGATGATGTCTTTCTTGTCGTGCTCATAGACGGCCATCAGGGAGCCTTTCTCCCCTGTGATACCGGCCATGACGGAGCCGCTCTTCTCGTCTCCGCCCTCTTCGCTCGGGCTGCCGAGGCGACCCTGGAACTGCAACCCTTCGTAGTCCTGCTTCAAGATGACGTTGATCACGCCGCCGATGGCATCGGAGCCGTAAATGGCGGAGCCGCCGTCCAGGTTGACTTCGACCCGCTCAACGGCGGCCATGGGGATGGTGTTGAGGTTGATGGCGGTGCCACCCATGGTGGGGGAGCCGGCGACCCGCTTGCCGTTGAGCAGCACCAGGGTGCGCTCGGAACCCAGGCCGCGCAGGCCGACCGTGCCCTGGGACTGGAAGGAGCTGCCCGAAGAGGGGGAGACGCCACCGAAGGAGTTGTAGGAGGCTTGCTTGAGGTAGTCGGCCACCGTTTGCTGGCCGGATTGTTCTATCTTGGCCTTGCTGACGGAGACAACCGGGGTAGCGCCTTCGACGTCGACGCGGGAGATGCGTGAGCCAGTGACCTTGATTTTCTGCAGCTGTTCGACTTCCTGTCCCTCTTCTGCATGGGCAGAGGGGGCCGCCACTGCTGCGCTCGCCAACGCGAACGCGATGGCAGCAGAGATCCTGCTTTTCCTAAGCATCGCTTATATCCTTCCTGGTTGTTTATTGTTTGCTTCCTGAACCGCCCTCGTTGGAGCGGTGCGTAAGGCTTATCAAGTTTTGGCGGCGGGCGTCAATTGGCCGCACCAGAGTGGGGGAATGGGGGTTGGCAGGGTCATGATGCCAAATGAAAGACGTTTTCTTGGTGAGATATTCTGATATGCAAATCATCTGGCGGTTAATGTTTTGTTAAATCACCTTCGCGCAAATCATTTGCTTAATGCTGAACTTATTACTACCGCCATGGTCTCGCTATTTTTTATCCCATGATTCAAATGGTAAACGATATTTCTATCTATTCTGTGGGGGCGGATGTTCGATAGTCATCTCGTCTGGTCTGATGAGCCTGAATAGAGGCCCCTCTATATACCTGAGGTTTTGATTCATGCTAACACAATGAAAAACATTGCTTTTGTGTTGTTTTGTTGCTGGCTGTAAACATTGTTTGAGCAAATTTAATATTTTTTTAATGCTGGATTTTTATTTCGAATTGGGGTTTTCAGAAAAAATAGTTCAGTGAATTACGCTGTGGCGACAGTTTGGGGAAGGAGGGATGGTATGGGCTTCGTTTTACTTGATTTTTGTTGCAGAGGTTTTACAGTGGCCGAGCGGATTGTCTGCCAAATAGTCAGTCAATCCAGCGAGTAATGCCAGGAAGGAGAGGCGAGTCACAGGAAATGACTGGCCACACAATAACAACAAGGACGAGGTTTAACCCACCATGCTGTCGTATTTCTTACGTCGGATGCTTTTGATCATCCCGACGTTTCTAGGTATCACGCTGCTGGTCTTCACCGTTACCCGTTTCGTGCCCGGTGGCCCGGTGGAACGCATGCTGCTGCAGGCGCAGGTCTCCCAAGGCGAGTCCGGACGCTCCAGTGGCAGCAAGGGGGCGCAGGCCCTCTCGGACGAACAGATCGAGGAGCTCAAGGCCTTCTACGGTCTCGACAAGCCCATGCTGATCGCCTACTGGGAGTGGCTGCAGAAGCTGGTGGTGCTGGATCTCGGCGAGTCGACCCGCTACTACGAGCCGGTGTGGGATCTCATCAAGGAGAGACTGCCGGTCACCGCCTTCTTCGGCCTGGCCACCTTCCTGCTCAGCTATCTGGTCTCGATCCCGCTCGGGGTGGCCAAGGCGCTCAAGCACAACAGTCGCTTCGATTCCCTCAGCTCCATGTTCATCTACATGGCCTATGCGCTGCCCGCCTACGTGGTGGGGATCTTCCTCATCACCGTCTTCGCGTTTCACCTGGAGTGGCTGCCCATGGGGGGCTTCCCCGGCGATGACTTCGACTACATGGAGAGCAGCTGGGACAAGATACGTACCCTCTTCGCCCACGCCCTGCTGCCCCTCATTGCCTATGCCATCGGGGATTTCGCCATCCTCACCATGACCATGAAAAACAGCCTGATGGAGAACCTGTCGGCGGATTACGTGCGAACCGCGGTGGCCAAGGGGCTGCCGTTTCGCAAGGCGGTCACCGACCACGCCATGCGCAACAGCCTGATCCCCATCGCCAGCCATCTGGGCAGCGTGCTCACCGTCTTCTTCGGCGGATCCTTTCTCATCGAGACCATCTTCAACATCGACGGCATAGGCCTGCTCGGTTACGAGGCCATCGTCGAGCGGGACTACCCCACCGTCATGGGGATACTGGCCATCACCTCCATGCTGATGCTGGTAGGCAACATCGTCTCCGACATCTGCGTCGCCCTGGTCGATCCCCGCGTACGGTTTGGAGAGTGAGCATGAACGCGATCTTTCTTGTCATGCTGATGCGGGTGTCATGCCACATGGCCTCCGACATCTGCGTTGCCTTCGTGTATCCCCGCGTACGGTTTGGAGAGTGAGCATGAACCTCAATCCGGTCACATTGAAAAAACTCAAGCGCTTCAAATCGATCAAGCGCGGTTACTACTCCTTCATCATCTTCTCCGCCCTGGTGCTGCTGGCGCTGCTGGCGGAGCTGATTGTCAACAGCCGCGCCCTGATTGTGAGCCACGGGGGCCAGCTCTATTTCCCCACCTATGGTGACGTGATCCCGGGCCAGCAGTTCGGGCTCGACTACCAGTACGAGACCAACTATCGCCAGCTCAAGGCCAGGTTTGCCGAGGAAGGGAAGGGGGACTGGGTCTTGCTGCCCCCCGTGCCCTGGAACCCCTACGAGCAGGATTTCAAGCAAGACAGCTATCCCCCTTATGCCCCCAGCCTGGCCGAGCGCCACTTCCTCGGCACAGATACCAGCGGACGCGACGTGCTGGCGCGCCTCATCTATGGCTTTCGCATCGCCATCGGCTTTGCCTTCATCGTGCTGGTGGCGAGCTATGTCATCGGCGTCAGCATCGGCTGCATGATGGGCTTTCTCGGGGGGCGCTTCGATCTCATCTTGCAGCGCTTCATCGAGATCTGGTCCCAGGTGCCGTTTCTCTACGTCATCATGATCCTGGTGTCCCTGGCCAAGCCCAACTTCGGCTTGTTTGCCTTCATCAATGTGCTGTTTGGCTGGATGGGGATCACCTGGTACATGCGCACTCTCACCTACAAGGAGCGGGCACGGGACTATGTGATGGCGGCGCGGGCCCAGGGGGCCACCACCAAGCGCATCATCTTCAACCACATACTGCCCAATACCCTGGTGATGATAGTGACCCTGGCACCGTTCGCCGTGGTGGGCAATATCTCCACCCTGACGGCGCTGGATTACCTGGGCTTTGGCCTGGCACCGCCCACCCCGAGCTGGGGGGAGCTGCTCTCCCAGGGGATCAACAACCTGGATGCCATCTGGATTGTCAGCTCAGTGGTGGCGGCGGTGAGCCTGGTGCTCATCATGGTCTCCTTCATCGGCGAGGCCATCCGCGAGGCGTTCGATCCGCGCAAGTTCACCCGTTATCAGTGACGGCCGGGGGCCAGGGCCTGGCCTCTAGAACGAAAAGATTGCGTATTTTCCCTTATCAATGAGACCCCAGAGCAGGGGCTAGACTTGGAAGTCAAATATGAACAATAAAATCAAATGGATAGGTGCTATTTTTCTCGTGGTGAACGGATCCTGGGTCTGGGCAGCCAGCTTGCCTGCGGATCTCAAGTGGGAGACCAATGACACGGATCCCACCTTCGCCTCCCCCCAGGCGCTGCCCGGCGGCACCCTCAACATGTTTGTGGACAGCTTTCCCCTGACGTTCCGCACCGTGGGGCCGGACTCCAATGGCGCGTTTCGCTCCTATATTCTGGATAATCAGCTGAGGCTCATCAGCTTCCATCCCAACACAGGCAACCCCATTCCGTCCCTGGCGACCCACTGGGCCATCGCGCCGGACAACCAGACCGTCTACTTCAAGCTGGATCCCCGTGCCAAGTGGTCGGACGGCAAGCCGGTCACCGCCGATGACTACACCTTCGGCTACGAGATGATGCGCTCCAAACACATCAAGGGTCCCTGGTTCAACAACTACTACACCAATGAGGTGGTGGCGGTGGACAAGATTGATCCCCACACCATCCTGGTCAAGGCGGGCAACCCCAAGGCCAAGCTGGATCTGCTCAACACCACTGAGCTGTGGCCCCAGCCCAGGCACTTCTACCAGCTTGATGCGAACTGGGTGAAGAAGTACAACTGGGCCCTGGTGCCCACTACGGGTCCCTATGTGATGACAGAGGTCAAGAAGGGCAAGTCGGTTACCTTCAGCAAGCAGAAGGAGTGGTGGGCCAGAGACGATCGCTACAACCAGCACAGGTTCAACGTGGATACCATCAAGGTGCAGGTGATCCGGGATCGCAACATCGCGTTTCGCCACTTCCTGAAGGGGGAGTTCGACACCTTCGAGATGCTGCTGCCCAACTGGTGGCATGAGAAGGCCAACACCCAGGAATACAAGCAGGGGCTGGTCAAGAAGGTGATGGCCATGACGGACACCAAGCAGGGGGCCCAGGGGCTGCACCTCAACATCGCCAATCCCAAGCTGGCCGACCTCAATGTCCGCCTCGGCATCCAGCATGCCATCAACATCGACAAGATGATCAAGACGGTGCTCTACGGCGACTACCAGCGCGCCACCACCTTCGACTCAGGCTTCGGCCCCTTTACCGAGGTGGATCTCCCCGGCCGCGGCTATGAGATCAGCAAGGCCCGTGACTACTTCGCCAAGGGAGGCTTTGACCAGGCGGGGCCGGACGGCATCTTGCGCAACGCCAGGGGAGAGCGGCTCAGCCTGGCCATCACCTATGCCACGGCGGAGCACACCAAGCGTCTGACCGTGCTGAAAGAAGAGGCGAAGAAGGCGGGCCTGGATCTGGAGCTCAATCTGGTGGATGGCGCCACCGGCTTCAAGGTGATGCTGGAGAAGAAGCATGAGGCGGCCTGGCTCGGCTGGGGCGGCGGCGGTCTCTATCCCCAATACTGGGAGTTCTTCCACTCGGACAACGCCAACAAGCCCCAGACCAACAACTTCTTCAATGTGGCCGACCAGCAGCTCGATGGGCTGATCGACCGCTATGGCAGCGAGTTCGACATAGAGACGCGGGCCGCCCTCTCCCGCCAGATCCAGCAGCGCATCTATGATCTGGCCATCTTCGTGCCCGGTGCCCAGCTCAACTATGTGCGGGCCAGCGCCTGGCGTTACGTCATGCTGCCCGAGGTGCCCGCCACCAAGAACTCGCCGGATCTGCTCTATTGGCCCATGGACGGTTACCCTTATAGCAGTGGCGGCCTGCTCTGGCTCGATCCCAAGGTGCGGCAGCAGACCGAGCAGGCAAGGGGCGCGGGCGAGAGCCTGCCCTCCCAGGACATGGTCGACAAGACCCATGCACGCAGTTGAGAGGGGCGGCCAGATGGCGATAAGCAAGGCACCCATCCTGGAGGTACGCGATCTCGAGGTGGAGTTCAGTGTCGATGAGGGCCAGATCAAGGTGCTCGACGGGGTCAGCTTCCAGGTGGCCCCGGGCCAGACCCTGGGGATCGTCGGCGAATCCGGTTGCGGCAAGAGTGTCACCTCCCTGGCCATCATGGGGCTCCTGCCCCAGCCCCACGGCCGGGTGGTGGCGGGGGCCATCGACTTCCAGGGGGAGGCGCTCCTGGGCTTGAGCCCGGAGCAGATGTACAAGGTGCGCGGCAACCGTATCTCCATGATCTTCCAGGAGCCTATGACGGCGCTCAATCCGGTCAAGACCATAGGCGCCCAGCTGGTGGAGGTGTTTGCCCTGCACAGGCCCGAATACAGCAAGCGGGATCGCAAGGAGGCGGCCATCGCCATGCTGCGCAAGGTCGGCATGCCGGAGCCGGAGGCGCGCTTTGACGTCTATCCCCACAATCTCTCCGGCGGCATGCGCCAGCGGGTGATGATCGCCATGGCGCTGGCCTGCGAGCCCGACCTGCTCATCTGCGACGAGCCGACCACGGCGCTGGATGTCACCATTCAGGCCCAGATCCTGGCGTTGATGAAGGAGCTCCAGGCCCAGACCGGCATGGCCATCCTCTTCATCACCCATGATCTCGGTGTGGTGGCCGAACTGTGCGACGAGGTGGTGGTCATGTATGCGGGGCGCGCGGTGGAGCGGGCCCAGGTGTTTGAGCTGTTCGAGCGACCCCATCACCCCTATACCCATGGCCTGATGCGCTCCATCCCCCGGCTCGAAGACGCGCCCAAGACCCTGCTCAACACCATCAAGGGGCAGGTGCCAAGTCTGTCCGAGATGCCGGCGGGCTGTCGCTTCTCCAACCGTTGCCCCCACGCCAGCGCGCGCTGCGTCAGCGAGGTGCCACCGGTGGAGTTGCTGGCCAACCGACATGCGGTGGCCTGCCATCACTGGAAGGAGATCTCTCTATGACGCCACTTCTGCAGATAAAGGGGCTCAAGCAGCACTTCTCCATGGGGGGCGGCCTGCTGCGAAAGAAGTACACCGTCTATGCGGTGGATGGCATCAGCTTCGATCTGAAACGGGGGGAGACCCTGGGCCTGGTGGGGGAGTCCGGTTGCGGCAAGTCGACCCTGGGGCGATCCCTGCTCAAGCTGTTCGAGCCGACCGCGGGCCAGATAAGCTTCGAGGGGCGGGATATCACCCAGCTCTCGCCCAAGGAGATGCGATCCCTGCGCCAGGAGATGCAAATCGTGTTTCAGGATCCTGCAGAATCCCTCAACAGCCGCCATACCGTGGGCCAGATCCTGGAGGAGCCCTTCATCATCCACGGCAAGGGCAGTCGCAGTGAGCGCCAGACCTGGGTACGGGAGCTGCTGGGCAAGGTGGGGCTGCCGGAGACGGCGGCGGATCGCTTCCCCCACGAGTTCTCCGGGGGCCAGCGCCAGCGCATCGGCATCGCCCGGGCCATCGCCCTCCAGCCCAAGCTGCTGGTGTGTGACGAGGCGGTGTCGGCGCTGGATGTCTCGGTGCAATCCCAGATAGTGAACCTGCTGCTCACCCTGCAGCGGGAGATGGATCTCGCCATCATCTTCATTGCCCACGATCTCTCCGTGGTGAAGCACATCTCGGATCGGGTCGCCGTCATGTACCTGGGGCGCATCGTCGAGATGGCGCCGGCTCAGGAGCTCTATCTCAACCCGCGCCACCCCTATACCCAGGCGCTGATCTCGGCCATTCCGGTACCGGATCCCCGCAGGCGCAGCCAGCGCATCCTGCTGACCGGCGATGTGCCGTCCCCCATCTCGCCTCCGTCCGGCTGCCACTTTCATCAGCGTTGCCCCTATGCGGTGGATCGTTGTCGCAGCCAGTCACCCCGGCTTGAATCCTGCGGGGGGGCGCATCAGGTGGCCTGCCATTTCCCGCTGCCGCTGCAGGAGGCGCCGACTCAGGATCCTGTGCCACTGGGAAAGGCGATCTGAGTGTCCAGGGCCCGAACAGGAGAGGGGCCGCAGACTCGGCGGATTAAAAAAATGGGGCCCGTGGGCCCCATCTTCATGGTTGGCGTTCAGGTTCGGCCTGAAGAGGCCCGGCGCAACGAGGTGGCGCTGGGTAGGCCAGGGCGGGGCGGCCTGCCGGGTGGCATGGCGGCTGTCGGTAAGACTGGGTGTGATTTCTTTGTTGGTTTATTACTACAATATTGCCGCCAGGATCAGGCACCGTAACGGAAGTAGTACTGACGGGTTGACGGGGCATATGCGTCTTTCTCGACGCGCTCGTTTTGCTTGCTGGTGGCACCTTTCAGGTGGAACAGCACGGCCAGGTTCTCAAACATGATTCACCTCGTGATCGGGTTGTCGTTCGGTCTTTGTGTGACGGGTGTCACAATGTGCATCCTAGTCACAAATGTGACCTGGATCAAACTTTGACGTAATTAAACAACAAAACTCCTGGAAAAGGTTTTCCCATGCAATCTGGCTCATGGATACGTTTTCAACCCGGTCGGCGGGCATGCGGCGGATAAGGGGACAGTCGGCAGAGCCGCTGGCAGGCCGTTTGCGGCGGGGTAAAGGGGGATGGGGCGCTAAAAGCTGCCCCGCACTGGGCGGGGCAGGGAGCAGGGGAGGATCGCCGCCTTACTTGGCCGGGATCTGCTCGAGCACATGGACCAGCAGCTGCCAGAAACGCTCGACCGCCGGGATATGCACCTTCTCGCCCGGCGCGTGGGCGCCGCGAATGGTGGGCCCGAAGGAGACCATGTCCCACTCCGGGTAGGCGCTCTTGAACAGACCGCACTCGAGGCCGGCGTGGATCACCATGACGTTGGGCATCTCGCCAAACAGGGTCTGGTAGCTGTTGCGTACCAGGGCCATCACGGGGGAGTCCACGTTCGGCGCCCAGCCAGGATAGGCTCCGGTGAATTCGCAGCTGGCGCCGGCCAGGCTGAACAGGGAGCGGGTCATCTGCTCCACGCTCTCGCGGCCGGAATCCTGCAAGGAGCGGATCAGGCACTGCACGTATACCTCACCGTCGAGTGTCTTGATGACGCCGAGGTTGGTGGAGGTCTCGGTCACGCCCGGGATGGCGTCGCTCATGCGCATCACCCCGTTCGGGCAGGCCATCAGGGCGTCGAGCAGGCGGCGCTGCAGATCGTCGCTCATCAGCTGGGTCGGTGCATCCTGCTCCTGCAGCAGCACGGTCAGGTTCGCCTCGACGGCGGCCAGCTCGCTCCGATAGATGCCGGCATAGCGGTCAACCAGTGCCTTGAACGCGTTCACGTTCGCCGCGGGCACCAGCAGGCTGGCGCGGGCCTCGCGGGGGATGGCGTTGCGCAGGGTGCCGCCGCTGAGATCGCCAAGGCGCACGCCCAGGGGCTCGGCGGCCTTGAGCAGGCGTACCAGCAGCTTGTTGGCGTTGCCGCGGCCGCGGTGGATGTCCACCCCGGAGTGGCCGCCACGCAGCCCCTTCACCTGCAGCTCGAAGCCGACCCCGTCGGTCGCGGCTACCCGCTCCAGGGGGAAGCGGATGTTGGCATCCACGCCACCGGCGCAGCCCATGTAGACCTCGCCATCCTCCTCTGAGTCGGTGTTGAGCAGGATCTCCCCCTCCAGCCAGCCCGCTTCCAGGCCGAAGGCGCCGGTCATGCCGGTCTCCTCGTCCGTGGTCAGCAGCACTTCCAGCGGGCCGTGCTTGAGGGTCTTGTCGGCCAGCACCGCCAGGCAGCCGGCCATGCCCATGCCGTTGTCGGCGCCGAGGGTGGTACCGCGGGCGGTCACCCAGTCACCGTCGATATAGGCGTCGATGGGATCGGTAGTAAAATCATGCGGAGTGTCCGCATTGGCCTGGGGCACCATGTCCATGTGGGCCTGAAGCACCACGCCCTTGCGATTTTCCATCCCCGGCGTGGCCGGTTTCTTGATAATGAGGTTGCCCACGGCATCCTGCTTGACCGCCAGACCCTCTCCCTCTGCCCATGCACGGATCCAGGCGCTCAGCCTGGCTTCATGCTTGGAGGGGTGGGGGATGGCGCAGATCTGTTCGAAGAAGTGCCAAATCAGCTTGGGAGATAGAGAACTCAGTTGTGCCACGTCAGACTCCTTACCAGCACGGGAAATGACCGGGCCCACCAGGGCCTGAGGAAAGAGGATAAAGATAATACAGTCAATTCCACAAAACTGTGAGCGGTCAGCACAAATCATGGCTCAGGCCCGGTTGTGCCAGGCGGCTGCACTGGCTCTCCTGTCGGGAGCAGTGATTCATTTTTTGTGATGTGAGTCACAAAAAACTTGAATTAGACGGCGAGGCTGGTAAATTAGCCAGCCGTGGTATCCACCACCGTCAGGATGACGATCAGTGCCTCCAGGGAACCGAAGCAAAGCAAGTGCGCCTCCATGGAACCGAGTGTCAGCTTAAGGATTCAAGCCCGCATTAAGGTACGTAACTTGTTAAGCAATCAGGAGTTTATATGTCTGGCAGCAATGCAACCTATTGGTTTACCCCCTCCCTCTACACCCAGGGCTTCAGCTATCCGAATGCCTTCGTCTCTCGCCGTTAAGGCAAGACAGGGTCCAGGCGATTTCATCTGGAGCCAGGTATAGAGAAAACAGCAGGCGCGAGGTCATCCTCCACCTGCTTTTTTTTTTGCTTATCCATCCCGGCAAGGCCTGCGCTGCGGGCGTCGGCCCTGGCGTCATGGGGGCCATGACGGGGCCAGCTTGTCCCTGCTTGCAGGCAAAAAGGCATACGTTTGCCAATCCCCTCGCGAATAAATGGTGCTATCATAGCCGCCCAATAGCCTGCCCATGCCCCATCGCGTGCGATGGTTCCCCATGGCGAGCCCGTTCCCGTCTCTCTCTGTTGCCTGTGTTCCGGCCCGGTCGCCCAATCCCGAGCGGGCGGCGTGCAAGCCAAATTCGGCGCAGGAGGCACGATGGGGCATCGCCGGGGCCGCGCCTGGCAGGCAATGCATTTGATATGTTCGTCCGTTTTAAAATCACTTGTCGAGATCGATAGCATGCCGAAAAAATTCTACGTGTCATGGGATAACCTGCAGCGGGAAGCCCGTCGTCTGGCTCGTCGCCAACTGCCCGTCAGCCAATGGAAAGGGATCATCGCCGTCAGCCGCGGTGGCCTGGTACCGGCAGCCCTGATGGCCCGTGAACTGGGCATTCGCAACGTCGAGACCCTGTGCATCTCCAGCTATGACCACAACAGCCAGCGCGAGCTGGTGGTGGTCAAGGGCGCGACCACGGCAGGGGATGGCGAGGGCTGGCTGGTGGTGGACGATCTGGTGGATACCGGCGGTACCGCCAAGGCCATCCGCGAGCTCTACCCCAAGGCCAAGTTCATCACCATCTTCGCCAAGCCGCTGGGAGAGCCGCTGGTGGACGACTTCGAAGTCGCCATCCCGCAGGATACCTGGATAGAACAGCCCTGGGACATGGCGCTGGAGTTCACCACGCCCATCTGCGAAGAGCAGTGATCGGCCAGGCTGCCAGGGTGCAGCCAGATGAAAACGGGGCTCCTTCGGGAGCCCCGTTTCGTTGTGGCCTCCCCATGGACTCAGTCCGGGGTGGTTTGCCATGGCCAAACCTGGGTAAGATGGGCCATTGATGGACGGCATGAGAAGAATGCGGTGAAGCCAAACGACGATATTAACCTGACCGAGCAGCTGTTTACCCGGGTCAAGCAGGTGCTGGAAACCTCGCAGATCTCCAACAGCAGCCCGGTGGATCCCCAGGGCGAGAGCGAGGACTTCATCGATGGCTCCGCGGTGCGCAGCTGGTATCGCCTGCTGCGTCGCCCCTCCTGGGCCTGGCAAGGGGCAGATCCGGTCGAGGTGGAACAGATCCTGGCCCGGATCGCCATGGGCAAGGGGGAGCGCAGTCACCCCGAGCTGCTCGATACCATCAAGGGCTATGTGCCGGGCAATTGGGTCTACGAATGGAGCCAGCAGGCCGGGGGCTACTTCAAGCAGGGACGGGCCCTGGCCGAGGCGGGCCGACAGGCCGAGGCGATCGAGACCCTGCTCAAGGCGGTACGTTATTACTCCATCGCCAGCTATCCCCACCTCAAGTACGACGAGCTGGCGGATCAGGCCCAGCTGCTTGGCAACCTGGCCTACCGGGAGGCGGGCCGCCTGTTCGAGGTGCCGCTCAAGGAGATCCAGGTGCCGTTTCGCGGCAAGCACATCCAGGGCTATCTGCATCTGCCGACCACGGACAAGCCGGTGCCCCTGGTGATGGTGAGCGGCGGCATCGACTCCCTCCAGCTCGATTACCTCAACTTCTACCGCAAGCATCTGGCGCCCAATGGTATCGGCATGCTCTCCCTGGACATGCCCGGCATCGGCTATGCGGAGCACTGGCCACTGGTACAGGACACCAGCCGCCTGCACCAGGCGGTGTTGCAGTATCTGACCGACGTGGCCTGGGTCGATCACCAGCGCATTGCCATGGTGGGTTTTCGCCTCGCCGGCAATGTGGCGGCCCGCCTCGCCTTCATCGAGCCGTTCAAGTTGCGCACCGTGGTCTGTATCGGGGCCGGGGTCAATCAGTGCTTTACCGACCCGTCGCTTTTTGCCAAGTGTCCGCGCATGATGCGTGATAGTCTGGCGAACAGACTGGGGGGAGATGCGTCCGACTGGGAGCTGATCCGCACCAAGAGCCAGGTCTTCTCCCTGAAAAAACAGGGGTTGATGAGCACGCGTACTTCCGTGCCCATCCTCAGCATCGGTCACAAGCGAGACTTTATCTGCCCCGAGTCCGACATCCGGGCCCTGGCGGCGGCCAGCCGGAATGGCAAGGCGGTGGTGTTCGACAAGCAGCCACTGCGAGAGGTATATGACAAGGCACTTAACGAAACGGTAACCTGGCTAAAGCAACATCTATGTTCTTGAATACGTTCTTTTTACGCCATTCATATCTCGGTTGATGGATGGCACTGCTTGTTCAACACGGAGGTTAACATGTCAGAAAGAGTCACCTACAAACGTCTGCTGCGGCAATTTGCCGCCATCGGCCCCTATCTGCGCGAAGATCTGTGCGAGGAGGGGCGCTATTACTTCGATTGTCTGTCGGTTTGCGTCAGCGCCAAGGCGGCGCCTGACAAGCGGGAGTTCTGGGGCTGGTGGCTGGTGCTGGAGCAGGACGACCACCATTTCCGCTACCACTATCAGCTCGGCTTCTACAACGGCGAAGGCAACTGGATAGACAAACCTCTGCCCAAGAAGCACCAGGCCGAGGTGGAGCGTTCCCTGCAACACTTCTACCGCCTGATCAGCGCCAAGTTGACCCAGCTGGAGTGCCAGCTCGCCCCCGCCGAGCAGGTGACCTGCGAGTTGTCGGTCACCGCCGCCTGACCCGACTGCCCTGCCGGGGTTAATTGCCTTGCAGGGCAGCAGGGCCGTGGGTATAAAGGGAATCCTTACCTTTTTGCCTTGTCAATTCCATGGAAAACAAAACCATCGTCGTCAAGCTGGGCACCAGCGTTCTCACCGGGGGCTCGTCTCAACTCAATCGTGCCCACATGGTCGAACTGGTTCGCCAGTGCGCCGCGCTCCATCGCCAGGGCCACAGAGTGGTGCTGGTCAGCTCGGGGGCCATCGCCGCCGGTCGTGCTCACCTGGGCCACCCGCCCCTGGCCTCGACCCTGACCAACAAGCAGATGCTGGCGGCCGTGGGTCAGACCCAGCTGATCCGCATCTGGCAGGATCTGTTCAACCTCTATGACCTGCACGTGGGCCAGATGCTGCTGACCCGGGCCGATCTGGAGGACAGGGAGCGCTACCTCAATGCCCGCGATACCCTGCGCACCCTGCTCGACCATCGCATCATCCCCGTCATCAACGAGAATGACGCCGTCGCCACCGCCGAGATCAAGGTGGGGGACAATGATAACCTCTCCGCCCGCGCCGCCATCCTGGCCGATGCGGATCTGCTGATCCTGCTCACCGACCAGACCGGCCTCTTCACCGCGGATCCGCGCACCAACCCCGACGCCCAGCTGATCGAGGAGGTGCAGACCATAGACGACACCCTGCGCAAGCTGGCCGGCGGCAGCGTCAGCGGCCTGGGCACAGGTGGCATGGCCACCAAGCTGCAGGCGGCCGATGTGGCGCGCCGGGCCGGGGTCGAGGTGGTGATCGCCACCGGCCAGGTGCCGGAAGTGGTGGGTCGCCTGGCCGCCGGCGAGCGGATCGGAACCCGTTTCCCGGCCCTGGCCTCGCCCCTGGAGGGACGCAAGAGCTGGATCCTGGCCGGCCCCCCTCCTCTTGGGGAGGTCCAGGTCGACCTGGGGGCCGTGGCCGCCATGCGCGACAAGGGCTCCAGCCTGCTGCCCAAGGGGATCACTGGGGTGAGGGGCATCTTCGTGCGGGGCGACGTGGTGCGGATCCTGGATCCCAGGGGGAGCGAGCTGGCCCGCGGCATCTGCCGCTACAACCACGATGAGCTGACGCGCCTGCGCGGAGTTCACTCGGATCAAATCGAGGCACTGCTGGGCTACGGCTATGGCGCCGTGGCCATCCATCGCGACGACATGGTGCTGCTGTAATCGAGTCGGCGGGCCGAGCCCGCCCTATGAAAGGATGAGAAATGAGTCTGGAGACATTGGGACAAGCGGCCCGCGGGGCTGCCTATCAGCTGGCCGCCATCGACACGGCCCAGAAGAATCGGGCGCTGCTGGCCATCGCCAGCGAGCTGGAAGCCCGTCAGGGGGCCATCCTGGCTGCCAACGCCAAGGACATAGCGGCGGGGCGTGAGGCCGGCCTGTCCGACGCCATGCTGGATCGCCTGCTGCTCAACCCCGCCCGGCTCGCCGGGATAGTGGCGGATGTGCGCAAGGTGGTCAGCCTGGACGATCCGGTCGGTGCCGAACTCGACAGCCGGGTGCTGGAGAACGGCCTGCGCCTCTCCCGGCGCCGGGTTCCCATCGGGGTGATAGGGGTCATCTATGAGGCGCGCCCCAATGTCACCATCGACATCGCCACCCTCTGCCTCAAGACAGGCAACGCCAGCATCTTGCGGGGCGGACGCGAGACCTTCCACTCCAACCTGGAGCTGGTCAAGGTGATCCAGGCCGCCCTGGCCAGCGCCGGTCTGCCCATCGCGGCGGTGCAGTACATAGACAACCCGGACCGGGCCCTGGTGGGCGAGCTGCTGCGTCTCGATCGCTACGTGGACATGATCATCCCCCGTGGCGGCGCCGGGCTGCACAAGATGTGCAAGGAGAACAGCTCCATCCCTGTCATCATCGGCGGTTTTGGCATCAGCCATGTATTCGTGGATGCGAGTGCGGATCTTGCCCGCTCCCTCGCCGTCATCGACAACGCCAAGGTGCAGCGCCCCTCAGCCTGCAACGCCCTCGATACCCTGCTGGTCCACGAAGGGATTGCCGCAGACTTGCTGCCGCAACTGGTCGCGCGCATGAACGAGCAAGGGGTGACCCTGGTGGCCCATGGCAACGCCCTGGCCCACCTGACGGGGGCCAAGGGAGTGCGTGAGGCCGGGGCCGAGGATTTCGACACCGAATGGCTCGGGCTGACCCTGGGGGTCAAGCTGGTGGCGGATGTCCACGAGGCGCTGGCCCACATGCGCGAGCACAATGCCAGCCACTCGGACGCCATCCTGACCAATGATCTCTACAACGCCGAGTGCTTCGTCAACGGCGCCGGTTCGGCGGCCGTCTATGTCAACGCCTCGACCCGCTTCACCGATGGCGGCCAGTTTGGCCTGGGGGCCGAGGTGGCCGTCTCCACCCAGATGCTCCATGCAAGGGGCCCCATGGGGCTGACCGAGCTGACCAGCTACAAATGGGTGGGGCAGGCGGACTATCTCTCCCGTCCCTGAGCCCTTGCCCCCAGCAAAATGCCGACCCCGGGGTCGGCATTTTTTCATGTCAGGTCTGGGCGTCCAGGTCTGGGCGTCAGCGCACGATCAGCACGGGGCAGGGGGCGTGGCGCACCACGGATTCCGCGACGCTGCCCACCAGCAGGTGGCTGAGGCCGGAGCGGCCATGGCTGCCCATCACCACCAGATCCACCTTGTCTTCCTTGGCCTGGGCGACGATCTCGTCGGCGGCGCGGCCGAAGCGCACCGTGAAGCTGGCAGGGATCGGCAGGGTGTCGATCAGCTGTTGCAGCTGCTCCCTGGCCTGGCGCTCCATCTCATGGGTGATCTCCAGGGCGGTCATGTGCAGTATCTTGTAGCTGTCAAACCCGTGCAGCTGGTCGACCACGTGCACCAGCTTGAGGCTGGCATCGTGGCTCTTGGCCATGAAGACGGCATAGTCCAGCACCGGCTGGGACATCTGGGAGAAATCGACGGGGCAGAGCAGGGTGCGGATAGACATAAGAGGCTCCTTTCGCGGGGGGTAACCTGGGGTAATGGGTTACCAATGAATCTTGTCTACCGTTATACCAGCTTGCCGGGCAATAACGTGTGATGGGGGCGATGGTTTGACAAAAAGGCGGCAAAGGTGGGGCGGGAAGCGGGGGATCGTATGGGAAATCGGCGCATAATCAGGGCCATGGAGAGGGATTCGAGGTAATGGGATGCAATTAGCGAGATTCACCCTGCTGCTGTGCTGCGGCCTGTTTTCCCTGACGGCGCGGGGGGAGGTGCTGCCGGTCTATTGCGATGACTGGCCAGGCTTTTGCCATCAGGACGGGGGCGGCCTCTATCTGGATCTGGCGCGTCACATCTACCAGCCCCTCGGCTATCGGATCCGGCCCCAGCTCATGCCCTACAAACGGGCGCTGGCCATGGTGACCAAGGGGGGGCAGGGGATGACCATGGGGGTCTATCTCCATGAGGTGGAGGGGGTGCGCTGGCCCCACTACCCGGATGGCGCCGATGATGTGACCGTCTTCATGCTCGACAAGTGGCGGGCGGGCTGGCAGGGGGAGCAGAGTCTGGCCCAGCAGCGGGTGCTCTGGCAGCGGGGCTGGGCCTTCGACAAATATATCGGGGTGCCCATGCGCTGGTATGAGGTCAACAGCCATCAGGATGCCATGAGCCTGCTGCAAAAGGAGCGTTACCGTTACTATCTGAGCGCCGGTGTGCTCCACACCGATGAGCGGCTGCCGCCCGGGCTGAACCGGGTCTTTCTGCGCTGGCTGCCCACCTACCCCATCTTCGCCAGCGACGCCGCCGGGCTCAAATTGCAGCAGCAGTGGGATCAGGGCATGGCTCGGCTCATCCACAGCGGCGAGCTGACTCGCCTCTACCGGGAGAATGGCCTGCTCGACTACTACCGGGATTTTCTGCGCGGCCTCAGGCACAAGGGGGAGGGGCAGTCGGCCCGCTAGGCCCGAGCCGGGGAGCCGGGTGAGCGGCGCCGTTTCGGCTCGGCTTTCAGTTGCCGGTCAGGCCGCTGGGCCCCCGGCTCGATGGGCCTTGGCGAGGCGATCATCCTGTTGATGAATGAGATTGACGCTGGCGGCGCCTGTTCGGCTCTGCTTTCACCTGCGGATCATGACGCTGCAGTTCCTGCTCTATGGGCCTTGGCGAGCCGATCATAGAGGATGACATTGACGCTGGCGGCGAGATTCATGCAACCCGTGGTCGGCACATAGACCACCCGCTTGACCCCGGCGAACAGCGCCGGATCCAGGGTGCCATCCTCGGGACCGAAGATGTAAAAGGCCCGGTCCGGGTGGACGAAGTCAGGGAGCGGGGTCGCCCCCGGGATGAGGTCCACCAGCACGGGTTCTCCCCCCTGTGGCACCAGGGCGAGCAGATCGTCCACCCCGAGCAGGGGGATCTTCTCCGCCATCTGCTTGGTGTCGGTGGCAAAGCGGCGCGCCAGCTCGAAGCGGCTGCCGGTGTAGCACACCTCGTCGGCGCCATAGCAGCCCGCCGCCCTCAGCACGGCCCCCACATTGGTCGGTGACTTGGGATTGACCAGGCCGATGCCGACATAGTTGCCCTGGGGTTCATCGGCCGACGGGGCCCTGCGCTTGCTGATCTCTTCGTTCATCTCGCTCTCCTGGTTGGGGCGCCATTATAAGGGGGTCGGCCCCCTAGTGCTCGCCCATAGTGCTCTCCATAGTGTTCGAGATAGTGTTCGAGATAGTGTTCGCGAGAGTGCTCGCCTCCCTTGCCCCGGCTGGGGGCAGCTGCACCGAATTGGTGAGCGGGGGAGGCGCCCGGGCCCCTCTGGCGCGGCCCGGACCTGGCTCCGCGGCCCTTGGTGCGCTGGCAAGATACTTGCATCGCCCTTGGGCAGATCACTCTTATCGATGACAGGACACAGGCGTCCGTCCCCTTTGCCGGGGCGGACGCCTTTTTCATTGCCGGCAGGCAGGAGGAAGGATGAAGACCACATGTGCATACTGCGGCGTCGGCTGTGGCATCAGCATCAGGCACCAGGCAGGGGAGTGGCAGCTCGCCGGGGACGACAGCCATCCCGCCAATGGCGGCGCACTCTGCGTCAAGGGGGCCAGCCTGCTGGAGAGCCTGGCCTTTCCCGAGCGCCTGCTCTATCCCCGCCATCAGGGGCGGCGCATCGGCTGGGATCAGGCCCTCGATCTGATGGCGGAGCGGTTTGGCAAGGTGCTGGCAGAGTCCGGGCCGCAAGCCATCGGCATCTACCTCTCGGGTCAGCTCACCACGGAGGACTACTACGTCGCCAACAAGCTGATGAAGGGGTATCTGGGCAGCGCCAACGTGGATACCAACTCCCGGCTCTGCATGTCGTCGGCCGTGGTGGCCCAGCAGCGTGCCTTCGGCGAGGACCTGGTGCCGGCCTGCTATGAGGATCTGGGGCTGGCGGATCTCATCGTCATCACGGGGGCCAACACGGCCTGGACCCACCCCGTGCTGTTTCGCCGCATCCAGCAGGCCCGCAGTCGCCGCCCCGAGCTCAAGCTGGTGGTGATGGATCCCCGCCGCACCATGACGGCGGAACAGGCCGACCTGCACCTGCCTCTGCGTCCGGGCAGCGACGTGGCGCTGTGGAACGGCCTGTGCCGCTACCTGGTCGATCAGGGGCTCTGGGACAAGGAGTATGTGGCGGCCCACGTCAGCGGCATGGCGCAGCTGACCGAGACCCTGGCCGATCCCGCTTGGACGCCGGAGGCGGTGGCCCTGTGCTGCGATCTGCCCCTGACCGATCTGCTCGGCTTCTACCGGCTGTTTGCCCGCCATCCCCGCACCCTCAGCCTCTACTGCCAGGGCATCAATCAGTCCAACCAGGGGAGCGACAAGGCCAATGCCATCATCAATGCCCACCTGCTGACCGGACGGATCGGCAAGCCAGGAGCCTCCCCCTTCTCCCTCACCGGGCAGCCCAATGCCATGGGCGGGCGCGAGGTGGGGGGGCTGGCGACCCAGCTGGCGGCCCACATGGGCTTTGGCGAGGCCGAGTGCGATCGCCTGCAGCGTTTCTGGGGCAGCCCACACATGGTGACGGGCCCGGGCCTGAAGGCGGTCGACCTGTTCGAGGCGGTGCATAGCGGGCAGATCCGCGCCCTCTGGGTGCTGGGGAGCAACCCGGCCGCCTCCCTGCCCGACGGAGACAGGGTGCGCGAAGCCCTGGCGCGCTGCGAGTTCTTGGTGGTCTCGGATCTGACCGCCCTGACCGACACGGCCCGCCATGCCAGCCTGCTGCTGCCCGCCCTCGGCTGGGGCGAGAAGAGCGGCACCGTCACCAATTCGGAGCGCTGCATCAGCCGTCAGCGCGCCTTCCTGGCACCCCCCGGCGAGGCGCGCCCCGACTGGTGGGCCCTGGCCAGCCTGGGGCGGCGGCTCGGCTTCGAGGAGGCGTTCGCCTTTTTGGACGAACACGCCATCTTCAGCGAGCACGCCGCCCTCTCCGGTTTCGAGAACCGGGGCTCGCGCCGGTTTGACATCTCGGGGCTGGCCCGGCTGACCCCCGCCGAGTTCGAGGATCTGGCCCCCATCCGCTGGCCGGTCAACGAGGCGCACCCCCATGGTTGCGATCGCCTGTTCGGCGATGGCCGCTTCGCCACGGCTGACGGCAGGGCCCGCCTGCTGCCCCTGCGCCAGCGGGACCCCGAGCTGGCCCCCATGGCGAGCGGGGAGGGGACGCCCCTGCTGCTCAATTCGGGGCGGCTGCGGGATCAGTGGCACACCATGACCCGCAGCGGCCATGTGCCCCGCCTGCTGGAGGCCGAACCCTGGCCCAGGGTGCTGGTGGGTCCGGCCAGCCTGCTGAGCCAGGGACTGGCGGTGGGGGATCTGGTCCGCCTGGAGAACGATCGCAGTCAGGTGCGGGCCCTGGTGGGGCTGGACGAGGGGCTGCGGGAGGGGGAGGCCTTCCTGCCCATGCACTGGACAGACAGCCAGTGCAGCCAGGGGGCGGTCAACCGCCTGCTGGCGCCGGTCACGGATCCCCTCTCGGGCCAGCCCATGTTCAAGCAGGCCAGGGTGCAGATGGCCGCCCAGCCGACCCGCTGGCAGGGGATCTGGCTCGGGGAGGGGGCACCGGCCTTGCGGGGAGACTGGTGGGCGCGTCGCCCCCTGGCCGAGGGGGAGTGCTGGCTGCTGGCCTCCTGGTCGGAAGAGATGAGCGCCTGCTGGCAGCGGCTGGCCCGCTCGGGTCACTGGCTGCGCCTGCCCCTCAAGGGGGGCTGGCTCGCCATCTCCCTGGCTCAGGGCCGGATCCAGAGCCTGCTGCTGGTGGCCGAGCGC
>NZ_CDBT01000044.1:0-3417 GCF_000819765.1 Aeromonas bivalvium
GCTCCACCCCGCGTCCGAATTGTGCCAACGAGACAGAGCAGTTGTCTGGTTGGGTACTGCCAGCATCAAGTTGCCATCGCCTTGCGATAATCACCTTGAATATCAGATGGTTGCGGGGGCCGGATTTGAACCGACGACCTTCGGGTTATGAGCCCGACGAGCTACCGGGCTGCTCCACCCCGCGTCTGAGGTCGCCAATAATAGGCGCCAGCGCAAATATTGCAAGCAAAAATCTTGATAAAGTTGAGTTTGTAGATTAATGCGGCGCTATCCGTCCCTTTTACCAGCAGGGCGATGGATTTTTATGCGATGAAACAATCCCTTGCCTTCTCTGCCAAGCCAGTCCGGATGCAAGAAGGGCCCCACAGGGCCCTTCTTTAGTACGCGATGAGGCTGCCGACTCACAGCACCAGCCGTTGCAGTGCCCCCGTGGCCGCGATCTCGGCGATCAGCAGGCCGCACAGGGTGACCGAAAGCACCACGGGCGCCGTCTCCTGCTGACGATAGAGGGGGCTGAACCAGAGCAGCAGGGCGGCGATCAGCAAGCTGGCCTGGGTCAGGATCCAGGGCAGGAGATCTGCCAGCACGGCCTCGCTTGGCGAGTGCACCAGCATCAAGGCGGCAAACCAGAGCAGGCTGGCCATGGCCGCCCCCAGCCCCGCCATGGGCAACAGGGTATTGAACGCCTGCAACCGATGGCGGGCGCGCAGCAGCATCAGGTGGGCGAAGGCGGCGCCCAGCAGCACCATTTGCAGCAGGCCGCTCACCCAGCCGCTGCGCGTCAGCAACCCCACCCCATAGAGAGCCAGGGGCAAGGCCGGCAGCCAGAGCCAGTGACCCGGGATGGCGCGTTTGCCCTCCAGCCGCGATTGCAGCAGGGAGACGCCGATGCCGAGCACCAGGGCGGTACCACCGAGCCAGATCTGCCACTGGGGCGCCTTGGCCTCCACCGCCAGCATGACGGAGAGCCCGGTGATGACCCAGACCGAGAAGCTCTGCTGGGTGATGCGCGAGCGCTGACCCGGGCAGAGATCGCCACGCCAGAGCACCAGGGCCAGCCAGGCCAGGGCGCCGAGGGCCATCAGGCCGCTCAGGGGGTAGAGCCATAGGGGTAGTTGGGAAAACATGCACGCCTCCTGTCATAAAGGCGCCGAGTATACCCGCCCCGGGATCCAAACGCCTAGCCCTGCCCCGGCGGCCGGCTCAGCCCTGCCCGCGCGCCTGGGCGACCACCCGCTTGAACATCTGGCGGATCACCAGGGGGATGTGCTCGCGCCCCAGCCGCTCCGCCTCCTCCACCACGGCCAGCGCCATGCCGGGCTTGCTGCGATGATGGATAGCCTTGTTGATGATGCGACTGGCGCTCAGGGACGAGCGCCCACCCACCCCGGCCTCGCGCCGGTACACGGCCTCGAAGCCGTTGCGATACAGGTAATGCTCTATGTCGGCGGCGGGCAGCTGGGTCAGCCGCTCCTGCTCGCGCTCCCCCTTGAGCAGGGAGCGGGCCGAGCTTGCGTACTTGGCACCGGCCTCGTCCCCATCGGTGAGCAGGTGCCACTCTATGCCAAAGTCTCGCGCCACCTTGATGAGGGGGGCATGACCGCACTGGGCGAACTCTATGATACGCACCCCCTCCGCCCGCAGGCTGTAGCCGCAGATCTGGGCCAGCTCCGAGAGCAGCCAGATCTCCGTCTCCCCCTCCACCAGCAGCCAGCAGCGGGCGAACAGCGACATGGGTCGGTTGATGCGCACATGAAAGGCAATCTTGCGCAGATCCTCGCTGCTGTAACGCTCCCCGCCGAGCTGATGGCAGAGGATGTCCTGCTGGCGGCGCACCAGGCGACGCACCTGATTGAGGGGCAGGGAGGAGAGCAGATCCCCCGAATTGGTGGTGAGCAGCTTCTGGCCAGGCAGCTGCTCGAGCAGGCCCCAGGCCAGGGAGAGCATGGTGGGATGGAGCCGGCTCTCCGGATCCTCCAGTATCATGATGGGCCTGGCCCCCTGCTCCAGCTCCCGGTTGCCCCGGGCGTTGAGCAGGGCCCCGGCCATGCCGGCCATGGCCAGCTGCAACGCCCGGTTGTCGGCCCCGCGCAGCAGGCTTTGCAGGTTGCCGGGATTGCGCAGCGTCATGGGCCGGTTGATGATCTCCCGCTGGCTACGCGGCTTGTACTTGATGGGGGCCAGGGCCTTGAAATAGTGATCCGTGAGCTGACGCACGGCGCTGAGGGCCTCCTTGAGCTCCTCCTCGCCAATGCGCTGAGGCTCGTCCCCCAGCTTGGTCATCAGCTCGTCGAGGCGATGCTCGCTCAGCTCCTGCCAGGGCACCGCCTCCTGGCCGGTGCGGGCACTGCGGGCATCCCGCAGCCGAAACACAGGATTCATGGTGATAAGCAGACTCACCAGAGCCTTGCTGTCCACCCCCTCCAGCACCTTGCCGATGCCGTCGAGAAAATCGTGACGACTCTGCACAGAGCCATCCTCTTGCAGCTCGGCGCTGGCGCGGTAGTGGATGCGGTGAAACTTGTCCTTGTGCCCGATCCAGACCGGGGCGAGCCGGGCCAGACGCTGGGAGCGCAGGCACATCTCCGGCCTGTGTTCGCTGAAGGTGAGCACCAGTTGCAGGCTGCTGGCGGGAGCCAGCTCCGGATCCTCCGGCCGGTGAAAATCATCGGTGCCGAACTGATAGGGCTCCGCCTCCTGACCCAGCAGACACCAGAGCGCCCGCAGCAGGCTCGACTTGCCCCAGGCGTTCTCGCCGATGAGCACTATGGTGTTGTCCAGGCTGAGGGAGAGGCGATTGATGCCGCGAAAGCCTTTTATCTCAATACGTTCCAGAAACATAGTGCCCCATGACAGCAGTAAACGACTGAGGTCATAGTGGCAAAATTGACGCTAACTTCCTATGGCGGACGAGCAGATTTCAGCGGGAACTGTGAGGCACTGCGGGTTCGGGGGTGGCGGGAGCGGGGACAAACCAGCGGGGGGCGTTCCAGTGACTGAACCAGAGGTGGCGGCTGCGGGCCTGACGTTTGCTTTGTTTCAAGGGAGCTCCTTGGCTTGGGGTGACGGGATAACGGGATGAAATGCGCCCGTCGCAGTCGGGCGCATCCTCACTATCCCTGCCCCTCATGACACTCTGATGACAGTCGGCTGCGCCACTGCCCCGGGCTCAGTCCGAACTGGCCGCGAAAGCGGTTGCCAAGGTGCGCCGCCGACGAGAAGCCGCATTGGTTCGCCGCCTCCCCCAGGGAGGCACCGGCTGCCAGCAGCGCCTTGGCGCGGCGCAACCTCAGTCCCAGCAGATAACGGTGGGGCGAGGTACCCAGGGTCTGGCTGAACATGCGGCTGAAGTGAAACTCGCTCAGGCTGGCCTCGGCCGCCAACTCCCCCAGCAGCACAGGCTCGGCGAGGCGGGCG
>NZ_CDBT01000044.1:3564-79316 GCF_000819765.1 Aeromonas bivalvium
ACCGCCGGCGCCAGTCCCCCCTTGGGCAGCACCAGGGCGGGGGCCTCCCGGGTGTGGCGGGCGAAGGTGTGCAACAGCAGGGCGTTGCACAGCTCCCCCAGGGCCAGCCGGTTGCCCTCCTCCTGCCAGTCGAGGCGCGCCAGTCGGTTGGCCAGGGTCATCAGCACGGCGTCGTCGATGAAGGTCTTGTCGTCGAGGGCGAGGTGGCGCCCCTCCCTGTCACACCCCTCCTCGGCGATGCGCGTCAGGTGAGCCGGACTGAAGTAGAGGTGGAAGAAGCGAAACTCCTCGCGCACCAGCCACTCCGAGCCGTGATGATCCGGCATCAGGCAGATCTTGCCCGCCCCGCCGTGGCCGCCAGGGCCGTCGAGGCGCTCGGTCTGCTCGCCCCCCTCCAGGTAGACGCTCAGGGTGTGGTGGCCTGGCCTGTGATAACGGGTCTGATCGAAACAGTTGCGCCAGCTCGCCAACCCGAGTCCGGGTTCGAGCCAGCGGCTCGCCTCGAGCCGCGCCCCCGTGCTCACCAGTGCCTCGAATACCCCTGCCGTCATCTCGCCTCCTCCATGTTGCCTCTTCCCTGCCGGGGGCCTAGGTGCAGCCCTTGTCCCGCTGTCCCAGTCTACCCCCGGCCCGGGCCAGATGGCAGCAACCACGCCGCCCCCAGACAAAAAAACCGCAAGATCCTGTAACCCCAGAGCCGAGGGAGGCGGTCATGCTAGGACCATCGGGTGCCGAGTCGCCCCGAGCACCCGCTTCTCTTTGTCGCTTCGAGGAACACATGATGAATCTGACGCTCTACCTCGCCACCGTGCTCATCTGGGGCAGCACCTGGATCGCCATCGCCTGGCAGCTCGGCCCCGTCCCCATCGAGGTCTCTGTGCTCTACCGCTTCGCCCTGGCGGCGCTGGCCCTGTTTGCCCTGCTCACGGTGAGCGGCAAGTTTCCCCGCCTGCCGAGGCAGGGACAGGGTTACGCCGCCCTGCTGGGGGCCCTGCTCTTTTCCACCAACTTCCTCTGTTTTTATCATGCCACCCAATATATCCCGAGCGGCCTCTCGGCCGTGGTATTCGCCTGCGCCAGCATCTTCAACGGCCTCAATCTCTGGCTGTTCGAGGGGCAAAAGCCGAGCCGTCAATGGCTGCACGGCTCCCTGATGGGGCTGGTCGGCACCCTGCTGCTGTTCTGGCCCTCCCTGGCCTCGAGCGAGCTGGGGGCCCAGGCCTGGAAGGGGCTCGCCTTGGCCTGCGCCGGTACCCTCTGCTTTTCCCTCGGCAACCTGGTCTCGGCCCGGGGCCAGCGCCGCGGCTTCACCGTGCTGCAGATGGTGCCCTGGGGCATGGTGTACGGGGTCGTGCTGCTGCTGGGCTGGGTGCAGCTGCTGGGGCAGGAGCTGGTGTGGCCCCAGGATGGCCGCTACTGGGGCGCCCTCCTCTATCTGGCACTGTTTGGTTCCGTCATCGCCTTCACCGCCTATCTGACCCTGGTGGGACGCATTGGGGCCAGCAAGGCGGCCTATGCCACCGTGCTCTTCCCCCTGGTGGCCCTGGGGCTCTCCACCCTGTTCGAGGGATTTGTCTGGCAACCCGTCTCCATGGTCGGCATGGCGGTCTGCCTGCTGGGCAACCTGGTGATCTTCGGCCTCCCCAGACGCCTTGGGCCACAAGCGGCCTGAGGTCCTTGCCTCCCGCGCCGCGAGTCCCTAAGGTGGGGGCCACGGATCTTCGGGAGGCACCACATCATGTTACTGGAAGGGCTGGATACCCTGTTTCTGCTGGCGAGCGAGGGCACCATGGGCAAGGTGGCCAGCCGCCTCTATATCAGTCAGTCGGCGGTGAGCAAGCGCATCCATCAGCTGGAGCTGCGCCTTGGCAAGAAGCTGATCGAACCCGATGGCCGCCAGACACGGCTCACCCCCCAGGCCCACGAGTTGCTGGCGCGTCTGGGCCCCACCCTGGCCGAGATGAAGGGGCTGCTGGCGGACAGCCAGACCCTGACCGATGCCCATCCCCTGCCCATCGCCTGCTCGGAGACGCTGCTGGCCGGTTATCTGGCTCCCTTCATGGCCGCCTATCTGCGCCAGGATCCCTATCTGCAGATCTCCACCCACCACACCCCGGTGATCCTGGCCCGGGTACGGGCCGGTGAGGCCCTGCTCGGCATCTGCGCCGGACGCCTGCCCCCCGGTCATGGCCTGTGCGCCGAGCTGCTGCGGGACGAACCCTTCTATCTGGTGGGGGATGAGGCGCCGGCCGGGCCCGGGGCCAGCCTGCTCACCATGGATCTGGAGAACCCGGTCAACCGCTACCTGGTGGCGCCTCTGGCCGAACTCGGCCTGACGCCCCGCATGCAGCTCGACTCCTACCTGGCCCTGATCGAGCTGGCCAGGGCGGGCATGGGGCCTGTGATGCTGCCCCAGGGGCTGCTGGCCCTGGTCGGCGAGCAGGGCCGGCGGGCCAAGCCACTACCCGGCATCAGCCGCCCCCTTCACCTTATCTATCGCCCCAGCAGCCTGAAACGGGAGCGGGCCACCCGGCTGGTGCAGGCCCTGCTCCATCACTTCGCCGCCCTGGCCCCGCCCAGCCCATGAGCCGCCCCCTTCACCTTATCTATCGCCCCAGCAGTCTGAAACGGGAGCGGGCCACTCGGCTGGTGCAGGCCCTGCTCCATCACTTCGCCGCCATGGCCCCGCCCAGCCCATGAGCCGCCCCCTTCACCTTATCTATCGCCCCAGCAGTCTGAAACGGGAGCGGGCCACCCGGCTGGTGCAGGCCCTGCTCCATCACTTCGCCGCCCTGGCCCCGCCCAGCCCATGAGCCGGCTTCTGACCACCCAGCACAGGAGACGGGCCTAAGGGCAGGAACACCCTCAGGGCAGCCAGGCAAACAGCGCGGGGTACTGGCTCCACACCAGCTTGGCGGACATCAGCAGGGAGACGGTGACCAGCAGGGGCTTGATCAGCTTGACCCCCTTGGCCAGCACCAGCCGGGAGCCGACCCGGGCGCCGATGAACTGGCCCAGGGCCATGGACAGGCCGACGCTCCACACCACCTTGCCGCCGAGGGCGAAGAACAGCAGGGAGGCGATGTTGGAGGTGAAGTTGAGCAGCTTGGTGTGGGCCGTGGCCCGCGCCATGCCAAACCCGGCCAGGGCGACGAAGCCGATGGCGAAAAACGAGCCGGTACCCGGGCCGAAGAAGCCGTCATAGAAGCCGACCCCGCCCCCCACCAGCAGGGCAAATGGCAGAGCAGATAGTCTGCGCTGGCTCTCGGCATCGCTCACCCTGGGGGAGAAATAGAAGTAGCAGGCAAAGGCCATCAGCAGGAAGGGGAGCAGCCGCTCCAGGATGGCGGCGTCTATGGTCTGCACCGCCAGGGAGCCGATCGCCGCCCCGATGAAGGTACAGATCACCGCGGGCCAGATGATGGGCCACTCGATGAGCCCGCGACGGGCGTAGAACCAGGTGGCGGAGAAGGAGCCGAAACTGCTCTGCAACTTGTTGGTGCCGAGCACCAGGGCGGGGGGCATGCCGGTGGCCAGCAGGGCCGGTACCGTCAGCAGGCCGCCGCCACCGGCGATGGCATCGATGAAACCGGCGATCAGGGCGACGCCAAACAGCAGGATCAGGGTGGTGAGCTCAAACTCCATTTGTACCTCGGGCAGACAGAAAAGTGCTGTGCCCCTGCCCCCCGCGAAGGGAAGGCAGGAGCCGGATGCAGCTATCCTAAGGGGGCGTCACTCATTCGCATAACGAAACAATGGCAGTCAATCAATTCCCGATTTTCATCATTCCCGTTTCTGCCATAGCCAGCTTCGCCATGGGCCACCCCGGCAGCCATCAGCCTGTCTGCGCCGACGGCTCCGCCTGGGTTGATTCCTCCTTTTCATCATTTTCCGTACCACGACAGAGGAAGGGCAGCAGCGCCCCTTGCAGGGCGGCATCCTCCTCCCCCGGCCAGCGATTGACTCGCCCGGCCATGTAACGGCTGCTGAACAGGTTGAACCAGAGCTGCAGCCCCAGGCCAGCCCGGGCCTCTCCCGCCACCTCCAGTACGCAGGCCGCCACCTCGGCGGTGCAGAGCTGATGCTCCCTGGGGGCCACCCGCATGCCGTAGGTGGAGAGGCTTTCGGGGCGCACCGCCAGCACGGGCAGGCCATCGAGATAAGGGCTCTTGTTGAACATCTTGCGCGCCTCGGGCCAGGTACCGTCCAGCAGGATGAAGAGGGGGCGCTTGCCCGGCGCGGGCAGGAGCTGCTCGGTCAGGCGCGCCGGCGCCTTCTCGCAGGCGGGGAAGACCACATAGGGCTGCCAGGCGGGATCGGCCAGGAGCCCCAGCAACTCGGCATGGGGTTCGGTGCGGGACCAGAGATAGGCCCAGGTGTTGCGGGGCAGCACGTCGGCGATGAGGCGCCCTGTGTTGGAGGGCTTCATGGGCTCGCTGTCATACATCAGCAGGCAGAACCCCGCCTCGGCCTTGAGCTCGGGGCGCCAGTCACAGGCGCACCAGTCCCGGCGCAGCTGGCAGGCCTCGCAGCGGGGCACGCTGCCGCCGCGGGCGAGGAAGGGGCGAGTGGAGACGCTCTTGCGCCACACCCGCAGGCGATTGACGGCGTGATCGGGGATTGGCTTCATGGGGACTCGGGACGGTTAGGCGCATTGGGGGCCGAGATTGTAGCGAGGGGGCCGCAAGGCGGCAAGGGCTCCCGGGCGCCCCGAAAGCCTCTCTATACTCAGGGACGCGGCCGCCCCCCGGCGGCCCCTGGACAGGAGCAGGAGATGACCGAACAACGCAATGAGGAGGCCAGGGCCCACGCCCTGGCCGAAGGATCCACCTTCACCTGGCACGAGCTCTATGTGGCCGACGGCGAGGCCGCCGTGCGCTTTTACGCCCAGGTGCTCGACTGGGAGAGCCAGCACCTGGAGATGGAAGGGGACAGCTACCCCATGCTGGTGGCCAATGGCCGCCCCATCGCCGGGGTGCAAGCCACCCGGGACAACCTCCAGATGGCTGGCGTGCCGCCCCACTGGGCCATCTATGTCGCCGTGGATGACGTGGATGCCAGGCTCGCCAGGGTGACGGAGCACGGCGGCAGCATAGTGGTGCCCGCCATGGACATCCCCACCGTCGGGCGCATGGCACTCATCGCCGACCCGCAGGGAGCCCACCTCTGGCTGTTCACTCCCTTTTCCGGGAAGTGCCAGCAAGCCTGAAAACGACAGAGGGGCCCACAGGGCCCCTCGCTTGTCGATGTGCCGGGTTGGCACTCCTCAGACGGGGCGCAGATTCTGCTCGAGGAAGGTCGCGAAGCTGTGACCGTGATGGGCCAGCAGTTTCGGGAACATGGAGATGGAGGTCATGCCCGGGAAGGTGTTGATCTCGTTGAGCAATATCTCGCCCTCTTCGGTCAGGAAGAAGTCGATGCGCGACAGATGGGTCAGTTTCAGCTGGCGGAACGCCTTGAGGGAGTATGCCTGGATGGCATCGGCCTGGGCCTGGGTCAGCCCCTCGGCACGCAGCGCAGTCTCGGTATGGCTGGCGGCGCTGTATTTCTCCTCATAGGTGTAGAACTTGTCCTGGGGCACGCAGATCTCCCCGGGATAGGTGGCCACCAGCTCGTCGCCATACTGGTAGACCGCCACTTCCAGCTCGCGGGGCCTGACCGCCTTTTCGATCAATACCTGCTCGGAGTAACCGAAGGCATCCTTGATCCCCTGCTCCAGCTCGGCGTCGTTGCTGGCGGCATAGCAACCCACCGACGAGCCCTGGCAGGCCGCCTTGATGAAGACCTTGCCCCACTTGGCCAGCGCGGCTCTCGCCTCGCTCATGGCTGCCTCGCCCTGCTCGGTCAGGAACAGATAGGGGGTATTGGGGATGCCGATGGCGGAGAGCCACAGCTTGGTGCTGATCTTGTTGAAGCAGATCTTGCTCGCCTCGGCGTCGCAGCCAAGATAAGGCAGCCCCGCCAGCTCGAGGAAGGATTGCAGATCGCCGGTCTCGCCCGGGTAACCGTGGATGCAGGGCACCACGTAATCCACCGGCCGCGCCACGCTGTCGAACGAGAGCAGCTTGTCCAGCCCCAGCTTGCACTCGCGGCCGTCGGCACTGAGCCAGCGGTCGGCAAACATCTCGACCCGGGTCACCTCGACCCCAGGCAAGAGACCAAGCTGTTGTTCGAGGAAATTGGCACTGCGCAGAGAGACTTCGTGCTCGGCGCCACCGCCGCCGCACAGCAGCAAGACATGCATCTTCTTCATTGATTGGGATCCCTTGGGAGAAGCGGCCCCGTCATCCTCGGTGGCGAACAGGAAACCAGCCACCGGACGTAAGCCAAGTGCGGCCAGTGTAGCAAGGGGGATCCCGCCTTGTCAGCTGATGGCAGGCCCCTCCCCCCACTGGGACCCGAAAAAAGGGTCCCCTGTGACAGATCTTTGAACAAAGACCTCAGCGAGGGGGATCGACCCGACCCAGGCCGGTGCCATTGACCCGAAACCAGCCGGCGATGCTGTAGCGCTCCTCCCGGGCGGGGAGCACCTCGTGGGGGAACTCCTCAGACAGAAACAGCACCAGGCGCCCCCCCATCGGCGAGACATCCATCAGGTGCTGCTCACCGTCGTCATAGACCCGCAGCAGGCCGCCATCGGCGGGCTGCCAATCCTGGTTGAGGTAGAAGACTGAGGTGAGGCGACGGTTGGATCGCCCGGCGAAGGCATCCCTGTGGGTGGCGTAGAAATCCCCGGGCCGGTAGCGGGCAAAATGGGCCTCATAGTCGAACAGCCCCAGCATCAACAGGCGATTGGCGGCGATACGCAGGGACTCCATGCGCGCCAGATAATCCGCCACCGGCGCCCCCAGCTCGGCATCGAGCCAATGGATCTGATCCCGGCGAATGTCGGCATTGCCCTGATGCAGCCCCTCACGACCGATCCCGGCCGGTTGCCATGCCTCCGGCAGGCAGGCCCGCAGGGCCGCCACCTCAGCGGGGGAGAGAAAATCATCCACTATCGCCCAACCCCGGGCGTAGATGGCATCCATGACGGCGTTGTGATCCAAGGAAGTGGCTCGAAAAAGGGTGGTGGCGCTTTTTATCTGCTTTCAAGAGGGCCCACAAACCGGATTGCAACTCGATACGAGCCCCAGCATCGATATTGCCACCCCCTCCCCTTGCCCTGCCCTGCCGACTCGGCTAGCGTTGCCTCAAGGCCCTGCCGTGCATCGCCTGTCACTTGTCACTCATCATCCATGCCCCACCAAGAGCGAGCCCCATGACCCTGACCACACTGCGCCTCACCCGCCTCGACGGCACCGAGTACCCCCATGACCTGCTGCAAGACAGGGTCATTCTGGTGGTCAACGTCGCCAGTCGCTGCGGCTTTACGCCCCAATACACCGGCCTTGAGGCGCTCCATCGCGAATTTGGCCCCAGGGGACTCACCATCCTCGGCTTCCCCTGCAACCAGTTTGGCGCCCAGGAGCCCGGGGACGCCCAGGAGATAGCCCGCTTCTGCTCCCTGGACTACCCGGTCAGCTTCCCCATCATGGCCAAGTGCGAGGTCAACGGTCCCCAGGCCCACCCCCTCTACCGCTGGCTCAAGGCCGAGCAGCCAGGCTTGCTCGGCTCCGAGGCCATCAAGTGGAACTTCACCAAGTTTCTCATCAACCGTCAGGGGCAGGTGGTGGCCCGCTACGCCCCCCAGACCCGGCCCCAGGCCCTGGCAGCCGACATCCAGGCCCTGCTCTGAGCCCAGCGCCTCCCCTTGCCCCGGCCCCTGACGACACCTTGTCGGCCGGGCGCCGTGATGGCGGCTGCCCTTGGCCGTGATTTCTGCTATATTGTGCGCCCACACAGGCCCGAGCCCCCAGGCTCCGGCCCTTTGTGTTTCTCGGTGGCTCATCTCACGGCGTCACCGTCATTGCCGTTTCTTCGGGGTGGATGGCGCGCCGCGCCGATCGCACCCCTTGAGCCAAGGCTCAATGCCAGGAGTTTCTCTCGAACATGTCATTCAATGAACTGGGTCTGTCACCGCACATACTGCGGGCCGTCAAGGAGCTGGGTTACGAACAGCCCACCCCCATCCAGCAGCAAGCCATCCCGGCCATCCTGGCCGGTCAGGATGTGCTGGGCGGCGCCCAGACAGGCACAGGCAAGACGGCCGGTTTCACCCTGCCCATGCTCCATCGGCTGCTGGCCAACCACGGCCGCGGCGGTCGCCGCCAGGTGCGCGCCCTGGTGCTGACCCCGACCCGGGAGCTGGCCGCCCAGGTGGGCGAGAGCATCATCAAATATGCCCACCACCTGCCGTTTCGCACCCTGATCGCCTACGGCGGTGTCAGCATCAAGCCGAACCTGGACGCCATCAAGCTCGGCGTCGACATCCTGGTCGCCACCCCGGGCCGTTTGCTGGATCTGCTGACCCAGGGGGCCCTGACCCTGACCCAGCTGGAAGTGCTGGTGCTGGACGAAGCGGATCGCATGCTCGACATGGGCTTTATCACCGACATTCGCCGCATCATGAAGGCGCTGCCGGACACCCGCCAGACCCTGCTCTTCTCCGCCACCTTCTCAAGCGACATCAAGGCGCTGGCGGACGATCTGCTCAGGGAGCCCACCCTCATCGAGGTGGATCCCAGCAACACGGCCGCCGATCAGGTGACCCAGCGCATCATCCAGGTCGATCGGGAACGTCGCCGCGAGCTGCTCTCCCACATGATTGGCCGCGGCAACTGGCAGCGGGTGCTGGTGTTCGTGCGCACCAAGCAGATTGCCGACCGCCTCGCCCAGCAGATGCAGAAGGATGGTCTCAATACGGTGGCCATTCACGGTGACAAGAGCCAGGGTGCCCGCAACCGGGCGCTGGCGGATTTTCGTGAGGGCAAGGTGCGGGTGCTGGTCGCCACCGACATCGCCGCTCGCGGCCTGGACATCGATCAACTGCCCCATGTGATCAACTTCGAGCTGCCCCAGATGGCGGAGGATTACATCCACCGCATCGGCCGCACCGGCCGTGCCGGCCGTGGTGGCGAGGCCATCTCCCTGGTGAGCCAGGACGAGCTGGGCCAGCTCAAGGATATCGAGGCGCTGATCGGCCAATCCCTGCAGGTGGAGATCCTGGACGGGTACGAGCCGAGCGGCAAGCCGAGCCGTCAGACCCTGCCCGGCAGCAAGCCGGTGCAAAACCCGCCCCGCGCTCGCGGCCATGCCAACGCCAAAGGGGGCAAGGGCAAACCCGCCGCCGGCAAGGGCAAGAGCGAAGGCAGCAAGAAGCCAGCCCCAGCCCGCAAGCGGGAAGTGGTGGGCGAAGACATCGGCTTCACCCCCATGCGCCGCCTGCCCAAGGCCCAGCGTGGCGACTTTCAGGACAACTCCAACGAGGAGTGAGACTGCGCGAGCCCTGCGTCCTGAACAACAAAAAACCGCCCGAGGGCGGTTTTTTACTGGGCCTGTGTCACTGGCCTGTCAGTGCCATATGCAGCAACGGATAAGGCTTGCCCTGCCCGTCTTGCGCCGAGCGGCCCACCACCTCGAAGCCCAGGCGGCGATAAAAGCCGAGGGCCGGCTCATTTTGCTCGTTGACGTCCACCCGGCTCGCCCCCAGACGGTGGACGGCATCGGCCACCAGCAGGCGACCAATCCCGCGCCCGTGCGCCTCGGGGTCGACAAAGAGCATCTCGATATTGCCCTCGTGTACCCCGCAAAAACCGGTTATCCCCTCCCTGTCACGGGCGCAGGTGAGGGTCACCGCATCGAAGTAGTGGGCCAGGATGAGCTCGCGCAGGCTCGCTATCTCCTCCTCTGGCAAGAAATGGTGAGTGCCGCGCACCGACGCCTCCCAAAGCGCGATCAGGGTCGGATAATCCCCGCGCCCTGCCTGTTCCAGTCTCATCGTCTGTTCACTCTATAGCTCCATGGTGCCGAGCCTGTCCAGCCGCCATGGCGTCGGCCTGCTTGATGACAAAACCCTTCTCGATGCCCGCCTTGAAGCCCAGCTTTTCATAGAGGCGGTGGGCCTCGTCTCGCCCCTCCCCCGACAGCAGCATCACCTTGTAACAATCCAGCTCCCAGGCCAGGGAGAGCGCCTGTTCAAGCACCTTCTGGCTCAACCCCTGGCGCCGAAACGCAGAGGCCGTCACCACATGCTCTATGATGGCAAAGGGCCTGCCGCCGTTGGTCAGGGTCGGGATCACCCCGAGCTGGCAGGTGGCGGCGAGCTGGCCCGCCACCTCGGCCACCAGGATCCGCACCCCGGGCGCGGCCAGCAGCTGACTGAGCGCCGTCCTCGCCACCGATGCCGTCAACACGGGATCCCGGGGCCTGAGCTCGGCGTAAAGGGTGAGCAAGCCCGCCAGATCCTGCTCCCTGCACTCTCTGATCACCACCATGGCAATCCTCCTGATCTTCTGGCCCCTCGCCCTATGCGGATCTGGGGGCAAACATGATGATGGCCATGCCGAGCAAGGCCACCCCGGAACCGACCCAGTCCCAGAGGGTGGGTCTGATGCCATCCACCGCCCAGAGCCAGAGGATGGCGACGAAGACATAGACGCCGCCATAGGCGGCATAGACACGGCCGGCGGCGGTGGGATGCAGGGAGAGCAGCCAGGAAAAGAGGGCCAGGCTCAATCCCGCCGGCAGCAGCAGCCAGACGCTGCGCCCCTGGGTCAGCCACAGATAGGGCAGATAGCAGCCGACGATCTCGGCCACTGCTGTGATCAGAAACAAGCCGATCGTTTTGAACTCCAGCATCATGGGTCTCTAACAAGGGGGCGACAAGGGCTGAATGTTAAAACAACCCATTGGGGTATGTCAGCACTGCGACGGCGCAGGCCAGGAGGAAGGAGAGCCTTCCCCCACGGGCGCGGGGGAAGGGAGGCGTCAACGGACCCTGACCGCCTGCAGCAGGGCAGAGACATCCGGGCCAAAGGTTCGGCTGCCAATGGCCTCGCGAATATCCGCTTCGTCGTAACGGCTGGCGGGGTAGACCAGCACGCAGGCGGTGTCGCCGGGCATGAGGAAGTGAGTCTCGCCAAAGGGGGTATAACGGGTGGCGCCTATGCTTATGAGGGCGTGGGCCGGGCGCCCCGCCTGGGCCAGCAGCCCCTGGATATGCTCGGCCGGGCCTTCGTCCTGCTGATGGTTGAACTTGTCGATGGCCCACGCCAGCAACTGACCGTGGAAGTAGCTGTAGTCCACCGCCGCGCTGTCGACGCCATAGGGGTGCAGCTCCCCGTCCCGCTCCAGATAGCAGGCGATGCGGTAGTCATCAAGCTCGCAACCCGGGGCAAAGTGGGTCAGGGGCAGCAGGTTCGCGGCCAGCCCCTTGCTCTGCTCCCCCCAGTTCTTCTTCTCGCTGATCTTTTTGGCATTGGGGCGACGGATGGAGCAGTCATTGTAGGCGCCAAACGCCCTGGGATGGATGGCCACCACCTGCTCCCCCGCGTACTCCAGCTCGCACCAGAGTGCCACCTCGGGTTCAATCTGCACCTTCTCGTCCCCGCTCACCGCCGCCTCCGGCAGCAAGATGGCCTCGCCGCTCAAGGGAAAGACCCCGAGCTGGCCCGGATGGTTCGGCACATAGAAGGGGAACAGCGCCTTGGGGGCGACCTTGTCGTCAACCTTGACGGCGACGAAGTCCGCCGCCTCGCCGGCCTGCTCCAGATGGCCGGCGAAGTTGCCCGCCACCCCGAGTCCGATGAACTTGCTCTGTGCTGTGACTCGCATCTCTCTACATCCTCTCTTGTCGCACCCGGGAAATTCACGACCATGACGCCGGGCAACTACCGCTAAAGTGGCAGGAATTAAACCACAGCAGCCGGGCCCCGCCCAGTGCGGGGACCCCATCCTGTGCGCCAGGGCGAACTTTGAGCACTCTCCGGCGGCGCCCCCTGCCCGGAAACACACTGTTTCCAGCCGGCCCCCGTCTTCCCCTTGGGCCGGTGCGCCAACTTTGTTAGGCTGCCCCTCATCCCCTGCCCCCATGGGCATCATGACTCAAGAGGAAAAGGCCATGACCCAGATAGACAAGCTCGCCTGGTTGGCAATCCGGGATCGCCGCTTGCTGTGCGTGCGCTCCCACGGCAAGACGCTCTTTTATATCCCGGGCGGCAAGCGCGACCCCGGCGAGAGCGATCAGGCGGCGCTGCTGCGGGAAATCACCGAGGAGCTGACCGTGCGCCTCTCCCCCGCCTCCCTGCGCCTGGCGGGGGATTTCGAAGCCCAGGCCGATGGCAAGCAGGCGGGCGTCAGGGTGCGGCTGCGCTGCTTCTTTGGCGAGGGAGAGGGCACGCCCACCCCGGCCGCCGAGATTGCCGAGCTGGCCTGGCTCACGAGCCAGGATAGCCATCGCCTCTCCCCCTCCGCCGCCCTGGTGATGGCCTGGTTGCGGCAGCAGGATCTGATCGACTGACCTTGACCGCCCATCCTGGGCAAGGGCGCGCCTCCCTCGACAAGGGGAAGAGTGGCTTGTTATAACTGGCGTTTCCCGACGCGACGCGGCGCGCCATTGTGCGCCCCCAGCCACCACAGCCAAGGAGAGCATGGATGCCCGACCCCTCCTCAACCAGGACGATACCTGCCCAGCATAGCCACCCGGCCGCCCCCTGCCGCTGCGTGCCCCTGACCACCCTGACCGAATACGAGCCCGCCCTGATCCGGCTGCTGCAGGAGGTGGTCGCCGATGGCGCCTCCATCGGCTTTCTGCCGCCCCTGTCCGAGCAAGCAGCCAGGCGCTATTGGCAAGGGGTCGAGCAGGATCTGCAAGGGGGGCGTCGGCTCTGGCTGGCCCTGGCAGCAGCCGAGCAGGGAGGCGCCGTGCTCGGCACGGTGCAGCTCTCCCTGTGCACCAAGGCCAACGGCCGCCACAGGGCCGAGGTGGAGAAGCTCATGGTCTCCCCCACGGCCCGGGGGCTGGGGACAGGCCGCGCCCTGATGGCCGCCATGGAACAAGGGGCCCGGGAGGCCGGGCGCACCCTGCTGGTGCTGGACACCCGGGTCGGCGACATCGCCTCCACCCTCTACCGCAAGCTGGGCTACCTGGCGGCGGGACAGATCCCGGATTTTGCAATCAATGACGATGGCAGCCTGGCGGCGACCCAGTTCTTCTACAAGCCGCTCTGAGGGGCGAGAAGCCCAAAGGCCCGACGCAACAAGGCCAGCCCCGAGGCTGGCCTTGTTTATTGGCGCACTCACTGCTCAAATGGCCCCTTCATCCGAAGACGACAAGGAGCCCTCATGATATTGGAAGTCGCCCCGCTGCAGATCATCCCGGGCCAGGCTGCCGCCTTCGAGCAGGCATTCGCGCAGGCCCAGCGCATCATCAGCACCCTGCCCGGTTACGCCGGCCACCAGCTGCAACGCTCACTGACCGACTCACACCGCTACCTGTTGCTGGTCAACTGGCAACGGCTCGAGGATCATACCCAGGGCTTTCGCGGCTCCCCCCAGTACCAGGAGTGGAAGGCGCTGCTCCATCACTTCTACGATCCCTTCCCCACCGTGGAGCATTTTCAGGCGGTAGAACCTTGATCAGCCAAGGATGAGCTTGGTAGATCACGGTTGCGGCATCAGGCCAGCTCGCCTGCCAGGCGCTCGGCCCTGTGGACTATCCGGGGGTCGGTGAAAGCCTCCTGGGCCGCGATCAGCTGCAACTCGTAGGCATCCGCCTGCCAGGTGTGACGCAGCACGGCGTCCACCGCGGCATTGGTGCGCTCAAACGCCGCCACCCCATCAAACCCCGCCTGCAGGTTGGCCAGCATCAGGGCGCTGATGAGATCCCCCACCCCCACCGGCTGGCGGGCAAACTCGTAGAGCGGCCGGGCGATGAGATAATCCCCCTCGGGGGTGGCCAGCAGCATCTCGAAACGGCCTGGATCGCTGGCGGCGCGCCCCAGGTGCTTGACCAGCACCATCTTCACCCCCTTGTCCAGCAACTGGTGGGCGGCGGCCCGGGTCTGGGCCAGGGTCGTCAGGCGGCAATCGCACAGGGTTTCCAGCTCCAGCAGGTTGGGGGCCAGGATGTCCGCCACCGGCAGCGCCTGCTCGGTGAGAAAACGGGTCACGCCGGGGGCGACGATGCATCCCTTCTCCGGGTGGCCCATCACGGGATCGCAAAAATAGATGGCCGCCGGATTGGCCGCCTTGACCGCCGCGACCACCGCCAGGATCTCGCTCCCCTGCTCCGCCGATCCCAGGTAGCCGCTCAGTACCGCATCGCAGTGCCCCAGCACCTCGATATCCATCAGCCCCTGGCAAAGGGCGCTGATATGGCCGGCGGGCATCGCCATCCCCTGCCAGCCCGCCGCGTACTGGGTGTGATTGGAAAACTGCACCGTGTTGACGGGCCAGACCTCCATGCCGAGACGGCGCATGGGAAAGACGGCGGCGCTGTTGCCGGCACAGCCAAATACCACGTGGGACTGGATAGAGAGAATTCGCTTCATGGCAAGACTCGAAGAGAGAGAAGAAGAGGGCGCAATATAACGGATGCAGGGTGCCTGCGGCCAGGGTCTGCGTGCCCGCCAGGAGGTGCTCTTGTCTCTGGCGACTATTTATGAGGGCCCGACTCTGTGGTTTAATGGCGCCGCGCGCCCCGGGCGCCCCCTTACCGTCATCAATCGGAACGCTTATGTCCACACAGCAACACAGTGTCGAAACCCTGCTCAATACCGCCCTCGAACTCTTCATGGAGCTCGCCTCCGACAACCTGCCCGAGCACGAGATAGCCCTGTTCAATCAGGCGTTCAACGAGCGCGGCCTGCTGGCCGAGACCGAGCCCGGCGACGACTGGGACGGGGATGTGGGCTTCGAGGTGACGGACGCCGACTACGCCGAGATCTGGGTGGGTCTGGAGAACAGCGAGCAGGAGGTCGAGCACCTGTTCGCCCGCATGCTGATCGCCCGCGCCGTGGATGAGAAGTTCTGCCACATCGAATGGCTGCCTGACTGAGCCCTGGATGAAGCCCCCTCTCTCCCCTGACGCGAGCCTGCCATGCTGAGCTGGTTGTGGCGCATCCTGCTTGGCGCCCTGCTGCTGTCGGTGGCCCTGGTGGCCCTGCTGGGGTGGGTCGATCCCCCCACCTGGAGCTGGCGCATCCAGCGCGCCATCTCGCCGCCGGCCCCCATCAAACAGGTGATGCACCAATGGGTCAGCCTGGACGCCATCTCCCCCCAGCTGCAGCTGGCGGTGGTGGCGGCCGAAGATCAGCATTTTCCCGATCACAACGGCTTTGACATGGCCGCCATCAGCGCGGCCTGGCAGCACAACGAGCAGGGGGGGCGGGTGCGCGGCGCCAGCACCCTCAGCCAGCAGACCGCCAAGAACCTCTTCATGTGGGACGATCGCAGTTTCGTGCGCAAGGGGCTGGAGGCCTGGTTCACCCTGTTGATGGAGCTGGGTTGGGACAAGGCCCGCATTCTGGAGGTCTATCTCAACATCGTCGAGTTCGGCCCCGGCATCTATGGCGCCGAGGCCGCCGCCAGACACTACTTTGGCAAGCCTGCCATACGCCTCACCCGCTATGAGGCCTCCCTGCTGGCGGCGGCGCTGCCCAACCCCTGGCGTTATCGGGTCTCGCCCCCCTCCCCCTATGTGGCCAAGCGGGCAACCTGGATCCGTCGCCAGATGAGTCAGCTGGGTCAGGTCACCCTGAATCGGGTACACGAGGCGAACTGACTTCCCCCGGGGTCGGCTGCGCCGGGCTAGCCGGGCCCAGATGGCCACCCACCGTATCCCGATGCAGGGGCAGATAGTGCCACCACCAGGTCTCTCGCCGCCGTCGGACACGCAACCGCTGACTTCGTCTCTTCATCATGTCGCTCCCGAGGGACACATTCTCCGGCTATTACCATAGCGCCAGGGCGACGCGGCAACCAGCATACCGCTGGCCGCCGCCATCTCGCCGCGTCATCATGGCCCCCTTGCCGATGTTCACGCCAACCCGGCGGGTCGCCCATCACAGCCCCGGCGCACTCGCCGCCAGCGCCATTCCTTGTTACAGTAGCGGGTCTCAAGCATCTGGAGTGATCTCATGGAACAACGTACCCCGGATCAGCTGGTCGAATGGGCCTATGATCAGTTTCTCGAACAGGCGGCCGACATGCTGGCCCCCGAACAGATCGTCGACATTACCCTGGAGTTCGAAAAGCGCGGCGCCGTCGAGGCCACACTGCCCAATGCCGACTGGTCCCGCGAGCTGGGGGTGCCGGTGGATCTGGAACGTTGGGCCGAGGTGTGGATAGGGCTGCTCGATCACCAGGAGGAGTTCGAGGTGATCTACGCCAGCTATCTGCTGCCCCGTCAACAGGACGAGCATGAGGTGCATGTGCGCTGGTTTCGTCACGAGCAGGCCTGATCTCCTCCCCTCGGGATCGAAAAAGGGCGCCGCAAGGCGCCCTTTTTGGCTCTGGGAACAGCAAGCCGCCGCTCAGCGAGCGTCCCTGGCCTCGATGGCCCGGACCAGGCAGGCCCGGCACCAGCAGGCCGGGGCCTCGCTCATGGCGATCGCGGGCAACTGGCTGCACCAGCAATCCCCGATCCCCTGACCCGCCGACAGGGCGCAATAGGCAGCGTCCCCGCACCCTGGACACAGATGGGTGCTCGCGGGCAGGTCCGCCTCCCTGGATGCCGCTTGCGCGCCTGTTCCCTGCGCCTCTGGCACCACCCTCACCACCCCCAGGGCCTGGCCTGTCGGCCGGGTCGCCAGGGTGGCCATGATGGCCAGCTGCTGCGCCTGGGTCAGGGTGGACCAGCTCGCTATCTCAGCGAGGGTGCGGCCACAGCCGAGGCAGCTGTCCCCCTCCAGCTTGCAGCGTCCCACGCAGGGGCTGGCCATCTCAGTCCTGCTCGCCTTGGGGGGCGGGCTCACCGCTCTGGGCCCCGCCGACCAGCCGGATACAGTTGGGTTCTATCTCGATCAGTCCCTGCTTGTAGAGGCCACCGATCGCCTTCTTGAAGGTGCCCTTGCTCATGGCCAGCAGCTTGTAGATGAGCTCGGGTTCGCTCTTGTCCCCCAGGGCCAGCTCGCCGCCCTGCTTGCGCAGTCGCGCCAGTATGGCGGTGCCGGCATCGTCCATCCGCTCGGTGATCCCCGGCTTTTGCAGGGTCAGATCCAGCTTGCCGTCGTCGCGTACCTGCTTGACCCAGGCGGTCTGGGGACGGCCCGTCATCACCCGGCCGAACACCTCGTTCTTGAACAGCATGCCGGGGTAGCGATCGTTGACCACCACCTTGATGCCAAGGGGGGTGTGTTCGCCGGGCAGAGCCGTCACCTGATCACCGACCTGGAAAGGGGGCCGCTCCTGGGAGAGGAAGCGTTCGATGCGGCTGGTTCCCACCATGCGCCCCTCGTTGTCGAGCATCAGATAGACCAGGTAGACATGGCCCACCTGCATCGGCTTGTTCTGCTCCCGGGTCGGCACGAACAGATCTTTCTTCATGCCCCAGTCGAGGAAGGCGCCGATCTTGTTGGCATTGACCACCTTGAGACCGGCCAGCTGGCCCACCATGGCAAACGGCTTGTCGGTGGTGATCACCGGCTCGCAATCGGCATCCAGATAGAGGAAGACGGCCACCTCATCTCCCTCGGCCACCCCTTCCGGCAGTTGACGCTTGGGCAGCAGCAACTCGCCATACTCGTCCCCGGCGGCGAGCCAGGCGCCCCTCTCTTCGAGTTCGATCACGGTGAGGGTGTTCATCTTGCCAATCTGTATCATGGTGCTCTCTTGTCTCTCGTGTTCACGGACAGTCTGTCCCCGGACCGCGTCCGGCTGGGGGCGCATCTTACCGCAAAGGGGCCCCCCCGGCCTAGTCTCTTGCGGCGCCAGGACGCCTTTCTTGCCTCGCCGGCGACACCCTCAGCGCCCCCGGGATCGTCATGAGTATCGCCGCCAGATTGCCGAACATGGCGACCGTTAGCCTAGCACTTGCTGCATTTCCCCCTCTTTTTGGTTAGACTGCGCCGCTATTTTCACTCGCAACCGGCCCCAAGCGCGCAGCCCAGCGGGCCCTTTCGCCATCGTCAGAGGAGCCGTGATGAACCCAGCCAACCGCACCCGCCAACTCAATCTCTGGTTGCAGCAACACAGTGGCGAGGCGCTCAGCTACCCGGCCCTGCACGGCTTCCTCTGCGCCCGACTGGTGGGGCCGGATGACCCCGACTGGCGGCAAGCTCCCCTGGCCGGCCTGCTGTCCCGGGATCCCGCGCTTGACCCGCGCAGCGCACAGGCGCTGCACCACCTGATCGCCGAACTGGAAGCCCAGGCCGACGAGGCCCGGCTGGCCCTGCCGAGCCAGTGCCGTCTCCCGAACGAGCAACCCGAGCAGGTGTTCGACATTCACCACCCCCTGGGCCAGTGGAGCCACGGTTTCAGCCTGGGGCTGGCCTGCTGGCCCAAGCCGAAGGATTTGAACGATCCCCTCACCCAGCGCCGCCTGCGCCTGGCCGCCGAGCTCTGCCTGTTTCGGGACTTGCCCCTGGCGCGCATGCTGCATCAGGCGTCGGCGAGCGAGCTGCCCTTCTTCGATTTTTGCAAGCGCCAGCGCCAGCAGATGAAGGGAGCGCTCAATGATCTGCTGCGGATCGAGGGCTGGACGCCACCCGGGGAGGCGCCACGAGAGCAGGAGAGCGAACAGGCCGCCCGCTGGCGGGGCTGGTTCGAACAGGCCAACGCCAGTCGCAGCCCGGGGGAGCGGTTGGTCTGGTTCGAACGCATCATCCAGGATGCCGAGCCGCTGTTCGATGCCCCCTTCTGGCAAGCACTGGATGGCCACGGCTGGAGCGCCAGCGAGGCCCGTCCCCTGCTCGCAGCCAGAGCGGGACGCGCCGATGCCCTGTTCGAGCTGGGGCAACTGCCCCAGGCCCGCCGCGAGTACGAGGCCCTGCTGACCCTGTGCCGCCAGGATGAGCCGGGTTGCCGCTACCCCCTGGCCAGTCTTTACGCCATCTGCCGGGAGTGGGATGCCCTCGCGGCGCTCCTCTCCCGCTTCGACGAAGCCTCCTGCGCCCTGCTCTACAGCCGTGCCCTGCTGCTGTTTGTCCGCCAGGGGGCTGAAGAGGCCGGGCCGGCCCTCGCGGCGGCCCTGGCCTGCAATGCCCATGTCCCGTCCTACCTGCTTGGTCAGCGCAAATTGCCAAGGCAGGCCCCCGGCTACTGGCAGAGCGGCAGCCGGGACGAGGCTGCCAGCTATGCCCTGCAGGGGCGCGCCGCCTGGCTCGCCGAGGGAGCCCTGCTCTGGCTGCGCAAGCGTTGAAGATCCAGGTGGCGCAAGGGGGACATGGCGGGATCCGCCATGGTCGGCAGATGGGACTAACCTTGCAGGAGAAGATTCCCGTTTGAGACGCTAACTCGGGAGGCGGGCCTGTCCGGTCGTGCGCCAGTGCACATTTTTCGGGCCCTTGTTCAGACAAAGCTCCTTGAGTTACGTATCATCAGGTTAAAGTATCAAGAGAAACTGCATCCGATGCAGGACAACAGCAGGAGTTCATATGCAAAAACTCATCGGTCTGCTTGCACACTACCCCCCCTATCAGCTGGTGCACGCCGCCGAGATGGTGCGGGAGACCTTCGAGCAGTTCTATCAGGCCCGCTATCAGCTGACCGTGCCTCAATGGCGCCTGATGATGGTGCTGGGGCCCAACTACCCCATCAGCCAGAAAGAGCTGGTGGAGGCGAGCGGCATGGACAAGGTGCGCATCTCCCGGGAGATCCATCGCCTCAGCGAGAAAGGCATACTCCAGGCCCAGAGCAGCGAACAGGACAAGCGGGTCAGCCTGGTTTCCCTCACCGAGCAGGGCGAGGCCCTGTTCGCCCAGCTCAAGAGCGAGGCGAGCAGCTGGCAGCATACCCTGACCGACTATCTGCCTAGCGAGGCGCGCCAAAGCATACGCCAGCATCTGCAGAGCGTGAGCGAGGCCATGGAGCAGCTGCACAAGCTCGATCAGGAGCAACAGCCATGAACCTGCAACGCTTCGAGACCATGGACGTCAACATGCTGCTGAGCCTGGTCAACATGCAGCTGCGGGATCACTACCATGATCTGGACGATCTCTGCCGGGCCCAGGATATCGACAGAGGCGCCCTTGAAGCCCGTCTGGCCAGCGGCGATTTTCACTATCAGCCCCAGCAGAGGCAGTTCCGCTGATAAGGCTCCTTGCTCGCGCGGGCAAACCAGCTCCGCAGGGCGATCGGGATCACAGCCCTGAACGAGCGCAGATCCTGGCGCGAAAAAACTGCTAGGATGAGGCTCTCGTGGGCAGGCCTTCTGGAGGCCATGCCCGAACCGGCGCCATGCGGCTCGATGCACGGAAGCATCAAACTGTCATCTGCGGCGATTAACCTCATCCCTGTCCCACAAGGAGGTACCCCATGATCCCGACCCGACAGGCGAGCCTGATCACCCTCTGTGCCCTGCTGATGATCAGCCTGTTTACCCCCATTCTCCCCGACAGCACGGAGCAGTGGCTCAGCCTGCTGCTCATCGGCTCCCTGGCCGTGGTGCTCCTGCTGGTGGTGGGAGGGTGCCGCCGCTTCATCCTGGAGTAGCCCGCGCCAGCCCGCCCGCTCAGACATCCACACCATGCAGACAAAAAAACGCAGCCAGAAGGCTGCGTTTTCATCATGGGAGCGGGGCGCTGGCTGATCAGCTGGCCAGGGCCTCGAGCTGGGACCTGGCCTCTTCGATCCCCTTGGCCTGGGCTTCCGGACCCATGCCCATGCCTTCGGCATAGATGAAGTCCACTTCCTTGATGCCGATGAAGCCGAGCACGGTACGCATGTAGGGGGTCACCAGGTCGGTGGCATTGCCCACGTGCATGCCGCCACGGGGGCTGACCACCAGGGCGCGGGTGTTCTCCACCAGGCCGACCGGACCGGTCTCGGTGTAGCGGAAGGTGACACCGGCACGGGCAATCAGGTCAATCCAGTTCTTCAGCTGGGTCGGAATGTTGAAGTTGTACATGGGGGCCGCGATGATCACCAGGTCGCTCCCCTTGAGCTCGGCGATCAGCTCGTCGGACTGGGCCAGCACGGCCAGCTGACGCTCGTTCAGGTTCTCGCCGCCGCGCAGGCCCATGGCCAGCTCGCCGTCCAGCACCGGCAGGTTCAGGGTCGCCAGGTCACGTACCGTGACGCTGTCACCCTGGCGCTCGGCCAGGTAGCCGTCGATCAGGGCGTTGGATTGGGAATACTGGCCCAGGATGCTGGACTTGAGAACGAGGATATTGGCCATGGTACACTCCATTTGCTTGTTAGTTGAACAGCCAGGCTGTCGATGGAGGTCACTATAAACACTGCGTTTGGGGCCTGATAGCGAAAATAGATGCTCAAGTCATTCAAAAATTTTGATGTGTGTGCATTTCCTCGGCACAAAGGGTCTCATCAAACTCCACGCCCTTGGCATGACAAACGATTGCCGTTATGATCCGCCGCACTTTTTGTACGTGACCCGGATCCCATGTCCTCTTCCCGCAGGCACTCCCCCTTTGCCGGCGCCGTCTGGATGATGGTGGCAGGCCTCTGCTTCGCCGCCGTCAACAGCCTGAGCCAGTATGTCAGCTTCACGCTTGGCCTCCCCTCGACCCAGGTCGCCTTTCACCAGTATCTGATCGCCCTGGTCTGCCTGCTGCCCTGGCTCGTTCGCCACGGTCTGCGCCAGTCCCTGATGACCAACCAGTTGCGCCTGCACCTGCTGCGGGTCGCCCTGGCGGTCATCGGCATCCAGTTCTGGCTCTGGGCGCTGGCGGTCCCCGTCCCCATCTGGCAGGGGATAGCGCTCTTGATGACCTCCCCCCTGTTTGCCACCCTGGGCTCTGCCCTCTTTCTCAAAGAGCAGGTGAGCCGGGCCCGCATCCTCGCCACCCTGGCGGGCTTTGTCGGCGCCATGCTGATCCTGGCCCCCTGGACCGATGACTTCAGCTGGGCCTCATTGCTGCCGGTGGCGGCCGCCCTGTTCTGGGCAGGCTACTCCCTGCTGGTGCGCTATCAGGCGGCGAGCGAGTCGTCCCACACCATCGTCGTCTACCTGCTCATCTTCAGCACCCCGTTCAACGCCATGCTGGCGATCCCCGAATGGCAGTGGCCGAGCGAAACCCAGTGGCTGCTGGTGGCCGCCTCCGGCGTGCTGTCGGCCCTGGCCCAGATGTCCATCGCCCGCGCCTACAGCGTGGCGGAAGCCTCCTTCGTGCAACCCTTCGATTTTGCCAAGCTGCCCATGAACGTGCTGGCCGGCTGGCTGGTATTTGGCTGGGCGCCCCCCGGCCGATTGTGGCTGGGGGCCGCCATCATCATAGGCGCCATCACCCTGCTCACCCATCTGGAGCAGCGCGCCCACAAACCCGTTTCCTGAGGTACGCCATGCGTGCCTCTTTTTTTGTTCACCCGGATCAGCCCTGCTGACCACCGACCTCAGGAGAGATCAGATGTTTGGAACCGCCACCCGCCCCACTGCGACCCGTGCCCTGCTGCTGGGCTCAGGCGAACTCGGCAAGGAGGTCGCCATCGAGCTGCAGCGGCTCGGTATCGAGGTGATCGCCGCCGACCGCTACCCCCATGCTCCCGCCATGCAGGTGGCCCACCAGGCCCGCGTGCTGGACATGCTCGATGGCGCTGCCCTGCGCGCCCTGGTGACCGAGATCAAGCCCGACCTCATCATCCCCGAGATTGAAGCCATCGCCACCGACACCCTGGCCGCCCTCGAGCAGGAGGGTGTCAAGGTGGTGCCCAATGCCCGCGCCACCCAGCTCACCATGAACCGGGAGGGGATCCGCCGCCTCGCCGCCGAAACCCTGGGCCTTCCCACCTCTGCCTACCGCTTCGCCCAGAGCAAGGAGGAGTTTATGGCCGCCGTCGAGGCCATCGGCCTGCCCTGCGTGGTAAAACCGGTGATGAGCTCGTCGGGCAAGGGGCAGAGCCTGCTGCGCGATCTTGCCAGGCTGGACGAGAGCTGGACCTATGCCCAGGAGGGGGGCCGTGCCGGCCGTGGCAAGGTGATTGTCGAGGGGTTCGTGCCCTTCGAGTACGAGATCACCCTGCTCACGGTGCGTGCCGTCGATGGCATCCACTTCTGCGAGCCTATCGGCCATCGCCAGGAGGATGGCGACTACCGAGAATCCTGGCAGCCCCAGGTCATGAGCGAGCTGGCCCTGGCCCGCGCCAAGGAGGTGGCGGCCAAGGTGGTCGAAGCCCTTGGCGGCTACGGTCTGTTCGGGGTCGAGCTCTTCATCCGGGGTGACGAGGTGTGGTTCAGCGAAGTCTCCCCCCGCCCCCACGACACCGGCATGGTGACCCTGATCTCCCAGGATCTCTCCGAGTTCGCCCTGCACGTGCGTGCCATCCTGGGGCTGCCCGTCGGCACCATCACCCAGTACGGCCCGAGCGCCTCCGCCGTGGTGCTGCAAGAAGGCCACAGCCAGGATATCCGCTATCAGGGGATTGGCGAGGCACTGGCCCTGGTGCCGGGTGCCCAGCTGCGCCTCTTCGGCAAGCCGGAGATCGCCGGTCGTCGTCGCCTCGGGGTGGCGCTCGCCCGTGGGCAGGATTGCCAGGAAGCCGTGGAGCAGGCCAAGGCGGTGGCAGCTCGGGTCGAGGTACTCTTCTAGGCAATCCGCTTTACCACGCAAAAACAAACGTTTATCCGCGTGATCCGGCGCAAGGGGCAGGTGACTGCCCCTTTCCCATGGAAGCGCCGGGCTTATAATTCCCCCTTCACCTATGTCAGGAGTACAAGATGTTAACTGCCGTGATCTTCGATATGGATGGTGTTCTGATCGACTCGGAACCCTTCTGGCAACGGGCACAGATGGCCGTCTTCGCCGAACTGGGCCACTTTCACACCGAGGAAGACTGCAACTCCACCATAGGGGTGCGCATCGATCAGCTGGTGGCCCACTGGTACCGGATCCGCCCCTGGAGCAGCCCCAGCCAGGAAGAGGTGGTACAGCGCATTCTGGATCAGGTGATAGCGCTCATCCTGCAGGAGGGCCAGGCCAAGGCCGGGGTGCTGGAAGCCCTCGACCTCATCGAGGCCCGTGGCCTCAAGATTGGCCTGGCCACCTCCTCCCCCTTTGCCATGGTGGAGGCCGTGCTCGGCAAGCTCGGCATCCAGGATCGCTTCATGGCGGTGCACTCCGCCGAGGTGGAGCGCTTTGGCAAACCCCACCCGGATGTCTATATCCACGCCGCCGAGAAGCTCGGCGTCGAGCCTGTGCATTGCCTCGCCATCGAGGACAGCTTCACCGGCCTGCTGGCGGCCAAGGCGGCCTCCATGCAGGCGCTGATCGTGCCGGACCCGGCGCTGGTGGGCGACCCACGTCTGGCCATCGCCGATCACCAGCTGCGCTCTCTTGCCGAGCTGGATGCGGACATGCTGGCCCGCTGGCTCAAATAGACAAGCAACCACCGCTCGCTCCATCAATCCGCCCTGGCAGGCGATCCCCGTCTGGCCATCAGCGCCCTGGCGCGAGCTCAGCCCCTTGTCGGCCTGGCCCTGCGCAAAGGTGCGCTGGCTCCCGGTATGATGACGCCACACTGGCTAGACTCTGGGATATGGCCATGTACCCTTGGCCTTCGGGAGGTCACCATGATCGACTACATCAGCAAGCGTATCGTCTGCCCCCACTGCGGCCACCACACCCGGGTCGAGCTGGATGCGAGCCAGGGGGATCAGGAGTTTTACGAGGACTGCATGGCCTGTTGCAACCCCATCCATCTGAGATTGCACCGGGACGAGGTGCGCGACTGTCTGCAGCTGTTTGTGGATGCCGACGACGAGCAGATGTTCTGAATCGCCCTGCCCAGACACAGACAAGAACAAGCGGGACCCTGTGGGTCCCGCTTGTTATGGTGCCATCGTCAGCTTGGGTCACCCCTCCCTCAAACACGCCGCATTCGCCGACGTCATGGTCGGAACAAACTCCACCACCTGATAGTCGGCCGCCTCTGCCTGCTTGAAGGGATCCTCTGCCAGTATCGCCTCCAGGGTGTCTCGGCTCACTCCCTGCGCCAGTATGACGCCCCCGACCCGGGGTACCTGACGCCCGGACGCCAGAAAATGGCCTGCGGCATACTGCCGCTCCAGCCACGCAATGTGGGCCGGGATCAGGGCATCGATCTCATCCAGTGGTTTTACATAGGTCAATGTCACGACAAACATAGGGAAGTCTCCAAGGCTCAAAGGCGGTGCCTCTTCCACAAGAGGGCGCCTTTCCCGTGATGCCGCCCTCCTCTTCGTACCCTGGGGGCAGCGCCCAGGTGGTTACTGGCGCGCCGCCAGCACCCGCTCCACGGTGTCGACGATGGCCTGGGTCTGGGGATCGATCTCGATGTTGGTGTGCCAGCCCGCCTTGACCCAGCCCAGGTTGGTGCGGGCCAGGGTCTCGGGAATGAGGTTGACGCAAAACTCGTTGCCGCGCACCTCGCCCACGGTGAGGCTGATGCCGTCGATGCCGATGTAGCCCTTGGTCAGCACGTACTTCATGAGCTCGGGGGCGAGGCGATACCACACCTGGCGGTTGTTGGGGGTGTCGATGACAGAGGTCACCTCGGCCGTGCCCATGATGTGGCCGGACATGGCGTGTCCGCCAATCTCGTCGCCAAAGCGGGCGGCCCGCTCCACGTTGACCTTGTCCCCCACCACCAGTTGCCCGAGGTTGGTGAGGCGCAGGGTCTCCTGCATCAGATCGAAGCTGACCCTATCCCCCTCCACCCGGGTGACGGTCAGGCAGCAGCCGTTGTGGGCCACGGAGGCGCCAAGCGCCAGCCCCTCGCCCCAGGCCGGGCTCGGCATGCGGATCACATGGGTGCGAAAGTTGGGCAGATCTTCGATGGCCACCAGTTCGGCGGTCCCCTGTACTATACCGGTGAACATGGGTCTCTCCAGGCTGTGAAAATTGTCGGCAGGTTACCCCCGGCCACCTTGCAAGACAAGGGCGGCGGCTGACAAGGAGACCCCGGCTCGCTATAGTGACGCCATTCCAACCTGGCTTAACGAGGAAATAAAAATGCTGGTATATCAATGCTGTGAAGCCATTCGCATCGCCTACAACCAGATAGGGTCCGGGGAGCAGGGCTATGTGCCTCAGGCCATCGCCGCCAGCATCCGGGCCCTCGATGCGGTGGCCCGGGACGAGCGGGTACCCAGCGAGCTGCGCGAGCAGGCCGCCTACGCCGCCGCCAATCTCTTGATCAGCGACCACGAGGACAGCGAGATCAAAGGGTAAGCAACCCCATTGGGGGGCAAGGCGCACGCTATCATTTCGTTTGTCTGGCCATTACGGCTAGAATGACTCCCTCGGTGCCCCGTTCTGGTGCACCGACCTTCTCTTTATCCATGTCATCATGCCAACCCTGGCTGTTCCCACCGGAGGTGTCAGTGCAACGTTATTGGTCCGAGGCGAGGCAACTCATTCGTCTTGCCAGCCCTATCCTGGTGGCGCAAGTCGCACAGATCGCGATGAACTTCGTCGATACCGTGATGGCCGGTCAGGTCAGCGCGGTCGATCTCGCCGCCGTGTCGGTCGCCTCCAGCTTCTGGCTGCCGGTGATCCTGCTGGTACAGGGGATCATCATGGCGCTCACCCCCATCGTCTCCCAGCTCAACGGGGCCCGCAAACGGGACCAGGTGCGCCCGGCGGTGCACCAGGGCTTCTGGCTGGCGCTCATGGTGACCCCCATCGCCATGGGGGCCCTCTATGTCAGCCCGCTGGCCTTGCAATTCATGGACGTGGATCCCGTGATGGCGGACAAGACCGCCGGCTACCTGCACGCCATCCTGTGGGGACTGCCCGCCTTCGTACTGTTCCAGGTGCTGCGCAACTTCAGCGAGGGACTCTCCCACACCATGCCCACCATGGTGATCGGCTTCGTGGGGCTGGCGGTCAATATCCCGGCGAACTACATCTTCATCCATGGCCACTTCGGCATGCCCAAACTCGGCGGCGTCGGCTGCGGCGTGGCCACCGCCATCGTGCTCTGGGCCATGCTGCTGGCGATGATCCTCTATGTGAAGGTCTCCACCCACTTCAAGGAGATCGGGCTGTTCAGCCAGCTTGCCCGCCCCAACGGCAGCCGGATCTGGCGCCTGTTTCGCCTGGGGTTCCCCATCGCCATGGCCATCTTCTGCGAGGTGACCCTGTTCACCGTGGTGGCCCTGATGCTGGCGCCGTTTGGCGCGGAGACGGTGGCGAGCCACCAGATAGCCCTCAACTTCTCCAGCCTGGTGTTCATGCTGCCGCTGTCCATTGGCGTCGGCGTGACCATACGGGTCGGCCACAGCATAGGTGAAGGCTTGCCTGATCATGCCAGGGTCGCGGCCCGCACCGGCCTGATGCTGGGCATCGCGGTCGCTGCCTGCACCGCCGCCCTGACCGTGCTGCTGCGCGAGCAGATCGCCGCCATCTACACCGATGATCTCCAGGTGATCACCCTCGCGGCCATCTTGCTGTTCTTCGCCGCCATCTACCAGATCTCCGATTCGGTGCAGGTGGTGGCCGCCGCCGCCCTGCGCGGCTACAAGGACACCCAGGCCATCTTCTACATCACCATCGTCGCCTACTGGGGACTGGGGCTGCCAAGCGGCATGATCCTGGGATTGACCGACTGGATTGTGCCCCGCATGGGGCCCCAGGGCTTCTGGATCGGCTTCATCGTCGGCCTGACCGGCGCCGCCCTGATGCTGGGTGCCAGACTCAGGGTGATCTACGGCCGCTTCGCCACCCGCTGAGGGGGGCGGGCAATCCATTGACCCGGGCGCAGGCAGCGCCAGCAAGGAGAGCGCGGATGGCAGTCAGAGGCCCTGCCCTGGCCATGGTGCTGGCGACCACCCTGCTCGCCGGCTGCGAGCCCGGGCCCCAGTCGCAGTTTGATACCTATCAGACCCGGGTCGCCTCCGTGCTGGAGCGACCCGCCCCCGCCACCGTGCCCGTCACCCCCATCCCCTTCCCGCCCCAGCGGGACCTGCAGCTGACCATCCCGGACCTGCGGGTCGGTCTGCTCGACATGCTGACCCTCAACCGATGCGGCCTCGGCGCCCTGGTGGCCGAGCGCAACAGCCCCCTGGGCCGCAGCGCCGACCACTTCAGCCGCCTCGATTACGAGTGGCAGCTGATCCAGCGACTCGATGCCTGTCACAGCGAGGACCCGCAGACCCGGCTCTGGCTCGCGGATCTCGCCAGGCAAAAACGCGCCGTGCTCAACGCCAGATTCTGGAATGCCCTGGTGAGCAGCCAGGAGCTGCGCCGCGCCCTCTCCCCCCGTCCAACCCCCCTGGCGCCGGATGCCAGCCTGGTCGAGACCCGGCAGGCCCTGCTCACCCTGCTGCAGTGGCGAGATGGGGTGCTGGCGGCCGAGACGCTACGGTCGAGCAAGGCGCTGCCATCCCTGCCGCCCCTGACCCCGGCCCTGGAGAGTCTCTACCGGGATCGGGGACTGGCGCGCCTGCTCTACTCCCTCGAACTCGCCACGGCCCGCCTCAACCAGAGCGCACAACAGATAGAACAAGCCAGCCTGGATGACGCCTGCCCGGCCACGGACTCGAACCGGGCGGTGCGGCTGCGCGGTGCCCTTGGTCACTACTATGGCGGGGCGATCCAGCCCTGGCTCACCGGGCTGGATCGCCAGTTTCGCGCCACCGCTCCCCTGCTTGAACGCCTGCTGACCCCATTGACACCCCAACCCGCCCTCTCCCCCTGGCGCCAGCGCTATGGTCTGGGTCTGCAGAGCCAGGCCTGGCTGGCGTTTCGCGCCGCCAGCCTGCGCCACGCCCATGGCTGGCAGCGGATCCTGGCCGCCTGCGCCGCCCGCCACCCGGCCCCCTGACGAGGAGGCTGCCACACCGACCGGCGGGGGCCAGAGCGCAGCTTTTGAACCGTCATGCCTGCAAAATCAACAGGCTGCGCAAGAACTGGGCAAACAGTCTCCTTTGTGCATGTCCCTTGTTGACAGCCTTGGGGGCCATGGGTAGTATGCCGTCCACGTCAGCACAGCTGGCGTGGTGAAGTGGGTTTGTCGCTCGGTTGGTCAGAGCGTGACCTTGGCACGGTGAAGATTGTGTCGTCGGTTCGAATTCAATTCATCGAGTGGGTTTATAGCTCAGTTGGTTAGAGCACTACCTTGACATGGTAGGGGTCGTTGGTTCGAATCCAATTAAACCCACCACTTTCTGATATGCGATGCGTCCTTAGCTCAGCTGGTTAGAGCACCACCTTGACATGGTGGGGGTCGGTGGTTCGAATCCACTAGGACGCACCATTCAGCACACAGTTTTCGCGTCCTTAGCTCAGCTGGTTAGAGCACCACCTTGACATGGTGGGGGTCGGTGGTTCGAATCCACTAGGACGCACCATATTACTGCGATAGCAGCCGTGGGTTTATAGCTCAGTTGGTTAGAGCACTACCTTGACATGGTAGGGGTCGTTGGTTCGAATCCAATTAAACCCACCACATTTTGATGAAGATGCGTCCTTAGCTCAGCTGGTTAGAGCACCACCTTGACATGGTGGGGGTCGGTGGTTCGAATCCACTAGGACGCACCATTTATTCAGGATCCCGCCTCGTGCGGGATTTTTTGCTTTCCGCTCCCCGTGAACGCACTCCCCTGCCGCCGCCCGTGCCCTGTCCCAGCCAGGGCCAGGCGCCTTGACGCCCCGGGAATGGCCCCTTATTGTCCCTTGTCATCAGGCTGACATCTGAATGTCATCCAATGGGGCCGTCAGGGGCCGACCAGCCCCTCGGCTCATCGCCTTCGTCTCCCTTGCCTTCATCACAGGATCAGCCATGCACAGCCCGGCTCTTCATTATCAGATCATCAGTCAATCCATCGAGCAGGAGATCCTGGCCGGCCGCATCCAGGCCCAGGGCAAGCTGCCCGCCGAACGCCAGCTGGCCGACACCTTCGCCACCACCCGGGTCACCCTGCGCGAGGCGCTGGCACTGCTCGAGGGCAAGGGGCTCATCTATCGGGAGAATCGCCGCGGCTGGTATGTCTCCCCCCCCAGGTTGCGCTACAACCCGACCGAGCGCGCCAGCTTCAACGAGCTGGTGACGGCCCAGGGCCGCCTCGGTCATACCCGGCTGCTCGCCAGCCAGCTCGCCTACCCGAGCCCAGAGGCGGCCCAGACCATGGGGCTGCCCGCCTTCACCAAGAGCTGGAACCTGCAACGCCTGCGCAGCCTGGACGGGCGCGTCGTGCTGCTCGAGGAGAACCATGTCTGCGCCAGCTGCTGCCCGGATCTCGGCCGCCACGATCTGAGCCAGTCCCTGACCCGCTTGTTCGAGGAGCACTACCAGCTGCACCTGGCGCGCACCCAGATCCAGTTCTATCCCGTCATCCTGGAAGGGGAGCGTGCCAGCCTGCTCGGCCTCACCCCCGGCTCCTCCGCCCTCTTCATCCGCCGCCTCAACTTCGATGAGGCTGGCCGCCTCTATGAACTCGATCACGAATACTGGCGCCATGACGCCCTGGTCATCGAGCTGGAGCGCATCAGCGCCCCCCCAGCCCGGCAGCCCTGAGCCGGGCCGCCCCTTAGCCCACCGCTCTCCCGCTTGCCATCAGGCTGTCACCCTGGCGTCATGGCAACGTCATGGACGGCCCCCATACTGGCGCCTTTTGGTATAGACCAACAGGCGACCCATGACCCAAGAGACACTTCCCTTCTGGCTGGCCGAGGCCCTGGCCCGGGAACAACCGGCCGACCCCATCCCCCTCGGGCAACACATCGAGGTCGACATCGCCATCGTCGGTGGCGGCTACACAGGCCTGTGGAGCGCCATCAAGTTGAAGCAGCAGGATCCGGCCCTGCGAGTGGTTATCATAGAGCGGGCCCTGTGCGGCAGTGGCGCCTCCGGGCGCAATGGCGGCTGCCTGCTCACCTGGTCCACCAAGTACCCCTCCCTGCGCCGCCTGTTTGGCGAGCAGGAGGCGACGCGTCTGGTGCAGGCGTCCGAGCAGGCGGTCTTTGCCATCCGCGATTTTTGCCAGCATCACGGCATCGAGGCGCAGCTGCGCCTCGATGGCACCCTCTACACCGCCACCAGCCCGGCCCAGCAAGGGGGCATGACCCCCGCCCTCGCCGCCCTCGAGCAGGCGGGGATCAGCCGCTGGCAATCCCTGCCCCCGGAAGAGGTGCAGGCCCGCGCTGGCTCCAAGGCTCACCTGGCGGGCCACTTCAGCCCGGCGGCGGGCAGCGTGCAACCCGCCCTGCTGGTGCGCGGGTTGCGCCGGGTCGCCCTGGCCCTCGGCATTGTCATCCATGAACAGACCCCCATGACCCGGCTGGTGTACGGCGCCAGGCCCCTGCTCGAGACCCCCCTTGGCAGCGTCAGGGCCGACAAGGTGATCCTCGCCATCAACGCCTGGCTGCCGCGCCAGTGCCGCCAGTTCTCCCGCAACCTGATCCTGGTCTCCTCCGACATGGTGATCACGGATCCCGCCCCCGAGCGCCTCGACGCACTGGGACTGACGGACGGGATCAGCGTGGTGGATGGCCGCACCTTCGTGCACTATTACCGCCGTACCCCGGCCGGTCGCCTCATGCTGGGCAAGGGGGGCAACCGCTTTGCGTTTGCCAACCGCCTCCATCCCTGGTTCGATCGCCCCAGCGCCTTCGCCGCCGATCTGCGCCGCCGCCTCGACGGCTTCTTTCCCTCCCTCGCGGATCTGCCCATCGCCGCCAGCTGGACCGGCCCTTCTGATCGCAGCGCCACCGGTCTGCCCTTCTTCGGCCATCTCGAGGATCACCCCAATGTCCTCTATGGCGCCGGGTATTCGGGCAACGGCGTGGTGCAAAGCTGGATGGGCGGGGAGATCCTCGCCGCCCTGGCGCTGGATCTCGACAACGAGTGGCGCCACTGCTCCCTGGCAAGGGGCCCCCGGGGCCAGTTCCCACCGGAGCCAATACGCTGGCTCGGCGCCAACCTGGTGCGCCGCGCCATCCTTCGCAAGGAACAGGCCGAGGACGAGGGGCGCCCCGTGCCCTCCTGGGCTCGCCACCTTGCCCGCCTCGCCGATGCCGCCGGCAAGGCGGACAAGGGCTGAGTTCGCGCCACTCCCCCCTTGGCGCCCCCCCGCTTTGCCGGGGTGGCGCCTGGGCCCATGTCGGATGCAGGGAACAGCACGATGAGGTCGAGAAGCGGCTCTCAGGTGTCCATGGATTGCTGGTTTTCATCAGCCAGGATTAGTGTTTGCCCTTTCATTCCGGCTCGCCCTTTCACCCCTGTCACTACAGCTCACCTGCTTGTCTCCCTCTGCAACTCAGCACTGCGGCTCCCTCTTCTTGCTCTGCGCCACTCGCGCCTCGCTGACCCGCCATAAACGCGGCGATCCTTTCGCCCTGGCCCCGCCCTGTCGACGGCCTGCTCTTGACTGACGATCTAGGTTTGATGGCATATGTGATGATTTTTCACTCCAGCAACCGCGTATCCCGGCGCTGATGCCCCTGATAGGGGACCAGGGCACTGCGCCCAAGGCCCATGGTGCGTGCGAAGAGAGAATGAACGAGGGAAGAGAAGCACGGAAAGGCGCCTGACATCGGATAGAGCGGATACAGAGCATCAAGCCCATGAAGGAGTGTGAGTCGCAGCCGGGCGCCCACCGGGCCAACCCATGGGGCGCCACAACCTGCTTGCATGCCCGGCATCCGCAGACCGCCAGTTTGTCCCTCAGACGGTGAGGCCCGCTGCGCGGGCCTCTTGTCGTATGTGACGTGCTGACGGAGCTGTGACTCAGGGTTTCTCCCCCGCCTCCAGGCGGCGATTGATCTCGGCCACCACGGCGGGCAGGGAGGCCAGGGTGTCGATCAGATAGTGGGCCCCCGCCTGTTGCAACCTGGGAGCCGCCTTGGCGCGGCAAGCCGCCAGGGTCGCCGGGCTGGCGGCCTGATACTCGGCCAGGGTGAGGCCCGCCTCGTTGCCGGAAAGAGTCAGGCCGACCGTCCACATGCCGGCGTTGATCCCCTCCTCTATGCCGGGGGCCGCATCGTCCACCTTGATGCAGGCCTGCACCGAGCCCACCCCAAGGGCATTGACGTTGGCCAGCGCCATCCAGGGGCCGGGCCTGCCCCCTGCGGGCAGATCGTCGGTGGCCACCACATGATCCGGGCGGTAACCCGCGTCCCTGGCGGCGGGCAACAGGGCCTCCATCACGGTTCTCGGGTAGCCGGAGCAGGAGCCTATCTTGATGCCCCGCCCCCTCAGCCAGGCGATGGTGGCCAGGGCCCCCGGGATGGGCTCGGCGAACTCGGCCACCTTGGCCCGCTGCAAGGGCATGAAGGTGTGATAGAGGGTATCGACCTCGGCCTCGCTCATGGAATGGCCGAAGCGGGCGCGCCAGCGCGCATCCACCTCGGGCAGGCGACCCAGGGCCTGGATATGGTCCCACTTGCCAAGGCCCATGGGCACCCTGGCCTCGGCCAGGGTCACCTCGAATTCATAGGCGCGGGCGAATGCCTCGACAAAGATGCTGGTGGGAGCGAAGGAGCCGAAATCGACCACGGTACCGGCCCAGTCGAGGATCACGGCTTCCACTTGCTTGTTCACTGACTGCTTGTTCATTGTGCTCTCCTGGCAAGGGTGACCTTGCCGTCGTCATGGATGGATGGCCCGGGCTGCGGGCACGCGAGGGATGGTAACCGCCGGCCCGCTCAGGCTTGCCAGTCGCTGTGGGCGGCCACGGCAGCCAGCAGGCGGTCCATGTCAGCGGGATAGACATCCCCTATGTTGCCGATGCGAAAACAGTCGGCCCGGGAGACCTTGCCCGGATAGATGACAAACCCCACCCCCTTGAGCCGCTCGTAGAAGCCCTTGAAGTCGTAACCCGGCGCCGTCGGTGCCAGGAAGGAGGTGATGATGGGGGACATCAGCGCCTCATCGAGCAGGGGCTCAAAGCCCAGGGCCACCATGCCTGCCACCAGGCGGCGCTGGTTCTCGCAATAGCGGGCATGACGGGCGGCGACGCCCCCCTCCTGCTCCAGCTCCAGCAGCGCCTGATGGAAGGCGCGCACCACATGGGTCGGGCTGGTGAAGCGCCACTTGCCGCCCCCCTGCTCCATCACCCGCCATTGATCGAACAGATCCAGGGAGAGGGAGCGGGCCTGCCCCTCGCAGGCCAGCAGGCGGCTGCGCCTGGCCAGCACCAGACCAAAACCGGGCACACCCTGGATGCACTTGTTGGCCGAGCTGATCAGAAAGTCGATGCCGGCGCGCTGAAAATCGATGGGAATGCCGCCAAAGCTCGACATGGCATCGACGATGAAGCAGCGCCCCGCCTGCTGCACCACCCGGCCAACGGCCTCCAGGGGGTTGAGCAGGCCTGTGGTGGTCTCGCAGTGCACCATGGCCACATGGCTGATGGTGTCATCCTCGGCCAGCAGGCGGGCCAGCTCCTCGGGATCGGCCGGCTGGCACTCGTCCAGCTGGTAGACCCGATGGAGTATGTTGAGCCTGCGGGCTATCTCCACCATGCGGGCACCATAGGCGCCGTTGTCGACGATCAGCAGCTTGTGGTTCTGGCCGATCACGCTGCCCAGGCACGCCTCGACGCTGGCGGTGCCCGACCCCTGCATCAAGACGCTGCTGTAGAGATCCGGGTAGCCGGTCAGCGCCTCCAGCCGGGCACGGATGGCCTGCACCACCCCCAGGTTGTAGTCGTCATCCCAGGTACACCAATCCTTGAGCATGGCTTCACGCACGGTGCGGGAGGTAGAGAGCGGACCCGGGGTCAGCAGCAGATAGGGGTTGTCCTTGTTCATATGGCCTCATCGTCGGCAGCTAGGGGAGTGGTCATCGACACTGGTCTATACCATTTAGCGCCATGGTATGGGGCCCATCTGCGGGGGTAAAGCACCCGCCGCCAATCTTCATCAAAGCTTCACATAGCCCGCACACCATCCTTTTTCGGCGACAGACAAGGGTCACAGGATTGCCATGATGCCGTCATCCAACCGTCATTTTCCCTTCCTAGCATGCCAATCCAACCATCTGGTATGAACCAGATTGGCGGATCGGGTCTCCCGCTCCTGTCTCCCCACTCCACCGCAATAGGGAAAGTTCGATGAAGATGACCAAGCTCGCCGCCCTGCTGGGCATGATGACCCTCGCCACGACCGCCCACGCCAAGGAGGTGTTGACCGTCTACACGGCGTTTGAGACCGACATCATGGGGCCCTATCAGCAGGCCTTCGAACAGGCCCACCCCGACATCGAGATCAAGTGGGTGCGCGACTCCACCGGGGTCATCACCGCCAAGCTGCTGGCCGAGAAGGCGCGGCCCCAGGCCGATGTGGTATGGGGACTGGCGGGATCCTCCCTCGCCCTGCTCAAGCAGGAAGGGGTGATCAAGCCCTACCTGCCCGCCGGTGCCGAGGCCCTGGATCCGGGTCTGCGCGACCCGCAGGCGAACCCGGCCTGGTATGGCAACGACGCCTTCTTCAACGCCGTCTGCTTCAACGAGGCCATGGGCAAGTCCCTCGGCATCCCGGCTCCCACCAGCTGGGAGGATCTGCTCAAGCCCGAATTCAAGGGGAGGATCGCCATGCCCAACCCCGCCTCTTCCGGCACCGGCTTCATGATGGTCGCGGCCTGGTTGCAGAGCCTGGGGGATGACAAGGGCTGGGCCTACATGGAAAAACTGCACGGCAACATAGCCCAGTACACCCACTCTGGCTCCAAGCCCTGCGTGCAGGCGGCCCAGGGCGAGGTGCTGGCGGGCATCTCCATGAGCCTGCGGGGCGCCAAACTCAAGACCCAGGGGGCCCCTATCAGCGTGATCCTGCCCAAGGGCGGCATCGGCTGGGACACCGAATCCGTGGCCCTGGTCAACGAAGGATCCGCCGCCGCCAAGACCCTGGTGGACTGGTCCATCGGCGAGAGCGCCAACCGCCTCTACAGCCAGAACTACCCCGTGGTGGGCATAGCAGCCCTGAGCAAACCTGTGCCCAACTACCCGGACGTGAAGCAGGCGATGATCCCCCTCGATTTCGCCAAGATGGCCAGGGAGCGCACTCAGATCCTCGCCGACTGGAGCAGCCGCTTCGACGGCAAGTCCGAGGCCCAGTGATCCGGACTGCGGGCGGCACAACGCCCGCAGCCAGGACACAGCAAGAGCGGCGCCCAGGGGCGCCGCTCTCTTTATTTCGGCGGGCTCTTTTTCGCCCCGCCACCTCATTGTCATCAAGCTGCAACCTGGCGACGGGACAATCTGGTCTACACCAAGAAGGAGTCCTCTGATGAGCGCCTATCTGCAACTCGAACATATCTCCAAACACTTCGATGGCTTCACCGCCGTCAACCCCCTCTCTCTTTCCATCGAGGCGGGGGAGTTCGTCTGCTTCCTCGGCCCCTCCGGCTGCGGCAAGACCACCATGCTGCGGATGATCGCCGGGCTGGAGACCCCGAGCAGCGGCAGCATCCGCCAGGGAGGCCAGGATGTCACCCTGCTCCCCCCAGAGGCTCGCGACTTTGGCATTGTCTTCCAGTCCTATGCCCTGTTCCCCAACCTGACAGTGGCCGAGAACATCGCCATCGGCCTGCGCCAGCAGAAGCTGCCGAGCCAGACCATCACCGCCCGGGTCGACGAGTGGCTGGCCCTGGTCCATCTGGAGGCGGCCAAGGCGAAGTACCCGGCCCAGCTCTCCGGCGGCCAGCAGCAGCGAGTCGCCCTGGCCCGGGCACTGATCCTCTCTCCCGGCCTCTTGCTGCTCGACGAGCCCCTCTCGGCCCTGGATGCCAAGGTGCGGGTCCATCTGCGCGACGAGATCAAGCGCCTGCAGCGGCGCCTTGGCATCACCACCATCATGGTGACCCATGATCAGGAGGAGGCGCTCACCATGGCCGATCGCATCCTGGTGATGAACGCCGGGCGCATCGAACAGTTCGGCACCCCGGAGGAGATCTACCGGGCCCCGGCCAGTCGCTTCGTCGCCAACTTCGTCGGTCAGATGAACTTCCTGCCAGGCCAGCTCGCCTGCCCGGGGGAAGGGATAGGCGGCGAGCTCGGCATTCGCCCGGAGGCACTGCGCCTCTCATCTTTAGGAGGACAACTGCCGGTCGAGATCTCGGATTGCGCCTTCCAGGGCAATCACGTGCGGGTCGCCTGCCACCACGCGGCCCTGGCCGAGCCGCTGCAGGTCAATGTGCCTCTGCGGGAGGTGGCGGCGCTGGATCTCGCCCCAGGTCGCCGCCTGCATCTGGAGATCCCCCGGGATCAGCTGCACCATTTTCGCCCGGAGCCCACATGCCACGCCTGAATTCCCCTCGCCCCCAGTCTGAGCCTTTGCGCCTGTTCGGAGTCCCCATGCCGACCCTCTTCCTGTCCGAGCGCGCCCAGTGGCGTGCGGATCGCCTGCTGGCCCTGGTGCTCTTGCTCGCGGTCAGCCTCTTCCTGCTGCTGGGGCTGGCCGCCCCCCTGCTGGCCATGCTGCAAAAGAGCGTGCAGGATGCCGGCGGCCAGTTCGTCGGCCTGGCCAACTTTCAGCACTATCTCGCCGCCCCCCAGCTGCGCTCCTCCGCCGGTCACACCCTGCTGATCGGGCTCGCGGTGAGCGTCGGGGTGGTGGTGCTCGCCTTCGGCTACGCCTTCGCCCTGACCCGCAGCTGCATGCCGGGGCGGCGATGGTTTCGCCTCTTGGCCAACCTGCCGATCCTGGCCCCTTCCCTGCTGCCCGCCATCAGCCTCATCTATCTGTTCGGCAACCAGGGCATGCTTAAATCCTGGCTGATGGGGGAGTCCATCTATGGCCCCATCGGCATACTGCTCGGCCTGGGTTTCTGGTGTTTTCCCCATGCCCTCATGCTGCTCTGCACCACCCTCGGCACAGCGGATGCGCGCCTCTACGAGGCCGCCCGGGTGCTCAAGCTGCCGAGCTGGCGCCGTTTCGTGCTCATCACCCTGGCCAATGCCCGTTACGGCATCCTCAGCGCCCTGGTACTGGTGTTCACCCTGGCGGTGTGCGACTTTGCCGTTGCCAAGGTGATCGGGGGTCAATATTCCCTGCTCGCCACCGACATCTTCAAGCAGGTGGTCGGCCAGCAGAACTTCACCATGGGCGCGGTCACCAGCGTCTTCCTGCTGCTGCCCGCCCTGCTCGCCTTCGGCCTGGATCGCTGGCTCGCCCGTCGCCAGCGGGGGCAGCTGGCCAGCAACGCCGTCATTTACCGCCCCGTCCCCCATGCCCTGCGGGATGGCTGCTGCCTGGTGTTCTGCTCCCTCATCGCCCTCTTCATCGTCACCCTGATAGGGGTCGCCATCTATGGCTCCCTGGTCAGCTTCTGGCCCTGGGATCTGGGGCTCAGCCTGCGTCATTATGACTTTGCCAGCACCACCCCCTATGGCTGGCAACCCTGGTTCAACTCCCTCACCCTGGCGGCCGGGGTCGCCCTGTTTGGCAGTGCCCTGGTGATGCTGGGCAGTTACCTGGTGGAGAAGGTGGACGGCTTTGGCTGGCTGCGCCGCCTCATCAGCCTGCTGGGGCTGCTGCCCATGGCGGTGCCCGGCATGGTGCTGGGGCTGGGCTACATCTTCTTCTTCAACCAGCCAGGCAATCCCCTCTCCCTGCTCTACGGCACCATGACCCTGCTGGTCATCAACTCCCTGTGCCACTACTACACGGTCGGCCAGATGACGATGCAGGCCGCCCTCAAGCAGCTGCCGAGCGAGATAGAGACGGTGGCCAGCTCCCTCAAGCTGCCCCGCTACCTCACCTTCTGGCGCATCACGCTGCCGGTGTGCAGTCCGGCCCTGCTCGACGTCGCCATCTATCTGTTCGTCAATGCCCTGACCACCACCTCGGCCCTGGTCTTCCTCTACGCCCCCGATACCCTGCCTGCCGCCATCGCCATCCTCAACCTGGACGATGCGGGCCAGACCGGCAGCGCCGCCGCCATGGCCGTGCTCTTGCTGTTCACCGCCATGGCGGCCAAGGGGGTCTATTTCCTGCTGGCCCACCTCCTTGGGCTGCGCACCCAGCGCTGGCGTCAGCGCTGAATCAAGGGCAAGCAAGAGACAGGGCCAGTTGGCCCTGTCCGTATCACTGAGTACATTGGAGTCCTATGTCCCCCCTCGTCTTCAGTCTGGTGCTCGGCTCGGCCCTGCTCCACGTGGGCTGGAATGCCCTGATCAAGGGCGCCCGCGACAAAAGCGCCATGACGCTGCTGGTCAGCCAGGGCTGCGCCCTCATCGCCCTGCCCCTGCTGCCCTGGCAGCCCCCGCCCGCCCCGGCCGCCTGGCCCTTTCTGCTGGTCTCGGCCCTGCTTCACGTCGGTTATTACCAGCTGCTGGCCCGCGCCTATGGGGCGGGATCCCTGGCCCAGCGCTATACCCTGATGCGCGGCGGCGCCATCCTGCTGCTGTTCATCCCCTCGCTGCTGCTCGAAGGCATGCCGCAGGGTACGGCCCTGGCGGGCATCGCCCTCATCGCCGCCGCACTCATCCTGCTTGGACTCAAGGGGATGGACAGGCAGGATCCCAGCGCCTGGCTGTGCGCCGGCCTCATCGCCTGCTACACCCTGGTCGATGGCATGGGGGCTCGGGCCAGCGGCGATCAGCCGGTGGCCTATGTGCTCTGGTTGGTGGTGCTGGAGGGAGGCCTGATGCTGGCGCTGGCGCGCCGCGCCCTCGGGGTGGCGCTCTGGCCGGTACTGAGGCGGGGCTGGCGCCTCGCCCTGCTGGGGGGCGCCTGCTCGACCCTGGCTTACGCCATCGTGGTGTGGGCCATGACCCAGGCGCCCCTGGCCCAGGTCAGCGCCCTGCGCGAGAGCGGCATACTCATCTCTTTCCTGATTGGCGCGGTCTGCTTTCAAGAGCGCCTCGGCCGTGGCAAATGGCTGGCTGCCCTCGCCCTGCTTGGCGGCGTCTTGCTGCTGCGGCTGGGTTAGCCGGTCAGGGAGCGAAGTGGTAGACCCACCCCTCGTCCCGGGGGAAGTCGGCCGGAGGGGCCAGCAGGGGCGGCAGCGCGCCCACCGCCCCGTCGGCCGCATATTGCAGCGCCATCAGGGCGCACAGAGCGGCATCATAGGGGTCCGTACCCGGGATGAGGGACGCCGGCAGATGGGGCTGCAGTGCGGGCCGCACCGCAGAGGCCTTGCCCCCCACCTTGGCCAGGGCGGGATAGACCTCCAGCACCGCGCGTTTGGCCTCCCTCACCTGCCTTGGCACCAGTTGCAGATCCCCGAGGCGCGGCAGCATGGAGAGGGCCAGGGTGGCGTTGTTGCCGAGCCGATCGAAAGTGGCCGAGAGCGGCTTCTTGCCATAACGCTCATGGAGCCAGCGCTCGCAATCCCGGTAGGCATAAGGATTGTCTATCTCCCGCTGGGGCACGGGAAAGTCGCTCCCCCGCCCCGCCAGCAACTCGGCGAGGGCGCGGGGAAAGGCCAGCGGCGCGTCGATGCCAAGCGCCAGTCGCGGGCAGGCCAGCACCTGCATCAGCGCAACCTCGTCTTGCAGGGCCGGGCGCAGCAGGGCATCCAGATCCGGCGCCACCCGGGAGCTCAGCCGAAACAGGGGGGAGATCCCGAGCCAGTGCAACTGTTGCGTGCGGGCCTGCCAGCCCACCACGGCCACCGCCTGGGCATTGCCCTGCCAACCCCTCACGTCCCAGCCGATGCCGATGGCGTCCATGTGTTCCCCTGTCATGCTCCTGTTACCTCTGTGCAGCCTTGATGGAGCACAGGGTACTGGCTGCCCCTCCTAAAGCAAGGGCAAGGTGACCCCTAGAAGGATTTCTTGAAGTTGATGAGGGGCAGTATGGGGAAGATGCCGTTCTCGGCGTAGTTGGCCAGACCTATCTGCAGGCCATCCAGGTGCTTGGTGGCATTGACGAAACCAATCTGGAAGCTGGTGCGCTCGGCATAGTTGACGAAGCCGACGTTGGCCAGGGCATTGCCACGGGCGATGTTGACCGCCCCCCAGTTGAGCCCCTGCACATTGTTGGTCAGGTTGACGAAGCCCAGGTTCACCCCTCTGTCCTGGCCGTCGTGCCAGTTGACGGCATTGATGGCAACCCCCTGGAACTGATCACGCACCCGGCCCGCGCCAAAGAAGATCCCCAGCTGCAGGCCGGTGAAACTGTTGACGTCCGAGAGGGCGAACACCGGCAGATCGATGCCCTTGACCTGGCCGGTGCGGCCATAGAGGAAGGAGGCCCGTGCCCCTTCCACCTGATTGGACGAGGGCAGATTGACCCCGGGCAGGGAGATCTGGATCGGGGTGCTGGCGTGGGCGATGCCGGCGAGGGCCAGGGCGGAGCAACCGAGCAGCAGGGCGAGAGGTTTCATCGGGGGATTCCTTGGGCGGTCTGAGAGAGGATATCAGCCTACCAGTGCACGGATCGGGAGACGAGGGCGTCCAGGATCCCGTGCGTCACCTCCCGTCCCTCCCGGCTGGCAGGCCTCTGTCGCGCGGAAAAATTCAAACAGAAATTAACATTTATGTCATTTACATCTGGTCGCCCTTGGTTGCAGAATGCTCAAACACGCGTTTGAACAGAGCCGATGACGCGTGAACAGGGATGATTCGCGGTACCCGACAAAGAGCCCAGGCTCGCAACGACACAGTTCCGCCAACATGGAGACGCATATGAACATGGATATCCTCAAGAGCTTTACCGAGCAGATGCAAGGCTTTGCCGCCCCCCTCACCCGCTACAACCAGCTGCTGGCCAGCAACATCGAACAGCTGACCCGGTTGCAACTGGCTTCTGCCAATGCCTACGCCGAACTGGGGTTCAACCAGTTGCAGGCCGTGAGCAAGGTGCAGGATGCCCAGAGCCTGGCTGCCCTCGGCACGGTGCAACTGGAGACCGCCAGCCAGCTCTCCCGCCAGATGCTGGATGACATCCAGCAGCTGAACGCCCTCGGCCTGCAGTTCAAGGAAGAGCTGGATGCCCTGACCGCAGACGGCATCAAGAAGAGCACGGGCAAGGCCTGATAACCCCTGGCTGCCCGTCCGGGCAGCCACATCTCCCCACGACGAGCGCGCGGGCCCCTGCCCGCCCCGGGTGTGGGTGAAGGAGAGCACATGAGCCAACCATCTTACGGCCCGCTGTTCGAGGCCCTGGCCCACTACAACGACAAGCTGCTGGCCATGGCCAAGGCCCAGACCGAGCGCACTGCCCAGGCCCTGCTGCAGACCAATCTGGACGATCTGGGCCAGGTGCTGGAGCAGGGCAGCCAGCAGCCCTGGCAACTGATCCAGGCCCAGATGAACTGGTGGCAGGATCAGCTCAAGCTGATGCAGCACACCCTGCTCAAGAGCGCAGGCCAGCCGAGCGAGCCCGTGATCACCCCGGAGCGCAGCGATCGCCGCTTCAAGGCCGAGGCCTGGAGCGAGCAACCCCTTTTCGATTACCTCAAGCAGTCCTACCTGCTCACCGCCAGGCACCTGCTGGCCTCGGTGGATGCCTGGAGGGCGTCCCTGAAAAAAGCCGGGAGAGGCTGCGTTTTTTCACCCGCCAGTATGTCAACGCCATGGCCCCCAGCAACTTCCTGGCGACCAACCCTGAGCTGCTCAAGCTGACCCTGGAGTCCGACGGCCAGAACCTGGTGCGCGGGCTGGCCCTGCTGGCCGAAGATCTGGAGCGCAGCGCCGATCAGCTCAACATCCGCCTGACCGACGAATCCGCCTTCGAGCTCGGCCGGGATCTGGCGACCACCCCGGGGCGGGTGGTGCAGCGCACCGAGCTCTATGAGCTGATCCAGTACAGCCCGACCACGGAGACGGTGGCCAGGACGCCGGTACTGATCGTGCCCCCCTTCATCAACAAGTACTACATCATGGACATGCGGCCCCAGAACTCCCTGGTGGCCTGGCTGGTCGCCCAGGGCCAGACGGTATTCATGATCTCCTGGCGCAACCCGGGGGTGGAGCAGGCCAACATCGACCTCGACGACTACGTGGTGGACGGCGTCATCGCCGCCCTGGACGCCGTGGAGGCGGCCACCGGCGAGCGGGAGGTGCACGGCATCGGCTACTGCATCGGCGGCACTGCCCTCTCCTTGGCCATGGGCTGGCTGGCGGCGCGGCGCCAGAAGCAGCGGGTGCGTAGCGCCACCCTGTTCACCACCCTGCTGGATTTCTCCCAGCCCGGAGAGCTTGGCATCTTCATCCACGAGCCCATCATAGCGGCGCTCGAGGCGCAAAATGAGGCCAAGGGCATCATGGACGGGCGCCAGCTGGCGGTCTCCTTCAGCCTGCTGCGAGAAAACAGCCTCTACTGGAACTACTACATCGACAGCTACCTCAAGGGCCAAAGCCCGGTGGCCTTCGATCTGCTGCACTGGAACAGCGACAGCACCCATGTGGCAGGCAAGACCCACAACAGCCTGCTGCGCCGTCTCTACCTGGAGAACCAGCTGGTGAAGGGGGAGCTCAGGATCCGCAACACCCGCATCGATCTCGCCAAGGTGAAGACCCCTGTGCTGCTGGTCTCCGCCGTGGACGATCACATCGCCCTCTGGCAGGGCACCTGGCAGGGCATGACGCTGTTTGGCGGCGAGCGGCGCTTCATCCTGACGGAATCGGGCCACATCGCCGGCATCATCAACCCGCCTGCCGCCAACAAGTACGGCTTCTGGCAGAGCGAGGCCGGGGCCGAGAGCCCGGAGCAGTGGCTGGCTGGGGCGACCCACCAGGGCGGCTCCTGGTGGCCCGAGATGATGGGCTTTATCCAGAGCAGTGACGAAGGGGTGGACCCCGTCCCCGCGCGAGTACCTGAGGAGGGGCTGGCCCCCGCCCCCGGCCACTATGTCAAGGTGCGGCTCAACCCAGTGTTTGCCCGCGCCACAGAGGAGGAACCTGCATGAGCGTACAACCCCTTGCCGTGGGCCAGAAGGCGAGCCTGACCAAGTGCTTCGGCCCGGCCGAGGTGGCGGCCTTCGCCGACCTGTCGGAGGATTTCAACCCCCTGCACCTGGATCCGGCCTTCGCCGCCACGACGGTGTTCGAGCGCCCCATCGTCCACGGCATGCTGTTGGCCAGCCTCTTCTCCGGGCTGCTGGGGCAACAGTTGCCCGGGAAAGGGAGCATCTACCTGGGCCAGAGCCTCAGCTTCAAGCAGCCGGTCTTTGTCGGGGACGAGGTGACGGCGGAGGTGGAGGTGATTGCCCTGCGAGATGACAAGCCCATCGCCACCCTGGCCACCCGCATCTTCACCCAGGGCGGCGCCCTCGCCGTGACGGGGGAGGCGGTGGTCAAGCTGCCCTGAGGCAAGGAGGCGCACAATCACAATCAGCCCGGCCCTCGCCGGGCTGATGTTTTCCCCGCGCCCCTCGCCCCTTTTTCGGGGCAATTGGGCCCAGGCCCTTTCCCTGCCCTGGCTAACTGCCTAAAATGACCGCCCTGCCGTGTAGGCATTCATCCAGCTAGAGGATTTCCCATGGAGACGTTTTTGCTCGAAGGTCACCCCTTCGTTGCCTTGTGTGACCTGATCAAGCATCAGGGGTGGGCCGATTGTGGCGGCGCCGCCAAGGCGCTGGTGGCCGAGGGCCTGGTGGAAGTGGACGGTCAGGTCGAGACCCGCAAGCGCTGCAAGATAGTGGCCGAGCAGGTGGTCAACTTCAACGGCATGAAGGTCGTGGTGAAGGAAGGCGTCAGCCCCGAGATCCTCTAAGCCCGAGATCTTCCTCCCAAGCTGCAAGCTGCCCAGCACAGTCGCCGGGTTGGCGGTCAACTTGAGCGGCATAAAGGGAGTAGTAAGGAAGGGCCCCCCACCCCCGAGATCCTCTGACCGAGCTGTGCGGGCCAACCCTCTGTTTGCCCCAGCGCACGACATACCGCCTATACCGGGCCAGGCATGCCGTGACAAAAAAGATCCCCGGGATCTCTGATTGCCACCTCTCTCAGCTCGCCTTGATGGAGAGGGTCAGCACGAAGCGGGCCATGGCTTCATCCCCGTTGCGCGACGGACAGGTGGCCACCACCTGGATGGGGCGGTTGATACGCTGCCCCGTCGCCAGGGACTCGTCTATCATGGCGTCGATAAGCTCTCCCGCTTCGCAATCAAACTGCACGTCCCCCTCCGGGCGTTTCAAAAACTCCCCCTGCACATCCTTGAAGGCAAAATGCACCTTCTTGCGCCGCGCCCGCCCCTTCTCCATCACCAGCAAGCCCCCCACCAGATCGGCGCCGGTGGCGAGTGCCCCGAAGTACATGCTGCCCAGGTGGTTGCGGGTGCGCCAGCCCAGCGGAATGCGGATGCGCAGCGCCCTGGCGTTCATCTGCTCGATGACGGGGGCGCAAAAACCGATGACGGGGATATGGCGCCAGGCAAAGAGGCGCAGTGCCAGATTGGCTTTGAAGCGTTGCAGGTCCATTGCAAACTGATCCGATGAGTGAATGTAGCCGAAATGTTGCCAGCCCCCTACCCAATAGACAAGCTCTCTTTTCCGCCTGCCATGAGGGATCACCCAGGCCGATGGCAGACTCACGCCCCAAGTAGCGAATCGACGTCGACCGCCACCACGGCAAGTTCAGCTCCGCCTGTGCCAGTGCCGAATTCGTCGACATCGACTTCAACTCCCCGTACGCCGCCAACGTGTTCGACTACGAGGCCCTCAACGACCCCGTCATCAAGCAGGCGTTCGGCGCCGTCATCCAGAAGCAGCGCAAGGCACCAATTGAAGAAGCGGACACCTTCTTCCACGACGACTTCCCGCCCCAGCAACCCAAGCTGGAGGCGCGCAGCAAGGCCGCGGTCTGAGGCGCATCCCGATAAGAAAACAGCCGGCATCTGCCGGCTGTTGTCATGGGTTCAGGCTCAGGCCCGCTTCTCCTCCAGCCAGGCCCCCTGGCTCTGCATCTCGAACAGCTGGGCGTAATGCCCCTGCTCGGCCATCAGGCCCTGGTGCGAGCCCCGTTCGATCACCTGGCCGCGGGAGAGCAGCAGGATCTCGTCCGCATCGACGATGGTGGAGAGGCGGTGGGCAATGGCGATGGTGGTGCGGCCGCGACGCGCCGCCGAGAGCGCCTGGGAGAGGGCGAGCTCGGTCTGGGAGTCCACGCTCGCGGTCGCCTCGTCCAGGATGAGGATGCGGGGATCCCCCACCAGGGCGCGGGCAAACGAAAGCAGCTGGCGCTGGCCGGCGGAGAGGTTCTTGCCCCCCTCCTCCATCAGGGTATCCAGGCCATCGGGCAGGGAGCGTACAAACCGGGCCAGCTGCACCTCGTCGAGCGCCTGCCAGAGCTGGGCATCCATGATGCCCTCGCGTCCCAGGCGCAGGTTTTCCGCCAAGGTCCCGACGAAGATGAAGGGATCCTGCTGCACCAGACCTATGCTGCGGCGCACCGCGCTCAAGGAGAGGGTCGAGAGGGGGCGCTCATCGAAGCGTATCTCGCCGCCATCGATGGGATAGAACCCCATCAGCAGACTGATGATGGTGGATTTGCCGCTGCCGGTATGGCCCACCAGGGCCAGCATCTGGCCGGGTGCCACGTCGAAGCTCACCCCTTGCAGCACCGGCTGCTCCCCGTCGTAGGAGAAGTTCACTCCCTGGAAGCTGACCCGGCCGGCCAGCTCGGCACTGGCGCCCCGGGTGCTCTCGCGCGCCTCGTCTTGCAGGGCGAACACCCGCTCCCCCGCCACCATGGCCTGCTGCAACTGGTTGAGCTGGTTGGTCATCTCGATGAGGGGCTCTATCATGCGCCCCAGGTAGCTGATGAAGGCGTAGAGCACCCCCACCTGGATGGCGCCGCCCGTGCTCAGCCCCTCGTGGGCGAACAGGGCGAGCAGGCCGATGAGCACCATCATGTAGAAGAGATCGATGAGGGGGCGCAGCAGTATGCCGTTGATCTTCAGGCTCTTGAGCCGGGCGCGCCAGTGCTGCTGGTTCACCTCGGCAAAGGCATTGGCGAAGCGCACCTCCTGCACCATGGCCTGGATCACCGGCATCCCCTGCAGGGATTCGTTGAGCCGGCTGTTGATGTCCGAGAGCAGGCTGCGGGTCTCCCGCACCACGGGCACGCTCAGCTTCTGGTAGAGCCACATCACGGCGCCCACCGCCGGGATCAGGGCGGCGCACACCAGCATCAGCCGCACATCCAGCAGCGCCATGGAGACGAGGATGCCGCACAAGAGCACCAGCTTTTGCACCAGGAGCCCTATCACCTGGACATAGAGGTTCATGATCGCCTCTGTGTCGTTGGTGATGCGAGAGATGAGGGAACCCGAGCGATGCTGGTCGAAATAGCGGGCGGGCAGCCGGATGGCGGTGGCGAACACCTGCTCGCGCAGGCGCTGCACCACCGCCTGGGCGATGCGGTTGAAACGCAGGGATTGCAGGTAGAAACCGGTGGCAGAGAGCACCTGTAACCCCAGATAACCGGCGGCCAGGGCGGCGATCACCGGCCAGTCCAGGTGGCGCGGCGCCAGATAGTCATCGATGAAGAGCTTGATGAGCAGGGGACCCGCCACCTCGGCCCCTGTGGCCAGCAGCAGGCAGACCCCGGCCTGCACCAGCCAGACCGGGTAGTCGGCACAATAGGCAAGCAGTCGTTTGATAGTCGGGTTCACAGACTCACCTCACTGCCCGTTTCACTCAGAGGCAAGGCGCACAACAGGCCACCCCATAACCGTTTGATAGTCGGGTTCACAGAGTCACCTCATTGCCTGTTTCACTCAGAGGCAAGGAGCACAGCAGGCCACCCCATAACCGTTTGAACGTCGGGTTCACAGGCTCTCCTCCACGTCTTGTTCCAGGCGCTGGTAACGGACCATGTCCGCATACCAGCCCTGGTGAGCCATCAGGGTCTGATGATTGCCCCGCTCGGCGATCCGCCCCTGGGCCAGCACCAGGATCTCGTCGGCCTGCTCTACCGCCGTCATGCGGTGGCTCACCAGGATCAGGGTCCGTCTGTGCCCCTTGAGCGCCAGCAGTATCTGCTGCTCGGTATGGGCATCCACGGCGGAGAGAGCATCGTCAAGCACCAGTATGGGAGCCCCCAGCAGCAGGGCCCGGGCGATGGCGATCCGCTGTTTCTGGCCGCCGGAGAGGGTCACTCCCTTCTCCCCCACCTCGGTCTCATACCCCTTGGGGAAACGAACGATGTCATCGTGCACGCAGGCGATGCGGGCCACCCGCTCTATCTCCTGCTGGCTCGCCTGCGGACTGCCCAGGGCGATGTTGGCGGCGATGGAGGTGGAAAACAGAAACGGCTCCTGGGGCACGTAGGCGAACTGACGCCTGAGATCTCCGAGGGCCAGGGTCTCGATGGCCTGCTCCCCCATCCAGATACCCCCTGTCCCCGGATTGGCCAGGCGCATCAGCAGCTTGAGCAGGCTGCTCTTGCCGGCGCCGGTGCGCCCCACTATGCCGAGCATGGCCCCCTTGGCCAGGGTGAAGTCGATCTCCGCCAGCAGGGTGCGCCCCTGCTGGCCATAGCCCAGCCCCTGCACCCGCAGCGGCAAGGGGGTGACGAGGGGGGCGGGAGCCTCGGGTTCACGGATCTCGCCGTGTTCGCCGAGCAGGTGCTCGATGCGCGAATAGGCGGCGCTGCCCCGCTCTATGATGTTGAACAGCCAGGCGATGGCGAACATGGGCCAGATGAGCTGGCCCAGATACATGGTGAAGCTGGTGAGCTGCCCCAGGGTCAGCTCATCCTGGAGCACCAGGGCGCTGCCGCCGGCCACCGCCAGGAAGTAGGAGCAGCCGATGCACAGGTAAATCACGGGGTCGAACTTGGCATCGATGCGAGCCACCGCCATGTTGCGCTCCCCCGCCTCCCGGGTCAGGGCGGCAAAACCCTGATCTTCCAGGGACTCCACCGCATAGGACTTGAGCACCCGCACCCCGGAGAGGGCCTCCTGGGTCTTGTTGTTGAGGCGGGAGAAGGCCCCCTGGGCCGCCTTGAACGCCTTGTAGATCTGCTTGCCGAAGCGGTTCATGAAGTAGGCCATCACCGGCAGGGGCAGCAGGGAGAGCAGGGTCAGCTGCCAGGAGTACTGGCTGCACATGATGGTGAGCACCAGGGCCCCCACCATGATGGAGTCCACCAGGGTCAGCACCCCTTCCCCCGCCGTCATCTCCACCGCCTGGATGTCGTTGGTGGCGTGGGCCATCAGATCCCCGGTGCGATGGCGCTGGTAAAAATCCGGACTCATGCGGGTGAAGTGGGTGAACAGGCGGTTGCGCAACACATAGGCGAGCCGGTAGGAGGCCCCAAACAGCATGACCCGCCAGACGTAGCGCAGCAGATAGATGGTGATGCCAAGGGCGAGCAGGCCGAGCAGATACGTGGTCAGGCTGGCCTGATCGAGCCGGCCGCTGCCGATGCCATCGACCACCCAGCCCACGATTTTCGGGGGGATGGCCGTCAGCACGGCCACCAGCGCCAGCAGGGAGATGGCGATGAGATAACGCCGCCACTGCTCCTTGAAAAACCAACCCAGACGAAGAAATACGCTCACGCAAGATCCTTGATGATGAAGGCGGTGCCACAGGCAAGGGCCCGCTCGACGGGCAGAAAAGGTGCCCGAACGGGCATGGTCACAGCGCCAGCATGATAGCGCGAAGTGGTGACCATGAGAATAATTGCCATTTGATGTCCCCCTGCAACCGTCTCCAGATGAAAACAGGGAGGGGCCTGTCGGCCCCTCCCTGGCATTGACTGCCATTATGGCCGGGGCGATCGCCCCTCGTCCGCTTCCGACCTCTCCCTGCCATCTGCCACCAGCAGGCAGTGCGACACCCGCTCCCGGGTCTGGTTGAAGATGTGCTGCAACCGGGTCAGATCCGCTTCGCTCAGTGCCTCTGCCTGATGCAGTCGCCACTCGAGCTCGGCCGCCATCATGTGGAGACGGCGGGCCGAGAGGTTGGCCGAGACGCCCTTGAGGGTGTGCAGCAGCCGTATTGCCGCCTGTGGCTCCTGGCGGCGCAGGGCGCTGCGGATCTCCCACAGGTCATCCTTGTGTTCGGACATGAACAGCTTGAACAGGATATGCAGCGCCTCCCTGTCCTGATCGAGCCGGTGCAGGGCATCGGCCAGATCCAGCAGATCCATGGCCTCGGGGGGCTTGACCGTCACCATCTGCTCGCCCGGTGCCTGCTTGAGCCACTGGAGCAGGTTGTTGTAGAGATCCAGCTTGCTGACCGGCTTGGTCACATAGCCGTTCATGCCGACCCCCAGGCAACGCTCCCTGTCCCCCGGCATGGCGCTGGCGGTGAGGGCGATGATGGGCACGTCGTGCTTGTCCACCATCTTGCGGATCTGGCGGGTGGCATCCAGCCCGTCCAGCACCGGCATCTGCAAGTCCATCAGGATGACGTCGAACGGCTGCTCGGCGACCCGCTCCACCGCCTCACGGCCATTGGTGACCACGGTAACCTGCACCTCGACCCGCTTGAGGTATTCGATGATGAGCTGCTGGTTGACCCTGTTGTCTTCCGCCAGCAGCACCCGGGTGCCCCGCAGCAGTTCGTGGAAATTCTGCTGATCCCCCTGGGCCTCTGCCTGGCGCAGGTGGGCATCGAAGGAGCTGCCATTGAGCAGCTCATCCACCTTGGCCAGCAGGGCGTTCTCCGTCATGGGCTTGGCAAGGAAGTGGTGCAGGCCCATGCTCTCCATGCGCGCCTGCAATCCCTCCTTCGCCCAGGCACTGGTCATCAGAAGGGGGATGAGCCGCCACTGGCTGTGCTGGCTCATCTCCAGCGCCAGATCCAGGCCATCCTCCTGGCCCATGCGCCAGTCGAAGATGGCCAGCTTGAGGTTGATCCCCTCCTCCCGCAGCACCTCGCGGGCACGCGAGACGCTGTTGACCCCTATCACCCTGGCGCCGGAGCGACTCAGCATGTCGCCGATGAGCTCCAGCACCAGCTCGTTGTCGTCCATGACCAGGATGAGGGGTTGCTGCTCGAAGAAGACCCGCCGTCCCGAGACGCCATACACCGCCTTGTTCATGGGGATCTCGAACTGGAACAGGGAGCCTACCCCTGGCTTGCTCTGCACCGAGATCTTGCCCCCCATCAGCTCCACCAGCCGCTGGGAGATGTTAAGCCCAAGCCCGGAGCCGCCATATTTGCGGGTGTTGCCCGCCTCCAGCTGGGTGAAGGGCTGGAACAGCTGCGCCTGCTTCTCCTCGGCGATGCCGATCCCGGTGTCCCGCACGCTGAACCGCACCCGCATGGGGTCGGCGCTGGCCAGGGTGATGGCCACCTCCACCTCGCCGCGCTCGGTGAACTTGATGGCATTGTTGACCAGATTGACCAGCACCTGACCGAGGCGCAGGGGATCCCCGCGCAGAAAGTCGGGCACGGCGGGAGACTTGTTGATGATCACCTCGACCTGCTTGCGCTCGGCCAGATCGGCAAACATGCCCGCCAGGGAGTCTATCTGCTCGGCCAGGTCAAAATCGATCTCCTCAAGGCTGAGCTTGCCGGACTCGACCTTGGTCAAGTCCAGGATGTCATTGATGAGCAGCAGCAGGGTGTCCGAGGAGGACTTGATCTTGCCGAGGTAGTCCCGTTGCTGCTGGCTGAGGGGGGTCTGCAACGCCAGGGTGCTGAAGCCGATGATGGCATTCATGGGGGTGCGGATCTCGTGGCTCATGTTGGCCAGAAAGTCGCTCTTGGCCTGGGCCAGCAGGCCGGTCTCCCGGGAAAGTTCGCTCAGTTTCAGGTTGCGGCGCCACAGGGTCAGGGCCACCAGGGAGAAGCAGATCAGGGCGCCGGCCAGTACCAGCAAGAAGAAGCGGCTCTTGAGCTCGGACGCCTGCTGGATCTTGCTCTGTTTCCAGGCCACCAGGGCGTCGAGCTCGTGCATGTCGATCACCTGATTGCGCAGCTCATGGTAGCTGGCGACCTGCTCGCTCACGTCCTGGCTGAGCGCAATGAGGCTGCGCAGCGCCGGCACCCGCGCCACCGAGCCGTTCAACTGCTGCAACAGCTGCTCAACGGCCTGACCGTCCGCCTCATCCCAGTTGCGCTTGAGGTAGTGCAGCCGCTGGGCCAGGGTACGCACCTGCCCCATCAGCTCGGCATCCGCCTGGTGATCCGTCAACACGGTTTTCAGCTGCTGCTGGAAGGGTTTTTCTATGTATTCGAGCCCCATCTCCATGGAGGAGAGACGGGTCAGGTCGTGCAGATAGCGTTCGATGTCATGGAGCAGGGTCTGGGCATGGGGGTCGGCGGCGGAGTCCGGATCCTGACGCACCTTGCGCACGAACCGGTCCAGATTGGCGGAGAGCTGCTCCAGACGCTGCTGCACCTGTTCGTCATTGGCCTGCTCGCGCCCGAGCAGATAGACGGTGTCGGTATTGACCCGATTGAGGATGAGTTCCGCCGCCACACTCAGGTCGAAGGCCCGTTGCTGCTGGCTGAGCAGGCGCCAGCAATAGCCGCTGAACAGCAGCAGAGTGACCATGACCAGACACAAGATCAGGCGGTTGGACCCTGTGTTATTATTCATCCCGTTTTCACTCCCATCTATGACGTACTCCCGCAAGACCCAAGGTATCAAGGTGCGCCCATGTTAGCGCCAGCGAGCCCTGAAAGTGAAATGGATGTGATAAATCAACGCATAACCGATGAAAGAGCGCCCAATGACCCTTATCACCACCTATTGTAGCCAGTGCCTGACCCGCAATCGGCTGCCCAGTGAGAAATTGCAGGCCGACGCCAAATGCGGCCGTTGTGGCCAGGCCCTGTTCGCCATTACCCCCGTAGAGGGCGATGCGGCCCGGTTCGAGCGCCTGATCCAGTCCGATCTACCGGTGGTGGTCGACTGCTGGGCCAGCTGGTGCGGCCCCTGCCAGCAGTTCGCCCCCATCTTTGCCGAGGTGGCCCGGGAACTCGAGCCTGGTGTGCGCTTCATCAAGCTCGATACCGAGCAGGCCCCCGAGATCGCCGCCCGTTACGGCATCCGCAGCATCCCGACCCTGCTGCTGTTTCGCCGTGGTGAGCTTGTCGCCCGCCAATCCGGGTCCCTGCCCAAGATGGTATTCAGGCAGTGGTTGGCCCAGCATGGCGCGCCGAGTTGATAACAGCTTGTTTCATAAATGTTTCATTTTGGTGAGGGAGGCAAACAGCTCTGTGAGCCTCCCCAAAATTTGCGGATCTGCCCCTGTTTGAAACGCCATAACAGTCGTAACCTCGGCAACACAACAACAACCATAAATTAACCGAGACTACCCTATGCAACCCAATGTCGTCCCCGAGATCACCCCCGGGCACTCCCCCTCGCCACGCTGGTTCGATATCAAATCCGGCATCGTCATCGCCAACATAGTGCTGCTGGCAGCCATGCTCGCCTGGCTCCCGTTCGATCCCATGGTCAACAAGGGGCTCGGCATCCTGGTCTTCATCGCCATTCTCTGGCTGACCGAGGCGCTCCATGTCACCGTCACGGCCCTGCTCATCCCCCTGCTCGCCACCCTGCTCGGGGTGTTTGACATGGCCAAGTCCCTCACCGATTTTGCCAACCCCATCCTCTTCCTCTTCTTCGGCGGGTTTGCCCTGGCCGCCGCCCTCTCCAAGCAGGGGCTGGATCGGCTGATGGCCGCCAAGGTGATGCAGCTGGCCAGAGGTCATCTGATCTGGGGCGCCATCTTGCTGTTCACCATCACGGCGGCCATGTCCATGTGGATCAGCAACACGGCCACCGCCGCCATGATGCTGCCCCTGGGCATAGGTCTGCTGGCCCAGCTCGACAGCCAGCGGGATCGCCGCACCTTCGTGTTCGTGCTGCTGGGCATCGCCTACAGCGCCAGCATCGGCGGCATAGGTACCCTGGTCGGCAGCCCGCCCAATGCCATCGCCGCCGCCCAGATGGGGATCAGCTTCACCGACTGGATGAAGTTCGGCATGCCAGTGGTGCTGATCCTGATGCCCTGCGGCATCGCCCTGCTCTATCTGGTCACCCGTCCCGACTTGAGCCACAGGGTCGAGAGCCAGCATGTCACCATTCACTGGAGCCGGGATCGCAAGGCCACCCTGGTCATCTTCCTGGTCACCGTCGTGCTCTGGATAGGCTCCCAGCCCATCTCCAAGGCCCTCGGCGGCATTCCCCAGTTCGACAGCCTGATCGCCATCGGCGCCATCATCGCCATCGCCATCAGCCGGGTCGCCAGCTGGGATGACATCAACCAGAACACAGACTGGGGCGTGCTGATGCTGTTCGGGGGTGGCCTGACCTTGAGCGCCATTCTCAAGGCGACGGGCACCAGCGCCTTCCTGGCCGAGCACCTCTCCGCCGTGCTGGCCAATGCCAACCTCTTCATCATGCTGCTGATCCTCGCCGCCTTCGTGGTGTTCCTGACCGAGCTGGTCTCCAACACCGCCACCGCCGCCCTGCTGATCCCGCTGTTTGCCGGGGTGGCCGAGGCACTGGGGGTCTCTCCCGTGGTGATGTCGGTGCTGATCGCCATCGGCGCCTCCTGCGCCTTCATGCTGCCGGTCGCCACCCCGCCCAACGCCATCGTCTTCGCCAGCGGCCATATCCAGCAGCGGGAGATGATGCGCGCCGGCCTGGCCCTGAACCTGGTGTTCACCCTGCTGCTGGCCATCCTGGCCTTCTTCGTCGGTGACATCCTCTGAGTCGTCGCCGATCCGGCCCACCCAGGCCCCCGCCTCGCGGGGGCTTTTTTTCGCGCGCCGCCAGCCATCCCAGCCGGGATCCTGCACCGGCTGACAGCCGCCAGTCTCATCCTGCGCCTTCCAGGACAGGGGGCTCCTCAGGCCCGGTTCCCGGTCGCAGCATACAGCCCAGGCCGCTCCGCCCCCTGCTTCCGGCCAGCCCCCCTCCACTGTCGGCTCCCACGCCGCCTGTGGCCTGGATGACATCCCTTTCATCTCTCTGACCTAGTTCCCACACCACCGCACGACCTGGTTCAGCTCGCCCCGCCCAGGAAGATCCCGACTCGCGCCCTCGCCAGGCGAGAGGCACAAAAAAGCCCCCGGGATGCGGGGGCCTGCGACATAGGGCGGTATCAAGCCACCTTGCAACGCTCGAGCTTCCAGATCCGCTCGACATAATCCTGGATGGAACGGTCCGAGTTGAACTTGCCCATGGTGGCCGAGTTGATGATGGCCTTCCTGGCCCACAGGGCCGGGTCGCGATACCAGGTGTCCACCAGCTTGTGCGCCTCGGAGTACGACTCGAAGTCCGCCAGGGTCAGGTAGGGATCCCCCCCTTCCAGCAGGGAGCGCTTGATGGAGGAGAGTTCCCCCGGCTTGCCCGGCGTGAAGTAGTCGGTATCAAACCAGTCCAGCACCGCCTTGAGCTCCGAGTTGCCGTAGTAGAAGTCATAGGGGTTGTAGCCGCGCGCCTTGAGGGCTTTCACCTCGTCCACGGTCAGCCCGAAGATGGCGCAGTTGTCGGCCCCCGCCTCTTCGGCGATCTCGATGTTGGCCCCATCCAGGGTGCCTATGGTAATGGCGCCGTTCAGAGCCAGTTTCATGTTGCCGGTACCCGAGGCCTCGTAGCCTGCGGTGGAGATCTGCTCGGAGACATCCGCCGCCGGGATCAGTTTCTCCGCCAGGCTCACCCGGTAGTTCGGCATGAACACCACTTTCAGCTTGCCCTGGATGCGGGCGTCGTTGTTGACCCGCTCCGCCAGCTTGTTGATGGCGTAGATGATGTCCTTGGCCAGCTTGTAACCGGGCGCCGCCTTGGAGCCGAAGATGAACACCCGCGGGTGCATGTCATAGTCCGGGTTCGCCAGCAGGCGACGGTAGAGCGCCATGATGTGGATGAGGTTGAGCTGCTGGCGCTTGTACTCGTGCAGACGCTTGATCTGGATATCGAAGATGGCATTGGCATCCACGTCGATCCCGGTCTCGGCCTTGATCACCTTAACCAGCTTCTCCTTGTTGTGGCGCTTGATGGTCATGAACTGCTGCTGGAATGCCTTGTCATCGGCAAACTGGGTGACGGCACGCAGCTTGTCCAGTTGCAGCGGCCACTCCTTGCCCACCACCTCGTTGTAGAGGGCGGCCAGCTCGGGGTTGCAGGCCAGCAGCCAGCGGCGGGGGGTGACCCCGTTGGTGACGTTGCACATCTTCTCGGGCCAGAGGGCGGCAAATTCCGGGAAGAGATCCTCTTTCACCAGCTTGGAGTGGATCTCGGCCACGCCGTTGACCCTGGAGGAGCCGATGACGCACAGGTTGCCCATGCGCACCTTGCGCACATCCCCTTCTTCGATGATGGAGAGCTTGGCCTTGATGGCGTTGTCTCCCGGCCACTTGGGTTCCACCAGATCGCCGAGGAAGCGGGCGTTGATCTCGTAGATGATCTCCAGATGGCGGGGCAGCACCTTCTCGAACAGGCTGACATTCCACTTCTCCAGCGCTTCCGGCAGCAGGGTGTGGTTGGTGTAGGAGAAGACCTGATAGCAGATGGCCCAGGCGGCATCCCAGTGCAAGTCTTCCTCGTCCACCAGCACCCGCATCAGCTCGGGGATGGCCACGGTCGGGTGGGTATCGTTGAGCTGGATGGCAATCTGGGCGGCAAACTTGCCAAAATCGCTGCCGTGGACCCGCTTGTAGCGGCGCATGATGTCCTTGATGGAGCAGGCGCAGAAGAAGTACTGCTGGATCAGGCGCAGCTCTTTGCCTGCATCCGTCTCGTCATTGGGGTAGAGCACCTTGGAGATGGTCTCGGCCTGGGCCTTCTCGGCCTGGGAGTCGACATAGCCCCCGGCGTTGAACACGTCCCAGTCGAAGAATTCGGAGGCGCGGGACTCCCACAGCCGCAGTATGTTGACGGTGTGACCGCCAAAACCCACCACGGGGATATCCCAGGGCACCCCTTTGATCTTGCGACCGGCATGCCACACCTTCTTGAGGGCGCCGCTCTCGCAGAAACGGGTCTCCACATAGCCATACAGGGGGATCTCCTGCACGGACTCGGGACGGCAGATCTCCCAGGGATTGCCATATTCACGCCAGGAGTCCGGACGCTCTATCTGGCGGCCATCCTGGATCTCCTGGCGAAACAGACCGTGCTCATAGTGCAGGCCATACCCCACCGCCGGGTAGTTCAGGGTCGCCAGGGAGTCGATGAAGCAGGCCGCCAGGCGACCCAGACCACCGTTGCCGAGGGCCATGTCCGGCTCCTGCTCGCACAGGTCGGTCAGCTCGATGCCAAGCTCGGCCAACGCCTCTTCGCACAGGGTATAGAGGGAGAGGTTGTGTAGGTTGTTGGAGGTCAGCCGCCCCATCAGAAACTCGGCAGAGAAATAGTGGATAGCCCGGGTATCCTCGCTGAAGTGGGTCTGCTGGGTACGGGTCAGGCGCTCGTATACCTGTTCGTTGACGGCGGCGGCCGTGGCCTTCCACCAGGCCTGGGGCGAGGCCTTCTGCTCGCTGGTACCCAGGGTGGAGCGCAGATGACGCACTATGCTCGCCTTGAGTTGATCCTTGTTCAGTTGCAGATCCAGCTCTGTCTTCTTCTTGCTAGCCATAACGCTGTTTCCTTCGTTACTTAAATATTTTGATTACCCGCCAGGGGCCGATTTTTTTAGTTATCTGAGATTGGTATTCCGGCGGGGGAATATTAACTAATGCTGCAAACGTAAAAGTTAACTCACGTCACAGTTTAAGGTATGAAAGTGACAGTTTAACAATGAAAACCCTTTCCTGTCACCAGAGAACAAAAACCATAAAAATCAGTCACTTTAAGTTAATCACCGTTATTTACCTTCCTTGTTACACGGGAATGTGGTTTCACATTGAACCTGCTGAAGGCCTGGCTTGAAAATATCTGAAAATAAACCGAAAAATTGAAATCGTTTTCAAATATCAGTCATTCACAACGCAACAAAACAGCCGCCCATCGAGCGGCTGCTTTTCATCATCCAGCGTTAAAACAGACTCATAGCTGCCTGGATTTAAACTGATTGCTCACCCCATCGTACTGATAACCGATCTGTTCAAGGCGGGTCGCCAGCTGATCCTCGCTCATGTCGTAGTAGGCGAGCAGTTCATCGAGATTGTCACACTCCAGCCTCAGTTTCTCGTTGACGATTCCGAGCAAGATGTTGGCGTCCAATCGCTGCAAAGTCGTGGCATCCATGACATGGCTCCTCCTGTTAAACCCTGTATAACCATGGCCTCCCTGCCGGGTTTTGTCCATTTATCGGGCGACAAGCGTTCGAAGCCATGATGAAGAAACCGGCTAGGTATCAATGAGATGGCGTTTATCTTGGTTAGCTGCGTCACATTTTTGAGCAAAAACGACTTGTCGAATGCACTGGATAGAACTACTGTATACCCATACAGCATGGTCATTCATACAGGAAACAGCAGATGAACCAGCCAATGAGCCGCCCCCTTGCCTCCCTGACCGCCGGGTTGACCCAACCCTGGCCGACTCGTCATCTGACACGCCGTCCGGGCGCATCCGCCATGACAATGGGCGATGGGGCCCAGCTGCTCGGCGCCCTGGGAGAGATAAGCCAGGCCAAGCGAGGCTGGATCCTGCTGATTGCGCCCCCCGGCCTGCCGGTCGCCGCCCAGCTGCGGGCCCATGGCATAGATCCGGCCCACGTGCTGGTGGTCCATGGCCACAAGATCAAGAACTGGCAGCGCACCCTGGAGCTGGCACTCGACCGCAGCCGCTGCGCCGCCGTCGTCACCTGGTTGCCCGAGTCCATCAGCCTGGATACCGAACGCCTGTTGCGGCTGACCCAGGGCAAGGAGATGCTGACCCACTACTTCCAGCGCGAGACGAGCCAGGAGCCAGCCGTGAACTATGGCAACCAGGACGTCTACCTCAATCATTGAATCCTAGCCGCCGCTCACCCACGAGGGCGTGAGGATGTCGAGACATTGGAAAGGATTGAGCAGCTGGAGAGCCTGAAAGGCTTGCGTACCCTGAAAAGCCTGAGCGGTTTCAGCGGTTTGCCAGCCTGCTCCCCCTGCCCCGCTCGCGCAAGGCACTGATCTGGCAAGATCTCGGCAAGACGGCTGTTCAGCTCACATGAAGGGATACACCAAAACAGAGCGGCGGCCCGAGGGCCGCCGCTTGTGATAACAGGGGGCAAGCCCCCCGTCTGCTGACTCAGGAGGAGAGCTTGCCGTCGAGCTCGGCAATCTTGGCGGACCAGATGGCCGGGCCCGTCTCGTGGATATTGTTGCCCTGGGAGTCGACCGCCACTGTCACTGGCATGTCTTCCACCTCGAACTCGTAGATGGCTTCCATCCCCAGATCGGCAAAGGCCACCACCCGCGACTTCTTGATCGCCTTGGCCACCAGGTAGGCGGCGCCCCCCACGGCCATCAGATAGACGGCCTGGTGCTGGCGGATGCTCTCGACGGTTTTCGGGCCGCGCTCTGACTTGCCTATCATGCCGATGAGGCCGGTTTCCCCCAGCATCATGTCGGTGAACTTATCCATCCGGGTGGAGGTGGTGGGACCGGCCGGGCCGACCACCTCATCGCGTACCGCATCGACCGGGCCGACGTAATAGATGAAGCGGTTGGTGAAATCGACCCCTTCCGGCAGGCCCTCGCCATTTTTCAGCATGTCGGCGATGCGCTTGTGGGCGGCGTCGCGACCGGTGAGGATCTTGCCCGAAAGCAGCACGGTATCGCCACTCTTCCAGCTGGCGAGCTCGGCCTTGGTGATGCCGTCAACATTGACCCGGCGCACATTGCCACCGGACTCGCGGGTGATCTCCGGCCAGTCTTCCAGCCTCGGCGGAGTCAGCTCCGCCGGGCCTGAGCCATCGAGCTCGAAGTGGACGTGGCGGGTGGCCGCGCAGTTGGGGATCATCACCACGGGCTTGGAGGCGGCATGGGTCGGCGCCGATTTGACCTTCACGTCCAGCACAGTGGTGAGGCCGCCCAGACCCTGGGCACCTATCCCCAGCTTGTTGACCTGGTCATAGAGCGCGACTCTCAGCTTCTCTTCTGTGGTCTCGGGTCCGCGGGCGATCAGCTCCTGAATGTCGATGTGCTCCATCAGGGCTTCCTTGGCCAGCACGGCCGCCTTCTCTGCGGTGCCGCCGATGCCGATGCCCAGCATGCCGGGCGGGCACCAGCCAGCGCCCATGGTGGGCACCGTCTTCAAGACCCACTCGACTATGTCATCGGAGGGGTTGAGCATCGCCATCTTGGATTTATTCTCGGATCCGCCCCCCTTGGCCGCGATGCTCACCTCCACCTTGTTGCCGGGGACCATGTCGATGTGCACCACGGCCGGGGTGTTGTCCCTGGTGTTCTTGCGGCTGCCGGCCGGATCGGCGAGCACGCTGGCTCGCAGCGGGTTGTCCGGGTTGGTGTAGGCACGACGCACCCCTTCGTCCACCATCTGCTGCACTGTGAGATCCGAGTCCCACTGCACCTGCATGCCGATCTTGACGAAGCAGGTGACGATGCCGGTATCCTGGCACAGAGGGCGATGCCCTTCGGCAGACATGCGGGAGTTGATCAGGATCTGGGCCAGGGCATCCTTGGCGGCCGGGTTGATCTCGCGGTCATAGGCGGCCTTGGCGGCCTGGACGAAATCGAGGGGGTGGTAGTAGGAGATGTACTGCAGGGCGCCTTCGACGGAATCGATAAAATCCTGTTTTCTTATGATGCTCATATCATCCTCACTGGTCCTTGTCTTTGCGAACGTCGGCAAAGCAAGGGCTTCCATGTTGGCCACGCCAGAGAGGGAAAGAGAGGGGCATGCAAGTCCCTTCCAACGTCAGGGCGCGGCGTGTTTTTTCTAACATTCGCGGCCACTATGATACCCTTGCCACCCCATACCGGCTAGGGACCAGCGCGCAAACTGTTGCCTGTGTAACAAAAAATGAAACCATCTCTGCACATTCATCCTCTCCCGGACACCGGCAGCGCGGCGACCCTGTTTGCCCGGCTGCAACACCTGCCCTGGGCCATGCTGCTCGAATCCATGGGACCCCTTGGCCAGGACAATCGCTTCGACATCATCACGGCCGATCCCCTGGCGACCCTCGCCACCGAAGGGGAGCTGACCCGGCTCTGCCAGGCAGGCGAGGAACAGCACCTGAGCGGGGATCCCCTCGCCCTGCTGGCCGAGACCCAGCGCCGCCTGCTCGGCGAAACGCAGGCCTGCGACCACGACCTGCCCTTCATCGGCGGGGCGCTCGGGCTGTTTGGCTACGATCTGGGGCGCCGCTTCGAGCGCCTGCCGGTACAGGCCCAAGCGGATGTGGCCATCCCCGACATGGCAGTCGGCCTCTATGACTGGGCCCTCATCCATGACAAGGAGCAAGGGGGTTGGCAGCTGGTGCACTGGGGTCATGCCCCCGGGCTGGCTCGCCGCCTCGCCTGGTGGCAGGCCCAGGGGGAAGTGGCGCCCAGGGCGTTTCGCCTGCTCGGCCCCTGGCAGAGCAACATGAGCCGCGAACAGTATGCCGACAAGTTTGCCCGCATCCAGGCCTATCTGGCGGCGGGAGACTGCTACCAGATCAACCTGACCCAGCGCTTCCAGGCCCCCTACCAGGGGGACGAGTGGGCCGCCTATCTGCGGCTGCGCGCCGCCAATGGTGCCCCTTTCTCCGCCTTCCTGCGCCTGCCTGGCAGCGCCGTGCTGAGCCTCTCCCCCGAGCGCTTCCTGTTGCTGGACGGGCGCCATATCGAGACCAAGCCCATCAAGGGCACCCGCCCCCGCGCCGCCGATCCCCGTCAGGACGAAGCCAGAGCCCGCGAGCTGGCGAGCGCCGACAAGGACAGATCGGAGAATCTGATGATCGTGGATCTGCTGCGCAACGACATAGGCCGGGTGAGCCGGCCAGGCACGGTCAGCGTCCCCCAGCTGTTTGCGGTCGAATCCTTTCCCGCCGTCCATCACCTGGTCTCCACCATCCATGGCGAGCTGGATGCCCCCTGGCAGGGGGTGGATCTGCTGCGGGCCTGCTTCCCGGGGGGCTCCATCACAGGGGCACCCAAGATCCGGGCGATGGCGATCATCGAGGAGCTCGAACCCCACAGACGCAACGGCTATTGCGGCAGCATTGGCTACCTGAGCCAGCATGGGCGCATGGACACCAGCATCTGCATCCGGACCCTGCTGGCGGCCAGGGGGCAGCTCTACTGCTGGGCCGGTGGCGGCATCATCGCCGACTCCCGGGTAGAAGAAGAGTATCAGGAGACCTTCGACAAGCTGGCGCGGATCCTGCCACTGCTGGAGAACGAGCACCCATGACCCATGGCGACCTGTTGACCCGCTTCCTGCTGCAACTGCCAAGCCCCGCCCTGGTGCGCCCGAGCCGCCCCGGCCTTCATCCTGCCGCCGTGCTGATGCCCCTGGTGGCGCGCGCCGACGGCCTGCACCTGCTGCTGACCGAGCGCAGCCGCCACCTGCGCCACCACGCCGGGGAGATAAGCTTCCCCGGGGGGCGCCAGGATCCGGAGGATGAGAGCCTCTACCGGACGGCGCTGCGGGAAACCGAGGAGGAGATAGGGGTGCCCGCCAGCCAGATCCGCCTGCTCGGCCATCTGCCCAGGCTGCCGACCGTGTCGCAATTCGAGGTGCTGCCCGTGCTCGGCCTGCTGGATCCGCACTACCGGCTCGGGCTCAACGAGAATGAGGTCAGCGCCGCCTTCGAGGTGCCCCTTCATCACCTGCTGGATCCTGCCCGCTACATCAGCATGACCCTGCAGCGTCAGGGGCGCCGCGATACCCTGTACTGGATCCCCTGGCAACACAGATACATCTGGGGCGCGACCGCCAGCATGATCCGGCAACTGGCCGCCCAGATCGCCATTTAACACTATCGCTACATTTTCGGGAGCAAAAATCGGGATTTAACATTCAAATAACACTGGAAATGATAAACAAAAATTGAAATTTTATTCTTTTGATCACGTTTCCATAAAAAAGTGCGGGTTTCGACGGTAGAAAAGTGAATTTGATCAACAAATTCACCCGCAAAGACAGTATCCTTGCGCCGGATTTATAAAAACCACACATCTGGGGTCAGACACATGTCAAATACCGTCACTCACGCACAGGACGCTGCGGTCACCAAGGAGCAAGGAACAAGCTCCGTTCAATCCCGTGGTTGGGGCAAACAGGATACTACCTGGGTCATCAGCCTGTTTGGTACCGCCGTCGGCGCAGGGATCCTCTTCCTGCCCATCAATGCCGGCATGGGTGGCTTCTGGCCGCTGGTCTGCATGGCGCTGCTGGTCGGCCCCATGACCTATCTGGCCCACCGCGGCCTGGCCCGCTTCGTGCTGTCTTCCAAGCAGCCGAATGCGGACATCACCGAGGTGGTGGAAGAGCACTTCGGCGTCGGCGCCGGCAAGCTCATCACCCTGCTCTACTTCTTTGCCATCTACCCCATCGTCCTCATCTACGGTGTCGGCATCACCAACACGGTCGAGAGCTTCATCGTCAACCAGTTGCAGATGACCGCCCCCCCGCGCTGGATCCTCTCCATCGTGCTGATCATGGGCATGATGTCCGTGATGCTGGCCGGTGAGAAGCTGATGCTCAAGGTGACCCAGTTCCTGGTCTACCCCCTGATCGCCGTCCTGGCGGGCATCTCCCTCTACCTGATCCCGGACTGGACCGGTGCCGCCCTGGCCCAGGTTCCCTCCGGCAAGGACTTTGCCACTACCCTGTGGCTGACCATCCCTGTGCTGGTGTTCTCCTTCAACCACAGCCCGGCCATCTCCAGCTTCGCCCTGGCCCAGCGCCGTGACCATGGCGACCAGGCCGTGGCCAAGTCCGATGCCATCCTGAAGCGCACCGCCATGCTGCTGCTGGGCTTCGTGATGTTCTTCGTCTTCTCCTGCGTCATGAGCCTGACCCCGGCACAGCTGGCGGAAGCCAAGGCCCAGAACATCGCCGTACTCTCCTATCTGGCCAACCAGCACGAGAGCCCGCTCATCTCCTACTTCGGCCCCCTGGTCGCCTTCGTGGCCATCGTATCCTCCTTCTTCGGTCACTATCTGGGTGCCCGTGAAGGTCTCAAGGGCCTGATCGTCCAGCAGATTCGCAGCGCCAACAAGGAGCCGAACCACAAGCTGATCGAGATGATCATCATCGGCTTCTTCATCCTTACCCTCTGGGTCGTCGCCGTGGTCAACCCCTCCATTCTGGGCATGATCGAATCCCTGGGTGGCCCCATCATCGCCACCATACTCTTCATCATGCCGATGTACGCCATCAAGCGCGTACCCGCCATGGCCAAGTATCAGGGCCAGATCAGCAACGTCTTCGTGACCACCATGGGTCTGGTTGCCATCTCCGCCATCCTGTATCAGCTGTTCGGCTAAGCCGGACCGGATACCAACCCGCAAAGGGCTGCTTCGGCAGCCCTTTTTCATGGCGCCATCACATCCCTCACCTCCCCCCCTTCCCAACGACTACAAAAAATTTACAATGTTTAGACAAAACCCATAAGCGGAGTGATGTCATGATCAGCGTCTTCGACCTGTTTTCCATCGGAATAGGCCCCTCATCCTCCCACACGGTCGGCCCCATGCGGGCGGCTCACGCCTTCGTGACCCAGCTCAAGGCGCAGGATCTGCTGGCACGCACCCACAGGGTCGAGACCGAGTGCTACGGCTCCCTCGGCCAGACCGGCAAGGGGCACGGCACCGGCAAGGCGATCATCCTGGGGCTGGCGGGATTCGAGCCCGATACCGTCGATATCGAAGGGATCCCCGCCTTCCTCGCCGACGTGGAGCGCAGCCAGACCCTCACCCTGGCCGGTGAGCAATCGAGCGCCTTCCCCCGCAGTGGCGCCATCATCTTCAACCGCCGCAAGACCCTGCCCGCCCACTCCAACGGCATGACCCTGCGCGCCTATGAGGGGAGCGAGCTGCTGCTGGCCCAGACCTACTACTCCATCGGCGGCGGCTTCATCATAGAAGAGAGCCATTTCGCCAGCGCCCGGGAAGAGGCGGCAGCCTTCGAGGCGGCGCACCCCATACCCTACCCGTTCGAGAGCGGCGCCCAGCTGCTGGCCCACTGCCAGGAGAGCGGTCTCTCGGTGTCCGGCTTGATGCTGGCCAACGAAAAGGTGTTTCGCAGCGAGCAGGAGATAGTGACGGGGCTGCGCAAGATCTGGCACGCCATGCAGGGCTGCGTGACCCGGGGCTGCCAGAGCGAAGGGGTGCTGCCCGGCGGGCTCAAGGTGCGCAGACGGGCCCCCGCCCTCTTCCGTCAGCTCAGCTGCGAGACCAACTTCAACAAGGATCCCCTGATGGTGATGGAGTGGGTCGACCTGTTCGCCCTGGCCGTCAACGAGGAGAATGCCGCCGGGGGCCGGGTGGTCACGGCACCGACCAACGGCGCCGCCGGCATCATCCCCGCCGTGCTGCACTACTATGATCGCTTCGTGCGCACCGTGGATGACGAGCTGCTGGTGCGCTACTTCCTCACCGCCGCCGCCATCGGCATCCTCTACAAGAAGAATGCCTCCCTCTCCGGGGCCGAGGTGGGCTGCCAGGGCGAGGTGGGCGTGGCCTGCTCCATGGCGGCGGGGGCCCTGGCCGAGCTGCTCGGCGCCAGCCCCGCCATCGTTGAGAATGCCGCCGAGATCGGCATGGAGCACAACCTGGGGCTCACCTGCGATCCGGTCGGCGGCCTGGTGCAGGTGCCTTGCATCGAGCGCAACGCCATGGGGGCGGTCAAGGCGATCAACGCCGCCCGCCTCGCCCTGCGGGGTACCGGCGAGCACAAGGTCTCCCTGGACAAGGTGATCAAGACCATGTGGGAAACCGGCAACGACATGAAGACCAAGTACAAGGAGACGGCCCGAGGGGGTCTGGCGGTGAACATCACCGAGTGTTGACTCCCCAGAGCCTGCCCTTGCCAGGGAGACGCAAGGGGAGCGGCCCAGGGCTGGCGTGATGCGAACAGGCCATACGAATCCTATTTCTCCTCCAATACCCGGCCTCGCCGGGTATTTTTTCGCAAAACGTTTGCCAAACGATTAACAAAATGGATAAGCATCAAAATAAATTTTATACTCGCGGCCTTTGGTTCAACAAAAATAGACCTGTTTCAACTTTTTTTAAGGCAGACCGCGTTACACTGCCGTTACCAGGTCCAGGACCTTAGGGCGATGTCACGACGCAAGCGCCATGGATCACCCCCTTTTGCAAGCCGGCAAGGCGCCGGCTTCTACCCAGAGGTAACTACTAGATGATCAGCGTTTTTGATATTTTCAAAATCGGTGTTGGCCCCTCCTCCTCCCACACTGTGGGCCCGATGAAAGCGGCCAAGCAGTTCGTGGACGAGCTGCGAGCGAGCGGCAAGATCCGTGACATCACCCGGATCCAGGTCGATGTCTATGGCTCCCTCTCCTGGACCGGCAAGGGTCACCATACCGACACCGCCATCATCATGGGCCTGGCGGGCAACCTGCCGGAAAATGTCGATATCGACGGCATCCCCGAGTTCATCTCCCGGGTCGAGCAGACCGGTCGCCTGCCCATCGGCCTGCACTGCCACACCGTCAGCTTCCCGCGCGATGCCATGGTGTTCCATGACGAGGCCCTGCCCCTGCATGAAAACGGCATGACCCTGACCGCCTTCATCGAAGATGCCAAGGCCTACAGCAAGACCTACTACTCCATCGGCGGTGGCTTCATCGTCGACGAGGAGAACTTCGGCAAGGCCGACAGCGGCGACATGGCGGTCAACTACCCGTTCAAGAGCGCCGCCGAGCTCATCGCCCATTGCAGCCAGACCGGTCTCTCCATCTCCTCCCTGATGATGGAGAACGAGAAGTGCTTCAACACCCCGGAAGAGATCTACAAGAAGCTCGGCAAGATCTGGACCACCATGCGGGAAGGGATAGAGCGCGGCTGCCGCACCGAGGGTGTGCTCTCCGGGCCGCTGCGTGTACCCCGTCGCGCCGCCCCCCTCTATCGCCAGCTCACCACCAACGAGAGCCTGTCGAGCGACCCCATGAACATCATCGACTGGGTCAACATGTTCGCCCTGGCGGTGAGTGAAGAGAACGCCGCCGGTGGCCGCGTGGTCACGGCACCGACCAATGGCGCCGCCGGCATCATCCCCGCCGTGCTGGCCTACTACGACAAGTTCATCCAGCCGGTGGGCCGCGAAGAGTACACCCGCTTCTACCTGGCCGCCGCCGCCGTCGGCATGCTCTACAAGATGAACGCCTCCATCTCGGGGGCCGAAGTGGGCTGCCAGGGCGAGGTGGGCGTCTCCTGCTCCATGGCCGCTGCCGGCCTGACCGAACTGATGGGCGGCAGCCCTGAGCACGTCTGCGAAGCCGCCGAAATCGGCATGGAGCACAACCTGGGTCTGACCTGTGATCCGGTCGGTGGCCAGGTGCAGGTGCCCTGCATCGAGCGCAACGCCATCGCCTCCATGAAGGCGATCAACGCCTCGCGCATGGCCCTGCGCCGCACCTCCAAGCCGCGCGTGTCGCTGGACAAGGTGATCGAGACCATGTACATCACCGGCAAGGACATGGACTCCAAGTACCGCGAGACCTCCCGCGGCGGCCTGGCCATCAAGGTGATGCAGGTCGCCTGCGAATAAGCGGCAACGCCGTGTGGCAATGAAAAAGGCGGGATCTCCCGCCTTTTTGCTGCCCGTCTTTCGCCCGCCTCCCCGCCAGGCTGCGCCCCCTCCCTCCTCGCCTGCCCGGCGTCCCATGACGGGCATGCCCCTTGCCGCGCGCTTTCGCTAAGCCCAGGAGCCGGCTTCTCAATCGCGCTCCCGCCATGCCTCGGGCATCCGGTGTCTCAATAAAGAACAGGGATGACACCTGTATATTTATACAAGTCTATCGCCGTTTGAAAATATATTTTCAAGGCTCATTCGAAGGCGAAAGACATTATCGTTCGCGGCAGATGAGGTATTTATCCAGGCCATGGCTGTCAGCCGGATAATTAGGGCAGGAAGGTGAGGCAATATGGGGGAAACAACCGAAGCCCGGGATGAAGGCGCCCCGGGGAGGGGCGACAGGGGGCGTCCGATAATATCAGGGGGCCTTGCGCCGGGCTTGCGCCAGCTTGTGCTGCTCGAGCAGGTTCTCCACCGGCGGCGGCACCTGCAGATAGAAGCCCTGCTGGCGCAGCGCCTCCATCACCCGGCTCACGCTCGCCATGCCCAGGGGCTTGTCCGGGGTGAGCCTGGTCATCAGCACCAGTTGCGGGGTGCCGAAGGTCTGCATCAGGGGAGATGGAACCCGGGAAAAATCATCTCTTTTTTCGACAAAGAGATAGGTGTCCGCTTTTTTGCGACTTTTATAGACTGCACACAACATGGAAATTGATATAATCCGCTGAGTTTATTGCCTCGGAAGTGGGCAAACTATAACATCAGGCAATCAATAACAATAACGGATTACCGTCTCTGTCTCGGGGAAAGTCATGGTTGAGCGCGATAACGAATTGAAAGGGACCACCTTCACTATTTCTGTGTTGCATATCAACGATGCCGCGCCGGACAAGATACGCCAGTTATTGGCCGCCAAGGTGGCGCTGGCGCCCCGTTTTTTCAATTGTGCCCCCCTGGTGCTCAATGTGGAAAAGCTCGCGCAGCAACCGGATTTTGACGAGCTCAAGGCCCTGGTCGAAGCGGAAGACTTCGTGCTGGTCGGCATCACTGGGGCCAAGGATGAGGCCATGAAGACAGCCGCCAAGGCGGCGGGTCTGGCAGTGATGGCCTCGGGACGCAGCCGCAAGGCCGATGCCGAGCCGGCCGCCGAGATAACCCTGCCCGAAGCCGCCACCGAGCTACCGCTGCCCACCCCCCTGCTCGCCAGCAAGGTCCATGTCGGCCCGGTGCGTTCCGGCCAGCAGATCTACGCGGCCGGCACCTCCCTGGTGGTGCTCGGCTCGGTGAGCCCGGGTGCCGAAGTCCTGGCCGATGACAGCATTCATATCTACGGGGCCCTGCGGGGCCGGGCAATAGCCGGGGCACGCGGTAATGGCGATGCCCGCATCTATTGCCAGCAATTGCAGGCCGAGCTCCTCTCCATCGCGGGCACCTTTCAGCTCAGCGATGCACTGCCAGCCGGCCTGATACAGCAACCGGTCCATGTCCGGTTGGATAATGAACAACTCCGAATAGACCGCATCAAATAGAGTTACAAGGAAGCGAGAATGGCGCGAATCATAGTCGTTACGTCCGGCAAAGGTGGCGTTGGCAAGACCACAACCAGCGCGGCATTGAGTACGGGACTGGCCCAGCGGGGCCACAAGACGGTGGTCATCGATTTCGATATTGGCCTGAGAAATCTTGACCTCATCATGGGGTGCGAGCGGCGCGTGGTGTATGACTTCGTCAACGTCATCAATGGCGAGGCGAACCTCAACCAGGCCCTGATCAAGGACAAGCGCAGCGAGCACCTCTTCATCCTGCCCGCCTCCCAGACCCGGGACAAGGACGCCCTCACCAAGGAGGGGGTCGAGAAGATACTGGATCAACTGGCAGAGATGGGCTTTGAATACATCGTCTGCGACTCCCCCGCCGGTATCGAGTCCGGCGCCCTGATGGCGCTCTATTTCGCCGACGAGGCCATCGTCACCACCAACCCGGAAGTCTCTTCCGTGCGCGACTCGGACCGGATCCTCGGCATCCTGGCTTCCAAGTCCCGCCGGGCCGAGCGCGGCGAGGATCCCATCAAGGAGCACCTGCTGCTCACCCGCTACTGTCCGACCCGGGTCAGTCGTGGCGACATGCTGAGCGTGCAGGACGTGCAGGAGATCCTGGCCATTCCGCTGCTCGGTGTCATTCCCGAGTCCCAGGCGGTGCTGCGCGCCTCCAACTCGGGCGAACCCGTCATCCTGGATAAAGAATCCGATGCGGGCAAGGCCTATGAAGACGCCGTTTCCCGTCTGATGGGAGACGCCACCGAGTTCCGTTTCCTGCAAGAAGAGAAGAAGGGCTTCTTCAGCCGTCTGTTCGGGAGTTAAGCATGTCTATTTTTGATTATTTTCGTTCCACCAAGAAGCAGACGACGGCCCAGACCGCCAAGGAGCGGCTGCAGATCATCGTCGCCCATGAGCGCTCGTCCAGAGGGGGGCCGGATTACCTGCCCCAGCTCAAGCAGGATATCCTGGACGTCATTCGCAAGTACGTGCAGATAGATCCCGAGAAGGTGACGGTGCAACTGGATCAGAAGAGTGATGAGCTGTCGGTGCTCGAACTCAACATCACCTTCGCCGATGACAAGAAGGGATGAGCCAGGCGCCCTATGCGTGACCCTTTCCCCCAATGAGACCGGATCCTGCCCCAGGATCCGGTTCTTTTTTGCCGCTGTTTTGCCCCGCTATGTCGCTTACACACGCCTGCCGATGCGTCAGACCAGCTCCCGCGCCTGCTTGCCGTGCAACACCTGGGGATCCAGGGTCACCTCGGCATCGCCGTTGCTGATCCAGAGCTGACCGTCCGAGATGGTGCAGGTGAGCTGCATGGTGCGCTGGATCAGGGCCGCCAGCGGCAGGGTCTGGCTGTCGCTGAGCTCTATGATGCTGAGGTTGTCGTGGGCGGTGAGCTTGCCCTGGTTCTGTTTCCACCAGACTCTGGTGCCGCGCCCGCCGTACAGATAGAGCACCACCTGGCGCGAGCGGTTGCACGCCTTCTTGAGGCGGCGCTCGTCAGGCTGACCCAGTTCAATCCAGAGCTCAATCTCGTCGGAATAGTTCTTGCGCCACAGCTCTGGCTCATCGTCCGCCGACAGCCCCTTGGTGAATTCGAGCCGCTCGGCGGCATGCCAGGCAAAGGCGGCGAGGCGGATCATCATGCGCTCGTCGGTTTCGGAGGGGTGACGGGCCAGGGTGAGGGAGAAGTCCTGATAGAGCCCCCTGTCCATGTCGGAGAGGGAGATCTGAGCCTTGAATACGGTTGCCTTGAGAGCCATGAGAAACCTTATGGGAGACGAAACGGGAGGCCCGACGCGGGCTGGGCGCCAGTGTAATCAAATTTGCGAGCAGCTTCGAGCCCCTTGCACACCCCGCCCCGTATCAGGGGGGCCTACAACGAACAATGCCGGTCCTGGGACCGGCATGGCACAAGAGACGGGGGATGAGGGCCCTTGGCTCCGCGTCAGCCCCCTGGTCTCACTTCTCGGCGGATTGCACCCCGAACGCATTGAGCAACACGCAACAGGTCACCGCCACCGCCACGAAGCCGCTCAGGAAGATGAAGGGCATGACGCCATAGCCCAATACGGTCCAGATGGTTTGTTCAAGAAAGCTCATGATGTGTCCTTTGTCCATGGCGCGCCCCTGGCGCGACACACTGTCCTGGCCCAGGCTGCGCTGGGGTTCACTGTCGTTTCTATTGGAACCTAACTGGCCAGCCAAGCCTATGCCACCAAAGGAATATATAGGGGGCCACTTTGCGCCAGATCAATTTTTTGCGACAAATAATCCAGCCCGCCCACCAACAGCAGAGGCGACCCAGGGTCGCCTCTGCAGATCATCATGTCATGGCGCCGGCTCAGTAGAAGCTCAGCCCCTCTGCCGCCATCGCCTTGAGCCTGGCACAGGGGGCGTAACGCTCACCCAGACGCTGCTGGTAGTGCTCCAGACGCGCCACCAGCTCGCCAATGCCGAGGCGGTCCATGTAACGGAACGGGCCGCCGAGGAAGGGGGGGAAGCCGATGCCGAAGATGGCACCTATGTCGCCATCCCGGGCCGAGGCCACCACGCCGCCATCGAGCGCCATGGCCGCCTCGTTGAGCATCAGCAGCACGCAGCGCTCCACCAGCTCCCGCTTGGCGAGTCTGGCCTGGGGCTTGACCCCGAGCAGGGCATAGACGCTCTCGTCCACCGTCTTCTTGCCCTCCTTGCCGGTGAGGCGGTTGCGGGGCGCCGCCTTGCCGTAGAGGTAGAAGCCCTTGCCGTTCTTGCGCCCCTTGCGATCGTCTTGCAGCAGCTTGTCAAAGGCCTTGGGGGCCTGGAACTGCTCGCCGCCGAGCTCTTGCTCGAGGATGGGGGAGATCTTGGCCCCCACGTCGATCCCCACCTCGTCGAGCAAGGTGATGGGGCCCACCGGGAAGCCGAAGTCCTGCAGGGCGCCATCGAGCACCTCCACCGGTTCCCCTTCCAGCACCAGGCGCGCCGCCTCGTTCATGTAGGGGGCCAGGATGCGGTTCACATAAAAGCCCGCCTCGTCTTTCACCACGATAGGCGTCTTGCCCTGGGCCCGGGCGAAGGCCAGGGTGGTGGCCACCGTCTCGGCGCTGGTGCCGGCATGGGGGATGACTTCCGCCAGCGGCATCTTGTCCACCGGGCTGAAGTAGTGCAGACCCACTATCTTGTCCGGGCGGGCGGCCCCTTGCGCAATCTGGTGAATGGGCAGGGAGGAGGTATTGGAGGCAAAGACGGTGTGTTCACCGCACTCGCGCTCCACGTCCTGCACCATCTGGTGCTTGAGGTTGATATCCTCGAACACCGCCTCCACCACCAGGTCCACCCGGTGGAAGCCGGAGTAGTCCAGGGTGCCGGTCAGCCGGCTCATCTGCTTTTCCAGCTCGCTGCGCAGGATCTGGCGGCGCTTGAGCTTCTTGGCCAGCAGATCATGGCTGTAGCGCATGGCGTTGCCGATGCCAGCGCTCGCCACGTCCTTGATCCGCACCGGCACCCCCGCCTTGGTGGCGGTGACATAGGCGATGCCGCCTCCCATCAGGCCCCCCCCCAGCACGGCGACATGGCTCACCTTGCGCGGCTCGGCCCCCTGATAGCTCACCTCCTTCTTCATCTGGGTAGTGGCGAAGAAGAGGGAGCGCAGGGCGGCGGATTCCGCCGTCATCACCAGCTCGCCAAAATGGCGGGATTCGGCGGCAAGGCCGGCCTGGATCCCCTCCTCCATGCCGATGCGCACCACGTCCAGGATGCGCTCCGGCGCCGGATAGTTGCCACGGGTCTTGGCCATGACCCCCTTGCGGGCCTGGTCGAACAGCACCTTGCGCCCCACCCCGCTGGTCTCCAGCAGCTTGCCCTGCAGATCCCGCTTCAGGCTGTGACGGGGCTTGCCCTTGTGGGCCAGCTTGATGGCGGCATCGAGCAGGATGGATGGGGGCACCACCTCGTCCACCAGCCCCAGTTTGCCCGCCTGCTTGGGCCTGACCTGCTTGCCGGTCAGCATCAGATCCAGCGCCTTGGCCACCCCGATGAGGCGCGGCAGACGCTGGGTGCCGCCGGATCCCGGCAGCAGGCCGAGTTGTACTTCCGGCACCCCCAGCACCGTCTTGCCATGATCACTCGCCACCCGGCCATGGCAGGCGAGCGCCAGCTCCAGCCCTCCGCCGAGGCAGGGGCCATGGATGGCGGCGATCACCGGGATATCGAGCTGCTCGATCTCGGCGAATACCTCCTGCCCTTCCCGTGACAGGATCTGGGCATCCTGGGCGCTGGTGCAGGCATCCAGCATGCTGATATCGGCCCCGGCGATGAAGGAGTCCGGCTTGCCGGAGACGATCACCAGACCGATCAGATCCTTGTTGGCCCGCACCTGGGCCAGCACGGCGCGGATCTCGTCGGCGAAGGCCGCCTTGAGCGTGTTCATGCTCTCACCGGGCACGTCCATGGTGAGGATGCCGATGCCGTCTTTGCGAATATCCAGAGAAAATGTGTGCTCGTTCATCATTCCACCTCCAACACCATGGCCACGCCCAGTCCACCCGCCGCGCAGGCGGTGTTGAGCCCCAATCCCCCACCCCGGCGGCGCAGCTCATGGAGCGTCTGGGTGATCATGCGCGCGCCGGTCGCGGCGAAGGGGTGACCATAGGCCAATGAGCCCCCCAGCACGTTGAACTTGTCCATGTCGATCTCGCCGATGGCGCCGTCACGGCCCAGCTTGTCCCGGGCAAATTCCGGGCTGGCAAACATCTTGATGTTGGCCAGGGTCTGGGCGGCGAAAGCCTCGTGCATGTCGATGAGCGTCAGATCGGCCAGGGTGATCCCGGCCCGATCCAGGGCGATGGGGGTCGCATAGGAGGGCCCCATCAACATGTCCTGCCAGACGTCGATGGCGGAGAAGGCGAAGCTGCGGATGTAACCAAGCGGCTCCAGGCCGAGCTCCCTGGCCCGCCCCTCGCGCATCAGCAGCACGGCGGCGGCGCCGTCGGTGAGCGGGGTGGCGTTGGCGGCGGTGACAGAACCATGAACCCGGTCAAACACCGGCTTGAGCTTGGCGTAGCTCGCCAGATCCGAGCCTTCGCGGATGTTGTTGTCCCGCTCGAGCGGCGACTTGTAGGGGGGCACATGGGCGGTGAACACCTCGCCGTTCAGCTTGCCTTGTGCCCAGGCCTCTGCCGCCAGGGTGTGGGAGCGGTGCGCCAGGGCATCCTGCGCCTCGCGGCTGATCTGGTGGCTCTTGGCCATCTGCTCGGCGGTCTGACCCATGGAGAGGCCGGTGGAGTACTCGGCCACCGCCGGCGGTACCGGCAGCAGATCCCGGGCACCGAGCCGGCGCAGTATGGCAAATTTTTGCGCAAAGGTGCGCGCCTTGTTGAGATCGACCAGGGCGCGGGCCAGTTTCTTGCTCACCCCGATGGGCAGCACGGAGGAGGAGTCGGCCCCGCCGGCGATGGCGATGTCCACCGTGCCGGCCATGATGGATTCGGTGACATTGGCCACCGCCTGGAAACTGGTGGCGCAGGCGCGCGACACGCTGTAGGCATCGGTGTGAACGCTCATGCCGGTGCCAAGCACTATCTCCCGGGCGATATTGGGGGCTTCCGGCATCTGCACCACCTGGCCGAACACCAGCTGATCGATGAGGGTGGGATCGAGATCCGTGCGGGCGAGCATCTCGCTCACCACCAGCTTGCCGAGATCCACCGCAGGCACACCGTGAAAGGCGGTGGCCTGCTTGGCAAAGGGGGTTCGCAGCCCCGCCACGACGGCAATCCGTTCGCCCTGGCGAGTCGTCAGTTGTAAAGGCTGTTTCATCCTGGCTCCTTGGGTCAATGGGAAGAGGTCAGACCTCATCGCGCCACATCTTAACAATCCACTCACAAGTTTCATACAGCTGATTGAAACTAAATCCGCGGCGGGCGGACTCGGTTCTCGCACCTTGCGGTCATCTGGAGTATAAAAAGATCAACTTCTATTAAAACAATAGGTTTATCCCATGGCCCTGGCCGAATTTCGACAAGTACGCGACCACATGACCAGCCAGATCCTGGGGCAGGGCGAACTCATCGACGGCCTGCTCATCGCCCTGTTATGTGAAGGCCATGTGTTGATCGAAGGCGCCCCCGGACTCGCCAAGACCCGGGCGGTCAAGGTGCTGGCCAGTGCCATCGAGGGGCGCTTCGCCCGCATCCAGTTCACCCCGGACCTGCTGCCCGCCGATCTCACCGGCAGCGAGGTGTTCCACCCCCAGGATGCCAGCTTTCAGTTCCAGCCGGGCCCGCTTTTCAATCACCTGGTGCTGGCAGACGAGATCAACCGGGCCCCGGCCAAGGTGCAATCCGCCCTGCTCGAGGCCATGGCCGAGCGCCAGATCACCGTGGGCAAGAAGAGCTGGCGTCTGCCCGGCCTCTTTATGGTGGCTGCCACGCAAAACCCGATAGAACAGGAGGGCACCTACCCCCTGCCCGAGGCCCAGCTCGATCGCTTCCTGTTCAAGCTGGAGGTCGGCTACCCGGGCCCGGCCCTGGAACTGGCCATCCTGCAGCTGGGGGAGCAGGGGGAGACCCTCCCCCCCTCGCCCTGCCTCATCGATCCCCAGACCCTGCAAGGGGCCCGCGATGCCGTACTGAAGGTGATGATGCAGCCCAGATTGGCCCACTACCTGGTGCAGCTGATCTGCGCCACCCGCCCCGGCAGCGGCATCGCCCCCGAGCTCGACCCCCTGATCGCCTTTGGCGCCAGCCCCAGGGCCACCCTGGGGCTGGCCCGCGCCGCCCGGGCCCGCGCCTGGCTGGCGG
>NZ_CDBT01000045.1:0-1695 GCF_000819765.1 Aeromonas bivalvium
CCCCCCCCCCCCCCCCAGAACCAGCATGCAAAAAGGAGGGAAGGCTTGCGCCTTCCCTCCTTCGTCATCTTCGTCCTCTGTGGCTGCTTGCCGAGGTAGGGGTTGCTCAGGCCAGCTCGGCCCGCAGTGCCTTGGTGGCATCGACCATCACCTTGAGGGCTGCCGTGGTCTCTTCCCAGCCGCGGGTCTTGAGGCCGCAGTCCGGGTTGACCCAGAGCCGCTCGGCCGGGATCTGTTTGGCCGCCTTGCGGATCAGATCCTCAATCCAGCCCTGGCTCGGCACGTTGGGGGAGTGGATGTCGTAGACGCCCGGGCCGATCTCGTTGGGGTAGTTGAAGCGCTCGAACGCCCCCAGCAACTGCATCTGGCTACGGCTGGTCTCTATGGTGATCACATCGGCGTCCAGGGCCGCCACCGCCTCTATGATGAGGTTGAAGTCGCTGTAGCACATGTGGGTGTGGATCTGGGTGCTGTCCACCACGGGGCTTGCGCTCAGACGGAAGGCGCGCACCGCCCAGTCGAGATAAGCCTGGTGGTCCTGCTTGCGCAGGGGCAGCCCTTCGCGGATCGCCGGCTCGTCGATCTGGATGATCTTGATGCCGGCGGCTTCCAGATCCGCCACCTCGTCGCGAATGGCCAGACCAATTTGCAGGGCGGACTGCTCGCGGCTCACGTCTTCGCGCGGGAAGGACCAGCAGAGGATGGTCACGGGGCCGGTCAGCATGCCTTTCACCGGCTTGTCGGTCAGGCTCTGGGCAAATTTGGTCCATTCGAGGGTCATGGGGGTCGGGCGGTCGATGTCACGGGTGATCACCGGCGGCTTGACGCAGCGGGAGCCATAGCTCTGTACCCAGCCAAAGCGGGTGATGGCAAAGCCGTCCAGCAGCTCGCCGAAATACTCTACCATGTCGTTGCGCTCGGCCTCGCCGTGCACCAGCACGTCCAGCCCGATGGCCTCCTGGCGCAGGATGGCATCCTTGATCTGGGCCTGGATGCCCGCCTCGTAGGCCGTGTCGTCGATGCGACCGGCACGCCAGTCCTGGCGCAGCACCCGGATTTCCGAGGTCTGCGGGAAGGAGCCTATGGTGGTGGTGGGCAGCAGCGGCAGCTTGAGATCTGCGCGCTGCGCCTGGGCCCGCTGCTCGTAAGCGCTGTGGCGATTGAACTCGGATTCGGTCAACTGAGCCAGACGGGACTGCACCCCCTGCTTGTGAACCCGGCTGTCGGATTCCCGATCCACGATGGGCTGGCTGTAAGCCTCGATTTTGTCCAGAGCGCCGCCATCCAGGTAGTCGGAAAGCAGCCCCAGCTCGTAGCACTTTTGCAGGGCGAAGGCGAACCAGCTGCGGGTCTGGGCATCCAGCTCGTGCTCCAGGGTGAGATCCACCGGGCTGTGCAGCAATGAGCAGGAGGAAGCCACCCAGAGGCGCTCGCCCAGCTTGTCCTTCAGCGTTTTCAGGGTCGGCGCCAGCTTGGCCAGGTTGGCACGCCAGACGTTGCGGCCATTGATGACACCAGCGGAAATCACCCACTGGGCCGGCAGATGCGGGACAAGCGTCTCCAGCTGCTCGGGGGCAGCCACCAGATCCAGGTGCAGGCCATCCACCTTCAGGCTGGTGATGATGTCGCGCTGATGGGCCACGGATCCGAAGTAGGTGGTGAGCAGCAGCTTGCAGGGGCCGCTCAGGCGCTCAT
>NZ_CDBT01000045.1:2086-2582 GCF_000819765.1 Aeromonas bivalvium
GCCGCTCTCTTTCTCCTTGCCAAGCCAGAGGTAGGAGACAGGCCCCAGCAGCACCGCCTTGACCGGCAGCCCCAGGGCCTTGGCCTCCTCCACCTCGTCAAACAGCTGGCTCCAGCCCAGCTTGAAGCGCTGGTCGCGGCTGAACTCGGGCACCAGGTAGTGGTAGTTGGTATTGAACCACTTGGTCATCTCGGCAGCGGCCGCCGCCGGGCCGGTCGGCGCACGGCCACGGGCCACCCGGAACAGGGTGTCGAGGTCGGTGTCGCCGTGGCGGTGACGGGCAGGCACGGCGTCCACCAGCAGGCTGGTACCCAGTACCTGATCGTACCAGGCAAAATCCCCTACCGGCAGCAGGTTGACCCCGGCTTGCTGCTGCGCCTGCCAGTGGCGCTCACGCAGGCTCTTGCCCACGGCGACCAGCTCGGCCTGGGTGGTCTCGCCACGCCAGTAGGATTCGAGGGCAAATTTCAGTTCGCGCTTAGCGCCGATACGGGGG
>NZ_CDBT01000045.1:2962-3243 GCF_000819765.1 Aeromonas bivalvium
CCCTGGCTATTGAATCCTCTTCAACTGGCTCTCAAAAAATCCTCAACTGTCATTCAAGGGAGACGTGCCATGGCGGTGCCAAATAATTCAGGCTTGGAGATCAAGCACTTGAAGACGATAACGGCCCTGGCCGAGCAGGGCTCCCTCGCGGGGGCGGCGCTCTGCCTCAACCTCACCCAGTCCGCTCTCTCCCATCAGTTGAAAGAGCTGGAGACCCGCCTCAATCTGGAGCTGTTCCTTCGCAAGAGCCGCCCCCTGGTGTTGACGGCGGCGGGCCAGCA
>NZ_CDBT01000045.1:3469-45428 GCF_000819765.1 Aeromonas bivalvium
GGTGCTGCCCGCCCTGGCCCAGACCGAGAAGCAGCTGCAGGCCCTGCACAGCGGCGAGGCGGGCAGGCTGCATCTGGCGCTGGACTGCCACAGCTGCATCCAGTGGCTGCTGCCGCTGTTGCCGGACTTTCGCCGCCAGTGGCCCGGGGTGGATCTGGAGGTGGAGTCGGTGCCCGGCTTCGACGCCCTCACCGCCCTGCTCGGCGGCCAGCTGGACTTGCTGCTCACCTCGGACGTGCAGGCGCGCGGGGATCTTCACTTCGAGCCATTGTTTGGCTTCGAGCTCACCCTGGTGATGGCGCCGGAGAGCCCCCTCTGTCATCAGGCGCAGATAGCACCCGCCGATCTGCTGCATCAGGTGCTGCTGGTCTATCCGGTGGAGCGGGCCCGCATGGACGTGTTCAGCCGCTTCCTGCAACCGGTCGGGGTGGAGCCCAAGCGCTGCAAACCGGTGGACAACACCTCGGTCATGCTGCAGATGGCCGCCGCCGGGCTCGGGGTGGCCGCCCTGCCCCGCTGGGCCAGCGAGGAGTTCGTGCGCCAGGGCCTGCTCGAAGCCAGGCCCCTGGGCCAGGGGGTGCGCCGCCATATGTATGGTGCGGTGCGGGCTGCCGATCGGGATCAACCCTGCCTGCAGAGCCTGTTCGAGCGCATTCGCGCCAAAATGGCCACCCAGTAAACCGGGCACAAAAAAGCCGCCAGGATCAGGCGGCTTTCATCAGGGGTTGTCCGCGCCGAAGGGAGCGCCGGGGATCAGGTCTCGTCACAGCTCGCCCTCCCCTGCCTGCGCGGGCAGTTGCCACACAGCTCCCCATCCCGGCGCTTGTAGTGCAGGCAGCAGCGCTGGCGCACATAGCCCGGCAAGGCCTCATCCCGGGGCAGCCCCCCCTCGCGCCAACCCGCCAGATGCGCCAAGGGCAGGCCGCAGGCGGCAAGCCAGTGCGGCGCATGGGCCGTTACCTCGTCCCGGCTCACCTCCCCGAAGAAATCCGGCACCCGCACCAGGGCCGCCAGCAGATCGTCGGCCAGGAGCGGACGCACGAAGCCGGGACGCAGCCGCTGCCCCTCCCCAAGGAGGGTGAACAGCCCTTGCCAGTGCGCCTGGAGCCGCTCCCCTGCCCGCTTTATCAACACATCGACCTCCCCCCTGATCATGGGCTCGACCGGCAGGGTAAAGCCCGACACCAGCCCTGCCTGATAGCCTTGCCCCATGCGATCCAGGGCGGGCACGGCCTGATGACGGTAGACGGCCACCATGGCGAGATAGATGGATTGCCAGCAGAGCATGCCCCAGCTGCGGGTGAGCCAGTAGGCGGGGCCCGCCTCCGGATGCGCCTGTTGCCAGTGGCCATGGAGGGCCTTGGCCACCTCGGCCGGTGCCGCCCGGGTAGCAGCCGTCAGCGCCGGGCACGCTTCACCTGCCGCCACCAGACTCCCCTTGAGGGAGGGAATAAGGCTGGCCGCGGCCGCGAACAGGGCCTGGTGATCCGAGACGAGGGCGCGCTCTGCGTCCTCCTTGGCGCTGGCGGGGCCCAGCGCCCGGCCATCGCCACTCCGTTGAAGTGGCCCCGGATCCGTGCCGGGGCGCATGGTCAGAATGCGTATTTGAGTCGAGCCTCCAGGTTGCGCTCTGCCCCGAACCAGCAGTTGTTCTGGTCGTAGCAGGAGTAGTAGGTCTGGTCGAACAGGTTGCTGGCGCTAACGGAGGCCTCCACCCCTTTCAGGCGCTGACTGAGCCGGCCGAGATCGTAACTGGCGGCCAGGTCCATCAGCAGGTAATCCGGCACCTTGTCGGTGTTGGCGGCATCGAGTTCGGTCTCCCCCACGTAGCGCAGCCCGACTCCCAATCGCAATCCGGCCGCGGCGCCTTGCTCCAGACGGTAGTTGCCCCACAGGGACGCGGTCTGATCCGGCACCCAGACCGGGGTCTTGCCCTGCAGGCCCGAGGTGTCGCGGGTGATCGCCATGTCGATCAGGGTATAGCTGGCGCTCAAGTCCAGGTTGCTGGCGAGATCGATGCGCCCCTCCAGCTCCAGTCCCTTGGAGAGGGTCTCCCCGGTCTGCAGCTTGGGCCCGTAGACGTTGTCCGGATCCGTCACCAGGGCATTTTTCTTGGTGATCCGGAAGGCGGAGAGGGTGGCCATCTTGCTCATGTCCTCGGAGAGAAACTTGAGCCCCCCCTCCCACTGCTGACCGGTGGCGGGATCAAACGCCTGGCCGTGCTTGTCCGCCCCCGGCACCGGCTCGAAGCTCTCGGCATAGCTCACATAGGGAGAGATGCCGCCATCGAGCTCATAGAGGGCACCGAGGCGCAAAGAGAGATTGTCCTGATCGATGCGGGCCAGGCTGCTGCTGGCCGCCCCGGCGTAGAGGCTGTGGCTGTCGGTATCCATCCGGTAGCTGTCATAGCGCAGCCCGGCGATGGCCACCAGCCGATCGAGGCGCACCTGATCCTGCAGGTAGACCCCGGTCTGATGCTGCTTGATCTGCTTGCGGTCCTGATAGACGAAATTGAGGCTATCGGTGTCAATCTGGCTGTGATTGGGGTTGAAGATATCGATATCCCCCGCGTTGTAGTCGAGAGTGTCCCGATAGAGCACATCCGCATCCAGATACTGGTAGTCGACCCCGAGCAGCAGGTTGTGCTGAGCAGAGCCGGTCTGCACCTTGCCGGAGAGCTGGTTGTCGATGACAAAGCCCTTGGATGCCTCGTCCGTCAGATAGGCGTTGCGTGACAGGGTGCGATCGTCGGCCGCCAGGGCCCCGTTGTAGGTGTTACGCTGCCTGGCGGAGGCATCCATGTAGCGGGCATTTTGCAGGAACTGCCAGTCGGCGCTGAAGTCGTGACTCAGCTTGTAGCCGAGCAGGGTCACGTCCCGGTTGTACTGGTTCCAGTGCTCGTCGCCAAGGAAAGTATCGCTGCCAAGCTCGCCCTGGGGATTGGCCTTGACCGAGCCCCTGGCGGGGACAGTGGTGTAGATGCCGGCTTGTGGATCCTTCTGGTAATAGAGGTTGAGGTTTAGCAGGGTGCGCTCGCCGAGCTGCCAGTCCAGGGACGGCGCCAGTACGTAACGCTCCTCTTCCGAGGTCACCGCCTGCCCCTCCTTCTGGCGGGCCAGCCCCACCAGGCGATAGGCCAGCCGCTCGTTGATGGCCCCTGTGCTATCGAGGGTCAGCTCCTTGAGCGCCCCAGTGCCGCTGGCCAGGCTGACGCTGTGCTTGCCCTCCCGCTGGGGCCGCTTGGCAATGAGGTTGACCATGCCGCCCGGCGGCATGCTGCCATAGAGCACGGACGTCGGCCCCTTGAACACTTCCAGCTGCTCGATGGCCACAGGATCTATCTGGGGTTGCAGGTTCCACTCGTTGTATTGCAGCAAGAGGCCGTCATAGAAGTTCTGGTAGTTGTCAAAGCCACGGATGTTGAACAGATCCAGCCGGTTGACCGCCCCGCCCCTCAGCTCTGTGTTGACCCCGGGCACATAGCGCAGCGCCTCGCTCACCGAGCTGACGCCACGCTGGGAAAGGGTCTCGCCATCCACCACCGAGATAGCCTGGGGCGTTTCGATGGGGTCGAGCCGGGTCTTGGTGGCCGTGTTGCGGTAGGTCTGACCCAGCACCGTCAGGGTCTCTGGTGCTGGAGGCTGGGGCGTGCCTGCCTCGGCCAGCGCCTGGGCGGCAAACAGGGTGGAGAGGGTCGCAGCGACCAGGGTCAAGGGGGGGTGAGTGGTGTACATCTGATCCTCGAATGCAATGATTGAATAGTAACAAATCTCATTTGCATTTTAATCAGCTATTTTTTGGCAAACTTGGCATTTTGGGGCATCTTGCGGCAAAAACCCACGGCAATCAGCCTCTTGCAAGACTGATTGCCGGACGCGATGGCCTCATGGGCACCAGGAGGGCGAGAGCCGTAAACCCTAGCCGCTACGAGATGAGAGGGGGGCGATGGGTAACCAGTAATGCATGCAGGCATCCGCGGCCGTGGCCCGGTAACCCGGGGGATAGGCCTCCAGCTCCAGGCCGTCCAGCCCGCGGTAGCCGGATTGGGGCAGCCAGTGTTCGATGAACCAGCTTAGGGTCCGGGGCAGCTCGCCGATGGGCCCCTGGTGGCGTATCACCCCATAGGTCTGACTCGGCACCGCCAGGATCTGTGCCCCCGGCAGCGCCGGGATCCCCTCCCCCTGTTCAATCCCGGCCCAGTATGGGAATCCCTGGCTCTCCCCCTGGCTGGCACTAAGATCGCTCACCCCGAGCAGGGGTCTGTCCGAGAAGGCCGTCCAGCCCGGCAAGGCCTGCACCCCTTGCCAGATGGCCGGCACCCTGTGTTGAAAATCGGGTGCATCGGCAAACAGGCCGTGGATGGTGCCACTGCCCCCCATCAGCTGGAAGGCGGGCCGGGTCTCGACCCGCACCTGCAACCAGCGCCCCTCCCCCGACCTTGCCGCGATCTGCTGGATGGGCAGACGCAGCCCGATCCGCAGGCCCCGCTTGCGATAGGCCAGGGGCGAACAGCCAAACTGCTGCTTGAAGGCGCGACTAAAACTCGCCTCTGCGTCATAACCGTGGCGCAAGGCCAGATCCAGCACCCGCTCACGACCATCGAGCAGGGCGGCGGCGGCCTGGCTCAGCTTGAGCTCGCGCACATAGGCCGCCACCGTCAGCCCGGTCTCGTTGTGAAACACCCGCTGCAACTGCCAGCGCGACCAGCAGCTCAGCTCGGCCAGTTCGCTGACCGAGAGCGGCGCGTCCAGATGCTGATGGATATGGTTCAACACCCGTTCTATGCGGGTGAAATGGGCGGGCTCGGGCAGACACTTGTCCGCCGGGACGACAGCATGGAGGAGACGAGACATGGGACTGACCCTGACAACAAGGGGCATCAGTGTGGCATATTCCCTGCGGGCCGGTACAGGATGCTCGGCAAGGCCCTTAGTGCGGCGAGCAGGGCCATGACCTGATCCCAGGCCAAAAACGGCAAACCCGACCAGGAGGTCAGGTTTTGTCACTTGCCGGTGGCCGGGCTTGACTCATGTCGTCTCTGGCGCTCGCACTGCGGGCAGCCTCTCATCATCCAGACGGGCTATCATCCTGACCGCCTGTCAACCAGAGGCCGAACCGAGCCGCCCGTCACCGGATACAACAAAAGGGCCCGTCTTTCGACGGGCCCTTTTGTTTTATTTGGCGGTGAGGGAGGGATTCGAACCCTCGAAATCACTCACTAAAACGTTATGAATCAACCAGTTACATTTAAACAGTTGCGTAATCGTGCCACACATCCATGACACCGTCAATTAATATATTTATAATATATGACACTAAGAAAAAAACTTATTGATACAAGTAATTATAATTATTTTTATCAATGAAGTGTTTCACGCTAACTGACCTCAGATTATCTAGATCTATATTAACTAAATAAAGCCCATTAAATTATGGATAGATATATATTGCCAATAGATATTCTCTGGATGTTTCTGATAGTTTATTTACGTGAATAATTTAGTCTGTAGTTAGCTTTTTTATAGAAGAGAGTTCAAGAAGGAAGTATTCAATAACAGAAGCTGCCTCTTCGCGTAAATGCATAGTATCTAGCGGTGGCTCATCTCCGCCAGCTCTCATTATCGCTCTTTGTGCTTGGGTAGTTTCACCATTTTTTGCAAAATAAAGAATTGATTGCGCTATGGATAAGACAATATCGATCTTAGCAGCTATAATGTCCTCATTAAGAGCTTTTATATCGAAATCTTTCCATAACTTATTGAAAAGACAATCCATCTCCATACCGCTAACATCAAAATTGTCTTGGTTACTCAGGAGAACATCATTAGGGATTCTTTCCAATTCATCCAACACACTAATTAGTTTCATATATAACGTGCATCTAATATTTCTTTTTGTGACAGGCAACTTCTCCATATACGAAATCATTTCTGGATATTTTAATGAATTTAAAGTTAGCATGTTAAATTCATGTTTTGCTACGGCCCAATTTTCTGATATTAATTGAGCATCAAGACGCTCTAGTGCAAGATTTGCTTGGACTATTCCATTGGCCTTTTTTGCGTAATGCTTTAGATAGATATATATAAGAGGTATAAGGGCAAGTAGCAGTGGAATTATAGCTTTCATTAATAAATCTCACTTTTTAACTTATGTTGAGTTGAGTTGAGTTTGAGCTCATTAGCAATCATCTGTTGTAGTTCCTAACAAGAGAGTTAGTTAGTAAAAACAACTCCTACAATATATTTCAACCCTAATATCTGAGAATTTTGCGGATTGAAGTCAGAAGTGCAATGCAAGTTGATGCCGCCAATAATGGCAGCATTTGACCATATTTCCTTGATCAGCGAATGAACCCGAGCGCCCGCAGTTGGTGGAGGGCCTGATCCTGCGCACTGTTCGAGTAATCAGGCTCCTGAGTAATTCGAGCAAGACGGTCAATCAGTCTCTTGCCGTTATCGTCAAGACTCGCAGACACATCTAGCAGTGATACTGAATAGCTTGTATTGCAAGCGGACGCCAGCGCGGTAGCCAGCACCCCGCTAGATTTGGTCTGCGGATGTTCTTTTATAATTGCCAAAATTTCATTCAAAACCTTCATTATTATTCCTCTTACTCAGGTAACCTTGGAAATATTCATATTCGGCGTATTCCGCATGTACGGCCCTGGGCGCCAAAAGGCAACAGGCAACAGGCAACAGGCAACAGGCAACAGGCAACAGGCAACAGGCTGGCTGTTGCCGGCCTTCCTATTACACTCATGCTAATAAGGCTATACCGGCGTCAGACCACGTCTGATCTGCCCCAATGAGCTCCATAAGTAGCTCATTCGGATCGCAATTCTCCCGTCCTGCTTGTTGTAGCTCTGCTCCGCATTGGGATGGCTACCGCACCCGACTGACGGCACTGTCAGGGGCTCAGCATCATCGTAATCATTTGGGCGCCGCTTCATGATTTTTTCAATGATACCATGGTGTTACCACCATGAACATGAGCCATATCACTACCCAAACGAATATTTTCAATGTATTGACTCTGCTCTGCTGCCTGGGATGGATCGAGTGGTCTGATAAACCTAAACAAGGGTACTGGGTGCCTATGTGGCTAATCTGCCGTTGAGTATTCAACGGCAATAAGAAAATCAGCACCGACGACCATTAGGTTGTGCAGCGTCAATTCCCGATATGTCTGCTGGGCTCTCGGTGTAATGGTGATCGGCAATCTTTATGGTGTGTTATCGGTTGTTGTGATTAGGTACTGGTTACGCTACTCAACCTCCTCTTAATCAGCCCTGAGCCTTGCTATGACAGCGTTTGATACAATAATGGTTAGGTGGTTAAGTATCGTTGGAGTAAAGCATTCTAAGCGTTTGAGAAGCCCATGCATTTTTACTCAATGACTTTTTATATAGAAACTACTTAATCAATTAACAAAAACCCACTGTAGGCCTGTAATGGTGCGGCATTCAAGCTGGTTAAGCAGTCCACATTGCGCTTAACCACTGCCTAATCACTTAATCATCTGCCAACCCTACAGGCAGAAAAAAGCCCCGCCTTATCGGCAGGGCTTAAGAGTCACTTCTTGTCGGCTTTGCCCTTCTCTTTGGGGCTATCGACGGGCAGCAGGTACTCAGTCCGATTAGAACGCACCCTGCGGCTCTGGAGCTTGCCCTCGCTCGCTAACACCCTGAGGGCTTTACCCCAGTTGCTCGCCATGCTCAACTTCTCACCGTGGCGGACGCACAGCTCGCTCGCCGTGAGCCATTCAGATGAGGCCAGCGGACGTGACAGGTGGTGGTGGTAAATAACCTCATAATATGGGCCCTTGTCTGTGTGAGCATCGTTTTCCGATGCGGCCAGTGCAGCTGTCGCGTCATCCAGAAACCACGTCGCGCCAGACTCATAGTGTTCCCTTACCTCCAGCCAAAACTGGCGCAGTTGCTCAGGGTCTGTCTGGGACAAACGGCCTGCACTCCAGCTCCAGCCAAGGACCGTATTGAGGCTCTCAACATCAGCTGCCGCAGCCAACTCGATAACAGCAAATCTGGCGTTACCGGTTGTATCCTTGAGAAAATCCGTCCCGTTGACCGTGGCAATGAATGACGTCTGGCGCTTTTTGATTGTCATGCTACGGGCATAGGGCAGGCGGAAACAGTCGCTCTCCCTGGTTAGGAACGCTTTGAGCGAGCCAGACTCATGCTTCGTCGTACTTTCCAACTCAGCCAGTTCCACAATCCACGCTGACACCGCACGGCGCACGTCATCCGGCTTGTCTGGATTAATGGAGCAATCGAGGGTCGAACCTGGCACCACGGCAGCCAAACGACTCACCCAGGCGCTTTTTCGATAGGACTGTGCCCCCGCCAGCACGGGCACCAGTTTTGAATTCCAACGTGGTTGATAGAGCGCAGCAACACACCCAACCAGCCATGCATGTAGCACCGCACTCGCATAGGCAGGATTTGCAGCATTGAGGGTAGCAATCACCGCATCGATGCGCGGTATCCCGTCCCACGGGGCTCCACGTTCGAGCCAGTGACGCACAGGGTGATAACTGTGGCGCTCACAAATCGCGATCAGGTGCTCATCAATTGCGGCATCCGGCACACCTGCCAGCTGGCAGGCATCAACCAGCGCAGATCGCTGGCCCGCCTCAGAGCCCCCCAGGCGCTCACCATCAGCCCCCGCCAGTTCCGGCTCACCCGTCATCAGGTTGTAGCGCGGCAACCATGCCTGAAATCGAATCAGGGCGCACAGATTTGCACTGGTCTTGATAGGGCGGCCAGTAGGGCCCATGTCCGGCAGAGTCAGCAGTTCACCCTGCATCACTGACCTAACAGCCTGCTGAACCTGCTCTGTGGCAACACCATCGTTCTGACCGTCATATGACGGAATATCATGCTCAACTGTTGTATTTTTATTGTTTTTCATTTTTTGTTATCCTGGGCGTTATCGCCTGATTGTTGTTATATATGAACCCTTATTATTTTCTACTTGTTAATTTCATGAGCCGCTAATACATTAGCCAGCCAATTCAATTAAATCTAAAAGGTTTTTATGAATGGCATTGCGCTATAAATATGGATGACCGTCACCAATATATGTGTCAAGGTTGATCTTCCTCATACTTCGTCAGATGTCACCTTGGCACACATATGGTTCCGATGTCATTCCATATTTCCCGCTTCATGCCATCCATAAAAATGGATTCTCCACCCACTCCGTTCGCAAGCTCTCTACGGGGTTCCGGTCTCGTGCCTCGACCCATCCACATACTTACGCACTTTTGTGCGCGTAAGTATGGTTCAAAAAACAGGTACTTACGTGGTCTCCCACCTCGCACTTACGTGTGCGGCTGTCGGAGTTACTTACTATATTTTTATTGCCACCCCCTTCCAGTTTTAATCTCGATATACTAAAAAATTAATCAACAACCTACTTAAATTAAGATAAATCATTTTCACTGGATTCATTTTTTCGTCTGAATATCACAGCTGCCATCTCTCTGCTCCGCACTGAGGTATTATTGACCTGATTTATTACTGGAGACTCAGGTTTGATATAATGTGTATTATCCGCTGATAGCTGACCGTGAGTCATTCTAATTCCGCTTAAATCGGCATCAGCAGGGCAGCTAGGCAGTCGCCCGCCTCTAGCCAATTTCCTATTGCCATAACGGTCAACAGAGCCAGTGGCCTGATGCCCCATAATATATGCAATACGTAGGCGGTCTATTCCGGCCCCTTTGAGCTCAGAGCCGAGCTGGTGACGCCAGCTATAAAATGTGGGTAGAGCCCTACGCCTAGGCCATAGTTTTTTACCAGCAGCCCGCAGCCTGTCCTGCATCACACCAATGTCTACTCGTTGCGCCTGCATGACACAATATCTGAGCAGGCTAGAATCGATGCCATCCAACAGTAAAGTGCGGTCTGCCCCCCGTTGTCCGCCATGGCTTTTTTTAGCGCCCGTCACAATAAGCCGATTTCCATCCACTCTCAGACCTGAAAGCTCTGCGGGTCTAATACCTGCGTTTTTAAAAATGAGGATGGCAGAAACCATACTAATGTCACCACGCTGGTTAAAATATGATTTAAGAACATCTTCATCTACCTGATTGATCGCCCTCGCTCGGGGCTGTCTGGATTTTTTTGATAAATTACTACCATGTGCAGTCACAGGGTTTTTCGTCCTCCGAATACGCTCGGCAGCATCAACATAGCCCAGCATATTCTGGTGATATGCCAGAGCACATCGCAGTCTCCGCCAATACCCTGGTCGGTAATCTGGTGCACAGGCTAGCAACTCATTAGAAATGTTTTTTGCCGTGAGTGGTATCGCCCTATTTTCAAGGCGTTGGTAAAAAAATTCAGCCAGCTTCGTATACTCAAACTCAGTCTTTTTGGTAGTCATATATCTCCTAGGGCTCTTTTCGGCCCCTATTTAAAATCTATTATCTTAACGCAACAGTTATGAGCACCAGCCATATAGGATAACAACTCACGTAACGTTTATCGTAAAATGATAGTGAACGGTATCACTACAATAATTGAATTATTGCATACAGTATTATATCGTGAATTTGTTGTTAGTTAAATAAAACCACTTGACCTATAAGAATATATTGTTTTTGTCTACTCCCCATCGCTGGCTCAATTTATTTATGGCTGCCATCCGCCTATCATCCATATGTAATGTAGATGAGCTATTAACGGAAATATCGTGTATTCTCGAATCACTATCGTCTATAGACGCAGTGTCTGAACCATAACACTGATGAGACTCGTCGGATTTAGCTATTGTAGCTGGCTCCAGTTTCGTAAAACCATTAAAACAGCGGTCCAGCACAACATCCTCAACAGCATTATAATCAGGTGCATCCTCTACAATCCATTTCCCGTAGTGCCTATATATCATGGCAGTACTGGTGAGCCCCATTTTACGGGCAATCCGCTCTACAGAGACGCCCGCAGTGAGCATCTGACTCGCATAGGTGTGGCGGAATTGGCTAGGCCCTCGATAGCGTACAGCTACTCGTTCACAATAGGGCCTAAAAAATGCCTCCCGAAAATCGTCAACAGAGACATAGGGCCGATCTTCTTCCTGCGAATACGCCAATAAGGTTCTATACATCTGTAAAGATTTTTTATTGTCCGCTTGTAATACAGTAATTAACTGAGGTTGTCTTTGATGGGCATACTCAACCAGTGTTTTGGCTGCGCTCAGAGTCCAGCCACACAGTTCAATGACCCGTTTTGACTCCCTGGTTTTTGGGATTTTAAATGCCCTATCTACCAGCGCTAGGTCGATAAACAGCTGCTGCTTATTCAGATCAATCGACTCGACAGTAAGAGCCATGAGCTCGCTAATCCTCAGCCCAGTACCGATTCCCAGGGTGATCAATGCCACCTCAATCGGATAATGCTCCTCGCAACTCCTCAGAGCCTGGATCTCATGCTGTAAAAATGGATCTGGATCGTTGGACGATGTTTTACACGTTTTTATATTTTGTATCGGACTCATGGCAATCAGCCTATCATCCACGGCCCGAGTGAATATCTGCCGCAGGATTGAGAGATAGTGATTTACGGTTTTGTTACTATATTCCTGATGCAACCTAGCCAAAAAGAGGCCCATGTCGGTTGCGGTCACATCAGAGATAACCTGCCTACCAATCCATCTATTCAGCTGTTCAGATTTGCGACGAAAAGCCTTAAATGTAGCTGGCGCATATGCCGGTTCCATAATAAGAACATTATTTTTGAGTGCCACCTCAATCGTCATTGCCATCCTGCTTTTTCTATATGCCATTAACTCCATCCTCATGTCATTTGCGGTGAGACTAACCGCATCAAAACGACATGTCAACACGCCAATTCACATTTTTTCAGGCTTGTCAATATCCATTTTTACTAATATTTCTGTAGAATTTAAGACAGGTTATTAGATATTCCTAATGTGCGTCATTCATCACCAGAAAAAACAATATAAATAGTCCAGATGAAATTATTTATATTTTTTAATAATCTTATTCTGGACGGTGAGGGAGAACAAATTTAAGCGCATCAGAAAAATCTAATTGTTCCACTACAGCCTGCAAACGCTGCACTGTGGATTTTTTTCCATAATGGCGATAGGTAAAACCAATTTTGCTATGTCCTGCCAGGTCTGCGACCGCATGTTCGGGTGTATCACGCTGTTGCAGCTCATCAATAACGGTGTGACGGAACCCATAGGCGGTAGGGCGTTGCCCCGCCACAAATCCCAGTTTCCCCAGGTAGCGGGAGAAGCGGCACTCGAAATTTTTGGTCCATTCGCCAAACTCCCCTGTAGCCGTACAACTGAATAGCTGCACATGGCCCTGCCTACGTCGTAATTCGACATAATGCAGGAATCCCAGCGCAATCAACCTGCTGTGGATGGGTACGAGTCGCCTGCTGTTGCCGTTTTTGATCGACTGCTCCTCTCCCTCGTCGGTAATGTTGAGGCAAGCGATATTATCCTGGGTCATCACATCACTGACACGTAGCTGACAGATCTCCGCAGGCCGTGCGCCAGTGTGTAGTAGTACCAGGGGTATCCAATAGTCATCGACGTTGCTGTAAGCGTGCTGGGTGAAGTTTACCGAGCTGAACAATGCCCTGAGCTGGGTGGGCTCCCAGCGCTGTCGTGGGGTAGGCTGCGCACATTTTATTTTGACCTGATCAAATGGATTTTTGGCCGTATATTCCATCTGCACAGCAAAATTCAGCATCTGGGTACAGGCCGCCTTGTATTCACGCACAGTCTTCAGTCCCTTACTGGTCGCCAGCTCCTGAACAAACTGATCTACATGCCTGAATTTCAAAGCCTGTACGAAGAAGCCACCACCCACAGCGTTGATAAGTGCTGTTGTACGAGTCTGGAGCTGCTGGAGCGAACGTGATGAGATTTTTTCATTCGATTTGCGCTCCAGAAACTCAGCCTGCAACTGGCCCATTGCCTTGGGCACTGTAACCGGATCAAGGTGCTGCATCGGCTCAAGAGACGGCTGTAACTGCGATGCCCTCATTGGAGAGTCGCAGCAGGATGCTGCTGACACGTCATCGGGCTGACTATAAGGAAGTGGGGACGACTGAATAAGCCCGTTAGCAGAGGAAAGCAGTTGTTGGCGTAATCGAGCCAGATCCGGCGCGATAAGGTCTCGAAAACGGGTCGTCGGCTGATGGCTGTCAGTCCTCAAGAGAGCGGGTAATCTGCCCATCATTATCTTGATGCCATGTGCTGCAACCAGATTGCGTAGCGTGGCTTCACTGCGATCCTTGGTAAGCAGGGAGACTCTGATCTCTAGGGGGCAGCCTAACAGGCGGAGGGATTGGGGAAACGGAATGCGGGTGTAGTAGTTTCCGTTTCGGTTTTTCAGCAGGTAGCTCGGCATGATCGTGACACCTCATAGTGACACTGGCCTTTTCGCTCCTCCAGAAACGAAAAAACCCCATGAAATTCATGGGGTTGATTCACACTCAATTTGGCGGTGAGGGAGGGATTCGAACCCTCGATACGTTGCCGTATACACACTTTCCAGGCGTGCTCCTTCAGCCACTCGGACACCTCACCAAATTTTTACTTCTTGAAGTGGCTTTCGGAGCACGCTGCGCGCGCATCTTGCCGACTTCGTCGGTGGGCAGCCATTCGGACGCCTCACCAAATTGTGGTCTGTCATTTAACGTGTTCAGCCAACACGGGTTCGCTGCGCTGTTGCGCTGGAACGGGGCGTAATGTAAGGGATGACGCTGGGCCGGTCAACGCAATTTATTGCTTTTCTTGCCGTTTGCTCAAGTTATGCGCCAATTGCCGAAAATCTTGGCAACTTCCCTCTTTACGCCCCCTCTTTCCCGTTTATCCGGGGGCGTGCTCTCCCGCCAATGCCTCCTCCAGTGAGCCGTAAAACTCCAGCTTGCCCGCCACCGGCGCCACGTTGGCACGGGCCAGGGTCTTGAGGGGCTGAAATTGCAGTTCGGCAATACGTAAACACACTCCGGCCTTGGCCATCTGCTGCTCGAAGTGGAGGAAGGCAGAGAGCCCCCCCGCATCCAGGATGGAGACGGCGTCCAGCTGCAACACCAGCAGACGGTGGCCCTGCACCTGCTCGGCCAGCTCGCCAAAGACCCGTTCGGCGGCGGCGAAGAAGAGGGGACCATTGACGCGATAGAGCAGGCCCTGCTCGGGCACCTGATGCTGATGGCGCTTGTGCTGCCCCAGGTTCTGCAGCCGGGTCATCCTGGCTATCTCGCGCATGAACAGCAGGGAGGCCAGGATCACCCCGAAGGTGATGGCAATCACCATGTCGAAGATGACGGTCAGCGACAGGCAGACCAGCAGCACCAGCACATCGGAGCCGGGGGCGCGGCGGATAAGCTCGATCACCTTGTGCGCCTCGCTCATGTTCCAGGCCACCAGCAGCAACAGGGCCGCCATGGCGGAGAGGGGCAGCCAGGAGAGCCAGGGGGCCAGCACCATCACGGCGGCCAGCACCACCAGGGCATGGATGATGGCAGAGACAGGGGAGCTGGCCCCGGCCCGCACGTTGGCGGCAGAGCGGGCGATGGCGGCGGTGGCCGTGATGCCGCCGAAGAAGGGGGCCACTATGTTGCCCAGCCCCTGCCCCACCAGCTCGGCGTTGGAGCTGTGCTTGCGGCCCGTCATGCCGTCGAGCACCACGGCGCAGAGCAGGGATTCGATGGCGCCCAGCATCGCCATGGAGAAGGCCGCGGGCAGCAGTCGCTCTATGGTGGCCAGATCCCAGTTCACCGGCTGACCATCGGGACCCGGCAGGGACCAGGGCAGCAGCAGGCTGGGGGCGATGGGAGGAATGCCCGCCCCCTGGCTGCCGTCCGGCAACAGATAGTGGAACTGGCTGCCGATGGTGGCCACCTCGACTCCGGCCCCGTGCAGGGCGATGCCAAGCCCGGCCCCCACCAGCACGGCGGGCAGATGGCCCGGTACCGGCAGCTTGAGCCTGGGCCAGAGCAGCAAGACCGCCAGGGTGGCCACCCCAACGAGCGTGTCTCCCCACTGCCAGCTCGGCAGGGCATGGGCCAGGGCTTCTACCTTGCCCAGATAGGTCTCGGGCATCTCGGGCACCCGCAGGCCGAAGAAATCCTTGATCTGCAAGGTGGCGATCACGATGGCGATGCCGCCGGTAAAGCCCAGGGTCACCGAAGGGGGTATGTACTCGATGAGGCGCCCGAGCCGCGCCATGCCCATGGCCACCAGGAAGCAACCCGAGATGAGGGTCGCCACCAGCAGCCCCCCCACCCCGAACTGCTGGGCAACCGGATAGAGGATCACAACGAAGGCGGCGGTGGGGCCTGAGACGGAGTAGCGGGAGCCACCGGTCACGGCGATGACGACGCCGGCGATGATGGCGGTGTAGAGGCCGTGCTGGGGCGGCACGCCACTGGCGATGGCCAGGGCCATGGCCAGCGGGATGGCGATGATGCCGACCGTGATCCCCGCCACGAGATCGCGACCCAGTCGGGTCAGGGTATAGGGTTCATCCAGGCAGGATTGGCGCAAGGCCACGGCGAGCCTCACGGGAAGTGGTGCTTGTTGAGTGTGCATGGGTATCGTCATACCAGAACAGAGAGACAAAGGCCGACGGGGTCGGCGCCCGATCATCATCAAGGGCCGGCAACTGTGTCGACGCGGCGATGGTATCCTGTGCAACCTTAACCGATAGCCGACGCGATTTCGATGGGCGGGATCAATGAAACGGCGTCTCTGTCGCGAATTTGCGCCGTTCGCCGCCATTATGACGACTTTTGCCGATTTCTCCGGATTTTTGGGTTGACTCGGTCCGGGATGAGCCTTAGTTTCTGCGCCGATGTTTTGGCCGGAGCCGGTGACGGTGCAGGGACCCCCCCTCGTCATCCCGATAAGAAGCAGTGTTGCCGCCCGACATCCCTTGCCGGGCACCCTCTTTTCCATGCCGGCCAAGGCCGGTCCAGATACAAGGACCCTATGCGCATGTCCGAACCGACAGCCCTGAGTCTCATTCCCCCCGTGGTCGTGCTGGCACTGGCCATCTGGTTGCGCCGCCCCATTCTCTCCCTCATCGTCGGTACCGTCTCGGGCCTGCTGCTGCTCAGCGCCAACCCGTTCGATGCCCTCAACACCTTCGCCGAGGTCTCCCTGCGCACCATGCAGGATGAGACCATCGGCTGGCTGATCCTGGTGTGCGGCAGTTTTGGCTCCCTCATCGCCCTGCTGGTTCGCACCGGCGGCGCCATGGCATTCGGCCAGCAGGCCCTCAGGCTGGCCAAGGGGCCTCGCTCCTCCCTGTTCATGACCTTCGTGCTGGGTCTGGTCATCTTCATCGATGACTACCTCAACGCCCTGACCGTGGGGGAGACCATGAAGCGGGTCACGGATCGCTTCAAGGTCTCCCGGGAGATGCTGGCCTATGTGGTGGACTCCACCGCCGCCCCTGTCTGCGTGCTGGTGCCCCTCTCCACCTGGGCCGTCTTCTTCGGCGGCCTGCTGGAGAACAACGGCGTGGCCGCCACAGGCCAGGGGATCGGCGTCTACTTCCAGGCCATTCCCTACATGCTCTACGCCTGGCTGGCGGTGCTCATGGTGCTGCTGGTGATCCTGGGGGTGGTGCCGGCCATGGGCCCCATGAAGCGGGCCGAACTGCGGGCCCGGCACGGCAGCGTCGGCGCCATGCGGGTGAGCGACGGCGAGCTGGCCCAGGACGCCGAGCTGACCCCGGACAGCTATGCGGTCAAGTCCATCGAAGAGGAGTTCGCCCAGGCCGATCGCGGTGGCAAGCTGCACAACTTCCTGGTGCCCATGGCCATGCTGGTCGGCTTCACCGTCTACTTCGACATCGACATCTGGAAGGGCTTGCTGGTCACCCTGCTGCTGACCATCCCCTACTACCTGGCCCAGCGCCTGATGCCCCTGGCGGAGATGATGGAGCAGATGATAGACGGCTTCAAAACCATGCTGCCCGCCATCGGCACCGTCATCGCCGCCTTCGTGTTCAAGGACGTGTGCGATCAGTTGCAGCTGCCCCAATACGTGATCAACAGCCTGACCCCCTACATGACGCCCCAGCTGCTGCCCGCCGTGGTGTTCGTCTCCATGGCGGTGCTGGCGTTTGCCACCGGCTCCTCCTGGGGGATCTTCGCGGTCACCATTCCCATCGTCATGCCCCTGGCCCATTCGGTCGGCGCCGACATCCCGCTGGTGATAGGGGCCCTGCTCTCCGCCTCCTCGTTTGGCAGCCAGGCCTGCTTCTACAGCGACTCCACCGTGCTGGCCGCCCAGGGCTCGGGCTGCGATCTGGTGAGCCATGCAGTGACCCAGCTGCCCTACGCCCTGCTGACCGCCGCCATGGCGTTTGTTGGCTTCATCATCATCGCCTGATTGCAGGCGGGCCCTGTGCCCACCTCTCCAGGTAATTGATAGTTGGGCAGTAATGGCGAGCAAGGTGTTGATTGTGCTGAAAATGTCCCATAGCGGCCAATTTTTCGGCAAACGACATCAAAAGTGATATTTGCAACCGGAGGGCGGCTTGACACCCGCGCCCCGGCTCTTTAATATGCGCCTCGTCTCGACGAGACAGGCAATTCCTCCTTAGTTCAGTCGGTAGAACGGCGGACTGTTAATCCGTATGTCACTGGTTCAAGTCCAGTAGGAGGAGCCAATTCCCTCGTAGTTCAGTCGGTAGAACGGCGGACTGTTAATCCGTATGTCACAGGTTCAAGTCCTGTCGAGGGAGCCACATTTGAAGCCCAGTTTTCGAACTGGGCTTTTTCGTTTCTACTGCCCCAGCGCAGGGCAAGGGCGCTCGCCTCCCCCACCAGTCTCCCGCTGTGCTCGCCCCTTGCCGCCATGGCCCATCGCCACAAGATGGCGCAGGCTTACCCTCTCTGGGGTACCAGTCTGGTGCGCCTTGCCTTGGCCCTTGATGACATAAAAGTCATCCATATGATTTTTCGATAAAAAATTACTGATGTTGGCCTTGATAGCGACTCAGTTGACTGGCACAGCCCTTGCAATTCCTGATATCAGGGACGTCACAAGGAGTTGCCTATGCTACCCATCAAGCCGCCCGGACCCGGTTGTTACGACGAGATGTTGCTCGCCGACAACCAGTTTCGCGATCACTACCACGCCTACCTGGCGTGGCTGCACCAGACCGACGAGAAGAGCATAGAGCGCAAGCGTGAGGAGGCCGATCTGCTGTTTCACCGGGTCGGCATCACCTTCAACGTCTATGGGGACGGGGACGGCGCCGAGCGTCTCATCCCGTTCGACAGCATTCCCCGCATCATTCCCGCCCGGGAGTGGCAGCATCTGGACAAGGGGATCCGCCAGCGCGTCACCGCCCTCAATGCCTTTCTGCACGACATCTATCACGATCAGCGCATCCTGAAGGCGGGGGTGATCCCGGCCGCCCAGATCCTCACCAACGCCCAGTACCAGCCCTGCATGCAGGGTGTGGACCTGCACCGCAATACCTATGTCCACATCACAGGGGTCGACATCATCCGCAACAGCGACGGCGACTACTACGTGCTGGAGGACAACCTGCGCACCCCCTCCGGGGTCTCCTACATGCTGGAGAACCGCAAGATGATGATGCGCCTCTTCCCTGAGCTGTTTCACAACCAGCCCATAGCGCCGGTGGAGCGCTACCCGGCGCTCTTGCTGCAGACCCTGCGCGAGAGCAGCCCGGTGGACAACCCCTGCGTGGTGGTGATGACCCCGGGCCGCTTCAACAGCGCCTACTTCGAGCACAGCTTCCTCGCCCAGCAGATGGGGGTGGAGCTGGTGGAGAGCGCGGATCTGGTGGTCAAGGATGGTCAGGTGCTGATGCGCACCACCACTGGGCTGAAAAGGGTGGATGTCATCTATCGCCGCATCGACGACGACTACCTGGATCCCCTGGCCTTCAACCCGGACTCCCTCATCGGCGTACCCGGCCTGCTCTCTGTCTACCGCGCCGGCGGCGTGGTGCTGGCCAATGCCATCGGCACCGGGGTGGCGGATGACAAGTCCATCTACCCCTATGTGCCGGAGATGATCCGCTTCTATCTGGGAGAGGAGCCCATCCTCAACAACGTCCCCACCTGGCAGTGCCGGGAACCCGATGCCCTGGCCTATGTGCTGGCGCACCTGGAGGAGCTGGTGGTCAAGGAGGTCCATGGCGCCGGCGGCTACGGCATGCTGATCGGCCCCTGCGCCAGTCGCGAGGAGCTGGCCCGTTTTCGCGAGCTGCTCAAGGCCAGGCCCGACAACTACATCGCCCAGCCGACGCTCTCTCTGTCCACCTGCCCCACCTTCGTCGAGGCGGGCATCGCCCCCCGCCATATCGATCTGCGCCCCTTCGTTCTCACGGGGCAGGAGCTGCGCCTGGTACCGGGCGGCCTGACCCGGGTCGCCCTCACCGAAGGCTCCCTGGTGGTCAACTCCTCCCAGGGTGGCGGCACCAAGGACACCTGGGTCATGGAGGGCAACCCATGCTGAGCCGCACCGCAAGTGAACTCTACTGGATGTCCCGCCACCTGGAGCGGGCGGAGAACACGGCCCGCATGCTGGACGTCACCCAGACCATGTCGCTGATGCCCTCCATCGACGCCGATCACAGCGAGCTGGTGGCGCCCCTCACCATCAGCGGCACCCACGAGCCCTTCCTGGCTCGCTACGGCCAGGTGAACATGGAGAACCTGCTGCAATTTTTCTGCTTCGACGAGGAGAACCCGAGCAGCATCTTCAGCTGCCTGCGCATGGCCAGGGACAACGCCCACGGGGTGCGCGGCAAGATCCCGGGAGAGGTGTGGGAGAGCATCAACGCCGCCTGGATAGAGATCCGCAGGCGCCGCAAGGCGGGGCTCTCCAGCGGCCAGGCCCAGGAGTTCTTCGACTGGATCAAGGAGCGATCCCATCAGTTTCGCGGCGCCACCTATGGCACCATGATGCGCGGGGACGTGCTCTGGTTCCTGCGTCTTGGCACCTTCATCGAGCGGGCAGACAACACGGCGCGCATCCTGACCGTGAAGTATCAGGTGATCCGGGAGGACGAGGACAGCGTGCGCGAGTTCTACCGCTGGAACGCCCTGCTGCGCTCGGTGGGGGCCTACGAGGCGCACCAGACCCTCTACAAGACCCTCTCCCACGCCTCCATCGCCGAGCTGCTGATCCTGCGCAACGAAGTGCCGCGCTCCCTGCGCGCCTGCCTCGACGAGATGGAGCACATCCTGGCCCAGATCGAGGGGAACGCCGGCCAGGCGCCCCGGCGCCTCACCACCATACTCAACGCCCATCTGACCTATGGCACCATCGAGGATGTGTTCGCCCTCGGCATGCAGGCGTACCTGAGGGACTTCCTCGGCGACATCGGCGCCATCGGCCAGAGCATCCACGCCGCCTACCTGGAGGTATTATGAGACTCATCATCGATCACCAGACCCGCTACCACTATGCCGACGTGGTGCGCCGCAGCACCCAGTACCTGCGCCTGACTCCCCACAGCACGGCCCGCCAGCAGATCCTCTCCTGGCAGCTGGAGCTGCCGGGGGAGGCCACCTGCACCACGGACGGTTACGGCAACATACTGCACGTGCTGAGCCTGGAGTCCCCCCACGAGGGGATCCTCATCCGCGCCCACGGGGAGGTGGAGATCCGCGACGACGCCCAGGACGATGAGGAGCACTCCCTCATCTCCCCCCTGAGCTACCTGAGGCCCACCGCCCTCACCTGCCCAAGCGAGGCCCTGCGCGCCCTGGCGCAGGAGTGCCTGCCCTCCGAGCCCACCCAGGCCGACCTGCAGGGGCTGATGGCACGCATCCTGGCGCTGATGCCCTATCAGCCCGGCAGCACGGACGCCACCTTCAGCGCCGACGAGGCCCTCGCCTCGGGCAGCGGCGTCTGCCAGGACCACACCCATGTCTTCCTGGCCTGCTGTCGCCATGCCGGTCTGCCAGCGCGGTACGTGAGCGGTTACCTCTACAGCCAGGACAGCAGTCACGTGGCGATGCACGCCTGGGCCGAGGTGTGGATCGAGGGGCGCTGGCACACCTTCGATGTGACCAACCTCACCTGCTCCGCCAGCGAGCACCTCAAGCTCGCGGTCGGCATGGATTATCTGGATGCCTGCCCGGTGCGCGGGGTGCGCTACGGCGGCGGCTGCGAGCAGTTGCAGAGCCAGGCGCAGGTCACCCGCCTGGATGGGCAGCAGCAATGAGGGTCCAAAAAGCGCTGGCGGGAGGGCGGCCATGACCTATTGCGTCGCCATGTGCCTGCAAGATGGCATCGTCTTCGCCTCAGACTCGCGCACCAATGCGGGGGTGGATCACATCGCCACCTTCCGCAAATTGCACCTCTTCACCCGGGAGGACAGGGTGCTCGTGCTGCAAAGCGCCGGCAATCTGGCCACCACCCAGAGCGTCATCAGCCTGCTGGCGGAAGGGCAGGAGCTGCTTGCCCTCCCCAGCCTCTACGAGGTCGCGGCCCTCATCGGCCAGACCATACGCACCGTCATCAGCCGGGATGGGGGCCAGCAGCAGGGGCATGTCAACTTCGGCTGCAACATACTGCTGGGGGGGCAGATCCGGGGGGAGCGCCACCGCCTGTTCCACATCTATCCGGAGGGCAACTTCATCGAGGCGAGCGCCGACACCCCCTACTTCCAGATTGGTGAAAGCAAGTACGGCAAGCCCATCATAGATCGCATCATCCAGTACGAGACGCCGCTTCAGACCGCCCTGCAGTGCGCCCTCATCTCCATCGACTCGACCCTGCGCAGCAACCTCTCGGTGGGCTTGCCCCTGGATGCCCTGGTCTATCCCGAAGGGAGCTTCTCGGCGGAGAACCTGCACCGCATCACGGAGCAGAACCCCCACTTCCTGGCCCTACGCAAGGCCTGGGGCGAGGGGTTGCAGCGGCTGTTTCGAGATCTCCCCCCCTTCCCATTCTGAGCGGGCGGGGAAGCGCCATGGCGCTTTCCCGCCCCCCTCTTTCCAGATATTCTGGCTGCCATTCGCTTCCCTCTCGATGGAGTCCCCATGCGCCGCTTCAACGTCATGCTCAACGGCAGCCGGTTGATGATGTTCCCCTTCTATGTCTGCATCCTTGTCTGCGTCGCCCTCCTGATGGTGAAGTTCGCCATGCAGCTCTATGTGCTGTGCCGCGACATCATCAAGATCGACTATCTGGATCTCATCACAGGAGTGCTCACCCTGGTGGACTTCGTGCTGGTGGCCCAGATGCTGATCCTGGTGGCCATCTGCGGCTATGTGCAGTTCATCAAGACCCCGGAGCAGCGGGCGGCCCTGGGGGACAACTGGCTCAGCAAGATCAACTTCGCCTCCTTGAAGCTCATCGTCATCAACTCCCTGGTCACCATAGCCGGGATCGAGGTGCTCAAGGCCTTCCTGGAAGATGGCACCGGCAACGAGATAGAAATGAAGTGGTCTGTGATCGTGTTTCTCGCCTTCTCCACCGCCGCCCTCATTTACGCCATCACGGAGCGGCTGGCGGATCACAAGTGACCCGGTCCTGATTTCATTCAGGATCTATTCATCAACGACCGAATTGATAACTCTTTTCATTACCCTTACCCCATTGTAAACTTGCTCGCCCCGGGCTGAACTGCCCGGGTGCTGGAGCACCTATGACAAGCCTTTCCCTCTCACCGCGACACCTCTGGCAATGGCTGGCCTATCACCATCAGGCCGCCGAGGGCTCCCTCTACCTGATGTTCTTCTCCGGCCTGCTGCTGTGGGAGCCACTGACCCCGGTCTGGTCCCTGGCACGCTGGAACCTGTTTCTCCATGTGATGCTCTCCCTCTCCCTGTTTCCCCTGTTGTTTGGCGCCTTCTGGCTCTCCCATCGCAGCCTGCTGAACAAGAGCCGCAGACCTTTTCTGCGCACCACGGGCCGCATCATCGAAGCCCTGCTGCTGGTTTGTCTCGCCAGCGGCCTGCTGCTGGTGCTGCACGGCACCCCGGGGGATAGCCTCGGCAACCTCGCCAGCTGGGCCCACTGGCTGAGCGCGCTAGCGTTGACGCCCCTGGTGCTGCGCCACGCCTGGCGCTGGACCATCTTGAAATGGCGCACCTGATCTTATGTTGAAGTGGTTGTTATCCCTGATGTTCGCCGCCCTGCTGCTGGGGACCGCCTCGGCCCAGGAGATGGGCGCGGCCATGATCCCCTATGACGAGGGCGACACTCCTCGTCTGCTGGTGGCCAACCAGGGCGCCGGCTCCGTCACCCTGCTTGAACGGGGCAGCGGCAAACGGCTGAAAGAGGTGCAACTGGGGGGGGATCTGCGCCAGCTGGCCCGCGCCGATGACGGCACCCTGCTGGTCACCGATTACAGCGGCGATCGGTTGCTGCTCTTGGATGATGATCTCGACCTAGGCAAGGAGATCCCCACCGGTCATAGACCCTATGGCGTCATCTTCGATCCCAAGCGGCAGTGGTTCTGGGTCACGCTGTTCGAGGGGGGCCGCCTTCAGGCCTACGACAGCGCGGGCAAGCTCCAGCTGGATGCAGAGACTGCCGAGACCCCCCGCGGGCTGGCCCTGACGGGCGACGATCGCCTGCTGCTCACCCACGCCATGACCGGCCAGCTTGCCATCTATGATCTCGCCAAGCTTGAGAAGGACGCTAAGGGAGCTACTCTGCCCAAGCCCAAGCTCATCACCCTGGCGGAAACCCACAGCGACACGCCGAGCGACTCCCAGGGGCTGCCGCGCCTGCTGGATGGCATCACCCTCTCCCCCGATGGCAGCGAAGCCTGGCTGCCCCACGTGCTGTGGAGCTTCGGTCACCCCTTCCAGTTCCAGAGCACCGTCTTCCCGGCGGTCTCCATCATAGATCTCGATGAAGAGAAGGAGCGGGTCGATGAAAGAAAGCAGCTCTTCTTGCAGATCAATCTCCCCAGCGTCGGCAACCGCAGCCAGATCGTCTCCAACCCGTTCGCGGCGCGCTTCGCCGCCGATGGCAAGCGGGTCTACCTGACCCTGGCGGGTTCCGAGGACTTGCTGGTGTTCGACCTGTCGCGCAGCGGCAAATCCAACAGCAACCGTCACAGACGCAAGAAGTTTCAGGGGGGCGCCAAGGCGACCCAGCTCTTACGTCACCTGCCGGGCCAGAATCCGAGGGACTTGTTTGTAGACGGCGACCACATCCTGGTCCACAACGTCATGGGGCAGGATCTCACCCGCCTCAGCTCAGGGGGCAATGGCCCCTTCGCCCGTGTGACCGTGGATGTGCCCCACTTCGCCAAACTGGTGGAGACGGATCCCCGCCCCGAAGCGCTCAAGCGCGGCGAGCGGCTGTTCAACCTGGGTAATACCGCCGCCAACAGCCGCTTCCCCATGGCGGGGGACAACTGGATGAGCTGCAACTCCTGCCATCTGGACGGGTTCAACTTCACCAACCGCCATCTGATGGCGGCCCATCGCCAGCAGAGCGGCGACAACGCCATCAACGGCCACGCCAACCTCGCCAACATGGTGGCGGGGGACTTCGTCGGCGAGTACCTGCGCATGACCCAGCAGACCCAGGGCGGCATGGGCCATGACACCCGGGATGGGGCCGAGCCTGTGGATCCCGAGAGGCCCCAGCCGGAAGTGAAGGCGATGATGGAAGACCTGCACGCCTTCGTCACCGCCGATGGCAACCTCCCCTATCTCGCCAACTGGCTCAGGCTCGATGCCCCGCGCAAGGATCCCGCCAAGGCGCCGACCACCCACCCGAAAGAGTGGCTCAACTCCGCCTCCTGCCAGAACTGCCACCAACAGGCGTTTGCGGACTGGAGCGAGAGCAACCACAGGCTGATGGGCAACTCCCACCCCTACTACAAGGTGGTGCAGGCGCTTGCCCGCGAAACCGAAGGGGAAGCCTTCGGCCAGTGGTGTCAGGGCTGCCACATGCCCCAACAGGTGCTGACCGGCCAGCAGGATCTGCCCAAGGGCTCTCACATGTTCGAGCAGGGCGGCGCCTCGCTCATTGCCGCCCACCAGGCGGGCGAGCCCGTGGTGGAAGAAGGGACCGGCTGCGTGCTCTGCCATCGCATCACTAAAGTGGAAGACGCCGGCGGCAACAGCGCCTTTACGGTCAATTTGAAAGACCGCGAGAGCTATGTGTTCGAGGATGCCCCGGGTGGCAGCGTCCGCCACTGGCTGGCCGAGCGGCAGATCAATGCCCGCCCCGCCATGCACAAGGCCTCCTACCAGAAGGATTTCTACCGGGACGCGGCCCTGTGCAAGTCCTGCCACAACGAGTTTGCCCCGGGCACAGGCGCCAACATCGTCAACACCTGGGACGAGTGGGAAAGCTCCAGCTTCGCGAACGCCGAGGATCCCGCCAGGCGGCGCACCTGTATCGACTGCCATATGAACCCGGAGCCCGGCAATGGCGGCGCACCGGTGGCGGGCCAGTCCACCGAGAACGGCACCATGAAGGCGCGGCTCTATCGCCACAACTTCACCGGCGCCCAGCACCAGCTGGTGGGGCTGCGCAATCCCGCGCTTGAGCAGGAGAGCCTGGCGCTGCTGCGCTCCAGCGCCACCCTCTCTGCCCGTATCGAAGGGGCTGCCGATAATCAGCAACTGGTGGTGCGGGTCGCCAATACAGGTGCGGGCCACGCCCTGCCCACCGGGGTTGCCGATTTCCGTGAACTCTGGCTGGAGCTGACCGTCACCGACGCCAGCGGCAAGCGGGTGCTTGCCAGCGGCCAGCCAGTGGACGGCGCCGTGCCCGAGGATGCGCGCCTGTTCAGAAAGGTGTTCGGCGATGCCGAGGGCAAGCCGGTGGGGCTCAAGTTCTGGCGCTACGCCAAACTGCTGGAAGATACCCGCATTCCGGCCGATGGCTGGCGCGATGAAGCCTGGCCGCTGCCCGCAGATGCCAAGGGGCCCTTCAAGGCCGATATCAGACTCAATTTCCGCACCTACCCCAAGTGGGTCAGTGATGCGGTGCGCGCCGCCGAGCCAAGCTTGCCGGCGCCACCCATAGTGCAACTCAATCGGCTGCAACTCACCCTGCAGCCCCTCCCCGTTACGCCCGACACGGAGCCTCAAACCTGATGTTTGCAAGTTTTCTCATTACCCTGCGCGAGGGGCTGGAAGCCTTCCTGCTGGTGGGCATCTGCCTCTCCTACCTCGCCAAGCTGGGGGCAAGCCGCTACAACAAGCTCATCTATCTGGGGGTGGGGCTGGGCCTCGTCGCCTCCCTCATTGTCGCCTTCCTGTTCCAGGTGGTGGTGAGCCAGTTCGAGAGCGAGCGCTACAACCACCTCCTGATGGCGGGGATCCTCATCTTCGCCACCCTGGTGCTCACCTACATGGCGATCTGGATGCAGAAGCAGGCCAAGTCCCAGGTGGGGGCCATGACGGCGCGCATCGATGCCGCCATCGATGGCGGCAACCTGTTCGGTCTGGTGCTGCTCGCCTTCCTGGCGGTGATGCGCGAAGGCTTTGAAACCGTGCTCTTCTTCTCCGCCCTGGTCTACTCAGGGCAAGGGGTGGATCTGCACCAGGGACTGATGGGGGCGCTGGCGGGGCTACTGGTCTCCGTGGTGCTGGTGTGGGGGCTGCTGCGCTCCACCCGCAAGGTGGCACTGGCCCCCTTCTTCCGCTGGACCGGGCTGCTCATCATCATCATCGCCGCGGGGCTGCTGTCGTCCGCCGTCAACATGTTGCAGGCGGCGGACATCATCACCTTCTGGACGACGCCCGTGTTCAACATCAGCCACATCCTCGACGATCAGGGGGTCTTCGGCACCTTCCTGCGCGCCCTGTTTGGCTACAACGCCTCGCCGGCCGGCCTGCAGCTGCTGACCTGGGCCGCCTATCTGGCCATCTTCGTCACCCTCTGGCATCGCAGCTATCGCCCTCGGGCGCAGGGATAAAGCCGCCTCGGTTGCAACCCCATTCGGGGGCCGCGCCCTGGCGCGGCGCCCTTATCTATCAAGCAGTGTCGGAACACTCATGAGCGACAACAACAAGAAGAAGATTGCGGTACTGGGTGCCGGCCCCGCCGGTCTGATGGCCGCCTGGCGCCTGTGCCAGGCCGGTTTTGCAGTCACCCTGTTCGAACAGGAGCCGGTCGTCGGCGGCATGTGCGCCACCCAGACCTTCAAGGGGCGCGATGGCGAGTATCGCTTCGACTACGGCGGTCACCGCTTCATCACCAAGAACCCCGAGCTGCTCGCCTTTATCGACGAGCTGATGGGGGACGATCTGCTCCACGCGATGCGAAAGAGCGTGATCCGCTTTGGCGGGCGCACCTATGACTACCCCCTGAACCTGCCCAACTTGCTCAAGACGGCGCCGCTCGCCCTGATGGCCGGCGCGGTGAAAGACTTGCTGCTGTTGCCCTTTGCCAAGAAGCCCACCGATTTTGCCAAGGCGAGTTTTGCCGAGTGGATCCAGAGCCACTTCGGCCGCACCCTCTATCGCCAGTTCTTCGAGGGCTACACGGCCAAGCTGTGGGGCATCAACCCGGACAAACTCTCCGCCGACTGGGCTGGCCAGCGCATCAGTCTCATCGATTTGAAAGACGTGGCGCGCCGCCTGCTACCAAGACGCAACGGCAGCCTGTCGGTGCGCACCTATGCCCGCAAGTACCGCTACCCCAAGTACGGCTTCGGCCAGATCTTCACCACCCTGGGGGAGCGGCTGGTGGCCGAAGGGGTTGAGCTCAAGACCGGCGCCACCATCACCCGCCTCGAGCAGGCTGATGGCCGCATCGATCGGGTCTATTGGTCACAAGATAACGTTGAGCAGAGCGAGCAATTTGATCAGGTGATCTCCACCCTGCCGCTGCCGCTCACCTGCCAGCATCTGGGCTTGCCGTGCGATCTGCACTACCGATCCCTGCGTTTCGTCAATATGCCCCTCAAACAGGAGAACCTGTCGGACAACACCTGGCAGTACCTCTCCGACCCCCATATTCTGGCCACCCGTCTGCAGGAGCCGCGCCGGCGCAGCCCCTTTATGGCGCCCGAAGGCCAGAGCTCGGTGATGCTGGAGATCCCCTGCAACCCGGGGGATGCCACCTGGCAGGCGCCGCTCATCGATCTGCGCGGCCGGGTGACAGAGGATCTCGCGAGCCTCGGCGTGGATACCGCCAAGCTTGGCGATGAAACATTTGAAGCGCGCAGCGAGTACGCCTATCCGCTGATGGATTTGGGCTATCAGGCCCGCCGCAACGACGCCATCCAGGCGCTGATGCCGATAGCCAACCTCATCATGACCGGCCGTCAGGGGACATTCCGCTACATCTTCACCGACACCGCCATGGAGATGGGGATGATGGCCGCCGACATGGTGATCGACGGGGTGGACAGACGCCACGCCATCTATAACCATCGCAACGAAAATACCGTCATCGAGACCCAGAGCGTGGCCTGAGTGCCGCGCCATAAACAAACAAGGAGAGAAGAGGATGACCATACGCCCGGGTTTATTTGCCCTCACCCTGCTGCTGGCCCTCAGCGGACTGACCCTCAGCGAACAAGCGCAGGCTTACTCCTACGCCGCCGCCGGCAAGGAGCCGCTGATCGACGCCCGCGAGGCGCTGCTGGGCGCCGCCACTGACGGCCAAGATGCCAGCGCCACCTTGAGCGAGATTGCCGACGAGCTGACCTATCTGGAACAGCACCACAAGGTCGAACTGCAAGCGCCCCTGGCCGCCGCCATCAAGGCCAAAGACGCGGCAGCCACCGCTGCCCTGCTCAACCGCGCCTACAAGGCGGAGATCGAGCGCCGCCTGGAAGGGGCGGCTCAGAACCTTGGCGACTACCAGAGCGCCAAGGTGCTGGTGGTCAAGAGCAAGCGCTTCCTCGATTTGATCCTTCCATCACTCAATGAAGGGGATCGCAAGGCCGCCGATCAGGCGCTGGCCAGGGGGCTGGACGCCATCGGCAACCCGGGGGTGTTCGGCGTGGGCGCCAAGCCCGCCGATGCCGCGGCCTTTAGCGATGCCGAAAAAGTGCTGATGGCCGTGCTGGCACCGCTTTGATGGCCGCCAGCCCATCATTTCGCCACCTCACCGTGACAAGCGGTGGGTTTCGCTGCGCGCTACCCACCCTACGCACTTTGATTAGCTCCCATCGATGACGACGGCCCCCCTCATCCCCAGCCCTTCTCCCGCAAGGGGAGAAGGGGGGCGTCACCAGGGCCGATTACGCTTCGCCAATCGACCCTGCTTGCTGATCCTGCTGCAAGGGGTGTGGCTTTGCTGGTTGCTGGCCTTCCCGGTGGCCCTCGATTCCGACGATGCCCTCAACTTTGCCCACGGGGTAACGCGCTTCAGCGTGCTGGAGTTCTCCCCCCACTTTCCGGGCTACCCCGCCTTTATCTGGCTGGCGCGGCTTATCAACCTCGCGGTAGACGATCCGGCCCGCGCTGTGCAGTGGGCAAGTCTCTTGGGTAGCAGCTTGCTGGCGCCCCTCGCCGCCTGGCTGGCGGTGAGAACAGGGCAACGGCCAAGCCTGCTGGCGCCGGTCTGGCTGCTGGTATTGGCCCTGCCGCTCACCCCGAGCCTGGCGCTCTCCAGCCTCTCGGACGGGCCAGCGCTCGCCGCCTGGCTCGGGTCGCTGCTGGCCTTGCAGCAGCGCAGAATTGCGCTGGCGGGTCTGCTGCTGGGCCTTATGCTGGCACTGCGCCCCTCCTATTTTGTGCTGGCGCTGCTGCCCCTGTGGCTCGGGCTGGCGCAGCAGGGCACGCGCGTCAGGTTTGTGCTCCCCATCGTGCTGGTGGGGCTTATCAGCCTGCTGTTTGTCTGGCAGGCAGATGGCTGGGCCTATTTTGCCGAGGGGCGGCGCTTTACCGACGGCCACTTCACCCTCTGGGGCAACACGGCTGCGACCCACGGGGATCGACTGCTGAGCTGGGCGCGCACCTTCAATGAGCAGCTCACCCCGCTCTGGCCCTTGCCGATGGGGGCCTTGCTCCTGCTGCCGCTCTGGCCAAGATCAAAAGACCAAGCAGCCGCCCTCTCCCCGCTCTGGTCCCTCTACTGGCTCGCCCTGCTGCTCTGGACCCTGTTTGGCCAGAATCCGGACAATCCCCGCCATCTGGCCCCCATCACCCTGCTCGGTATCGTGCTGCTGGCAGGCAGGCTGCCCCAATGGGGCGAGCGCCCTGCCATGCTGGGAGCCCTGTTGCTGCTCTGCACCACACTCACAGCGCCAGCGCCGCCCGCCATGGTGCAGGCCGCCCGGCTGGCCGAGCAGGCGTGCCCGGCCCTGGTGACCCAGTGGGGAGTGAGGCTGCTTAGGGAAACCACGACCCTGCCGGTGACGGATGGCTGGTATCAGGGGGATGCCGCCCTTGCGCTCACCCAGGGGGCCTGCCGCCTCAGCCGCCGCCCCATAGCGCAGAGCGAGATGCCGCTCCCCCACCAGGGGCACTGGTTTGCCCCCCGCTTTGGCGCCGAACCCGGCCTCTGGCTCGCCATCCCCCGCTGATCCCTGCCCCGACGACCTGACCCAAACGCGTCATGGTGTCACAGGGTTCGGCTACACTCACTGCCGATGAAGGTGGCAGGGAGAGGATGAATGAAGGCAGACAAGGAGTGGGTACTGGTGCCCCTGGTGCTGACGCAGGCCTGCGCCCTGTTGGTGCTGCCGCTCTGGCTGCAGGGGGGCAGCCAGGGGCACGATCTGTTTCACCACCTGCTCTCGGGCCACTATTTCGGCCGCCAGCTGTGGCAGGGGGAGCTCTATCCCCGCTGGCTGATGGCCATGAATGGCGGCTTTGGCAGCCCCACCTTCTTCTTCTATCCCCCGCTCCCCTATTACGTCAGTGCCCTGTTTGCCGGCCCTGAGGCCCCCGCCCGCCACGCCATCTCCCCCCTGCTCGGCAGCGCCACCCTGGCGCTGCTGCTCTCGGGCGCGTTCGCCTATCTGTGGCTGCGCAGGGCAAGCGGGCCCGGGCGAGCCCTGGCTGCCAGCCTGCTCTATCTGGTCCTGCCCTATCACGTCACCATGGATCTCTACGCCCGTTTCGCCCTGGCGGAGTTCTGGGCCTTCGCCTGGGCGCCGCTGATCCTGCTTGGTCAGGATCTCGCCCATCGCGGCCAACGCCAGGGGTTGCCCCTGCTGATCTTGGGGCTGGCGCTGTTGGCCTTCTCCCACCTCCCCAGCCTGCTGCTGGTGATGGGGCTGGTCAGCGTGCGCGCCCTCTGGTTCGCCTGGCTCGCCCGCTCCCTGGCCCCCTGCTGGCTTGCCCTGGGGGCCCAGGGGCTGGGGCTTTGCATGGCGGGCGCCCTGCTGCTGCCCGCCCTGGCGGATCAGGATGCCATCTCCATGGAGCTGATGCGCAGCGGCATGTTCGACTTTCGCCGCAACTTCCTCGACCGTCTGCCCCAGGGGCTGGATGACTGGCGCTTTCGCGGCCACCTGGGCTGGTTCACCCTGCTGACCCTGGCCCTGCTGCTGGTGGCCTGGGGCAGTGCCAGAGGCCGCAGCCAGGCGGAGATCTCCTGCTGGGGCGCCATTGGCCTGGGTGCCTGCCTGATGATGCTGCCCCCAAGCCAGCCCCTCTGGACCCTGCTGCCTCCCCTGCAACTGGTGCAATTCCCCTGGCGGCTCAACCTGATCCTGCTCCTGGCGACCGTGGCCCTGGTGGCCCAGGTGCCCCCCTCCCCCGGGCCCTGGCGCTGGCTCTGGTGGGGCCTGCTCGCCCTGACCCTGGCCTCTTCCCTCGTCTATGTACGCCACGCCCCCCTCACCCAGGCGCCGGATCTGCGCCAGGTCGATGCCTTGTTTGCCGGCAAGCGCAGCGCCCGGGAGTACCGTCCCCAGCAGACCCCAAGGGGCGCCTTCAGCCCGAGCCAGCTCGCCTGGCAGGGGGCGTTTCAGGCCCCCATCACCACGGAGCAACCCGGGGTAAGCTGGACCCTGGTGCGCTGGCAACCCAGGCAACTGGCGCTGGTGGTCACGGCGCCCCAGCCCGCCAAGCTCATCTTGCACCAATATGACTACCCCGGCTGGCAGGCCAGCCTGGACGACGCCCTGCCCCTGACGGTAAGCGCCAACGACCATGGCCTGCTGCAACTCTGGGTGCCTGCCGGCCAGCACAGCCTCACCCTGACCCTGGCGGCGCGCTGGCCGGAGCGCGCAGGCAATACTCTCTCCCTGCTCGGCTGGCTTGCCTGGCTCTGGCTGATCTGGCGCCCCACTCGGCAAAGAGCCCCCGGGCAGGATGCACCTGATCGCGCCCGCCAAACCTGATAGACTCAGCACCTGCCCCTTAACCCGGCCTTGCCCACGACTCGGACACCCTATGCCTCAAACGCCCCTCTCGCCGCGCTTTCTGTTTATCCTGCTCGGCGCCCTCGCCGGTCTCACGCCGCTCGCGGTGGACATGTATCTGCCCGCCATCCCGGCCATAGCACGGGATCTGGCCACCAGCATCGACGGTGCCCAGCTCACCATCAGCGCCTTCCTCGGCGGCTTTGCCCTCGGCCAGCTGTTCTACGGGCCGCTCGCCGACAGCTTTGGCAGAAAGCCGGTGATCCTGGCGGGTCTGGTGATGTTTGCCGTGGCCTCCGTGGGCTGCGCCATGGCCGACTCCCTGCCGGAGCTGCTGGCCTGGCGCATGTTGCAGGCCGCAGGGGGCGCGGCGGGATCCGTGGTGGTCAATGCCCTGCTGCGCGACCTGTTCGAGAAGGATGCGTTTTCCCGGGCCATGTCCTTCGTCATCCTGGTGATGACGCTGGCCCCCCTGGTGGCCCCGGTGGTGGGGGGCTACATCAGCGCCCACAGCGACTGGCGGGTGATCTTCTGGCTGCTGGTGGCCATCAGCCTGCTCATCTGCCTGGTGATGCAGTGGAAGATACAAGAGACCCTCAAGCCCGAACTGCGCCAGCCCCTGCGCCTGGGGCAGATCCTGCGCAACTACTGGGGCGTGCTCTCCCATCGCGGCGCCATGGGTTATGTGCTGTGCGGCTCCCTGTCGAGCTCGGGCATGTTCGCCTTCCTGAGCGCCTCTCCTTATGTCTATATCGAGTATTTCAAGGTGCCGACCGAGCATTACGGCTGGCTGTTTGGCCTCAATATCCTGCTGATGATGGTGGTCACCTTCGTCAACAGCCGTCTGGTGAAGGGGGTGGGCGCCGAGCGCATGTTGCAGTACGGCCTGACAGTACTGCCCCTGGCAGGCCTGCTGCTCATCTACAACGCCTGGAGCCAGACCGGGGGCCTGTGGGGCATCGTCATCCCTGTGGTGCTCTTCGTCGGTCACATCAGCCTGGTGGGGGCCAACGCCATGACGGGGCTGCTCGGCCACTTCCCCCAGGCGGCGGGCACCGCCTCGGCGCTGGCGGGCACCCTTCGCTTTGGCCTCGGCGCCCTGGTAGGGGTGCTGGTCAATCTCAATCCCCCGGAATCGCCGCTGCCCATGGCCCTCGCCATCGCAGGGTGCGGCCTGGGCTCGACCCTCTGCTACTGGCTGCTCACCGGCAAGCGCGCCGCCTGATCCCCGTGCCCATCAAAGAGAAAGCCCTGTCCATGGACAGGGCTTTTTGCATCGAGGCACAGGCCTCAGTCATCGGCCTGCAAGCCGCTTCGAGCCAGGATCTCGCTCTCCAGCCCATCCAGGCTTCGCTGGTTCTTCTTGCGCCAGTAGGCCTCTATCCCCTCCCGCCCCTGGCGGATCGACCAGTTGGCGAGATCCTCCCTGTCCCCCTGATAGTCAAACAGGGGCACCGACATGCCGCAGGAGGCCTGCACCTTGTCTATTTCCAGCAAAAAGAGTTGCCGGGCCGCGACGCTTGGGGGGAACAGTGCCAGTAGGGACGGCCACTCGGGGTCACCCTGGTGCAGCACCCTGGCCCGGCCATAGGCACGCAGGATCAGGGACGCGCCCTCGAAGGCGCAGAACATCACCGTCATGCGCGGGTGTTGCAGCACATGGGCGGCGGATTCGTTGCCGCTGCCGGTCAGGTTGAGCCAGGCCAGGGTATTGGGGCCCAGGATCCGCAGGGAATCCCCGCCCTTGGGGGAGAGGTTGACCGATCCCTCCGCAGCCGCCGTGCCGACAAAATAGATCTTCTGCGCCTCGATGAAGGCCACATGGCGCGGTGAGAGCGCCTCGAACAGTTGTCCCATCTATCCTTCCTTGACGATTGCCATTGTGCTCAGAACAGGGCGCTGTTGAGCCACAAATGCGCCCCTATGCTGACCATATAGCCCAGCAGGATGGCGGGCAACCACTTGAGGTGGCCGAAGAAGGTATACATGCCATGAGCCTGTCCCATCAGGGCCACCCCGGCGGCGGAGCCGATGGAGAGCAGACTGCCCCCCACCCCGGCGGTCAGGGTCACCAGCAGCCACTGGCCCAGGGCCATATCCGGGTTCATCGACAGCACGGCGAACATCACAGGTATGTTGTCGACCACGGCGGAGAGCACGCCGATGGCGACGTTGGCCAGGGTCGGATCGCCGCCGTCATAGAGGAAGTGGGACGCCAGCTCCAGATACCCCATAAAGCCCAGACCGCCGACGCACATCACCACCCCATAGAAGAAGAGCAGTGTGTCCCACTCCGCCTTGGCCACCTTGTTGAACACATCGAACGGCACTATGGAGCCCATGCGCTGCAGGCGCGCATGGTCGCCGTTGCGCTCGTAGAGGGCGCGCTTGCGGGCCAGGGATCGTGGCAAGGTCTTTCGCAGGTAGAAGCCGAAAAATTGCAGGTAACCCAGCCCCATCATCATGCCGAGCACGGGGGGCAGGTGCAGGAAGTTGTGGCAGGCCACCGCGGTTCCTATGGTGAGGATGAAGAGCAGCACTATGGTGCGGGCCCCGCGCTTGAGTTCCACCACCTCATTCAGGGCATTGGGGGCACGGCGCGGCACCATCAGGCTCATCAGGGTGGCGGGCACCAGGAAGTTGAGCAGGGAGGGAACGAAGAGCACCAGGAACTGGCCAAACTGCACCTTGCCCGCCTGCCACACCATCAGGGTGGTGATGTCGCCGAAGGGGCTGAAGGCGCCGCCGGCGTTGGCCGCCACCACTATGTTGATGCAGGCCAGATTGACGAAGCGGCGATCCCCGTTGGCCACCTTGAGCACCACGGCGCACATCAACAGCGCCGTGGTGAGGTTGTCCGCCACCGGGGAGATGAAGAAGGCCAGCAGCCCGGTGAGCCAGAACAGGGTGCGCAGGCCAAAGCCCGATCGCACCAGCCAGGCGCGCAGGGCATCGAACAGCAGCCTGTCCTCCATGGCGTTGATATAGGTCATGGCCACCAGCAGGAACAGCATCAACTCGGCGTATTCCAGCAGGTTGTGGCGAAACGCGTCATGGGCCAGGGTGCTGAGTCCCTGATCCGCATAGACGATGCCAATCAGTATCCATATGATGCCCGCCGCGATCAGCACGGGCTTGGATTTGCGCAGTTGCAGATACTCTTCGGCCATCACCAGGGCATAGGCGAAGACGAAGATGCCAAGGGCAAACCAGCCGACCCCGGCACCGGTCAGGGGGATGCTGCCGCTACTGGCGAAGCTGGTGGAGGAGAAGAAGGTGAGCCCAAGCAGGGCGGCAAGGCGTAAGGTTCCAGACATACATGCTCTTCCTTTGAGAAGCGTCTGGCATCGATGCTAGCAGCTGATACAAAAATAAATTGTATCTATATCAAGCTTTTCGGCATTTCTTGCCAGAAAACAGGTCCGGGCTTGCGCCCGGCACGCCAGCGCGCCCCCGTCGGGGCGAAGAGCCGGGTTATTTCTTGCCAAATCCGGACTGCTTGAGGGTGTGGCCCGCCTTGTTATGCCAGGCGTCGAGGCCACTGCGGTTGTTGCCCGCCACCAGGCTCGCGGCCAGGCTAGGGCTGTTGAACAGCTGATCGGCGCTGAACACGAAGCCCCCTTCGGCGCGAGGGGTCAGCACCCCCTTGGCCAGCAGCTCCTGACGCAGCTCGATCACCGCCTCGCGCAACGAGGCCGCATCCTCGCCGTTGGCGGTGGATCCCGCCAGCACCATGAAGCCGGGATTCTGCCGCTTGCCCACCGGATAACCGTGGGCCTCTGCCCCCTTGCCACCGAAGTGATAGAGCTCCCGCTCCCCCGGCTTGGTGTCGGAGAGGGCCTTTTGCAGGGTCATCAGCTCGTTGTAGATATCGATGGGGACCACGGCAGCCTGCTTGGCGCCCTTGCTGTCGACGATAAAACTGACTTGCTTGTGTAACATCCTTGCTCATCCTGTGACCCATGGAAGGCCCTATTCTAACCACCACTGGCGAGCGGGATCCAGCCAGGATCCCCATCCCTTTTGCAGGCGCGATCACTAACTGGCATAGTGACGGACATTGTGAAAGCCATTGACCATCAAACGGTTATTCCATGCTAAGCCTGCGCAACCTCAGTAAACGCTTCGCCAACGGCGGCGAGACGCTCCCCCTGTTTGAGGGGCTGGATCTCACCCTCACCCCGGGGGAAACCTGCCTGCTGCTGGGGCAAAGCGGCTGTGGCAAGTCCACCCTGCTCAACCTCATCGCAGGTCTCATCGCCCCGGACGAGGGGGAGATCTGGCTGGGAGAGACCCGCCTTGACACCCTGCCGGCAGACGAGCGGGCCCGGCTGCGGGGCCGGCATTTTGGCATCGTCTATCAGGACTTCAACCTGTTGCCGACCCTGACGGTGGCCGAGAACCTCGCCCTGCCCCTTCAGATAAACCGACTGCCCCAGGACGATGGGCGCCTCGATGCCCTGCTCGCGCGCCTTGGCATGAGCCACAAGCGCCACGCCTGGCCGGAGCAGCTCTCCGGCGGCCAGCGCCAGCGGGTGGCCCTGGCCCGCGCCCTCATGCACAGACCCAGGTGGCTGCTGGCTGACGAGCCCACCGGGAGTCTGGACGAGCACAACGCCGAGCAGGTGATGGCCCTGATGATGGCGGCGGTGCGCGATACCGGCGCCGGCCTCTTGCTGGTGAGCCACAACCCGGGCTATGGCGACCTGGCGGATCGGGTGCTGCGCCTGGAAGGGGGGCAGCTGGTCGAGCGCAAGGGGCGCCGCCATGGCTGACCTCTGCCACGAAGGCCATTGATGCTGCCGCTCAAGGCGCTGCTGCGCCTCTATCGCACCCACCCCTGGCTGCTCTTGATGAGCCTGGCCGGGCTCACCCTCGGGGTCACCCTGGTGGTGGCCATCGAGCTTCTCAACCACAGCGCCCGCACCAACTTCGTCGCCGCCCGCAGCCAGCTCGCCGGGGAGGCCAACTACCGGCTGGCCCCCCAGGGCGGCCTGGATGAGCAGATCTATGTGAGGCTGGCTCGAAGCCAGCCGGATCTCAACGCCATGCCAGAGCTGCACGCCTGGCTCAAGGACGAGCAGGGGCGCAGCTTCCAGCTGCTGGGGATGGATCTCTTCAACCCAGGCCCCCTTCGCCGGCTGTTTGGTGCCACCGCCGATAACGGGCCTGATTTTTCCCTCACCCGCGAAGACAGCGTCTGGCTGGCCGCCCCCGAGGCCAGGCGCCTTGACTGGCAACCGGGCCAGTCGCGGACCTTTGTGCTGGGGGATGAAGCCAAGCGCCCCCTCACCCTCACCCTCGCAGGCACCTTCGAGCCCGGCGCCGTCCCCATGGAGCGGCTGCTGGTGACCGACATAGGCCTAGCTCAATCCCTGCTTGGCAAGGCAGGCAGACTGGATCGCATCGTCTTCAAGGCAAGCGAGACACAGGCGCAGGCGCTGCAGGCAGCCCTGCAATCCTATGCCCCCCATCAGCCCCTCTGGCTTGAGCCCATCAGCCCGGCCCTCGATGCCAGCCAGCTCGGGGATGCCCTGGCGCTGAACCTCACCGCCCTCTCCCTGCTCGCCATGGCGGTGGGATTGTTTTTGGTGTTCAACGCCCAGCGCTTCGTGCAGAGCGTGCGCCGCCCCCTGCTCGCCCAGCTCATCATCCTCGGCATGGCGCCGCGCCGGGTGCTTGGCTGGCTCATGCTGGAGCTCGCTCTCCTCGCCACCCTCGGTACCTTGCTCGGGCTGCTGCTGGGGAGCCTGCTGGCGCTGGCCCTGATGGGACAGCTCACCCAGGCGCTGGCCGACCTTTATGGCCCCAACCCCATCGACCTGCTGCGCCTCTCCCCCGCGAGCCTTGGCAAGGCGCTGGTGCTTGGCCTTCTGGGCACGCTTGCCGCCAACCTGCCCGGCTGGTGGCAACTGCTGCGCCAATCCCCCCTTGCGCTGCGAGAGGGCAACAGTCGCCCGCCGGCTCACCCCTGGCAACGCCGGGGGCTTGCCATCGCCATTCTGCTGCTGTGCGCCCTGTGTCTGTGGCAGCCCTCCACCGGCCTTGGCGGCGCCCTCTTCGTGGCCGGGGGCTGGCTGCTCGCCATGGCCCTCCTGCTGCCCGATGCCCTTCGCTCCTTGCTGGGGCGACTGCGTGCACGCGGCCCCCTCACCGCCCGGCTCGGGGTGGCAGAAACCCTCTATCACCTGGATCGCACCGCCATCGCGGTGATGGCGCTGCAACTGGCCATCGCTGCGGCCATCGGCATCGGGGTCATGGTGTCGAGCTTTCGCTCAAGCGTGGAGATCTGGCTCGGCCAGCGCCTGGCCGCCGATCTCTACGTCACCGCCCCCAAGGGGGTGGCTGGCAGCAGGGGCGCCCTGGGCGAGCAGACCCTGACCGCCGTCCTGGCTGCGCCGGAGGTGAGCGCCGCCTCCCGCCGCGCCGTGCTCCCCGCCCGCTGGCAGGGGCAGCCCATCGAGTGGGCGCAGATGGACTTTATCCCCGAGCTCAAAGCCGCCTATCCCCTGCTGGCCGGGCGCTGGCCCGCCGCTCCCGACGAGGTGCTGGCGAGCGAGCCGCTCACTGTGCGCCTCGGGGTCAGGGTGGGCCAAACCCTCGAGGTAACCAGCGAAGGGGGGCCGAGGGCTTTCACTGTCACCGGCGTCTATCAGGATTACGGCAGCGACAAGGGGCAGATACTGCACGCCTTCGAAGAGGGCAAGGTGCAATCCCTCGCCCTCTTCAGCCCGGATCCCGAGCGCCTTGGCGACAGGCTCAGGAGCCAGTTTGGGGAGCAGGTGAACCTGTTGCCCGCCCCCGCCATCCACGCCGCGGCGCTCAAGGTGTTCGACCAGACCTTCGTGGTGACCGAGCTATTGAAGTTGCTGATCCTGGGGATCGCCTTCGTCGGCATCGGCTCGGCCTTTATGGTGCTGGGGCTGGCCCGGCGCGGCGAGTTGCAGACCCTGCAAAGCCTTGGCCTGAGCCCGCGCCACTGCCGCCGGCTGCTGGTGTGGCAAGGGGCGGGATTGGGGCTGCTCACGGCGCTGCTGGCCCTGCCGGTGGGCTATGGCCTTGCCTGGGTGCTGATCGAGGTGGTCAACCCCCGCGCCTTTGGTTGGCGGCTGGCCTTCGAGGCCGCCCCCCTGCACGCCGTCACGGCGCTCCTGCTCGCCCCCGTCTGTGGCGCGCTCGCCTCCTGGTACGCCGCAAGGAGAGTGGTATGAAAACCATCATCTGGTCGCTGGCACTCATCTACACCCTGTATGGCGCCGGGATCGGTGCCAACGATCTGGGCGCCATCCTTGGCGGCGACAGCGAGCACTTCAAGAAGGCCCTGCCGGGCCAGTCCATCAACCTGCCAGCGGATCACGGCGCCCATCCCGACTACCGCTCCGAGTGGTGGTATCTCACCGGCAACCTGAAAGACGAGCAGGGGCGCGATTACGGCATGCAGTGGACCCTGTTCAGGCAAGGTATCGAGCAAAACGTCAAATCGGAGAACCCCTGGCTCACCCCCCAACTCTGGCTGGCCCAGTTCGCCATCACGGATGTGAGCAAAGGCAGCCACCAGCAGGACGAGCGCACCAGCCGCCAGGGGCCGGGGCTGGCCGGTGCCAGCGGCGGTCAGTATTGGCTGAAAGAGTGGGTGCTGGCCTCTCAAGGAGAAGCGCTTTTCCCCGCCACCCTCCAGGTGCAGAGCAAGGCCGGGGATCTTGATGTGAAGGTGAGCGCCGCCAAGCCCGCGGTGCTGCAAGGCAAAGCGGGTTACAGCGAGAAGAGCCCCGGCAACGCCTCCTTCTACTACTCCTACCCGCGCCTGACCATCAGCGGCACTTTGACCCTGGATGGCGAAACCCGCACCGTCAGCGGTGAGGGGTGGTTTGATCACGAGTGGAGCAGCTCGGTATTGGCCGAGTGGCAATCAGGCTGGGACTGGTTTTCGCTGCAATTTGAAGATGGCCGCGAGCTGATGCTGTTTCGCCTGCGCACCAAGGCGGGCCGCACTGAGCCTGAGAACCGCTACGGCATCCTGATAGAGCGGGACGGCAGCAGCCGGGTGCTGAACCCTGAGCAGATCCGCCTCACCCCGGGCAAGACCTGGCGCGGCCCCAAGGGACAGCCCTACCCCATCGAGTGGCAGCTTAAGGCCGCTGATTTGAATCTTGTTATTAAGGCGCGTCAACCCAATCAGGCCATGACGGGACGCTTTGACTACTGGGAGGGGGCGGTGTCCGTCTCGGGGGATGCCAAGGGCGTCGGCTATCTGGAGATGACCGGTTATTAAGATGAGTTATGACATTATTTAACAAATGTGTTCCCTAGCTAGTTGCCCAAAAAATATCAAGCACATATATATAAAATAGCACTTCATATTCATAAAACATGATAGCGTCTTATGAAAGCATATCCTACAAACGTCATTTACTCATCAAGAAAATATATTAAATCATTTATAGATTCACTTTAAAAATTAACGCCGCAAGAAAATCTAGCAATCCTCCATCAACAAGGAAATGCGTTCCTAACAAGTTACTGTGGATATAATAACATTGATAGCATACTTTTCCTCTTGACCAAGGCCACAACAATAGTAATATATGGGTTCATGTAATAAGGATAAATTCTTTGGCGAGGTAAATATATGATAAAAACTAATGGTGTTATAAATGAAAATAACTAAAGCCAACCTTATTTTTTCAATGATTATTTTCGCATTTTATTTATTATTGGCTTATGTATCATCTAAGCCAGTTGACTTTCAGAACATAATATTAGGGTTACTTGGCTCCGCTATTCTCCCTCTCATGCTAAACAATAATATTACGGATGTACTATTCTATTTCACTAAAAGATATAAATTGAGAAGGCGCATTAAAAATGAATTAAATAATTCTGGCAACATAAACAATAATGAGCTAGAAAAAAATCTAAAAAAAATTTTTAATGGCTTTTTTAACAAGAAGGGATTGGATAAAAAGTTTATTGAAACCGCTACAAGTTATGAGTGTGCTGCACTAATGTTTGCCCTACAAAATGAAAAAGATCCATTCAATATTTCCACTCAATTATCAGTGAGCGATTTTAAAAAAATCGCTCATGATGCATCAAAGAACCAAGTCTATAGATATTTATTACTCTCGGATTCGTTGAAAATGATAGGTTATGATGATATAGAGAAAATTGAGCCTATTTATGACAATGAATATGCAATAGGAAGTGAACTTAAAATAAATTCAGATAGTGAGTTTTACAAAAGATTATTGTCTACTGAACAAGATGAAGTGATCATATTCAGCACTACATCACAAATATCATCCGACATAATAAAAATCATAAATAATCACCATAGGAATGTTTCTAAAATATCATTTTACATCTGCAGCCCTTTAATAAAGAAAGATTCAGCTATAGAGAACATGTTCTCTGAATATAATAACCCTATCTTTGCAACCCCCCAGATGCAGTTTATTGAAAATCCTGATGGTTCGATTAACATTAATATTGATGCTGTCAGACGTGTACTTAAAATAACCAGCTCAATTAAAAATATTATTTATATCTCTAAAGAAAAAGAAATTGAAGTTGAAGTTAATCTATTCAAAAAGCAATATCCTGGTTTGAAATTAAAAATATTAAAAAAGAAAAAGTATATACAGATACAACCTGGCAACTTATCTTACGCAAATAACCTCTATAGATTTGGAGTGGAGAC
>NZ_CDBT01000045.1:45512-77240 GCF_000819765.1 Aeromonas bivalvium
GATTTGGAGTGGAGACAGACTCATCACAGTTATTTGACGGTATTTTACACAGTGTAGATAAATATCGCACTTCAAATGATTTTATTGAAACACTTAGACTAACTCCAGACGATATTATTAAGTTCGAAAATGAAATTTTATCAGAGTTGAGTTTATGGTTATTAGAACATGGTGTTATTCCCGACAACATATTATTAAATAAAGAAAAATTAATGACAAAAATTGATGATATAGATGCATCACTGTGGATTGACTCTATTATACAGGCCGTTCGCATTGCGAGGGATAATGTTAGGGTCAATTTAAATATCAAGCACCCAGATTCAGAAGATATCCACATAATAAAATATGATGATAAACAAGGTAATGGTATTTATGTGGGAACCAACTCAGAAGGAAAAGCCTATCACATCACAGTTGCAGCTATTCTTATACATGATGAAAAACTGCTTATGATAAAAAAAGCAGACCCTGCTTATGGACACAAATTTAGCATTATTGCAGGACATTTAGAAAATGGTGAAAGTCCATATGTTGCACTATTGCGTGAGGTGAAAGAAGAGTTAGGGATAACCCTAAGAGAATATATATTCATTAAGAAAGAAGTTGGTGTTCCAGACCTTTGTAGATATGGTTTAAGCTTGCATGATTGGTATGTATTTAGCTCAAGTGAATTTGTTGATATTAATAAAGTCGTTTATGACACATCGGAAATTGAACATCTTGAGTGGGTTTCGATAAAAGATTTAAATAGTGGTAAATATGACTTCACTCAAGGTTCATCGTTGATTTTAAAGGAATTAGGGTATATGCATGAATAAGGTAATCGTACGACTCCCAGGTGGTGGAAGAATAAAAAAGAAACCGGGAACTCAAGAGCTATCTTGGTGGGATTATCGAAACCACTACATTACCCCGGAATTATACTGCGACTTAAAAAACATAATTAATAGAAATGAAGGCTGTACTTTTTTTCTCATTTCGGGCGGTGTGGGTGCATTTCTTTATGCAGATTTATGCGACTCAATCTCATCACATGATGAAGTAGCATCTCAAATTGGCTGCAATGTGGTAAGTATGATGCACACTATATTGATTAGTAGTCTTGCTAAAAATGGAATTAAAGTTTCCCCTCATGAGGTTGATATAAACAAGGTCAATGAAGCTCAATCATCCAATCACTCATGTTATTTTGTCAAGCCTTGCATTAATATTATGTCAACGGATAGTCTTGCTGCACATACGGCTCATTTTATTAAGGCTGACATGATTGTCTATCTTAAAGAAGGAGCGCCAACTTATCACATTGGATTTGATGTCCCTATGAAAATAAACAAGTGGAAAATAGATGACATTAAATCAAAAGCAAATACATGCAATGGCAACTATATTATAGATGATGAGGCATTAAATATCATCAAGGAGAACTCGATAAAAACCATAATAACAAATCCAGATATGTTCTCTCACTTCAATCATAATATAGATAATTATGGTTTTGGTAGTTCCGATAATTACACAGAGGTAATTGTATGATTTTTTCAAGCAAAGATATCCTTGAGCACTTGGATAAAAACCACATTGTTATTTCAGGTTTCATTGAAGAATGCATGAGACCTTCAAGCTATTTATTAAGGATCGATAGTAAGCTTTTAAAAATGAAAAAATCAGGCTCTATAATTGACACTAAGTCAACAGATACCTCGTTGTTTTTTGATGAGGTGATAATGGATAATGATGGACTAGTTCTAAAGCCTGGTGATTTTGTCCTTGGTTCCTCTATAGAAAAGATATCATTAAACAGCTCTATTTGTGGGGATTTATACCAGTTATCTTGCTACGCAAGAATTGGCTTGAATATTAACTTCAGTTCATGTCATATAGCAGCTACATTTGGAGTGAATAAACCATCTTCAATTACATTCGAGATATCTAATCAATCTCAAAATGAAATAAAAATTTATCCTGGTGTAAAATTTTGCCATCTACGTTTCCATAAACACCTCACACCATCGACTCTATCATACACTGGTATTTATGCTGAGAAGGATGATGCAATGGCTTCAAACTTTGCAATAAAACCCGCCAAATAAATCGCATTGTGTTCGTTAAAAACTATTTCCAAATGCCAATACTACCCCAGTCTAATATATTCTACTGGGGTGGGTATTTATCTCGCCGCCTGATCCACCAGATAGAGAATGCTGTGATAGGGAATGCCAGCGTGCTGGCTGAGCCCCATTTCGCAGGTGCGGCTGTTGCTGAATCCCTGACGGCAATCCCTGGGTACCTGGGCGGGCAGGCTGGCAAGCGCCGCGGCGTTGAGCTCCGGGGTCATCAACCCCTTGTCGCCGGCAAAGCCGCAGCACTGGATATGCTCTGGCACTATCACCTCGCGGGCGCAGGCGCGGGCGACGCTGAGCATCGCCTCCCCCAGCCCCATGCGCCGGCTGCTGCAGGTGATATGGAGCATCACTGTCTCATCGATGGGGGTCAGCTCAAGGTGGGACAGCAGGTGTTCCAGCACAAAGGCGGAGGGCTCGAACACCCGCAGGCCCTTGCCGAGCGCCCCCGAGAGCAACCGCTGCACGCAGGGGCTGGTGTCGAGCAGCACGGGCCAGCGTCCCTGCTCGCTTGCCTGCCACAGGGCCTCGGCCAGCTCAGTACGCTTGGCCTGTGCCACCTCGCTCATCCCCTTGCTGTCATAGGGCATGCCGCAGCAGAGCCCCTCAACGCTCGCCGGCACTATGACCCGGCAACCCGCCTTCTTGAGCAGGGATTGCACCACGTCCGGCAGTGACGGGGCATCCTCCTGCTGGCCGAACACCCGGCTGGCGCAGGACGGCAGATAGACCACGGCGTGCTCCCCTCCAATGTCCTCGCTGGATCCGTCATGGCTCCCCTCCCCTTGCGACCACTGGTAACGGCTCGGCCCCGGCAGTGTGGGCAGCCAGGCGGGCGTGCGCTGGCCGCTGAGCTTGCGCACGCCTCCCACCAAGCCTGCCAGCGCCTTGTCTCCCAACACCTTACCGGCAATGCCCTTGAGGCCGAGGGCCCCGCGTGCCGTGCGGGTAACGCCGGCGAAGTGATCGGCGCTCCAGCGGGCGATGGGCACGAAGCGCTGGTATTTGTCAGTGCGCAGCTTCTTGATAAGACTGCCGGTGTTGATGCCCACCGGGCAGCGATCGGCGCAGAGCCCGGTCGCGGCGCAGGTCTCAATCCCCTGATAGTCAAACAGCCGGGCCAGCTCGCGGGAGGGTTCATCGGCACGATTGCGGCGGGCCAGTTCGCGATAGAGCACGATGCGCTGGCGCGGCGACAGCGACAGGGTGCGCGAGGGGCAGACCGCTTCGCAAAAGCCGCACTCGATGCACGGATCCACGATGGCATCGCTCGCCGGCATGGGCTTGAGGTGGGCCAGGTGGGCCTTGGGGTCGTCGTTGATGATGACGCCGGGATTGAGCAGGCCATCGGGGTCCAGCAGCGCCTTGATGCGCCGCATCAGCGCCATCCCCTCCGGCCCCCATTCGAGCTCCACATAGGGGGCCATGTTGCGGCCGGTGCCGTGCTCGGCCTTGAGCGACCCGCCAAAGCGCACCGCGACGAGTTCGGCCACCGCATCCATAAAGGCGCCGTAGCGGGCCACCTGGGCCGGATCATCGAACCCCTGGGTAAAGACGAAGTGCAGGTTCCCCTCCAGCGCGTGGCCGAAGATGATGGCTTCACCGTACTCGAAGCGATCGAACAGGGCTTGCAGCCCCGCCACCCCTTCCGCCAGACGTTCGATGGGAAAGGCGACATCCTCGATGATGACGGTGGTGCCCGTGGTGCGCACCGCCCCCACCGCCGGGAAGAGCCCCTTGCGAATGGCCCAGAGGCCGGCGCTGTCGGTAGTAAAGGGCACAGAGGCGACCTGAACGAACTCGGCAGCCATGGCCGTCACCTGCTCGCAGCGAGTCACCAGCTCCTCTTTCGATTCCCCATGCACCTCGACAAGCAGGGCGCAGGCAGCCAGGTCCAGGGTCTTGATAAAGTCCGGCAGGCCAGGCTTGCCCGCCACCGAGCGAAGGGATCGCCCATCCATCAGCTCCACCGCTGCCACCGGGGCACTTTTCAGGCGCGAGGTGGCCAGACAGGCCTGCTCGGCGTCCCGGAACACCAGCAGGGCCGAGGCCTTGTGGGGGTATTCGGGCACGGTATCGAGCACCACCTCGGCGATAAAGCCGAGGGTCCCCTCCGAGCCAATCATCAGGTGGGTGAGGATATCGACGGGGTCCTCATGGTCGAGCAGGGCATTGATGGCGTAGCCGGTGGTGTTCTTGAGCCGGTACTTGTGGCGGATCTTGGCGGCAAGTTCGGCGTTCGCCAGCACCTCGGCGCGCAGGGCGGCGAGCCCCGTGAGCAGCTCCGGGCGCCTGGCCGCAAAGGCGGCGCGGCTGTGGGGATCGCTGCTGTCCAGCACTGTGCCATCAGCCAGCAGCAGGGTCATGGCGTGCAATGTGTGATAGCTGTTGTGGGCGGTGCCGCAGCACATGCCGCTCGCGTTGTTGGCGGCGATGCCGCCCAGCTTGCAGGCGTTGATGGAGGCGGGATCCGGCCCAATCTTGCGGCCCAGAGGCGCCAGATAGCGGTTGGCATCGGCGCCGATCACCCCGGGTTGCAGGGCGATGCGCGCCCCCTCGTCCAGAATGCGGTGGCCACGCCAGCTGTCGGTCAGGGTGATGAGCACCGAATCGCTCAGGGCCTGGCCCGAGAGGCTGGTGCCGGCGGCGCGAAAGGTGCACGGCAAATTCAATTCGCGGCACACCCCCAGCACGAAGCGCACCTCATCGAGGGAGTCGAGGCGCACGATGCGCTCGGGCACCAGGCGGTAGAAGCTGGCGTCCGTGCCGTGGGCTAGGCGCAAATCCGGGTCGCTCACCAGCCGCTCCGGCGGGATGCGCGAGAGCACGGCGGCATCAAACTGGTTCCAAGGCATCAGCAATCCTCCACCAGCACCACCAGGAGGCGGCTCGGGCCATGGGCGCCGTAGGCCAGGGTCTGCTGGATATCGGCGGTCTTGGAGGGGCCGGAGACCAGCAGCAGATTGGTGGGCATGGCCTGCTGCCAGCGCCCGGCCGCCACCAGCCCCGCCAGGTTGTCGGTTATGGTGGAGGCCGCCAGCAGGGCGATATGGCAGGGGGGCACAAGCGAAATAGTGCGCGGCTCACCGTCATCCGGCAGCAACACGAGCGTCCCGGTATCGGCGATGGCCCCCGCGCAGTGGGTGATGCCCGCCTGACAGACGTCGAACAGCTCGTCCTTCCAGCCGGCAAACTCCTCCGTTGGGGTCAGCACCGAACGCCCGGCGCAGGCGACCTCGACCGTCGCCTGCCAGCGGCCCCCCTGGCCGCAGGCGAGGCGGGAGATCCCTTCCCCATCCAGCCAGGCGCTCAGTTCGCGGGCAAGGGTCGCTTCCTTGACGGTGAGGATCTCGGCGTGGCTGGCGGTGATCATGCCAAGAAAGCGCTCGCGCCGCGCGTTGTCATCCTCCCCGCACCAGGGCTGCCAGCCATGGGGGGCGTGGGCCATGGGGGTGGCGGCGCCGCGCAGGCGGCTTAATATGGCCTCTTTGCTCGACATTTCAGGACTCCTTCTTCTTCTGGCGCAGCAGGGCGTGCAGGCTCTGGGGGGCGGGTTTGGGGGCCTCGCGGCACTGGGTCCAGGGGCCCAGGTGTTTGGGCATCAAGCCCCGCAGGTGACCGGCCACACCGGTCGCGGCGTGATAGAGGCGCGGGTGGGTGGCGGCAAAGGCAAAGCCCTGCATGGCCAGCGTCTCGAGTCGGCTTCTGGCCGCCCCCTGCCCCGCCAGCGGTTCGTGGCCAGGCTGTGCCTCGTGCTTGGCCTCCCGGCGCAGGCGCTGCAGCATGTCGGGAATGGGGATGCGCACCGGGCACACCTCGCCGCAGGCGCCGCACAGGCTGGACGCGGTCACCAGATCCTGGGTGCTGTCAAGCCCCAGCAGGTGGGGGGAGATGATTTTGCCGATGGGGCCCGGGTAGATGGTGCCGTAGGCGTGACCGCCGATGCGGGTGTAAACCGGGCAGTGGTTCATGCAGGCACCGCAGCGGATGCACTGCAATGTCTTGCGCAGCTCCTCGTCCCGATAGGCCTGGCTGCGGCCGTTGTCGAGCAGCACCAGGTGCACCTCGTCCGGGCCGTCCAGCTCCCCTGCCCGGCGCGGGCCGCTGATGACGTTGAAATAGGTGGTGATGGCCTGCCCGGTGGCCGAGCGGGTCAGGGCGCTGTAGAGGGGCGGCACGTCGGATAGGAACTCCACCACCTTCTCGATGCCGGTGATGGCCACGTGGACCTTGGGCACAGTGGTGCACATGCGCCCGTTGCCCTCGTTTTCCACCAGACACAGGCTGCCGGTCTCCGCCACCGCGAAGTTCACCCCCGAGAGCCCCATGCCGGCGCGGCGAAACTCTTCGCGCAGGGCCCGCCGCCCGGTCTGGATCAGGGTGTCCACGTCGGTGGTAGGGGTGAAGCCTTCCAGGTGATGGGCGAAGGTGTCGCTCACCTCCTGCTTGTTCTTGTGGATGGCGGGCATGATGATGTGGGACGGGGTGTCGCCGTCGAGCTGGACGATAAACTCCCCCATGTCGCTCTCAAGGCAGCGGATGCCGTGGCGCGCCATCTCGTGGTTGAACCCCACCTCCTCGCTCACCATGGACTTGCCCTTGACGATGCTGCTCACCCCATGTTGCTGGGCGATGCGAAGGATGATGGCGTTGGCCTCATCCGGCGTCTGGGCCCAGTGCACCCGGATGCCGTTTCGCTCGCAGCTGGCTTCTAGCTGCTCCAGCAGTTCCGGCAGGCGCGAGAGGCAGCGCTGGCGGATCTGTTCGGCGGCATCGCGCACCGCCGCTTCTTCGACGGGGTCGGCGAAGGCGTCGCGGCGCTTGGCGCGCAGGTAATCCATGGCGCCGCGAAAATTCTGGCGCAGCACGGGATCGGCCAGAGCCGCCTCGGCCTGGGGATGGAAGCGGCGCGGCGAATACTTGGCGTGATCACTCATGATGGGCACCCTCTTTTGCGGATACCGGCTCGCTGTGGGCGAGCAGGAAACTGGCCAGATGGGTGGCGGGGAGCGTCTTGCCCTGATAGGCCAGGGATCCCTTGATGTTGAGCAGGCACCCCCAGTCGGCGCTCACCAGGGTATGGGCGCCGGTGGCCAGCAGGTGGCGGGTCTTGTCTTCGACCATGGCCTGGCTGATGTGGGGGTGGCGCACCGAGAAGGTGCCGCCAAAGCCGCAGCACTCGCTCTCGTAGGCCTGCTCATGCAAGGTCACGCCACCCAGCTGCCCCAGCAGGCTGCGGGCCGTGGTGTGTACCTGCATCTCGCGCCGGGCCGAGCAGGAGGTGTGCATGACGATGCTCGCCTCCCCCACCGCGCGCCAGCGCACCCGGCAGACCCGGGCCAGAAACTCGGTCAGCTCGAACACCCGCTCGCAAAACGCTGCCACCTCGGGGCTCTCGGGAAAGAGGCGACGGTAGTGATGGTGCATCATGCCGCCGCAGGAGCCCGACAGCACCACCACCGGCCAGGGCTCGGGGAAGAGCGCCATCTGGCTTTGGGCCACCTTGCGCGCCTCCTCCTCGTGACCCGAGGTGTAGGCCGGCTGCCCACAGCAGGTCTGCTTCTCGACAAAGTGAACCCTTATCCCTTCCCGCTCGATCAGGGCGATGGCATCGAGCCCCGCCACCGGGTCAAACAGGTCCACCAGACAGGTGGCGTAGAGATAGACATCGGCCGGCTTGGCCGGATAGACCCGCATTACCTTCATCACTTGCTCTCCTTACTTGAGCTGCAGCAGTGCGTCCGAGACGTGGAAGCTGTACATGAGCGCCAACCCGATCAGGCCGGTGGCCAGCAGGTAGTAGAGGGTCGGCAGCGCCGTCTTGCGCAGCGTCGCCCCCTCACGGCCGAGCAGCCCCACGGTGGCGGAGGCCGCCACCACGTTGTGGATGGCGATCATGTTGCCAGCCGCCGCCCCCACCGCCTGCAGGGCCAGCATGGCGGCGGTGGAGACCCCCAGGGTCTGGGCCACCTCGAACTGAAACTGGCTGAACATCATGTTAGACACAGTATTCGAGCCGGCGATAAAGGCCCCCAGCGCGCCGATTGTGGCGCTGAGCGCCGGGAAGAACTCCCCCACCAGCCCGGCGGCAAAGTTGGCGGTGGTCACCGGCATGCTGGCGAGATCCGCCCCGTTGACCCCGGAGTTGATGAAGATGCGCACCATGGGCACGGTGAAGATCAGCACGAAGCCGGCGCCGATCAGGGTGCGGCTCGACTCCCCCAGCGCGCGGCCGAGGGGCGCCAGGGCGCGGGCCTGAATGAGGGTGGCGAGCAGGGCGCAGAGCACCAGCAGGCCCCCCGGCAGGTAGAGCGGCTCAATGGAGGCGCTGACCCCCTTCTCCCCCAGCAGATCGGTGAAGGCGAGACTCACCGACAACAGGCTTGCCTTGAATTCCGGGCTCACCCGGCTCGCCACCAACAGGAGCGCCAGCGCCACATAGGGGAGCCAGGCCAGCATGAGCGACATGGGGCGGCCGGCAGCCTCTTTGAGATCGAGCTTCAAGGAGCCCAGCCACTCGGCGGGCCACTCTTTCTCGGGGGCGAAATCCCAACTGTTTTTTGGCACCAGAAAGCCGCGCCGCGCCGCCGTCACCACCAGGGCCAGCCCCACCAGGCCGCCGATGAGGGACGGGAACTCGGGGCCAAGCAGCATGCCGGTCAGGGCATAGGGGACGGTGAAGGCGAGCCCGGCGAAAATAGCGAAGGGCAGGATGGAGAGCCCCTCGGTCCAGCTGCGGTTGCGACCGAAGAAGCGGGTCAGCATCATCACCATCAGCACCGGCATCAGGGTGCCGACGGTGGCGTGAATGAGGGCCACGTTGGTGGTCACCTGTTGCAGGTAGATATCCCAGCTGCTGCCCCCGGCGCTCAGGGTATGGCCGATGGCCTGGTTATCCAGCCCCTTGTTGATCCCCACCAGGATGGGGGTGCCTACCGCACCGAACGACACCGGGGTGGACTGGATCATCATGCCAAGCAGCACGGCGGCCAGCGCCGGGAAACCGATGGCCACCAGCAGGGGGGCGGCGATGGCGGCCGGGGTGCCAAAGCCCGAGGCCCCTTCGATAAAGGCGCCGAAGCACCAGGCGATGATGATGGCCTGGATGCGCCTGTCCGGCGAGATGTTGGTAAAACCGCCGCGAATGGCGGTGATGGCGCCTGTGTGTTTGAGGGTGTTGAGCATCAGGATGGCGCCGAACACTATCCAGAGCACGGTCACCGTGATCACCAACCCTTGCAGGGTGGAGGCAAACACCCGGGTCGGGCTCATCTGCCAGCCCCACAGGGCGATGAATACGGTCAGGATAAAGGCGATGGGCATGGCGCGCTTGGCGGGCCAGTTGAGGCCGACCAGCAGCACGGCGGCCACCAGGATCGGCGAGAAGGCCACCAGGGCCAACAGGGTGTCTGTCATCATTGCATCCTTGTCCAGAGGTCGTGCGACGTGCGCACCTTGTTGTTGTTTTGTTAAGCGAACGTGACCTTACCCTGTTCCTTTTTCGCGATATATGGAAATAATGAACAACATTCATTCCAAAAGTTGATCAATATGGCCAGCACCGACGACCTCATCCTCTTCGCCCAGGTGGTGGAGGCAGGCTCCTTCAGCAAGGTGGCGGAGCAGAATTCCCTGACAAATTCAGTGGTTAGCAAACGGATCGGGCGTCTTGAAGAGGAGCTCGGGGTGCAGCTGCTCTATCGCACCACCCGCAGGCTCACCTTGAGCGAGGCGGGCAAGGAGCTCTATCAGGGTGCCAAAAATGTGAAGGCCGCCGCACTGGACGCCTTCGACGCGGTGGCGGGATTTGGTGAAAAGGTGAGCGGTCATGTGCGCATGTCGGTGCCCACCATCTCCGGCGAGCTCTTGCTGGCCGACGCCGTGGCCGATTTCTGCCAGCAGCACCCGGGGCTCACGGTGGAGATGTCCCTGGACAACCGCTTCGTCAATCTGGTGGAAGAGGGGTTCGACCTGGTGATCCGCACCGGCTATCTGGATGATTCCAGCCTGATAGCCCGCCACATCCTCGACTCCCAGTGGGTCATCTGCGCCGCCCCCGCCTATGTGCGCCGCTTCGGCGCGCCCCACGAGCCATCGGATTTGCTCACCCACAACTGCCTGCGCTACGCCTACCAGAGTACGGGAGCCTCGGAGTGGGCCTTCAAGGGGGAGGACGGCAACTATCTGTTGTCGGTGTCGGGGAGCTTTTCAACCGATAACGCCGGGGCCCTTCGCAAGGCGGCGCTGGGGGGACGCGGCATCGTCTATGTGCCGCGCTGTCTGGTCTATCACGATCTGATGAATGGCGAGCTGGTGGATCTATTTCCCGACCGGGTGGGCAAGAAGCTCGGCATCTATGCCGTCTACCCCTTCACCCGCCAGCCACCGCGCAAGATAAGGCTGCTCATCGAGCATATCCGCCAGCGTTATCTGGAGATTGGCCACTACTTCATTTGAGGCCCCTGGCGGGCCTCAGCGAGCGGGCGAGGCCGCCTGACGGGAGAGAAACGCCAGGGACTGGCGGTTGAAGTGATCCGGCTGCTCCACGTTGCAGACGTGGCCGCATTTTTCGATGATCTCAAGGCGGCTGTAAGGGTCGCGGGCCACCTGCTCGCGCACCGGGGCGAGGAACATGTGATCCTCCTCCCCCATCACGTAGAGGGTGGGAATGGGCAGGGCCCGCTCGCGAAAATAACGCATAAGAGGGTTCACCTCGGTGGCGAGACGGAACCAGCGCTTGAACTCCTTCTGGCACAGCTTTCTGGCCTCGCGCACGAAGAGGTTGCGGGACTCCTGATGGTGCTGGCGCGGCATGATGATGAAGGCGAACAGGCGGTAGAGCCACATGTAGGGCAGGAAGTGCTGGCCGAGGCGGCCAAGCTGCACCAGCACCCGGGAGCGGATGTCGAGGCGCAGGATGGCGCCGCCGAGCACCATGCTCTTGACCCGCTCGGGGCAGAGCTCGGCCAGGTGGCGAATGAGGATGGTGCCAAGGGAGATGCCGACAAAGTGGGCATGGGGAATGCGCAGGTGATCCAGCAGGCGCAGTATGTCCTCGGTCACCGCCCGAAAGCTGTAGTGCCCCTTCACCACCTGTTGCAGTTGGTTGGACTGGCCGTGACCGCGAAGGTCGAGCAGCAGCACGTTGAAGTGCTCCCGGTAGGCCCGCAACTGCTTGAACCAGATGGAGGAGCTGCCGCCCGCGCCGTGCACGAACACCACCCAATCCCGATCGGGACCCAGTTCAAAGGTCTTGTGGTACAACATCTCATGGGCTCCCGGGGTGATGGGGGGTATACTCGGCGCGCATGTTAACAGAAGGCTCACCCCGGTGAACATGCTTCCACCATGATCGGACCAGAGCGGAGTCCCCATGACACTCGTTCAATTGCGTGAATTTTTGCTCAGCCAGCCCGGCGCCACCGAGGACACCCCCTTCGGCCCCGAGATCCTGGTCTACCGCATCGCCGGCAAGATGTTCGCCCTGGTGGACTGGCAGGCAGAACCCCTTTCCATCAACCTCAAGTGCGAGCCGGAGTTGGCGCTTTTGCTGCGGGAGATCCACCCCGAGGTCAAACCCGGCTGGCACATGAACAAGCAGCACTGGAACACGGTGACCCTGAGTGAAGGCCTGTCTGACGATCTCTGGCAGGGCTGGATAGTCCACTCCTATGAGCGGGTGGTGGCGGGTCTGCCCAGGGCGAAGCGGCCCCAGGCGGTCAAACCATGAGGGGGCGCCCGCCACTGGCCCCCCGCTGCGAGCCCCTGGCCGCAGCGCACATCCCCCGCCTCGCCGACTTGTTCGAACGGGCGGTGCGCCAGCTCGGCCCAGAGCACTACAGCCCGGCCCAGGTGGAACAGTGGGCCCGGGGGGCCCATCACCCCGGCTTCGCCGATCAGTTGCAGACCCATTACGGCTGGGTGCTGGCCCAGGGGGATGCCCTGATTGGCTTCATCACCCTGAGTCCGAATGGCCATCTGGGCCTGCTCTATGTCGCCCCCGAGTGGGGCAGACAAGGAGTGGCCAGCCTGCTGATCCATCGCCTGATCGCCGAGGCCCGCGCCCTGGGTCTGACCAGGATCGACACTGAGGCAAGCCTGCTGAGTTATCCCCTGTTCCTGCGCCACGGTTTCGTCCTGGACGGCCTGGAGCAGGTGAGCCGGGGCGGCGTCGGCTTCACTCGCCATCGCCTGCACCTCTCCCTTGACGACGCCCCTTGCCAAGCTGACGGCAGCCACTAGAATACGCCCTGATTTTTTCGATGAGGTAGCACCCCATGGTGGTTGAGAGTGACGGCTATATAGCGCTGATTGAGTATTTGGTTGAACGGCTCAGCCTGTTTGAAGGCCATCAGTCCGGTCAGGGCGAGCTGACCATAGAGGATCTGGTGAGCAGCCGGGTCGCCAACAGCCTGATGACCCTGTGCGAGCAGAACCCCCAGCTCGATGCCAAGTTGCGCTTCGTGATGATGCAGGAAGCCGACGCCGTGGTCGCGGATCTGGAGGAGGTGCTCTCCGCCGTCTGGCTCCAGGCCCCGACCGAGCAGCAGCACGCCTTCCTGAACGAATTCATCGACCTCATCAAGAACCTGTTCGACAGCGCCATCCACTGATCTTCCCCGATCCAATAGCCCCAGCCGCGGCGCATGATGCCCGCCGCATGGATGGCGACGCCGCCCGGGGGTCGGAGAGCAGAAATGAGAAGGGCCGCCCCTTGAGGGCGGCCCCGCTTGCTATCATGGTTGGGAGGCTCATCATGTGTCTGGCATCGCCGCCATCCTTGGCTGCTAACTAGTTAGTCCACGCCTTCCCGGCCAAGTTCCGCTTTGTTGCCCATTTTTTTCAACTTATTTTGCTGCCAGCACCAAGCGGCGCCAACTAGCGCGCCAGACTGGGGGGCAGGCAGACCCCTATGCCACCGAGGCCGCAATAGCCTTCCGGATTTTTATGCAGATACTGCTGATGGTAATCCTCTGCATAGTAGAAGGGCGCCAGCGGCCTTATCTCGGTGGTGATGGTGCGCGGGTCGCCGCTGGCGGCCATGGCACTCTGGTAGGCGACCAGGCTCGCCTGGGCCAGGGCCTGCTGCTCCTCGTCGCCACAGAAGATGACGGAGCGGTACTGGGTACCCAGATCCCCGCCCTGGCGCATGCCCTGAGCCGGATCATGGTGCTCCCAGAACAGGCGCAGCAGCTCGCCGTAGGAGATGACCTTGGGGTCGAACACCAGCTGCACCGTCTCGGCGTGGCCGGTCTGGCCGCTGCACACCTCCTGGTAGCTGGGGTTCGGGGTATGGCCCCCCTGATAACCGGCCGCACTCGAATAGATGCCGGCCTGCTGCCAGAACAGGCGCTCCACCCCCCAGAAACACCCCATGCCAAACCAGGCCAGCGCCAGCCCCTCGGGCCAGGGCCCCTGGGTCGGGTGGCCGTTGACAGCGTGCAGCTGACCAATGACCATGGGCTCATCGCGCCCGGGAAGGGCCTGTTCGGCACTCAATATCGCTTCCATTGACTCATCCTTAAATAGCGGGTCCAGCCCGTGACATCGGCAAGAAGGGTGAAGATAAGGAGTTTGCCCCGCCGGATCAACCGCCCTGCTCCCTCAAGGTGGCGAGTCATGACCTCGTCATCTCGGACCATCAGACTCCCGGGGCTAGGTCGTGACGGCAACAAATCGCGCCAAATCAATATTTAGTCTTGATTTGTGAATTTATTTTCATATATTGGGCCCATTGCTGTTTTTTTATGGATGAATCTCGAGTGCGTGAACGTGAACCCAGCCTGGTCCATGCCTTTCGGCAGTCCACCCCCTATGTCAACGTGCACAGGGGTGCCACCTTCGTGCTGATGATGGGAGGGGAGTCCATCGCCCATCCCAACTTTGCCAACATCGTCAGTGACATCGCCCTGCTCCAGACACTCGGGATCCGCCTGGTACTGGTATTTGGTGCCCGTCCCCAGAACGACGAGGCCCTGTCCCGCGCCGGCATCGAGGCCCATTACCACAAACGAGTCCGGGTCACCGACGACCCCAGCTTCGCCCTCATCAAGCAGGTGAGCGGCGGCCTGCAATTCGACATCACCGCCAAGCTCTCCATGGGGCTGGCCAACACTCCCATGCAGGGGGCCCGCATCAGCGTGGTGAGCGGCAACTTTGTCACCGCCCAGCCCCTGGGGATAGACGATGGGGTCGACTACTGCCACAGCGGCCGGGTCCGTCGCATCGACGTGGAGGGGATAGTGCGCCAGCTCGATCAGCAGAACCTGGTGCTCGTCTCCCCCATCGGCTGCTCGGTCACCGGGGAGAGTTTCAATCTCACCTCGGAAGAGGTGGCCAGACGCATCGCCGTGGATCTCAAGGCCGACAAGCTGATCTGCTTCAGCAGTACCCAGGGGGTGCTGGACAGACAGGGCCACGCCATCTCCGAGCTCTTCCCCGAGCAGGCGGAGGAGCTGCTGGTGGCGCTGGAGCAGGCGGGGGAAGAGATGTCCGGCACCGCCCGCTACCTGCGGGCGGCCATCGCCTCCTGCCGCGGCGGCGTGCCCCGCTCCCACCTGGTGAGTTATCAGGAAGACGGCGCCATGCTGCAGGAGCTGTTCAGCCGCGAGGGGCTGGGGACCCAGATAGTGCGCGAGAGCGCCGAACGGGCCCGCGCCGCCACCATAGAGGACATAGGCGGCATCCTGGATCTCATTCGCCCCCTGGAGGAGGAAGGGATCCTGGTGCGCCGCTCCCGGGAGCAGCTGGAGATGGAGATCGACAAGTTCACCATCATAGAGCGGGACGGCCTCATCATCGGCTGCGCGGCCCTCTACTGCTTCATGGAGGAGGCCATGGCCGAGATGGCCTGCGTCGCCATTCACCCCGAGTACCGCAACTCCAACCGGGGCGACCAGCTGGTGGCCAAGGTGGCGGAGCGGGCCAAACGGCTCGGCATCCGCCAGCTGTTCGTGCTCACCACCCGCTCCATCCACTGGTTCAGGGAGCGGGGCTTCGAGCCCCTGGAGGTCGAGGCCCTGCCGGTGGCGCGCCAGCGGCTCTACAACTGGCAGCGTCGCTCCAAGGTTTTGTCAAAGACTATTTTTTAAGCTATTGATTTTGCGCTGCCTTCGACCAGAAACTGAACTTTTTTCGAAACTCGATTGACAGTGCAATCCAACGCGGGTTATTTCTAACTGCACTCCACCCCCAGCGGGTGGAGCCAGAAGAGGAGCGTTGCCCAGGTAGATCGGAGCAGGACACCAGAGTCCCATGATGCCGATTGAGGGGGAGCAGCGCCGAGACGGACGAGGAGCCTGGTATCCTCACCGTCGGCCGCGGGGGCTGAATCCCCCGGGTTGTCATCGGTAGTGTCTATCCACTACCCGGGCCAGATCCTGGCCGGGTACTGGATGGGCTCTGCAGGTGGAGCGCTTCTGGCCGGGATCCTTCGTCATTCCTGCCATTTTCTGCCCTCCCCTGTCTCTTTGCCCCATGGATCCGGATATTTGATATAGACAGGAGTATGCAATGAGCCCTTTCAACGTCGCCAAGTTTGGCGGAACCAGCGTCGCCAATGCCGCCGCCATGAACAACTGCGCCAACATAGTGCTGGCCAACCCGGCAACCCGGCTGGTGGTGCTGAGCGCAAGCTCGGGGGTCACCAACCTGCTGGTGGCCCTGGCCCAGGGCGAACTCGATGAAGGGGAGCGCGAGGCTCAGCTCGGCAAATTGACCGAGATCCAGCAGGGCATACTGCAGGATCTCGGCCAGCCGGCCGACACCGCCGCCATCATCCACGGTCTGCTCGGCGACATTCGCAAGATGGCGCTGCAAGCCACCCAGCAGACAGATGCAGAATTGGCCGATCGCCTGATCGCCTGTGGCGAGCTGATGTCCACCCGGCTCTTTACCGAACTCCTGTGCCAGCGGGGCGTCAAGGCCCAGTGGCAGGATGCGCGCCAGCTGCTGCGCACCGACAGCCGCTTTGGCAAGGCCAGCGTGGATCTCGCTGCCAGCCGCACCCTCTGCCAGCAGGCTCTGGGTCCCCTGCTCGGTGACACCCTCATCATCACCCAGGGCTTCATCGGCGCCGATGGCGATGGCCGCACCACCACCCTGGGCCGCGGCGGCTCCGACTACAGCGCCGCCCTCCTTGCCGAGGCCCTGGATGCCACCGCCATCGAGATCTGGACCGACGTCCCCGGCATCTACACCACGGATCCGCGCCTGGTCAGCCGCGCCCGCCCCATCCCGGAGATCAGCTTCGTGGAAGCGGCGGAGATGGCCACCTTCGGCGCCAAGGTGCTGCATCCGGCCACCCTGCAACCCGCGGTGCGCCGGGACATTCCCGTGTTTGTCGGCTCCAGCAAGGATCCGGCGGCAGGGGGCACCTGGATCCGCGCCACCACCCAGAGCAGCCCGTTGTTTCGCGCAGTGGCCCTGCGCCGCCAGCAGGTGCTGGTGACCCTGCACAGCCTCAACATGTTCCACGCCTACGGCTTCCTGGCCGAGGTGTTCGGCATCCTGGCCCGCCACCGCATCTCGGTGGATCTCATCACCACCTCGGAGGTGAGCGTGTCGCTGACCCTGGATCACACCGGCAGCCAGAGCAATGGCGAGCCCATCCTGGGCGACAAGGTGCTGGCGGAGCTGGGCCAGCTGTGCAAGGTGAAGGTGGAGACGAACCTGGCGCTGGTGGCCCTCATCGGCAACCGGATGAGCGAGGCCGCCGGGGTGGGCAGCCGGGTATTCGACGCCATGCGCGAGCACAACATCCGCATGATCTGTTACGGCGCCAGCGCCCACAACCTCTGCTTCCTGGTGCAAGAGAGCGAGGCAGGCGAGATAGTCAATCGCCTGCACCAGGAGCTGCTCGACTGAGCGGCCAGCGGTCACTGCAGCAAAGAGGGCGCCCCGGGCGCCCTCTGTCGTGTCTGGTCCCCGGATCAGGCCGGTGCCGGGCTCAGCTGCCACTCCCTGGCCTGCTCACGCCAGCGAGCCAGCTCCTCGAGCAGCTGGGACTGGCTCATCCCCCCCAGCTGCGCGCCCTCGGCCAGCTCCTCATAGAGATGGCGCAGGGCATGTTCCAGCCAGTCGAGTCGCCTCAGGGTCAGGGGGCCGCAGCTCTTGCCGCCCAGATCGTCCAGCACGTCCAGGCGATGGCTGCGATACATGTCCTTGAGCCAGTTTGCCGCCAGCGCCTCCTCGCCGCTCAGGGCGGTGCGCCACTCGCCGGCGAGCCCTTCCAGCCTCGCCAGCACGGGGTCACAGGCCCCCTCCCGGCTCAGACGCGCCAGCTCCTGCTCGGCCCAGGCCAGGGTGAGGCGTCGCCAGCAGGCAAACTGCGCCAGCGGATTGACCTCGTCGAGCCAGAGCCCGGACAGGGTGCGGGTCTCGAGACGCTCCACCACATGAAACTCGGGGTCGCACAGGCCGTTGGAGTTGAACTCGAAGCGGGGATCGAAGGGCCAGGTGTAACCGAAATCGAACAGGCTGATCTGCTGGCCGTCGTCGAGCAGGTTGCCCGGGCTCGGATCCCAGTCAAACCAGCCCCAGCGGGCCAGCTCGGCCTCGGCCGCCAGCATCTGGGCCAGGTTGCGCTCGCAGAGGGTGCGCACCGGCTCGCCCCGCAGCCAGGGGGAGAGCAGGATCCCGGCCCGGGCCGAGCCGAAGCTGGTGCAGACCACATTGGGCAGCAGGGTGGGATGCAGCTCGCGCAGGGCCTCTATCTCCCGCCGGCGTTCGAGCTCGGTGAGAAAGGCGGTCTGACCATCGGGATTGGCGACCCGGGAGACGGCGCGCCTGCGCTTGAGACACCAGTGATGGCCCTCGACCTTGAGGTGAAACACCTGGGCGCTGAGGCCGCCATCGTGGAGCGCGATCACGGCAGGATGCCCCTCCCCCAGGCTCTGCAACTGGGCGAGGGAGAGGGGGCAATCGCGCTCGCGGCCAACCCGTATCTCGTCGTTGCGCTGCAACATCGCTAGTAGTCTCGCCTGGCGTCCGGCAACTTTAGGATTCATTACAGTCTCCCCCATTCGTTATTGAGAGAGTAAACATCGCCCCCGCTCCCTTGCCAGCGCCATCCTCTCATGATGCCGCTTTCATCACAGAAACAGAGGGCGGGACCGGGTCCCGGTCACACAAGTGTCAGCATCCCTTCATTTTTCTGTCATTAAATTGACAAGCAAGGGCAAGGCCAGCACCATCGGTCAACATCAATGCAAGCAAGATGATGCTCAAAGGACGAGCCCTTATGCCCCTCTCACGCCCAGGCCAACGGCCACGGGTTCCCCCGCTGCCAGCCCTGATGCTGGCGCTGCTGTCTGCCCTGCTGCTGTTCACCCTGCTGCTGCCGATCTTAAGCCCGGCCAACCTGCTGAGTCCGGCCAGGCCCATGGTGCTGGGGCCGGCCGACAACCCGGTCGCCACCCTGGTGCGTCACTCCCTGCTTTACAAGAGTGACAACCGTGGCCTCTATCTGGTGGTGCACAGCCAGTGGCAGCTCAGACAACCGCTGCAACCGGCGGACAGGGTGCTGGTGGAGCTGCTGGGGGAGCAGGGCGCGGCCATCGCCACCCAGAGCCAGCGGGCCGACAAGCGCCAGCGCTGCGATCCCAAGGGGTGCAGCCTCGATCTCAACAGCACCATAAGGGCACCGGACGATGCCCTCTCCAACCACTATCAGCTGCGCATCGGCCTGCAGCTGGCGGGCCGGGAGGACAGCGGCGGGCTGCGCCGCATACTGCAACCCCTGCCGGAGCAGGGGTTCAACCTCAGCTATCTGCTGGCGAGCCTGGGGCTGGTGCTGCTGATCTGCGCCGCCGCCCTGCGCATCTGCCTGCCGCTCTTGCGCCGGGGGCTCGCCTGGCGACTGATGGGCTGCCTGCTGCTCGGCAACCTCACCTTCGTGCTGCTCCACGGCTTCGTGGTGTTTCGGGTCGGCGAGTTCCTGCTCTGGACCGGCTTTCGCCCCGAGCACTACTACCTGGCCTGGGGCAGCATGGTGCTTGGCTGGGGACTGTGCGCCCTGGCCGGTTTCAACCTCTACATGGGGCTGGTGTTCACCCTGCTCTGCGCCGTGGGGCTGCTCGCCAACTTCGTGAAGATCGCCATCTACGGGGTGCCGCTCGGGGGGGACGATCTGGGCAACCTGCTGGCCCTGGCCCGCATCCTGACCGAGCAGCATCCGCTGCTGCCCTGGGTATTCGGCCTCGCCCTCCTCTTCCTGTGCTGGTACTTCGCCCTGTCGCGCTGGGTGCTGCGCACCCTGGCCGCGACCGTCGCCTTCTTCGCCCTGTGCGTGTTCGCCACCCAGGCCGGCAACCTGCTGCTGGGGGTCAACATCCGCTACATGGACAGGGCGGTCAACTACCACAGGGACATCATCCGCGCCGGTCCCGGTCTCTACCTGTTCAACCTGGTGGACGACATGCTGCAAAGCGGCAACATCTTTCGCTACCCCTTGCAGAGCCAGGCCCCCAGCCTGAGCCAGACCCGGCCGCAGCACCCGCCCCCGGCCCAGCCTCGCTGGGACAGGGTGATAGTGCTGCAATACGAGTCCCTCTGGCTCGACTGGCAAGCCAGGATCTGCGCCCCCGCCCCCACCCTGAACCTGCCCGCCACCGTGGCCCAGTGGCACAAGACCATCCACTCCCCCACCACGGGGGGCATGACGGTGCTGCCGGAGTTCGAGATGAACACTGGGCTGCCGGTGGGGCTGCTCAAGCAGGGCATAGTGCCCTACTACTATCTGCGCGATCGGGTGCCCGGGCTGGCTCAGACCGCCAGGGCGAGCGGCTATCGCACCCTGTTCGCCCACCCCTATACCGAGAAGTTCTGGGGGCGGGAGAAGGCCATTGCGGCATTGGGGTATGAGGAGCGCTGGTTCAGCGACCATTTCACCAGCCTGGAATACAAGGGACTCTATGTGTCGGACCATGCCCTGATCGATCACCTGCTCAGGCGCAGCAACCAGGATGACCAGCCGCTGTTCGCCTACGGGGTCACCATGCAGGGCCATGGCCCCTACGACGGCGTGCGTTATCAGGCCCAGCAGCTCGACAAGGCCTGCCCGGATCTCGCGCCGGCCGAGCGCCAGCTGCTCAACACCTACTACACGGGGGTGGTGGATGCCATGGCCTCCCTGGAGCGGCTGCTCAAGGCCCTGGATGCCAGCGGCAAACGCTACCTGGTGGTGGCCTTTGGCGATCATCAGCCCTACCTGATGCCGGCGGGCAAGGGGATCCATGGGGACAAGCCGCCCCGGGATGCCAGCTATCAGATCCCCATGATGGCCTTTACCCGCAATGACGGCAGCCTGGATCTCGCGCGCCAGTTTGGTGCCGTGCGCCAGCTCTACCAGATGGGCCAGGCGACCCGCGCCCTGCTGGCCGGGGATCTCACCCCCCTTCGCGATGGCCCCCTGCTCCACCCCGTACTCGGGCAGGAGAAGGGATTCGACGTCTCGCCCCTGGTGCCGCAGATCCGCGAAAGCTTTCGCCCCGAGACCCTGCCCTGAGCCGGCGCGACCTGGTGACAAAGAGGCCGCAGTTGCGGCCTCTTTGTCTGTGGCAAGGCCCCCCTAGCGCCACCAGGGCTCGCACAGGCTCAGGCGCTGGGCATCCAGATCCAGCTCGGCCTCGATGCCGATCGGCACCGTCAACATGGGGTGGGTATGGGCGCAGTCGAACTGTGCCAGGATAGGGAAATCGGGCTCTCCCACCACCTCCAGCAGGATGTCGAGGGGCGCCTTGCCGCTGCCCTGGCTGTCAAACCCCTCGTGCTTGCCGAGGATGAGGGCACCGATGCGCTCGAACACCCCGCACAGCTTGAGGTGGGCAAACCCCCGCTCCACCGTCTCGGCCTGCTTGAGGCTGTCTTCCAACAGCAGGATGTCCCCCCGCCCGATGGCAGGCATATAGGGAGAGCCCCAGATCCCTGACAGGGTATTGAGATTGCCCCCCATGAGCCGCCCCCGCACCCGGCCCGTCCCCACCGAGACGAGCCGGTTGGGCTGGCACAACTTGGCCCGGGTCTGGCTCTCCCACGCCAGTCGTTCCTCGGTCCAGTGCGTCGGGGTCGGCAAGCCAAGGGGCAAGGGGGAGCCGCCGTCAGCGCAGATCGCCAGAAACGCCGCCAGGGTCTCATCCACCAGGGGGGAGAACTCGCCAAAGGAGGCCACCAGGGCGGGCCCGTAGAAGGTCACCAGGCCGGTTCTGGCATGGATGCCGAGCAGCAGGGCCGTCATGTCCGAGTAGCCGACGACTATCTTGGGATCCCGCTGCAATGCCTCGTAATCGACATAAGGCAGCAGGGAGTTGGCGTTGCTGCCACCGATCACCGACATGATGCAACGGACTTGCGGATCCCGGATGAGGGCATTGAGCTCGGCGGCCCGCGCCGCTATGGTGCCGGAGCGCCAGTGATCCTGCGCCCCGGTCAGGTTGCCCGCCTTGAGCCGAAAGCCCTCTCCCTCGAGGTACGCCCTGGCCCGGGCAAACCGGGTCGGCGCCCAGGCGGTGGCCGCACTGGCGGGGGAAAAAAAGCCGATGGTGTCCCCGGGCCTGAGCCGCGGGGGGCGAAGTCGTGTCATCAAGGTGCACTCCCTGTTTCACCGCCCTCCTCACGACGAGGCCCGGGCCCCGGGGGAAGGGGGCATCCTGCAGTAAACTCGTGCTTCGGACTCTTGCGCCAACGCCCTGTCGGCGCCCTGCACGGCTGAGCTCCGATGGGCCATCGGCGCCTCATCGGAGTCACACCACCACGGCGGTACCGCTGATGCTCACCATCAGCATGCTGCCGTTCTGGCCGACCACCTCGTAATCGAGGTCGATGCCGACCACGGCGTTGGCACCGAGGGCCTGGGCCCGCTCCTTGAGTTCATCGAAGGCAATCTCCCGGGCCCGGGCCAGCTCCTTTTCATAGGCACCGGAGCGCCCGCCTATGATGTCGCGGATGCCGGCGAACAGATCCTTGAACACGTTGGCGCCGAGAATGGCCTCGCCGACCACGATGCCGCGATACTCGCGAATGGCCTTGCCTTCCAGGGTGGGGGTGGTTGAGAGGATCATGGGATCTCCTTGTAAGGGGGGGGCGCGCCGCGCCCGGGCCTGTCAGGGTAACAGGCAAGAGGCGGCGCGATAACCCCATGCCCCCCGAATGAGCAGGGAGAGTGCAACCGGGGGCGAAAAAAGCAACCGTTTGATTACACAGTCAAATGCCCATCTATACTGGTGCGGTGCCAGTGACTGGCCTTAACGTCGGCGCCAAAGCGCGACTGCCGTGGCTGACCGAATGTCAGAAGGGAGAAACATGAGACAACATCGATTGCTGCTACCCCTGTGCCTGCTGGTGAGCGTCCACAGCCAGGCCGGTGGCCTCTACCTGTACGAGACGGGCACGGATGACCTCGGCCTGGCCTCGGCCGGCATGGCGGCGAGAGCCCAGGATGCCACTGTGCAGTTCATGAACCCGGCGGGATTGAGCCATCTCAAGGGGCGCCACCTGACGGTCGCCGGTCAGGCCCTCTATGGGGACGTCCCCTACGATCTCGATGATCCGGTCCAGGCGGATGTGGATACCGTGATCGGCTGGTTCCCCGCCGCCTCTTTTTATTACAGCCAGCAGATAGATGATCGCTGGACCCTCGGCGTGGCGACCTACGGCAACTTTGGCCTGGGGCTGGACTTCGGTGACTGGGCGGGCGAGCAGCTCATCCAGGAGGCCACCCTGGTCGCCCTCACCCTGCAACCCTCCCTCGCCTATCGCCTCGACGAGCACTGGTCCCTGGGCGCCGCCCTTGGCATCAACTACGGTCTCTTTTCCCTCAAGCGCGGCACGCCCCAGGGAGGGCGCAAGCTCGATGACAGCGATTGGGCCCTCAACGCCAAGCTGGGGATCCTGTATGAAGTCGATCAGGGAACCCGCTTTGGCCTGGGCTATAGCAGCGCGGTCGAGTATCACTTCGACATTCAGACCCAGGCGACCATCGATCGACCCAACCTGCCCGGGATCACGGTCGACTTGCCCCTCTCCGGCATGGTCAACAGCCCGCAGCAACTGATGGTCAGCGCCTACCACAGCCTCAGCCGCGATTGGGCCATCATGGGCAATCTCGGCTGGCAGGACTGGAGCGACTACAACAACAACGAGGTGGCCGTGTTCGACCAGAGCAGCGCGGCGAAAAACCGCTATCAGGACACCTATCACCTGGCCGTCGGAGTGCAGCACAACCTGACCCCCCAATGGACCCTGAACGGGGGGCTGGCGTACGACTCCAGCGCCTACAAGGATCAGGACAAGACCTCCCTCACAGTGCCAAGCGGCCAGACCCTCAGGGTGGGGGCCGGCTTGCGCTACGGGATCAACGAGCAGGATGCCATCGGGGCGGGTGTTGAATATGCCCGCATTGACAGCGCCAGGGTGCAGGAGGGGCACCTGTCCGGTCGCTACGACTCTCCCGCCCTCTACTTCTTCGCGGTCAACTACAGCAAGCAGTTCTGAGCCGGGCAGGGATGCCGGGCGCACCATGAAAAAAGGGAGAGGCCTCGGCCTCTCCCTTTCGTCATAGCATCACGATGGCACTCAGTGCAGCTTCAGGGTCGGTCTCAGCACCCGGTTGATGCGGCCCACCAGCATGATGAGGCCGGTCTTCACATAACCGTGCAGGGCCACCTGGTGCATCCGGTACAGGGAGATGTAGACCAGACGGGCGATGTAGCCCTCCACCATCATGGAGCCGCGCATCAGGTTGCCCATCAGGCTGCCCACGGTGGAGAAGCGGCTCAAGGAGACCAGGGAGCCGTGGTCGTGGTAGAGGTAGGGCTTCATCTCGCCACCCGCCAGCTTGGCCAGTATGTTCTTGTAGGCCTGGGTCGCCATCTGGTGGGCGGACTGGGCCCGCGGCGGCACGAACTTGCCATCGGGCTGCGGGCAGGCCGCGCAGTCGCCGATGACGAAGATATTCTCGTCACGGGTGGTCTGCAGGGTCTGGTGCACCACCAGCTGGTTGATGCGGTTGGTTTCCAGACCCGCGATCTCCTTCATGAAGTCCGGCGCCTTGATGCCGGCAGCCCACACCATGAGGTCTGCCTCAATCAGCTCGCCATCCTTGGTGTGCAGCCCCTCGCTGGTCGCTTCGGTGATCATGGTGCCAGTACGCACGTCCACCCCGAGCTTGACCAGCTCCTGATGGGCGGCGCCGCTGATGCGCTCTGGCAGGGCCGGCAGGATGCGGGGGCCCGCTTCCACCAGGGTCACCTTGAGGCTGTCGGTGGTGAGGTTCTTGAAGCCGTAGGCGTAGAGCTGTTCCACCGCGTTGTAGAGCTCGGCGGAGAGCTCCACCCCGGTGGCGCCGCCACCGACGATGGCGATCTTGACCTTGTCACCTGGCTGGTATTCGGTGGCGAACTGCAAGAAGCGGTTCATCATGTGGTCGTGGAAACGGTGCGCCTGGGAGGGGCTGTCCAGGAAGATGCAGTGATCCTTGATGCCCGGGGTGTTGAAATCGTTGGAGACGGAGCCGATGGCCATCACCAGGATGTCATAGGGCAGCTCGCGTTCATGGACCACCAGCTCCCCATCCTCGTCGTGGATCGGGGCCAGCACGATGCGCTTCTCGTCACGCTTGATGGCGGTCAGGCTGCCGAGCTGGAAGTCAAACCCGTGGTTCTTGGCATGGGACTGGTAGCTCAGGGCATCGATGCCCGCGTCCATGGAGCCGGTGGCCACTTCGTGCAGCAGGGGTTTCCACAGGTGGGTGCGATTGCGGTCCACCAGGGTGATCTGTGCCTTGTTCTTCTTGCCCAGCTTGCGGCCCAGGCTGGTGGCCAGCTCCAGCCCGCCAGCCCCGCCGCCGACGACAACGATATTGGTCATGGTGAATTACCTCAGGTTCCATTTAAAGCTAAGGGAGCCGGAGGCTCCCTTGATAGTTGAATCCATGACGTGACTGCATCAGGCCTCCTTGAAGGCCTTCATCCGCTGCAGGTGATGGGAGATGTTCTTGAATTTGTGACTCTCCCGCTCATCCCACACGATGTCGTAATAATTCTTCAATTCACGCTCAGTGTCCGCATTATTACCCACTTCATCCCGCACGGAAAGGATACACAGGCAATTTCCCGAGTTTTTATTACGAAATTCTGACACGCATTTGGTGCCAATGTCCTGGTACTCCTCGGGGCGGTCGATGCGACCTTCCATGTTGATCTCGGGGTGCAGGTTGGGGTTGAAGATCACCTGCTTGATGCCACACAGAAAACCGATCCGCTCGCTCCAGTAGCCGCCGAGCCCCACGCCGCAGATGAGGGGCTTGGGGTCCGTGCTCATGTCGAGCTGCTTCTTCACCTCCTTGAGCAGGTGACTCATGTCGTGGCGGGGATGTATGGTGCTGTAGTGTACGAAGCGCACATCATCATCGATATACTGCAACTGCAGCACCTTCTCATGATTGCCAGGGCTAGTGGCATCGAAGCCATGCAGATAGATGATCATGGTAAGACCTCAGACTCTGTGTCGGTTCTTTCGAAACTACCGCAGCAGACGGGCCCGGCGCCACCAAAACATGCGGCTTTCTTGCTTTGGATCACGACTGTGGTCGTCGGTTGCGTCCGCTGCCGTCCCCGATAAGTTGCTACGCTTCAAACACAAAAAAACAACGGATGAGGATGGCGTGAACGGAATCGCCCTGAGTTATCTGTTACTGGCCGCCCAGATGGGTCTGTATGCTGTGCTCTGGACCCTGACCGCCTGGCTGGTGCGCAGCGAACGTCTCACCTGCCTGCTCGGCGCCGCCTACTCCCTGTGCTGGGCCGCGGCCCTCGTCCTGTTTGCCCGGCGCGGCGTCCTGGATCCCTGGCTCTGCTACACGGGGGCGGATATCCTGGTGCTCTGCGGCTTCACCCTCTTGTGGGGACGCGCCTACCGCTTCGATCGGGGCAGATTCCCCCTGCTCCGCTGGCTGACCATCACCCTGCTCGCTGCCCTGCTGCTGGCCTGGGTGGGGCCCAGTCCGACCCAGAGCCATATGCGTCTGTTTCTGCTGGCTCTCTTCTCCGGCATCAGCGGCTTTCTGATGATCTGCTACTCGGCCCGTCCCCTCAGCCAGCAGGTGGGCGCTCCCCTCAGCGGCCTGCTCAGCCTGCTGGGGCTGCTGGCCATCCTGGTCTGGGGGCAGCGGATCCTCATGGCCCAGAGCCTGCCGCTGCCAAGCCAGGACATCCCCTCCCAGTCCCATCCCAACCTGGTGGCGCTGCTGGTGGTCTGGCTGCTCACCACCGGCCTGCAACTGGGCCAGTTCTTCATGGTGGTGCTGCGCAATACCCGCAAGCTCAACGAACTCTCCTTGCGAGACAGCCTGACCCAACTGCTCAATCGCCGCGGCTTCGAGACCCATTGGCAGGCGCAGACCGATCCCCAGCGCGCCCTGCTGCTCATCGACGTGGATCACTTCAAGCAGGTCAACGACCATCATGGCCACGACACGGGCGATCGGCTGCTCTGCCACCTCGCCCACCTGCTGCAACACCATATGGGCACCCCGGCCATCCTGGCCCGGGTCGGCGGCGAGGAGTTTGCCATCCTGCTGCCCGGGGAGGATCTGGCCAATGCCCACGCCCGCGCCGAGTACCTGCGCAGCCAGATAGCCGCCTCCCCCCTGATCTGCGAACTGGGGATCCTGCGCATCACGGTGAGCATAGGGGTGGCCAGCGGCCGGGGATCCTCTCTGGCCGAGCTGCTCAAGCAGGCCGATCTCGCCCTCTACCTCGCCAAACGACGCGGACGCAACTGCGTGGCCTGCCAGCAGGAGCTGGCTGCCCAGCTCAATTGACCCCAGACTCAGGCTCCCCGACCAGCTCGGCCAGGCGCGTCACCGCCCCTTCTACCACCTCCAGGCTCTGGCGCCAGAAGGCCGCTTCGCGGATATCCTGCCCCAGGTGTCTTGCCACCAGATCTTCGGCGCTCATGCGCCCTGTGTCCCGCAGCAGGGCGCGATAGGCCTGGGCCACGTTCGCCTCCCCTGCCCCCTTGCGACTCATCAGCTGCCGATAGACCCCCAGGCTGAACAGATAGCCAAACAGGTAGGGGTAGTTGTAAAAGCCGAAGCCCGCGATGGAAAAATGCCCCTTGGCAGCCCAGAACATAGGGTGATAACGGTCAAGGCTCTGCTCATACCAGCGGCCCCAGGCCTCATCCGTCAGCGCCTTGAGGCGCGCCGGGGAGACATATCCCGACGCCCGCTCGGCCACCAGGGCCCGTTCGAAATCGAAACGGGCCGGGATGTTGACCAGGAAGGTGGCGGCGCCGTCGGCTTCCGCCCAGGCCATGGCCAGGCGCTCCTCGGGACTCTGCGCCTGCTCGAACAGGGCGCTGCGCACCAGGGTCTCGGCGAAGATGGAGGCGGTCTCCGCCAGGGTCATGGGATAGCTGCGCTGACTCATGGGCAAGTCCCGGATGAGCCAGTTGTGCCAGGCATGCCCCAGCTCGTGGGCGAGGGTGATGACGTTGTCCTGGGTGCCCCCATAGGTGATGAAGACGCGCGGCTCCACCGGGGAAGCAAACTTGGTGCAGTAGGCTCCGGTGCGCCGGTTGGGGGTCGGCGCCGCGTCAATCCAGCCGCGCTCGGCCATCATGCGGGCAAAGTCCCCCATCTCGGGGTCGAAGCGCGCGAAGGCCTCTGCGATGAGGTCGACCGCCTCCTCGAACGGGATGGCCCGGCTGCTGGCGGCCGGGGGCGGCGCAAACAAATCCTCCGGCCCCATGGCTTCTATGCCGAGCCGCCCGGCCATCAGCCCCAGGGCCCGCTGCCCCAGCCCCCGGGCCCGATACGTCTCGGCCATGAGGGCCTCCAGGGTCGCCCGCTCGATATGGCTCTGGTGGCAGGAGAGATCCAGGGCATCCAGGGTCCGCACCCTGCCGCGCTGGCGCGAGAGCTCCAGGCGCCAGCCGTTGAGGGCATTGAGGATGGCGGCCACCGTCTCCTGCTCCCCTTCCCAGCCGGCGCTGATGGCATCGAACGCCGCCCGGCGCAGGGCACGATCCGGACTGGAGAGCAGGTTGCTCGCCTCGGCCAGCCCCATGTCGCGCCCCTCGATAGTCAGCCGGATCTTGCCTGCCAGATCGTTGTAGAGGTTGCCCCAGGCGTGCAGGCCGTCGGTGCCAAGGCCGATGACCAGCTGCTCCGCCGCCACCGGCAGGCGTTGATCCTGCAGGCGACGCTCGTGGCGCAACCGGTACGCCTCTTCTCCGAGCAGGGGATCGGCCATCAGGCGTTCAAACTCGGGCGCCAGCAGTCCCAGCATCAGATCTTCGATGGGGGCAAGCGTCTTGAACAAGTCCGCATTGAGGGCCCGGGCCCGGGAGGCCCACTGCTTGGCCAGGGGATCCCTGGCGTCCTGACTGCCACGGCAAGCCGCCAGCACGGCGACGTTCCAGCCTATTTCGCGAATGCGCCTGGCCCGCAGCCGCACCTCTCGCAAGCCGTCCGTCAGGGCATCGGGGTTGCCCGGCGCCAGGGCCAGGCCCGCGATAAAGGCCGCCAGCTCGGCCAGGCTGGCCCGGGCCTGGCTCATGTCCGCCGCCAGCTCGGGGCAGTCGAGGGCGCGATAGATGTGCTGGTTGTGCCAGGTTTGTGGATAGGCGCTTTGTTGCATCGGATCCTCATGGTCAGAGACGGACTGGGTCCGTCGTGAAACAGGTGTCATGTCCAGAAAAAGGGGCGAGACTATACCAGCCGCTCCAGGCGCACCACCGCCTCCTCCACATAGCGCAGGCTCTCCTGCCAGAAGCCAGGTTCGCGAATATCCACCCCCAGGTGCTTCTCCACCAGGGCCTCGGCGCTCATGCGGCCGGTGTCGCGAAGCAGCTCGCGATAGGCGAAGACAAACTCGCCCCCGCTGCGCTCATGCTGGGCATGGAGCCCCAGGCTGAACAGGTAGCCAAACAGATAGGGGTAGTTGTAAAAGCCGAACGCGGCGATGGAGAAGTGGCTCTTGCTGGCCCAGAGCAGCTCGTCATATTGGCTAAGGCTGTCACCATACCACTGCTGCTGCGCCGATTTCATCATGGCCCGCAACTGGCTCGCCCCCACATAGCCCTGCTCCCGCGCCGCCACCAGGGCCCGCTCGAAATCGAAGCGGGCGGGCACATCGAGCAGCAGGCTCGCGGCCCGCTCCCCGTCCAGCCAGGCGATGGCCCGGCGCTGCTCCACCCTGTCGCAGGCCGCCAGCAGGGCGTCGCGCACCAGGGTCTCGGCAAAGAGGGAGGCGGTCTCCGCCAGCGTCTTGGGATACTCCCGCTGCTCCAGGGGGAGGTCTCTTAGCAGCCAGCTGTGCCAGGCGTGACCCAGCTCGTGAGCCAGGGTGATGACATTGTCCAGGGTCCCCTCGAAGGTGAGGAAGACCCTAGGCTCGGGCGGGTCGGCATACTCTGTGCTGTAGGCGCCGCTGCGCCTATGTTTGCTCGGAGCCGCATCTATCCACCCCTGGTCGGCCATCATGCGGGCGAAGGCCCCCATCTCGGGATCGAAGGCGGCAAAGGCCTGGGCCACCAGATCCAGCGCCTGCTCGAAGCCGAATCTGCCGCACGGGGCCTGGGGGGCCGGAGCATGGCGATCCCAGGGGGCAAAGTCCGCTATCTGCTGGGCGCAGGCCATGGCCCGCAGGGCGCGGCGCCCCAGCTCCCTGTGCTCCTTAGCCGCCGCCATCAGGGTCTCCAGGGTGGCGCGGGCAATGCGCTCCTGATGGCAGCTGACGTCGAGGGCGTCCAGCCTGCGTCCCCTGCCGCGCTGGCTGGCCAGCTCGTTGCGCCAGCCGTTGATGGCGTTGAGGATGGCGGCCACCGTCTCCTGCTCCGACTCCCAGGCGGCCTGGATGGCGTGCCAGGCCCCGGCCCGGCGCGCCCGATCCGGGTGGGCCAGCAGGTTGTCCGCCTGGGCCAGCCCCATGGCCACCCCCTCCACCACTGGGGTCAGCCGCCCCACCAAGTTGTCGTAGAGATCCCCCCAGCCCTGCAGGCCATCCACCGCCAGCCCCTCGATCAGCTGCTCGCTCTCGAGGGAGAGCCACTGATCCTGCTGCCCCCTGTCGTGGTGGATGAGGTAGGCAAGCTCGAACAGCTCGGGATCCTGCAGCAGGGCCCGCACCCTCGCCTCGGGGGCGTTCAGCCAGAACAGGGTCACCGGCTTGCCAAGCTGGGCCAGGCTCGCCTGCAACTGCTGGCTGCGGCCATAGAGCGCCCTGGCCTTCTCGTCGCGGCCATCGCGACTGAGCCGGTTGTAGCCATAGGTCTGGCCGTTCCAGGCCAGGCGATGCACCTGCGTGGTCAGGCGCCGGATGGCCCGAAGCAGATGACGCAAGGCATTGATCTCTGTGGTATGGGGGATCTGCTCAACCAGCTGGCCCAGGGTGGCCAGGGCCTGGTTGGCCTGATGGAAATCGGCGGCGAGCGCCGGGCAGTCGGGGGCGGCATAGATGTGATCATCCTGCCAGATGGGTGGGTTCATAACTGTCCTTGTTTGTTTGCATCCATGTCATCTGGCCCCGCCTCTGTGGGCGAGTGCCAGTTCGGATACTACGAAGGGGGCGGGCCCTTGCCCAGCCCCCATCCGAGTCAACGCCTTGGACAATCCTGGTCGGGTGCGACGGCCCCTGTCGGCCGAGGGCCGATCCGACGCCCGCCCGTTACTTGGCGGGCTTGAGCCGGCTCACTAGCGTCATGGCCAGCACCAGCACCATGCCCGCCGCCACCCCGACCAGGGCGCTTAGCAGGGTTGGCGTCACGGCGGCCAGCAAGCCTCCCACGGTCGGCAGGGTGGCGCTCGCGCCGGCGATCCCCTCGATCAGGTGGTGGGCGAAGGGCCAGCCATGGACCAGGATGCCCCCCCCCACCATGAACATGGCGATGGTGCCGACCAGGGCCAGCAGGTGCATCAGGCGGGGCGCCGTCGCCAGCAGCCCCTGCCCCACGGCCCGGCGCACCGCGCCGCCATCGGGCTTTTGAAGCAGGTGTAGGCCGATGTCGTCGAGCTTGACGATGAGGCCCACCAGGCCGTAGACCCCCACCGTCATCAGGACGGCGATCCCCGCCACCACCGACAGTTGCAGCATCAGGCTGGCCCCCTGCACTGTGCCGAGGGCGATGACGATGATCTCCGCCGACAGGATGAAGTCGGTGCGAATGGCCCCCTTCACCTTCTGCCGCTCGAAGGCCATCAAATCATCCGGGATGGCATCAACCTGCCCCTGTTCCTCCTCTGCCCCGTGGGGCAGGAACTTGTGGACCAGCTTCTCGGCGCCTTCGAAACAGAGGTAGGCGCCCCCCAGCATCAGCAGCGGGGTGATGAGCCAGGGGATGAGGGCGCTGATGGCGATGGCGGCGGGCACCAGGATCAGCTTGTTGCGAAACGACCCCTTGGCCACCGCCCACACCACGGGCAGCTCCCGCTCGGCCCGCACCCCGGAGACCTGTTCGGCGTTGAGGGCGAGATCGTCCCCCAGTACCCCGGCGGTCTTCTTGGCCGCCATCTTGGTCATCAGGGCGACATCGTCGAGCACGCTGGCAATATCATCGAGCAGGGTTAACAAACTGGCTCCGGCCATTATCAAACCTTCCTTATATC
>NZ_CDBT01000046.1 GCF_000819765.1 Aeromonas bivalvium
CTCAGGTCATGGTGGCGACAGTACCACCTAAAATGGTGTCCGGGATGATTAGACCACTACACTCGTCTTATGCTTTGGATGTGATGAAGAAGCGTCAAGAGCAGGGTGGCTTGCTCTCGGATAAACTAACCGCACTCTACAAGGGGCAGATGAAGGCGCTACCGTTTGGTGGGGAATAGTGATCCGCCTACAATAGAAGCATACAAGATGCCACAATGGCCTGATGAGGCGACAAGGCAGTATATGACCGATCAGTTTGCCAATATGGCAATGGCGGGGTGTCTTGGCTAGAAGTCACCCCAAGAAGCCCACCCAAGCAGGATGGGCTTTTTTGTTACTCAACCGGAGGGGTAGCAAATCGCAAAAGAGGGGTACAAGGAGGGGTATGGAGCAAAAAATAACAAAGGGTTAGCTTCACTGCGAAGCTAACCCTTTGTTTTATATGGTGCCGATAAGGGGAATCGAACTCCTGACCTTCGCATTACGAATGCGCTGCTCTACCAACTGAGCTATATCGGCGTCGCTCTAGATTCCCGAAAATGCCCTGGCAAGTCAATGTGCCTCAATCATTTTTATGAGTCGGCTCATGGTGTTACGAGGCTGATCAGAGATCCGCAAATTCCGGGATATGGGCTCTGCCCCGGCTTTCGAGAAACGCGAGCAGGGCGCGGGGGGAGCGGGCCAGGATCCGCTCTTCGGGGAAGCCGGCTGCCGTGACCAGTCGATGGCAGTGTTCGAAGTCGCCGACGCTGAAGGCGACATGGGAGTCGGATCCGAAGACCAGGTAGGCGCCATGGTCTCGCGCCGCCTCGACGATGGCGCGGCAGTTCTCTTCACTGCCTGCCCGGGAGTGGCTGAACGAGGAGTTGTTGACCTCAAGGGCGACCCTGTACTGCGCGGCGGCATGCACCACGGCGTCGATGTCGATGGGGAAGGCGGGGTTGCCCGGGTGGCTTATCATGTCGACCCGGCCGCTCTTGATGGCGTTGATCATCGCCTGGGTATGGGTTGCCCTGTCACAGGGCGGGAACACGGGCTCGTGGAAGCCGGCCATGATCATGTCGAGGCGGGATTCGTAGCGTTCGGGAAAGTCTATCTCCCCGTCCAGATTCTTGATGTTGGCCTCTATGCCGCGCAGTATGCCCACGCCGTCCACGACCCTGGGCAAAACGTGCAGATTGACGAAATGCCAGAAATGCGGAGCATCGGCCATGTCCGGGCCATGGTCCGTGGTGGCAAACAGCTTGATCCCCTTGGCCCTGGCGATGGGGATGTAGTCATGGATGGTGCTGTAGGCATGGGTGCTGGCGACCGTGTGGGTATGGGTGTCGACGGTGTACTTCATGGCGTTTCCCCTGGGTGAGCAGAGCCCGATGAGTGAAGCGCCAGCATAGCAAAAAGGGGGGGAGGGGGTCACGCAGAGGGGTTGTCATACTCTGTCACAAATGCCTGCAACTCTGACAAAGTTTATCCGGGGAGCTTGGGTAAGATGTGCTCATCGATGTGCAGCCTGAACTTCCATCGATGGGTTGGGTCAGGATGACGCAACCTTCTTTCCCCACCGTCGCTCTGCGGCGGTTTTTTTTACCCTCTGTTTTTCAAGCCGAAACCGGCATCCAGCAGGTCGATGAGACAGGCGTTGCGCCATAAAAAAATGCCCAATCAGCACTGGGCTGGTTGGGCGAGACTTAATGTTTAATTGCAGTGGCATAGATATAGAGTCCGTTCTTTGGTCAAAGTTCCCGGTTTTTTAATAAAACATTTCCCTAACCTGGATTCACATTCTCTTGACACCTCAGACTATGAAACGTACTTTTTAAACATTCGTTTAAGTGAGGTGCACAGTGAGCAAGATTGATACCAAGAACCGTATTCTCGATGCTGCCGAGGTGTTGTTTGCCGAGCGGGGGTTCGCTGATACCTCTTTGCGTCTGATCACCAGCGAGGCCGATGTGAACCTGGCGTCGGTGAACTATCACTTCGGCTCCAAGAAGGAGCTGATCCAGGCGGTGCTGGACCGCTATCTCTCCCTGTTCATGCCTGAACTGGACACCAGACTGGCCGCCCTGATGGCGCGAGACGAGCTGACCCTGCTCCAGGTATTCGAGAGTTTTGTCGACCCCCTGATGAAGCTGGCCGCCGTGCGTACCAATGGCCCGGCCCTCTTCATGCAGCTGCTGGGACGTGGTTACATCGACAGCCAGGGCCACCTGCGTCGTTTCATCACCAGCCATTATGGTGCGACCCTGCAGCGGATCACCCAGGCTATCTCCCAGGCCAATCCGGCATTGACGCCGGCGGATCTCTTCTGGCGCCTGCACTTCACCCTGGGCACAGTCGTGTTCACCATGGCCTCTGCCGATGCGCTGCGGGATATCGCCCAGGCCGATTTTGGTCAGCACCTGGATGTGGAAGGGCTGGTGCGCAACGTTATTCCTTATCTGGCGGCCGGGGTAGGCGCGCCGACGGAATCGACCAGGTTATCCCTGGCCGTTTAATCAAAACAACAAGTTAACGGAACTGTGAAATAGAGGGAACTGAACCATGATCACATTGCTTGTCCTGCTGGTGGTGACCGTCGCTGTCGTGCTCGGCGTCCCGGCTATCCGCAAGAAGTGGGTAACCCGTCCGGTGTTTGCCATCTTCAAGAGAATACTGCCCCCCCTGTCGGCGACCGAACGGGAGGCCATGGAGGCGGGATCCGTCTGGTGGGATGGCGAGCTGTTTCGTGGCAATCCCGACTGGCAGAAACTCCATGGCTACGGCAAGGCGACCCTGAGCGCCGATGAGCAGAGCTTCATCGACAATCAGGTCGAGACCCTGCTCGCCATGATCGACGACTTCAAGATAGTCAACGAGACCAAGGATCTGCCCGAGCCGGTCTGGGACTATCTGAAGAAGGAAGGTTTCTTCGCGCTCATCATTCCGAAATCCTACGGTGGCCGCGAGTTCTCGGCGATAGCCAACTCCACCATAGTGACTCGCATCGCCACCAAGAGTCTGAGCGTGGCGGTCACCGTCATGGTGCCGAACTCGCTTGGCCCGGGTGAGCTGCTGATGCACTACGGCACCCAGGCCCAGAAGGATTTCTGGCTGCCGGGCCTGGCCAATGGCAAGGAGGTGCCCTGCTTCGCCCTGACCGGTCCGGAAGCGGGCTCAGATGCGGGCGCCATCCCGGACAAGGGGATCGTCTGCAAGGGTCACTACAAGGGGGAGGAGGTGCTCGGCATCCGCCTGAACTGGAACAAGCGCTACATCACACTGGCGCCGCGCGCCACCGTGCTGGGCCTGGCCTTCAAGCTGCATGATCCCGAGCACCTGCTGGGGGACAAGGAGGAGCTCGGCATCACCTGCGCCCTGATCCCCACCAGCCACCCCGGGGTGCGGGTCGGCGATCGCCACTACCCCATGGGACTGGCTTTCCTCAATGGCCCGACCTTTGGCAAGGATGTGTTCATCCCCCTCGACTGGATCATCGGTGGCCCGGATTACGCCGGTCGCGGCTGGCGCATGCTGGTGGAGTGCCTCTCCGCCGGGCGCGGCATCTCCCTGCCGGCCCTGGGCACTGCCTGTGGCCACATGGCGAGCCGCACCGTCAGTGCCTACGCCTATGTGCGCAAGCAGTTCGGCATGTCCATCGGCAAGTTCGAAGGGGTGCAGGAGGCCATGGCGCGCATCGGCGGCCTGACCTATCAGCTGGAAGGGGCGCGTCGCATGACCGCAGGTTCCCTGGACTTGGGTCAGGCACCGGCCATCGTCACCGCGATTTCCAAGTACCACATGACCGAAATGGCGCGCCAGATCATGGATGACTCCATGGACATCCACGCCGGTCGCGCCATCCAGCTCGGTCCCAAGAACTACACGGGCTACGCCTACATGGGGATCCCGGTCGCCATCACGGTGGAAGGGGCCAACATCCTGACCCGCAACCTGATGATCTTCGGCCAGGGGGCGACCCGCTGTCACCCTTATGTGTTCGCCGAGCTGGAAGCGGCGGCCGATCCGGATGCCGAACGTGGCCTCGAGAAGTTTGACGGCCTGCTGATGAAGCACCTGGCGTTTGGCACAGGCAACTTCTTCGGTGCCCTGTTCCAGGGGCTGACCCTGGGTCAGTTCAACGGCGCCCCTGTGGCTGGCGAGACCGCCCGCTACTACAAGCAGCTGTCCCGCATGAGCAAGGGACTGGCCCTGTGCGCCGACGTTTCCATGCTGATGCTGGGTGGCGATCTCAAGCGCAAGGAGATGATTTCTGCCCGTCTTGGCGACGTGCTGAGCCATCTCTACCTGGCTTCCTCGACCCTCAAGCACTATGAGGATCAGGGGCGCATGGTTTCCGACCTGCCCTTCGTCCAGTATGCCCTGGAGCGTAACCTGCACCTGATCGGCAAGGCGTTCGACGGCTTCTTCCAGAACTTCCCGAACAAGGTCGCTGGTGCCCTGCTCAAGCGGGTGGTCTTCCCGTTCGGCATTCACTACCAGATGCCGGCCGATGATCGCTGCCACGCAATCTGCCAGGCCATGATGACGCCGGGCGAGTTCCGTGACCGCCTCACCGCCCTGTGCTACGTGGGCCAGGATGAGCAGGATGCCATCGGCCAGATGGAGAGGGCCTTCCTCGCCATGGTCTCGGTGCAGCCCCTGGAGAAGAAGCTTGCCCAGGCCCAGAAAGAGGGGCGCCTGCCCCGCAAGCTGGCCCTGCCGGATCTGGTGAGCCAGGCCCTGGCGATCTCCCTCCTGACCCAGGAAGAGGCCGACAAGCTGCTCGCCGCCGATGCCCTGCGCAGCGAGGCTATCCAGGTGGACAACTTTGCCCCCGGTGAACTGGAGGCCATGGGCCACCCGGCCCGGGTGGACGACGCCGCCTGAACCCGGCATGCCTGCTGTTGAAAACCGGCCGTGATGGCCGGTTTTTTGTTTGTATTTCGTGCATTTACAAGGGATGGAATTTCCAGTTTAATGATTTGTCCCCTCACCCTTGGGGCAGGAAGCAGGCTCGCGGAAGGAGCCGATAACAACAACATCAGGAAGATGAAATGAACCTCGCCAAGACGGCGATCGAACGCCCCATCTGGGTGGCGGTCTCGGTCGTGCTCATCTTTTTTGCCGGCCTGCTCAGCATGCGCAGCCTGCCGGTACAGCTGTTCCCGGACATAGAGCGTCCCCATCTCAACATCTTCGTCTCCTGGCGATCCGCCTCGCCCCAAGAGATGGAGTCCGAGATAACGGATCCCATCGAGCAGGAGTTGCAGGGGGTGCAGGGGCTCAAGAGTCTCACCAGCAACAGCTACCCCGGCTTCGTCGAGATGGACCTGGAGTTTGCCATCGGCACCGACATGCAGCGGGTCCAGCTGGAGATCATCTCGCGGCTGAACCGGGTCTCCAGTCTGCCGGACAACATAGATGGCCCCTACCTCAACAATTACAGCAGCAACGACACCCTGACCTTCTTCTTCATCCAGCAGCTGCCAGGGGCTGTGGGGAGCATAGATGAGCAGCAGCCGCTGATTGAATCCAGGGTCAAGCCGGAGCTGGAACGCATCCCCGGGGTTTCCACTGTGGAGATAGACGGCATCAACGCCCGCCAGATCCAGATCCGCTTCGACCCTTACCGCGCCGCCGAACTGGGGGTGGAGATCCCCGAGCTGGCGAGCCGGGCCGCCACCGGCTGGGATGTTTCCGCCGGCACCCTGGACATAGGGCGCTGGGAGTACAAGCTGCGCTTCGCCGGTCGCTATGACGTGGAGAGTCTCAAGGACAAGGTGGTGGACTGGCGCGATGGCCTGCCCATCTATCTGCGGGACGTGGCCGAGGTGCGGCTGACCCGGGAGAACTCCCCGGTGCTGCGCATCCAGAATGGCAACCAGGCCATCTCGGCCCAGATCTACAAGGAGAACGGCGCCAATGCCCTGGCTGCCCTGGAGGCGATCAAGGCCAGGGTGGGCGAGCTCAACCGTGAGGTGCTCGAGCCCGCCGGACTGCACATGGCGCAGTCGTTCGATGCCTCCCTCTACATCAATCGCGCCATCCACATGGTCACCGCCAACCTGGGGCTGGGGGTGCTTCTCTCCTGTGCCATCCTCTGGGTCTTCCTGCGTCGGCTCAAGGCGACCCTGATGATAGCGCTCGCCATCCCCATCAGCATCATGCTGACCCTCTGCCTGCTCAAGCTGATGGACAGAACCCTCAACGTCATCTCCCTGGCGGGGATAGCGTTCGCGGTGGGCATGGTGCTCGATGCCGCCATCGTGGTGCTGGAGAGCATCTATCGGCGCCACGAGCGGGGGGATCTCGACAAGGCGGGGGCGGCCCTGGCGGGCACCAGTCAGGTGTGGGCGGCCCTGGTCGCTTCGACTCTCACCACGGTGGCCATCTTCTTGCCGGTGCTCCTGCTCAACGACGTGGAGGGGCAGTTGTTTGCAGACCTTGCGCTCACCATCGCCTGCGCCGTCACCGTCTCCATGCTGGTGGCCGTCTCTGTGTTGCCGGCGGTGGCATCGCGCTGGATGGGGCAAGACAGACTGATTGACCCCTATGGTGATTACTGGCGCCGTGCCACGGCGCGCATCCTCCACTGGACTCGTACTCCGGCGCGGCGCTGGACCCTCATTCTCGCCATGATGAGCCTGCCTGTACTGGCGACCTGGGCCCTGCTGCCCAAGATGAACTATCTGCCGGACGTGAAACGCGACGCCATCGACGTCTGGATGAGCTTCACCCCCGGAGTCAACCTGCAGGCCCAGCGGGAAGAGGTGATAGACACCCTGATCGCCCGGCTCGCTCCCTACATGAAGGGGGAGAAGGAGCCGGCCCTCAAGAACTACTACATCATGCGCTATCCGGGAGGGGCCCAGATCGGGGTGCGGGCCAAGGAGGAGGGGCGTATCAAGGAGCTGGAGACACTGCTGATGCAGGATCTGCTGCAGGGCATTCCGGATACCCGTGCCTTTGGTGGCCAGGGCTCGCTGTTTGGCGGCTTTGACAGCGAGAACGGGGTCGAGTTGCTGCTTCAGGGGGGGGATCTGCCCGAGCTCTATCAAGCGGCCCGGGCGGCCATGGCGATCGTGAAGCAGGATCTGCCGGGGGCCCAGGTGCGGCCGGAGCCCTCCCTGGACTTCACCGCCCCCGAGCTGCGGCTGGTGCCCCAGGACCGGCGTCTGGCCGAGGTGGGCTGGGATCGCACCCCCATGCCGACCATCATCCAGACCCTGGGGGACGGCCTGAGGGTCGGCGAATACTTCGACGGCGACGAGCGCTTTGACATCCTGCTGATGGGGCAGACCTCGGGCAACCCGGACGATCTGCGGGCACTGCCCCTGGCCACCCCCAGGGGCGGCATAGTGCCCCTCGGCGAGCTGCTGAAGGTGGAGCATGATCTGGGGCCATCGGGCATCTTTCGCGCCGATGGGCGCCGCAGCCTGAGCCTGCAGATCACCCCGGCCCAGGGGATGAGCATGGAGCAGGTGCTCGATACCCTCAAGGAGAAGAGCTTCGCCCGCATCCGGCCCTTGCTCCCCGCCGGGGGCGAGTTGCGGGTATTTGGCAACGCCGACAGCCTGCAGCAGGCCCTCGGCAACCTGGGGGGCATCTTCCTGTTCGCCCTGGTGATCCTGCTGGTGCTGCTGTGGGGCCTGTTCGCCTCGGTCCGGGATGCCCTGCTGGTGTTGCTGACCCTGCCCCTCGCCACCGTGGGCGGCGTGGTGGCGCTGGTTCTGAGCGGGCGGGTGGCGCCCCTGCCCATGGATCTGCTGACCATCATCGGCTTTGTCATCCTGCTGGGGCTGGTGGTCAACAATGCCATCTTGCTGGTGCATCAGACCCGCTCGGCCGAGCGGGAGGGGATGACGCGCTCGGCGGCGGTGGCGGATGCGCTGCAAAGCCGGATGCGTCCCATCGCCATGACCAGCCTGACCAGCATCTTCGGCATGCTGCCCCTGATGCTGAGCCCGAGTGCGGGCAGTGAAATCTACCGGGGGTTGGCCACCGTCATCGTCGGCGGCATGAGCTGCAGCACCCTGTTTACCCTCATATTGCTGCCCGCCTTCCTGCGTCTGGGGGAGCGGGAGCCGGCACCGGTGGCGCTGCGCCAGCGCGCCTGATGAACGAATGCGTCCATGGAAAGGAGAGAGATGTGAACAAGATGATTGCGGGGCTCGCCCTGATGGCGAGCCTGCCGCTCTGGGCCAAGTCGGTCACCCTGGCTGATGTCACCCGGGGCGATGCCGGAGCCAGCCTCTGGATCAGTGGCACTGTCGCCAGTCGCCAGCAGGCGGAGCTGAGCGCCGAGCAGAGCGGGCGGGTGGCGTGGATTGCCGACTTTGGCAGTCGGGTCGAGGCGGGTCAGGTGTTGCTGCGCCTCGACAGCACTGCCCTGCACCTCTCCCTGGAGCAGGCCCGGGCCGAGCAGGCCAGGTGGGCCAGCAGCCTGCGCTTTGCCAGGGCGGAGTTCGAGCGCCAAGACAAGCTGCGCAGGCAGCACAATGCCTCCCTCAGCCAGTTCGACAAGGCCAGGCTGGAGATGGAACAGGCGGAGCTGGCGCTGCAGCTGGCGGAGATAGCGGCGCGCCAAATAGAGGATCAGATCCGCCGCAGCCAGATCCATGCCCCCTTCGCCGGGGTGGTGAATCATCACTTCATCCAGCCGGGGGAACACGTGGATGCGGGGGAGAAGGCGCTGGCGCTGGTCAACCCGGATGCGCCGGACATCCGCTTGCAGGCCCCCATCGACTGGGCCCTGCGCCTGGCTCCCGACACCCTGCTCAAGGTCGAGGGGGCCGGTTTGCAAGGGGAGGCGAGCTATTACCAGCGGGCGGCGAGTGCCGACCCCGTCTCCCGCCTCATCGAGCTGAGACTCAAGCCGAGGAAGGGCAGTTACATCATAGGGGCGCCGGTGCGGGTTGCCCTGCCCCTGGGGGAACGGCAGGCCATGCTGCTGCCCAGGGATGCCCTGGTGCTCAACACAGAGGGGAGCGTGGTATTTCGAGTCAAGGGAGAGGGGGATGCCCTGACGGTGAGCCGGGTGCCGGTCACCATCTTGTTCGGTGACGAGCGTCAGGTCGCCATCAGCGGCCCCCTGACCCCGGGTGACAGGGTGGTGGTGCGCGGCGCCGGGGCCCTGAGCGATGGTGACAAGGTGGAACTCTATCGCGGTAGCTGAGGCGGCGTATTTCCCATGGAAAAACGGCTCCCGAGGGAGCCGTTTTTGTTGCCGGTGGCGGGGATCACTCGACCATCATCACCTTGCAGGTGTTGGTGCTGCCGACGGTCTCCATCTTGTCGCCGTGGGTGAGCAACACCATGTCGCCGCTCTGCAGCAGTCCCTTGGCCTTGAGCACGTCCAGGGCCTCGCGGCACACCTCGTAGACGGGACGGCTCTCGTCGGCATCGAACAGCACAGGGGTGACGCCGCGGTAGAGGTTGGTCCAGGAGAGGGTCTTGGCATGGGGGGACATGGCGAAGATAGGCAGGCCCGAGCTGATGCGGGACATCAGCAGCGGCGTGGTGCCAGACTCGGTCAGCGCCACGATGGCCTGTACCCCCTCCAGGTGGTTGGCCGCATACATGGTGGACATGGCCACCGCCTCTTCCACCGAGGTGAAGGTGTAGTTCATGCGGTGGTTGGAGACGTTCAGGCTCGGGTGCTTCTCGGCACCGACGCAGACGCTGGCCATGGAGGTGACCGTCTCGATGGGGAACTGGCCGGCGGCCGTCTCGGCGGAGAGCATGACCGCATCGGTGCCGTCCAGCACGGCGTTGGCCACGTCCATCACCTCGGCGCGGGTCGGCAGCGGGGCGTTGATCATGGACTCCATCATCTGGGTCGCGGTGATCACCACCCGGTTCAGGCGGCGGGAGTGGCGAATGAGCTTCTTCTGCACGCCGACCAGCTCGGGGTCGCCGATCTCCACACCCAGATCGCCCCGGGCCACCATGACGGCGTCTGAGCCGAGGATGATGTCTTCCATCGCCTCATCGGTGGCGACGGTTTCGGCGCGCTCCACCTTGGCCACTATCTTGGCGTTGGAGCCGGCTTCGCGGGCCAGTTCGCGGGCGTAGCGCAGATCATCGCCGCAACGGGGGAAGGAGACGGCCAGGTAGTCCACGTTCATGCGGGCGGCGGTCTTGATGTCTTCCTTGTCTTTCTCGGTCAGGGCAGGCGCGGAGAGGCCACCCCCCTTCTTGTTGATGCCCTTGTTGTTGGAGAGGGGGCCGGCCACGGTGACAGTGGTGTGAATGCGGCTGCCTTCGACTCGCTCCACTTTCAGCTGCACCCGACCGTCGTCCAGCAGCAGTATGTCGCCCGCCACCACGTCATCGGGCAGGCTCTTGTAGTCGATGCCGACCTGCTCCTGGCAACCTTCCCCCTTGCCGAGGGCGGCATCCAGGATGAAGCTGTCGCCGATGGCGAGATAGATCTTGCCATCCTTGAAGGTGGAAACCCGGATTTTGGGGCCCTGCAGATCCCCCATGATGGCCACATGGCGGCCCAGCTTGGCGGCGATGGCGCGCACCTGTTCGGCCCGCTGGATGTGATCTTCTGCACTGCCGTGAGAGAAATTCATTCGCACCATGTCGGCCCCGGCGCGGATGATCCCCTCGAGGATGCCTTCGCGGTCGGTGGCAGGACCGAGTGTGGTCACAATCTTTGTACGTCTTGGCATGAAAGACTCCAGTTTGAAGTTGATATGACTTGAAATACTGTCCCGGCGGGCAGAGGCCCAAACGCCATCGGAGGGGATTGTTGCTAAACGACAATACTACACAATGGCGGCAGGTACACCTAACGGGGGCCCGGGGCCCCCACAGACTCAGGAGGAGTGGGGAGTATCAAAGCGGGATTCGCGCAAACCTTCCTTGACCTTCTTCAGGTTTTCCCGAAATTTCATGCCGCGGCGCAGGGTGAAACCGGTCGCCAGCACGTCCACCAGGGCGAGCTGGGCGATGCGCGAGGCCATGGGCATGTAGACGTCGGTGTCTTCCGGCACGTCCATGGAGAGCACCAGGTTGCACTCCCGGGCCAGGGGGGAGTCCTTGGAGGTCATGCCGATCACGGTGGCATCGTTCTCCCGGGCCAGGGCGGCTATCTCCACCAGGGCCTTGGTGCGACCCGTGTGGGAGATGAGCACCACCACGTCCCCTTCGCTGCTGTTGATGCAGCTCATGCGCATCATGACGATGTCATCGAAGCTCACCACGGGAATGTTGAAGCGGAAGAACTTGTTCTGGGCATCCCGGGCGACGGCGGAAGAGGCGCCCAGGCCAAAGAAGCTGATCTTCTTGGACTGGGTCAGGATGTCGACGCAGCGATTGATGGCGGAGATGTCCAGGCTGTTCTTGGCGGCATCGAGGCAGGCCATGGTGGACTCGAAGATCTTGGCGGTGTAGATCTCGGGGCCATCTTCCGCCTCGACGTGGCGGTTCACATAGGGAGTGCCGTTGGCCAGGCTCTGGGCCAGGTGCAGTTTGAAATCCGGGAAACCCTTGGTGTCGAGGCGGCGGCAGAAACGGTTGACGGTCGGCTCGCTGACATCGGCCAGTTTGGCGAGGGCGGCGATGCTGGAGTGGATGGCCGTCTGGGGAGAGGCGAGGATCACCTCGGCGACTTTGCGCTCCGATTTACTGAAACTTTCCAAATTGTTCGTAATCTTATCGAGGGTATTCATCATTACCACCAGGATTTCTTGTAATTTAGCTTCAGTGTCTTGGCACTAAATAGCAGGCTGAGCGGGTTAAAAACAAGGATGATGACTATACAAGACAAGCGTTTATCGGGACTAATCTCGGCCATGTAAAGTATGACTCACGTCTAATTATTTCGTTATTTTAGTTACAAATTTCCACTCCCTTCGTGAAAGCGCTTACAAATGTTGCAAAGCAACAACACTGTGAGCCCGCGCACGTTTGTCACCACCGGCCACCCCTGTGGCGCGGCGCCTCGGGTAGAATCTGTGCCAAACAATAAGCTCGGGACGCAGCGTCGCCCCGACCCGTAACGAAGGAGTGTTTATGCAGCATACCCATGCCCTGGTTGGCGACGTCGGCGGTACCAATGCCAGGCTGGCCCTGTGCGAGCTGGCCACAGGCGCCATCTCCCGGGCCAAGACCTATTCCGGGCTGGAGCATCCCGGTCTGGAGGCCGTGATCCGTCTCTATCTGGCGGAGCAGCAGGCGCAGGTGAGCGAGGCCTGCATCGCCATCGCCTGCCCGGTCAACGGCGACTGGGTCGCCATGACCAACCACAGCTGGGAGTTCTCCATCGGTGAGATGCAGGCCAGCCTGGGCCTGGCCCGTCTGCTGGTGATCAACGATTTCACCGCCGTCTCCATGGCGGTGCCCGTGTTGTCGGATGCCGACAAGATCCAGCTGGGGGGCGAGGCTCCCCAGGCGGACAAGCCGGTGGCCATCTATGGCGCAGGGACCGGCCTTGGGGTCGCCCACCTGGTCAAGGCGGGGGCGCAGTGGCTGAGCCTGCCCGGTGAAGGGGGCCATGTGGATTTTGCCGCCAACACGGAGGAAGAGGATGCGGTGCTGCAGGTGATGCGCGGGGAGCTGGGCCATGTCTCGGCGGAGCGTTTCCTCTCCGGCCCCGGGCTGGTCAATCTCTATCGCGGCCTGGTCAAGTCCGACGGCCGTGAGCCGGCGGCGCTGGTCCCCCGGGAGATCACCGAGCGGGCCCTGGCGGGGGAGTGCCTCGATTGCCGCCGCACCCTGAGTCTGTTCTGCGTGTTGATGGGGCGCTTTGCCGGCAACCTGGCCCTCAACCTGGGTACCTTCGGCGGCGTCTATATCGCCGGCGGCATAGTGCCGCGCTTCCAGGAGTTCTTCATCGGCTCGGGCTTTAGGGTCGCCTTCGAGGACAAGGGGCGCTTCAAGCCTTATCTCAAAGACATTCCGGTATTCCTCATCACCCATGAAGGGCCTGGCCTGCTGGGGGCGGGGGCCTACCTGCGTCAGAGCATGGGAATGGCACTCTGATTCAGCCACGATTAAGGGGATGGGGCCTATAGTGGTCCCACGCATTCAAGACCCGTGAGGTCCGCAGGACGCGGAACAGCGAGTCATCCGCTGAGTGTGTTTGTCACCTGACAAAGCCTGAACTGTATTTGCCGGCCCCCTGGGCCGGTTTTTTTATGCCCTATGGTCGAAGGGGTGAGTGCTCAGAAGCCGCTCTCGCGCAGCAAGACAGAGGCGAGCTGGGTGGCCGCCTCGCCGAGCAGGCTGCGTTTACTCCCCTCCAGCACCACCTTGCCTCTGGTCTCCCGCAGGGCCGGCGGCATCTGATGGAGCTGGATGCGCACCAGGAACAGGGTATGGCTGGGGATCAGCTCCTGCCCCTGCCCGCTGGTGGCGATGGGGCCGCCGAAGCGGGAGCCGAGCATGGGGTACTTGAGCTTGCCGACCCGGGTACTGCCGATGTCGATCAGGGTGCCGGACAGGGGAGAGGGTACCCCATCCGGGTAGAAGCGCGCCGGACTGCCCGGCCGCAGCCGGGCGACATCGTCGGCCGCCACATAGGCATCGACCTGCCACTGGCTCGGGTCGATCAAGATGCCGACAGGCTGCTGGCTGTTGAGCCATTGGCCCGGCCGCTGCTCGGGATCCACATCCAGCCAGAGACCGTCGAAGGGGGCCAGCATCCGCAGGCGCTCCATCTCCGCCCGGGTGGCGCTGGCCTCCCGGTATTGCACCCGCAGCCGCTCCCGGGTGGCTATCTGTTCATCGAGCCCGAAGGGGTCGTCCACCATGCCTCCCAGACGAGCGCCATAGCTCTGTATGCTCTGCTCGTTGCTGCGTACCTTCCAGGCCAGGTCCGGATCCGTAAGTTGCAGCAGGGGCTCTCCCGCCTTGACCGGGCCAGGGGCCCGCAGGCTGGCTAGCCGGGCGGGGAAGGGGGTGAAGACCGGCAGCTGGCGTTCGGCGCGGGCCACGCCCTCGCCCTCTATCTCGCTGTGCCAGGGCAGGGCCAGCAGGGTGAGCAAGGCGAGCAGGGAGAGGCCGAGCCAGAGCCGACGGGGCCGGGGGACGGCGGCTCTCTCCCGCCACCAGTGTGTGAGCTCCCGCCAGACGGGCAGGAGAATGAACCAGCAGATCTCGACGCAGAACAAGAGGATCCCCAGCAGCTTGAAGAAGAGGTAATAGACGGCGACGGCGATGCCGAGAAACAGCACCAGCCGGTAGAGCCAGGTCAGGATGGCGAAGGCGACCAGCAGGCGGCGCTGGCGCACGGGAAAGGGCTCGGGCCAGGGCTCCATCAGACCGAGCAGGGTGCGGCGCAGCGCGACCCGGGCCAGGGCAGAGGCCCGCTCGTGCAGGTTCGGGAAGTTGAGCAGATCCGAGAGGATGAAGTAGCCATCGAAACGCATGAAGGGGCTGGCGTTGAGGGCCAGGGAGAGGATCCAGCTGGTGGTGGCGAGATAGAGCAGGCCGTTGCGCAGGGCGCCGTCGGCGCTCAGGGCCCAGCCCAGGGTGGCGAGCCCGGCCAGGGCCAGCTCGGTCAGTATGCCGGCGCTGGCGATGGCGAGCCGCTGGCGGGAATGGGCCAGCTTCCAGCTCTCGCTGGTGTCTGTGTAGAGCATGGGCCAGAGCACCACGAAGGCGATGCCCATGTGGGCGACCCTCACCCCCAGCCGGGTGGCCACCAGGGCATGGCCCAGCTCGTGCAGCGTCTTGGCGAGCAGCAGGGCGAGGGCGAAGCTGAGCAGACCATCGAGGGAGAAGGATTCGACCACCCCATGGCGGAAACTGTCCCACTGCTGCACCACCAGGGCGATACCGAGCAGGCTGGCCCCCAGCAGCAGCCAGGCGGTGAGGGGATGAAACAGCCAGTCGAGCCGGGCGGCCAGGGCCTGCAATCTGGCCTGGGGCCGCAGCAGGGGTACCCGGAAGAAGAGGTAGTGATGGAGCCACCAGCGACCGGTGAGCCAGGCCTTGCCCTCGCTGGCCTGGCGCAGCCGCTCTACCGCCTGGGGGCTGGGGCGCAGCAGCTGGTGGCGTTCGAGGAACTGGCAGAACCCCAGGATCTGATCCAGCTCGGGGTGCAGGGCCGTCTCGGCCGCGATGGCTTGCTGCAACCGGCGCGGGGTCTGGCCGGCCCAGCGCACCAGGCACTCGAACTCGAACCAGCCGATGCGATAGAAGCGATTGACCACCTTGTCCTGGATCAGCCAGGCCGGCTCCCCGTCCGGGGTGCGGCCGGTGGGGCAGAGCTGCAGATCGTCGCGCAGGGGCGGCAGGGGCAGGTCGGCGGGATCCAGCATCAGAGCCCGCTCCAGGCGCGCAGGGCCGCCAGGGGACGGCGCAGCAGATAGTAACCAAGCAGCACCCGCTCCCCATGGAGCTTGGCGGTGCCATGGAGGCCGAGCCGGGCGTGGTCCGGCGGCGACTCTATGGTGGCGAGCAGGCGATAGGCGACCCCTCCTTCGGCGTTGGGCTGGGCCTGGTAACTGGTCTCCAGTATCTTACCCCGCAGGGGTTGCAGGGGATAGGCGGTGAGAAACAGGGTCACCTCGGCGCCGGGCTCCAGGGCGATGGCATCGGCCACCGGCAGCTGGATGCGCATGGCGGGCTGGGCGGGATCCGCCAGCTGCATGATGCGCTCCCCGGTCACCACCGGCTTGCCGAGCCAGTCGTTGGCATCGCTGAACACGGCCACCCCGGCGGCGGGGGCCAGCACCTGACTGCGGCCCAGCTGCAACTGGACGCCGCTGAGCTCGGCCCGTTTCTGCTGGGCACGGCCACTGAGCAGGGTCAGCTCGCGCCGGCTCTGGGGATTGTCGAAGGCACGCTGGCTGGCGGCGAGCAGCTCGGCATCGGCCACCGCCACCTCCTGGGTCAGCACCTCGGCGCGGTTGCGCAGCGTGGTCTCATCGAGGCGAAACAGGGGGGTGCCGGCGCTGACCGTCTGGTTCGGGCGCACCTGCACCTCGGCGATGACCCCGGCCAGCGGGCTGCTGATCACCCTGCTCTCCCTGGAGACTATCTCGGCCGGTGCCAGGGCGCTCTGGCGGATGGGAATGAGCAGCATGAGCCCGGCCATCAGGGCCAGCGTCAGCCACTGGCGTCGGCTCGGGCGCCAGCGCAGCAGGCGGGGCTGCCGGGTCAGGCTCTGCCAGCAGTAGGCCCAGGTCTGCCAGACCCCGGGCATCAGGGCCAGCAGGGCCGCGGGCGGTTCACGCTCCAGCAGCAGGCAGACCAGGCCGAGCCTGGGCCCCTCCTGGGGCTCAATGGGGATGCACAAGACACCGTCTGGCCACCATTCGCTCCAGCCCTCGGCCAGGGCGTCAGGCAGGGTCAGGGCCTCTCTGGCCAGCCAGCGCGGCTCCTGGCCCTCCACCTGCTCATGGAGCCAGCGGCTCGCCTGCTCCAGCCAGATGAGGTAGGGGGAGTCCTCGCTCGGCCGGGCCAGACCCGAGACACAGAGCAGCTCCTGGGCCGGATCATGATTGGCGAACACCAGCGCCTGATGGAAGGGGATCAGCTGATAGAGATCGTTGGCCAGGGAGAAGGCGAGGGCATTGAGGCTCTTGGCCGCCATGGCCCTGTCCCGCAGGGCGGCCAGGGCCAGCAGCAGCTGGGGGGAGGGGAGGCGCTCGGTCATGGGATCAGGCGGGCGACGCCACTCATGCCGGCGACCAGCTCAGGGTAGGCGTCATCGAGTCTGGCCTCCAGCTCCACCGTCTGGGCCACGGCATCGACCCTGGCATTGATGCGGCTCACCGTGGCCGGATACTGCTTGGCGGTCTCCAGCACGCCTATCTCGAGTGCTTGCCCCTCCTTGAGGCCCGGCAGCAGCCGGGAAGGGACATTGAGCCTTACCTTGAGGGGGCCGTCGCTGACCAGATCGAACAGGGGAGTGCCGGCGGTCATGGTCTGATAGGGCTTGGCCTGCACCTGGGCGATGCGGCCATCGAAGGGGGCCTTGACGTCGCAATAGCTGCTGCGGGTACGGGCCAGGGCATCGGCGCCTTCGGCCCGCTGTACCCCGGTGGCGGCGATGGCGACCTCCAGATCCCCCACCGCATCGAGCTTGCGCAGGCTCTTCTTCGCGCTCAGATCCTGGCGCGCCATCTGCAATTCGGCGCGGGCGACCCTGGCCTGGGCCTCCCCTTCCCGGCAGTCGAAACGGGCCAGCAGGGCCCCTTTCCTGACCCGCTGACCGAGACGGCCCTTGAGCTCGCCCAGGGTGCCGTTCATCTGGCTGGAGAGGGTGGTCTCGAGCTCGGCGGCGAGCAGGATGCGGATGGCATTGGGGTCATCCTGGGCGGCACTTGGCATCGGCGGGGCCGAGAGCGGGCTCTCGGCCTGTACGGTGAGGGGCAGCATGAACGCCAACCACAGCCAGGGCCCGAACGGGCGCCCGGGCTTAGCGTACAAGGGCATAGGGGACTCCTCTGTGGGTACCAATCAGTTGCTGGGCTTCCTGGCGCTGCATGGTCACCTTGATGGCGTGGGCCAGGGTCTTGATGTCGTTCTGGGCAATTTCGTCGGGCTGCACATCCAGGCCGATGGAGTTGTAGAGTCGTCCCCAGGCCGCCTGGGCCTGGGAGTAGGCCGCCTCACGCTGGTAGCGCGACAGCAGGTAGCGCCCCTCGGCCCGGATCACCTCGAGCTCGGAGCCCTGGCGGCTGCTGCTGGCGGCCTGGGCGTAGCTGAGCAGGCTCTCGTCGACCCGCAGGCTCTCGTCGGCAAACGCCACCTCCTGGGAGGCGAGGTTGTAGCGCAGCACCCCGACCCTGACCTGGGTCAGCACCGCCATGGAGAGGGCGACCCGGCGGGCATCATCGGTGGCTTCCTGGGACTCTTCCATGCCCCAGATGGCGGGCAGTTGCAAAAACTTGAGCAGGTTGAGGGAGACCTGCAACCCCGCCTCGGACCAGTGGTTGTTGTAGAGATACTTGTTGGAGTCGTAGTTGTAGCCCCAATTCAGCCCCACGTTGGGCCAGAGCTCGGCCTTGGCGATCCTGATGTCCTGCTGGTTGGCGCGCTTGCGATACCACTCCTCCATGATCTCGGGGCGGTTCTCCAGCGCCATCTGCTCCAGGTTGTCGATGCGCTGGGTCAGCACCGGCAGGCCGGGCTCGGGCTCGTCGGCCAGCACCATCTCGCTGCCCGGGGGCAGGGACATGAGGGCGGCGAGCTCGGCGCGAGCGAACTCCAGATCCTGGCGGCGCTGGTTGAGCAGGGAGACGGAGTCGAGCAGGGCCCGCTGATAGGCCAGGGCCTCCTGGCGCGGCATCAGCCCCTGAGTCTCGGCCTGGCGGGCGGAATCGAGCGCCAGCTGGGTACGGGTCAGCAGCTTGTCGACCTGGGGCAGCAAGCGCTGGGCACCGAGGGCGCGCCAGTAGGCGCTGCGTACATCCTGCAACACGTTCTGGGAGACCTTGCGACGGCGCTCCTCGGCCATCATCACCTGATCCCCCTTCTGCTGGCTGCGGTAGTAGGCAACGCCAAAGTCGAGCAGGCTCCAGCTCAGACCCAGTCCGCTCAGGTCGCGGTAGCGCTCCTGGGAGGTGGAGGCCCGCAGACTCTCTTCCCTGTCCTCGATGCCGATGGAGGTGCCGCCGGAGTCGTTGCTGCGGCTGGCGTAGCCGGCCGACGCCACCACCCTGGGCAGCATCTCGTAGCTGGAGAGATCGTGCAGATCCGAGGCCAGGGCCCCCTCCATCAGCTTGAGGCGGTAGTCGAGGTTGTACTTGAGGGCCCGGGCCGCCGCCTCGTAGAAGGTGATGGGATGGGTCACCGGCTCCTGCTGGCCATACATGAGTTTGCGGTCCTGGCGGATCCTCTCCTGCTTGTCCTGCTGGGTATAGACCTCCGGCGGCAGGGCGCTACAGGCACCCAGCAGCAGGGTGGAGGCGAGGGTGAGGGGTCGAAGTACGAGTCTTGGCATCATCTGTCCTTAGAATCAAACGCCTGATTTGGTCACAAAGGGCTGGTTGTCCCCTCTGGGGGCGGCAGGGCGCCCGGCGGCATCCTGTAGTTGTCGGGTGAAGCTGTTGGTGTTGAGCGGCCGTTCTCCCTGGGGCGAGGGCGCCTTCATGTCCTGGGGGGTCAGGGCAAACAGGGATTCGTCGCTGAGCAGGCCATCGGCGTTGAGATCGACCCGGCCATGGCGGCCGAGGAAGCTGGCCAGATCCAGCTCCTGGGCCAGGGCGCTCTCCAGCACGCTCTGGCCGACGAAGGTGCCTGCTATCTGGCCCAGCCCCTGGCCAATGCTCTGGCTGCGGATCTCGGGGGGCAGACCGAAGAACAGCTGGCTGCCATCGGAACGATCGCCGCTGGCATCGAGCCCCAGGCTGACCCGCTGCACCACCGGGGTGACGAAGATGGCCGGGGTGATGTCGGGCAGGGGGGCCTGCTGTTGCCCGTCGAACTGGCGGTCGAGTTGATGGGGACCTATGACGCCAGAGTCCGGGGGCGGCACATAGGGGGCCGAGATATCCAGGTTGATGGTCAGCTGGGCCAGATCGGTGGCATCGCTGCCATCCCCCAGGGTGTAGGTAAACACATCCTGCAGCACCTGGCCCAGACCGGCGGCGGCCAGCACCTCCCTGTTGGTGAGATCTATGGTGTAGCGGTAGCTGCCATCCCCGTTGAGGGTGAGCCAGCCGTAGCGCCCGGCCAGGGGCTGGCCGAGGGTGCCCCCATTGCCGCCGCCTTGCTCGGTTCCGGTGCGCACCGCCGTGACGCGCAGGGGATCATTGGCATCCACATCGCCATCGTTGGGCAGCACATTGCCCGAGGTGTGGGGCGGCTGCACCTGATCGTTTGCCACCGCACTGTCATCCCGGGCGACGGGGTTGTCGTTGGCGCCCTGGATGACGATGGTCAGGCGCGCCTGTGAGACGGCGCCGGCCTGGTCGCGCATCCGGTAGCTGAACAGCTCGGTGAGGGTCTGGCCGGCCGTGCGCAGCGCCTCGACCTCTGGGTTGTCGTTATCGACCAGGTAGCGGTAGCTGCCATCGCCGTTGAGGATGAGCTGGCCATAGCGCCCCTGCAGGATCTGGCCCGCATCGACACTGGCACCGCTGGCGCTGCTGACAGTGAGCACCGCCTTGGTCTCGCCATTGGCCTGGCTGTCCACATCGGTGTCGTTGGCGAGCACATTGCCAGTGGGATCCCGCCCGGCGTCGCCATTGTGCACGCCCCCGGCCTCGATGGCGCTGGCCTGATCGTCGACGGCGATGGGGGTGTCATTGCTGCCGCGAATGGTGAGGGTCAGGGTGCTGGCGCTGCCCACCCCCCAGATGTCTGCAATCTGGTAGTCGAACACCTCGGTCAGGGTCTGGTTGGGGCCGCGCAGGGCCTGTACCTCGGTCAGGTTGTTGTCCAGCCGGTAGTGCCAGCTGCCATCGGCGTTCATCACCAGATCCCCGTAGCGACCACGGAGCACAGTGCCAAGGCTGGCACTCTGGCCATCGGCGTTCTGCACCCCCGTCACCGTCAGGGGATCGCCCTCCAGATCCGTGTCATTGCCCAGCACGTTGCCGCTGGGGTCCAGGCCGGGCTGTGCGTTATTGAGCCCGCCCGCCTCGATCACCAGGGCCTGATCCGGGTTGGCCACCGGGGCATCGTTGCGTCCCCGTATGATGATGGTGAGCTGGGCGAGATCGACGGCACCGGCCAGATCCTGGGCCTGGTAGGTGAAATGGTCGCTCAGGGTCTGCAAGGGCCCCAGGCCCAGCACGGCGGCATTGCCGGTATCGAGCGCATATTGGTAACTGCCGTCGAGCAGCAGGGTCAGGGTGCCATACTGGCCGACCAGCACCAGGGGATTGCCCTGGGTGACGGGGGCGAGGGGGCCGCCGGCCCCTTCCTCACCGGTGCGCCCGGCGGTCAGGGTCAGGCTGTCGCCGCCGTCCACATCCCCGTCATTGGTGAGCAGGTTGCCGCTGGGGTTGCTGACGTTGCCGGCACCGTTGTCGGCCACGGCGATGGCGATGTTGTTCTGGGCCACGGGGGCGTCGTTGGCCCCTTGCAGCGTGATGACGAGGCTGGCGCTGCTGGTGGCACCGGCGGCATCCGTCATGG
>NZ_CDBT01000047.1:0-120161 GCF_000819765.1 Aeromonas bivalvium
GGTTTTTTATTGCCTGAAATCAGCCACTTTCAAGCGAGAAGTGGCCAAGTCTTCTATTTTTCCTGTGTCACAGCCCCAGTTCTGTACAGGGCAATTCCATATTGACCACCCCATCTTCCAGCTGGATATCGATCTTGAAGCCGAGGCGCTTGGCCAGATTGATCATGCCGCGATTGCTGGGCATGGTCATGCCTGAGAGCTGGCCTATCTGCGCTTCCCTGGCGTAGCGCACTATCTTCTCCATCAGCAGGGTGCCCAACCCCAGCCCTTTCTGATCCGATCGCACCAGGATGGCAAACTCGGCATCCCGTTTGTCCGGGGTCGAAATGGCTCGCACCACCCCCAGGATCTGCTGGTTGCAGGCGCCGTCCTGGCCGACCGCGACGAAGGCCATTTCCCGGTCGTAATCGATCTGGGTCATGCGGGCCAGCTCCTCGTGGCCCAGTTCCCCAACGTCGGCAAAGAAGCGCTTGTATCTGTCTTCATCGGAGACCTTGAGCACGAACTGCTTGTGGGCCGGTTCATCTTCCGGCCGGATCGGGCGCAGCAGCACATGACTGTGGTCTTTCAACCAGGCCCCCTCTTCCAGCTCGGTGGGATAGGGTCGTATGGCTAGGGTCACTCCTGCTTCAGGCTCGGGCTGGGCCAGGATCAGACCAGCATCGAGTACCACCATCTCGTTGCCGCAGGCCTGCAGAGGATGCAGATCCAGCTCGCGGATTTCCGGGAAGGCGAGCAGCAACTCGGAGAGCTGGCACAGCACCTGGGCCAGCGCCGGAATATCCAGTGGCGCCGGACCAGCCTGTTCGCGGATCTTGCGGCTCTTGAGGGCTTCGATGATCTGGTAGCGGGCCAGTGCCTGGTTGAGCGGCGGCAGGGCGGCCACCATCTCCTGAGGGTCGGCGCCGGATTCCCCCAGCAGGATCACGGGACCGAACACGGGATCCTGCTGGATGCGGATCCTCAGTTCAAGACCGCCGCTGCGTCTGGCCATGCGCTGCACCAGCAGACCTTCGATGCGGGCGCCGGGATCATGCTGGCGCACCCTGTCCAGGATGGCATCGGCGGCCTGGGCCACCTCGGTCGAAGTACGCAGGTTCAACATGACCCCGTGTACCGAAGACTTGTGGATTATGTCGGGGGATCTCAGCTTGACCGCCACCGGGTAACCTATCTGCTCTGCGGTCAGGGTCGCCTCTATGGCGTCCGTGACGATCCAGGTCGGCAGGGTGGCGAGGCCGCTTGCCTGGAGGAGTGGCTGCACCAGATGGGTATCCAGCCTGAGCTGCCTGCGCTCCAATGCCTGCTGGATCAGCTTCTTGCAAAGGGCGAGGTCCACCTTGTCCCCCTGCAGGGAGGCCGGCGTTTCCATCAGCTGTTTCTGGTTGCGGCGGTATTCCACCATGTGCATGAAGGCGTTGACCGCACTCTCCGGGGTGCGGTAGGTGGGAATGCCCGCCTCGTTGAACAGGCGGCGTCCCTCCTGGGCCGAGAACTCCCCCGCCCAGTTGGTGAGAAGGTTGAAGCGTCTGGCCCTGGGATGCTGCTTGAGGTAATCGATCAGGCTGCGGGCCAGCTCCACCCCTCGTGCCGTGAGGGAGGGGGCATGGATCAGCAGGATGGCATCGGCCTCGTCCCCTTGCAGCACGGTGTCGAGGGCGCGGCAGTAAGCCTGGATATCGGCATCGCTGCCTATGTCCTGGGGACGGCCCGCCAGCTTGCCGCCCCGCTCTTGCAGCACATCCGCCGCCATGTTGGCCAGACCGCGGCCATTGGAGATGATGGCGAGGCGCTCCCCCTTGAGGGTCAGGGAGTGGCTGAGTGTCTCCACGGCGGCGAACAGCTCATGGGTATCGCGCACCCGCAGCATGCCGGCCCGGCGAATGGCCGCGTCATAGACGTTGTCGAGGCCGTTGACCGGATCATGGCGACCGCTCTTGAGCACCAGGATGGGTTTGTTGCGCGAGGCGGCGCGCGCGGCCGAGAGAAAGTGCCTGGCATCGTGCAGCTTGTCCATATAGAGCAGGATGGCGCGGGTCACGCTGTCGCGGGAGAGCTGATCCAGCAGCTGGCCGAAGTCGATGTCACAGTGATCACCGAGGGAGACGAAGGCGGAAAACCCCACCTCGTGCTGCTTGGCCCAATCCAGGATGGTGGTACTCACGGCCGCCGATTGGGAGAGAAAAGCCACCTGACCCGGTTTGGCCGCGATGGGGGAGAAACTGGCGTTGATGCCCTGCCCCGGCAACAGCAGGCCCATGCTGTTGGGGCCGAGCAGGCGAATGCCGTACTGGTGGCGCAGCCGCTGCAGCTCGAGGCGCTCCTCATCGCTGAACTCCCCGGCCAGAATGATGACGGCGCCGGTGCCACGCTGGCCCAGGGCCTCTACCAGAGGCAGTACCCGCTCGCGCCGGGTACAGATGATGGCCAGATCCGGGGCCAGCGGCAGGCTGGCGACATCCGGGTAGGCCAGTACACCGGCGATGGCCTGACTGTCGGTACTGACCGGCAGTATGGGCCCCTGGAACTGGCCCGCCAGCAGGTGGCGGATCAGCACATGGCCCGCCTTCTGGGGGTTGCTCGAGGCGCCGATCACGGCGATTGACTGGGGTTTGAAGAGCCGATCCAGGCCACTGGGTTTCATGGGCAGGCATCCGTTGCTGGGCACAGAGCCTGAGTCTACCCTGTCTCGGCTGCGGCTTCTGTGACCAGATGCGCCATCAGCGCTTGCCGAGCTCGGCGGCGACCAGATAGAACCTCAGTTCCCCCTGGATGCGGCGCACCGCCGCCAGATGGCGATCCTGCAGATAGATCTCCTGCTCCTGCTCCAGGCTTGCCCTGGGCAGGCCCATGCTTTGCAGATACTCCTCAAACAGCACAGGGCTCCTGATTTCGACGAGATGATCTTTCATGGGCGACTCCTTGCTCTGGCATGGGTTGAGGGAGCCTAGTGTAGTCAAAGGAGTCGGTGGCGCTAGCTGTCAGATCTGTCATCAAGATGGCGGCAGCACCGCTAGCCGTAATTGTGCTGGCTCTTGGCCGTGTCCCAGAATGCCTTGACCAGCGGCTCTTCCAGTCGCTTCTTGAGTACCCCCATACCGACATCGAACGGTTTGAGGGCCGGTTTGGGTTCGACGATACGCACCTTTTCCCCCATGGGGCTGTGGTCGATGACGGCGGCGGGCACCAAGCCGACACCGCAGCCGAGGGCCACCATGGCGACTATGCCTTCATTGCCCGCCACCTCGGCATAGATGTTGGGGGCTATGCCCTTGTTGCGAAACCACTGATCGCAGCGTTTACGGGCCAGTCCCTGCTCCGAGAGGATGAGGGGCAGCCGCTCCCAGTCCGGTTCGCCCTGGCGAAACCACTGGCTCAGTTGTGGCGCCGTGCGGGGGGCAATAAACACCAGGGGCACCTGCTGCAGGCTGGCGAATTCCAGCTTGGCCGGCAGGGCATCGGGGCGGGCGGCGATGGCGATGTCCACCTCCTCGCCGAGGATCTTCTCCACCGCCAGGGCCGGATCGCCGGTCTCCAGCTTGATTTCCAGCTGAGGGTAGCGGCGGCGAAAGCGCTCCAGCACATCGGGCAGCAGGAAGTAGCTGGCGGTGACAGAGCAGAACACCCGCAGCCGCCCCTGCAAGGGTTCGTCGCTGCGTTTGAGATCCTGCTTGAGCTGGCGCCATTCCTGCAACAGATTGCCACCGAATTCCCGCAGCTTCTCCCCTGCCGGGGTGAGACGCACGCTGCGGTTGTCCCGCTCGAACAATACGCAGCCGGTCTCCTGCTCCAGGCGCTGGATGGCGCGGCTCAAGGTAGAGGGGCTGACCGCCATGGCGTCGGCGCTCTTGCCAAAATGAAGGGAGTCGGCGAGGTGGAGAAACAGCTCGAGATTGCGAAGGTCCATCGTTGAAATCCTGCAAAACGGCCCATGGGCCGCATATATCCGCCCTGGCTGCGTGTCGGAAGTCATGCTCCGGGCAGGGAGGCGGTCTGAGATTGCGAAGAATAACATTTCAATTACTGCAACGTACTGTTTCGAATATATCAGTTCAAGCAATATCTGTCCCGCGCTATAGTGGTTTGGTCAACGCCCATAGCGGCACGGAATCAATCGAACGGAGCAATCACCATGGCGAACTATTTCAACACCCTGAACCTGCGTCAGCAGTTGGCCCAGCTGGGCAAGTGTCGTTTCATGCAGCGAGCGGAATTCGCCGATGGCTGCGAGGTGCTGAAGGGCAAGAAGGTGGTGATTGTGGGCTGTGGCGCCCAGGGTCTGAACCAGGGCCTGAACATGCGTGACTCCGGGCTGGACATCTCCTATGCCCTGCGCCAGGCCGCCATCACCGAGAAGCGCGCCTCCTGGCAGAAGGCCACCGACAACGGCTTCGTGGTCGGCACCTATGAAGATCTGATCCCGACCGCCGATCTGGTGCTGAACCTGACTCCGGACAAGCAGCACTCCGACGTGGTGAAGACCGTGATGCCGTTGATGAAGCAGGGCGCTGCCCTGGGTTACTCCCACGGCTTCAACGTGGTGGAAGAGGGTCAGCAGATCCGCGCCGACATCACTGTCGTCATGGTGGCGCCCAAGTGCCCGGGTACCGAGGTGCGTGAAGAGTACAAGCGCGGCTTCGGTGTGCCGACCCTGATCGCCGTTCACCCGGAAAACGATCCCCGGGGCGAGGGCATGGCCATCGCCAAGGCGTGGGCCTCCGCCACCGGCGGCGACCGTGCCGGCGTGCTGGAATCCTCCTTCGTCGCGGAAGTGAAATCCGATCTGATGGGCGAGCAGACCATTCTGTGCGGCATGCTGCAGGCCGGTTCCCTGCTCTGCTACGACAAGCTGGTTGCCGAGGGCACTGACCCGGCCTACGCCGGCAAGCTGATCCAGTTCGGCTGGGAGACCATCACCGAGGCCCTGAAGCAGGGCGGCATCAGCCTGATGATGGACCGCCTCTCCAACCCGGCCAAGCTGCGTGCCTTCGAGCTCTCCGAGCAGCTGCGCACCCTGATGCGCCCCCTGTTCGAGAAGCACATGGATGACATCATCGCCGGCGAGTTCTCCCGCGGCATGATGGCTGACTGGGCCGAAGACGATGCCAAGCTGTTCGGCTGGCGCGAAGAGACCGGCAAGTCCGCCTTCGAGAATGCCCCTGCCTATGCCGGCAAGATCGCCGAGCAGGAGTACTTCGACAATGGCGTGGTCATGGTGGCCATGGTCAAGGCGGGTGTCGAGCTGGCGTTCGAGACCATGGTGGCCTCCGGCATCTATGAAGAGTCCGCCTACTACGAGTCTCTGCACGAGCTGCCGCTGATCGCCAACACAGTCGCCCGCAAGCGTCTGTACGAGATGAACGTGGTCATCTCAGATACCGCGGAGTACGGCAACTACCTGTTCGCCAACGCCGCCGTGCCGCTGCTGAGCGAGCACTTCATGCCGACCCTGCAAGCAGGGGACCTGGGCAGTGCCCGTGCCGAGAGCAAGGCGGTGGACAACCTGGCCCTGCTGGCCGCCAACGAAGCGACCCGCAACCACCCGATCGAGAAGATTGGCCAGACCCTGCGTGGCTACATGAAGGACATGAAGCGCATCGCCGTCGGCGGTTAAGCCAGCATCGGGCTGGATGATAAAGGGGCGGGGATGACGATCCCCGTCGCCGGTCGGGCTGGACACCCGACTGGCCAGCCAGAAAACCCGGCCATAAAAAAGCCCCGCTCATCGAGCGGGGCTTTTGCATTCAGAAAGGCAGGAAAACTCAGGCTTTCCAGGCTTTCCAGGTGTTGATCAGGCCGTTGGTGGAACCGTCGTGGCTGGTGACGGCCTCGTCGGTGCCCAGCTCCGGCAGTATCTTGTTGGCCAGCTGTTTGCCCAGCTCCACCCCCCACTGGTCGAAGGAGAAGATGTTCCAGATTGCGCCCTGTACGAAGATCTTGTGCTCGTACATGGCGATCAGGGAGCCGAGGGTTTTCGGGGTCAGGCTCTTGAACAGTATGCTGTTGGTCGGGCGGTTGCCTTCGAACACCTTGAACGGCACCAGGTCCTTGACCTGCTCCAGCGTCTTGCCGGCGGCCAGGAACTCGGCCTCTACCGCTTCCTTGCTCTTGCCGAAGGCCAGGGCCTCGGTCTGGGCGAAGAAGTTGGCCAGCAGTTTCGGATGGTGGTCACCGATGGGGTTGTGACTGATGGCCGGCGCCAGGAAGTCGCAGGGGATCAGTTTGGTGCCCTGGTGGATCAGCTGGTAGAAGGCGTGCTGGCCGTTGGTGCCCGGCTCACCCCAGATGATGGGGCCGGTCTGGTAGTCGACCGGATTGCCGTCGCGGTCTACGTACTTGCCGTTGGACTCCATGTTGCCCTGCTGGAAGTAGGCAGGGAAGCGGTGCATGTACTGATCGTAGGGCAGGATGGCTTCGGACTCGGCACCATGGAAGTTGTTGTACCACAGGCCAATCAGCGCCAGCAGCACGGGCAGGTTCTGCTCATAGGATTTGGTTGCGAAGTGCATGTCCATCTCGAAGGCGCCTTGCAGCAGGGCCTCGAAGTGCTCGAAGCCGAGGGAGAGGGCGATGGGCATGCCGATGGCGGACCAGGAGGAGTAGCGGCCGCCGACCCAGTCCCAGAACTCGAACATGTTGTCGGTGTCGATGCCGAACTCGGCCACGGCCTTGCCGTTGGTGGACAGGGCGGCGAAGTGCTTGGCAACGTGAGCCTTGTCACCGGCGTGACCGAGGAACCAGTCGCGGGCGGTCAGGGCGTTGGTCATGGTCTCCTGGGTGGTGAAGGTCTTGGAGGCCACCAGGAACAGGGTGGTTTCCGCATCAATCTTCTTGAGCGTCTCGGCGATGTGGGTGCCGTCGACGTTGGAGACAAAATGCATCTGCAGGTGGTTCTTGTAGGGGCGTAGAGCCTCGGTGATCATCACCGGGCCCAGATCGGAGCCGCCGATGCCGATATTGACCACGTGCTGGATGGCCTTGCCGGTGTAGCCCTTCCACTCGCCACCGATGACCTTCTCGCAGAAGCCCTTCATCTTGGCCAGTACGGCGTTCACTTCCGGCATCACGTCCTTGCCGTCAACCTCGATGGGACGGTCGGAGCGGTTGCGCAGGGCGGTGTGCAGGACGGCGCGCCCCTCGGTCATGTTGATCTTGTCGCCGTTGAACATGGCGTCGATGGCGCTGCGCAGATCCGTCTCTTTGGCCAGATCAATGAGCAGCTTGAGAGTCTCTTCGGTGATCAGGTTCTTGGAGTAGTCGACCAGAATGTCGCCACCGAAGGTGAGAGAGAACTTGTCAAAACGCTGGGGATCCTGTGCGAACAGATCCTTGAGACGCATCTCTTTGTTGGCTGCGAAGTGAGTTTCCAGCGCCTGCCAGGCCTGGGTCCGGGTTGGATTGATGTTTTTCATAGACTTCCTGAGATTCCAAGTTGTATTTGAACCTTGCAGGCAAGGCTCCCGCCAAACCTTATTATTGTGGTTAGTATACCGAGCCGGTGAGTGGACTCATGTAACAGAGTGTCTCGTCCTGGCCGCACCCAGTGTACATTCAAAACCCTCGCATTATGAGCCAGCCCCATGACAGCGGCATTGAGCCTGCTCATCTTTTATTCCCCAGGCGGGTTGGCGAAGGTGCGAATTCATGGTGGTTCCGCCCTGGCCTGCGCCCTCAGCCTCCTCCTGCGTCGCCATCTTTTATGTGGCGATTGACGCTTGAGCTTACCCTTACAGTAAAGGTTAATGTTGGTGCATGAGTCGCATCACGGGAGACGTGCCATGACCACCACCATCCAACTGCCCATTCAGGGTATGAGCTGTGCCAACTGCGCGAGCCGCATCGGGGCGGCCCTCAATCGCATCGACGGCGTCGAGGCCAGCGTCAATTTCGCCCTGGAGCAGGCCGCCGTCACCCTGCTGGATGAGGCCTCCCTGCCCGAGGTGGTGGCGCACATTCGCCAGCAAGGCTATGAGGTGGTGGGCGAGCGAGTCGAGTTTCAGGTGAGCGGCATGAGCTGCGCCGCCTGCGCCGGTCGCATCGAGCGGGCCCTTGCTGCCCTGCCGGGCGCCCTGTCGGCCGAGGTCAACTTCGCCACCGAGCGGGCGCTGATCACCTTGCTGCCCGGTCCCCTGAGCCCTGCCGTGGTGCGCGACCAGATTGTCGCACTGGGTTTTGGCGCCGAACAGGTGCGCGGCAGCGTCTCCGCCCGTCAGCAGCAGTTGCAGGCCAGGGAACAACAGGAGCGACAGGAGGCGCGACGCGCCTTGCATCAGGTGCTGATCGCCTCCTTGCTTACCCTGCCCCTGCTGGCGGGCATGATGACCATGGCCGGCCTGCTGAGCTGGCATCTGCCAGCCTGGGCCGAGTGGGCGCTGGCCACACCGGTGCAGTTCTGGATCGGCGGGCGCTTCTACCGCGGGGCCTGGCTGGCCCTGAAGAACCGGGCCGCCAACATGGATGTGCTGGTCGCCACCGGCACCAGCGCCGCCTATTTCTACAGCCTCTATCTCTGGCTCAGTCTGGGGGCGCAGGCCTCGGGTCACCTCTATTTCGAGGCGAGCGCCCTCATCATCACTCTCATCTCCCTCGGCAAGCTGCTGGAGGCCCGCGCCCGGCGCAGTACCCAGTCGGCCATTCGCGAGCTGATGGCATTGCGCCCAGAGCGAGCCACGGTAAAACGGGGGGGAGACTGGGTCAGTGTGGCGGTGGACGAGGTGCTGCGTGGCGATCTCATCCGGGTATTGGCCGGGGAGCGGGTGCCGGTGGACGGCACCATCAGCCAGGGCAGCAGCGAGCTGGATGAATCCATACTCACCGGCGAGAGCATGCCGGTGCCGCGAGGGGTTGGCGAGCCCGTGCTGGGGGGGGCCATCAATGGTTCCGGGGTACTGACCATCACGGCGACGACCGTGGGGGAGGATTCCAGCCTCAATAAGATCATCGCCCTGGTCGAGCGTGCCCAGATGGGCAAGGCGCCGCTGCAGCAGTTGGTGGACAGGGTCTCCGCCGTGTTCGTGCCCCTGGTGATGGCCGTCGCCCTGCTCACCCTGCTGCTGTGGTGGGCCTGGGCCGGGGACTTCGGCCATGCCCTGCTGGCGGCGGTGGCCGTGCTGGTCATCGCCTGTCCCTGCGCCCTCGGTCTGGCGACCCCGGCGGCCATAGTGACGGGCACCGGGGTGGCTGCGCGCCACGGCATCCTGATCAAGGACGTGGATACCTTGCAAAAAGCCCATGACATCAAGGCGGTCATCTTCGACAAGACGGGCACCCTGACCGAGGGCAAGCCGGTGTTGCAGAGCTGGAGCGGTGACGCCGCCTCCCTGCGTCTTGCTGCGGCGTTGCAACAGGCGAGCGAGCATCCCCTGGCCCGCGCCATGACCGCCAGCCAGGCACAGGCCTCTCTGCCCGAACCGCAAGGGGTCGAGGTGCGGGTCGGCAGCGGCATAGTGGGGGAGGTCGAGGGGAACAGGGTCGCCATCGGCAATCCGGCCCTGATGGCGAGCCTGGGGCTGGTGGTCGACCCGGTTGAGGAGACGGATGGGGCGACCCGGGTCTGGGTTGCCATCGAGGGCCGACTGGCCGGGGTGGCCGCCCTGGCGGACACGCTGCGTCCCGAGAGCCGTCAGGCGGTGGCGAACCTGCGGGCGCGCGGCATCGACAGCTGGCTGGTGAGCGGCGATGCCCCCGGCCCCGTGGCCCGGATCGCTGGCGAGCTGGGGCTGACAGGATCATTCGATTCCGTCTTGCCTGACGGCAAGGTCGGCCGGGTCGAGGCGCTGCGCGGGCAGGTGCAGGGGCGGGTCGCCATGGTCGGTGACGGGGTCAACGATGCCCCCGCCCTGGCGGCGGCCGATGTCGGCATCGCCATGGGGTCCGGATCGGATGTGGCCATGGAGACGGCGGCCATCACGCTGATGAGATCAGACCCCCGGCTGGTGGCCGATGCCATCGACATCTCGGCGGCGACCTGGCGCACCATACGTCAGAATCTGTTCTGGGCCTTTGCCTTCAACGTGACAGGCATTCCCCTCGCGGCATTGGGCTACCTCAGCCCCGAGCTGGCGGGGGCCGCCATGGCCCTTAGCAGCGTCACCGTGCTCGGCAACTCCCTGCTGCTCAAGCGTTGGCGTCCCAAGGCCGGGCAGGGATGAAGGGGCGGGGAGCCAGCACGAGGACTCCCCTCGACAGTCACAGACAGAAAACGGCAGCGGCAGGCCATGGCGGGCGCCCTGCATCACTCATTGTTCGGTAGCTAGTTCAGGCCCGGCAGCGGGCCCGATATCAGGAGTCATAGATGAACATCAGCAAGGCCGCCCAGGCCACCGGCCTCAGTGCCAAGACCATTCGTTACTACGAAAGCATAGGCCTCATTACGGCGCCCCTTCGCAGCGATAACGGCTATCGCAGCTATGGGGAGGAGACGGTGCGCGAGCTGCATTTCGTCAAGCGGGCGCGGGAGACGGGCTTCAACCTGGAGGAGTGCCAGGAGCTGCTGGCCCTGTACCGTGACAAGCACAGAAGCAGCGCCCAGGTGAAGAAGCTGGCCCAGGAGAAGATCGTCGACCTGAAGGCCCGCATTCAGGGTTTGCAAACCATGCTGAGCAGCCTGGAGGGGCTGGTGACCTGCTGCCACGGTGATGACAGGCCAGAGTGCCCCATTCTCGACGAGCTGGAGCGGGGCTGAGTCGGGGTCGCTCGTCGTCCTTTGGCCCGCTCCTGGCTGATGGAGTGGTTAATAAGTGGCCATTTGTTGTTGGCCGCCGGGGGCTGGGATAGACTAGGCGGCTATTGCAAACGGAGTTCCCCCCTTGAGCCAGAGTGTGACACGACAGGTCAGGCAGGCCATCATGGTCCAGCTTTATACCCATGCCTCGTTCAGTCTGCCCTGTCTGGCACTGTTGGCTCTGGCATGGTCCATGCTGTTCCACGACTACCTGCCCGCCCTCGAGGCGTGGAGCTGGCTCGGTTTGGTGCTGCTGTCGCTCTGCGCCCGGGCCTGGCACCTGCGCTGGCGTCGTGCCAGGCTGGACAGCACGGCCCTGGCCCAGCTCGAGATCGAGCTGTTTGTCGGGGTCACCATCACCTCCATCATCTGGTCCCTCGGGGTACTGCTCTACATGGGGGCGCTGCCCGACGCCTATCGCGCCGCCATGATGATGCTGGCCAGCCTGATCCTGACCGGCAGCGCCATCATGTTGTTCGGCAGTCGGCGCGCCTTCTATGGCGCCGTCTTGCCCCTGGGGCTCACCATCTTGTTCGAGCTGGGCCAGGGCAATGAGCAGGAGCGGATCGTCGCCTGCATGCTGACCGGTTACCTGTTTATCTTCCTGCCGACCCTGCTGCGTCGCCTGCGCCGGGATCAGGCCGCGTCCCTGTACCACAGCTTCTCCAATGCCAATCTGGTGGCCGAGCTCAAGCAGGTCTCCGAGCACCTCAAACTCGCCTCCCGTCGGGACGGTCTGACCGGGATCGCCAACCGTGCCCATCTGGATCACTGTCTGGCCAAGGCATGGCGCCGTTGCCACCGGGCCCAGGCTCCCCTCTCCCTGGTGCTGGTGGACGTGGATTACTTCAAGCAGTTCAACGATCACTATGGCCATCAATCCGGTGACGAGTGCCTGCAGCAGGTGGCGGCTCTGCTCGCCAGGGTGCCGCGGCGCGAAGACGATCTGGCGGCCCGTTACGGGGGAGAGGAGTTCGCCCTGCTGCTGCCTTGCACCAGCATGCAGGGGGCCTTGCAGGTGGCCGAGCAGGTGCGCGACGCCCTCAAGCAGATCCATATTCCCCATCAGAAGTCCCTGGTCTCTGGCCGGGTGAGCTGCAGTTTCGGGGTGGCGACCCTGGTACCGGATAACCATGCCACTATTGCGGATTTAGTGCAGAAAGCGGATGCGGCCCTCTATCAGGCCAAGCATAATGGGCGGGATCGGATCGAAGTCGCCTTGATGGGAAAGGTGGCTTGATTCACCCCTGACAGATTTAAAGAGGTCGTCTATGCAATGTCATCGTATCGAAGAGCTGCTCGAGCTGCTGCAACCTGCCTGGATCAAGGAGCAGGATCTCACTCTGGTGCAGTTTGTGGCCAAGCTGGCCGAGGAGGCCGGCTTCGAGGGGCCGCTGTCCGAGCTGACCGATGACATGCTGATCTATCACCTCAAGATGCGTGAATCCGACAAGCAGGCCATGATCCCGGGGCTGGCCAAGGATCATGTGCCCGATTTCAAGGAAGCCCTGCTCAAGGCGCGCGGCATCAAGTGATCCCGACTCCGGGCTGATCGCACGAAAAGGCTTCAATGGAATCTTTGCAAAAGGGAGGTCGTCAACTGGCGATGTGCCTTTTTTGTTGCCGTGAATTGCGAGCGCGCTCCAATATTCGACACATTAAACCCACACTGTTATCAGGCTGTTTAAGATATAATCCGCGCCATAACAACTGACGGAGTGATGGGTAGCAATGGCCGAGCAGGAGAAGATCGACATCAAGGATGTCACCGACAAGGGCGTGACCGGGACCTTCAACCCGAATGCCTTCAAGTCCGGCGATGACAGGTTCAATCCGGGCAATCGCATCTATGTGAGGGCCCAGACCGGGCGCTGGCAGCGGCTGCGCAAGCTGATGGGCTGGTTCTTCATGGTGCTGTTCGTCGCCTTGCCCTGGCTTCGTTACGATGGCCGCCAGGCCATACTGTTCGATCTCGAACATCAGCAGTTTCATATTTTCGGCGCCACCATCTGGCCCCAGGATCTCACCCTGCTGGCCTGGGTGTTCATGATCGCCGCCTTCGCCCTCTTCTTCGTGACCACTTTCCTCGGTCGGGTCTGGTGTGGCTACCTCTGTCCGCAGACGGTGTGGACCTTCATGTTCATCTGGTTCGAGGAGAAGTTCGAAGGCTCGGCCAACAAGCGCCGCAAGCTGGACGCGGCCCCCTGGAGCGCCGACAAGCTGCTGCGCAAGGGGGCCAAGCACCTGGCCTGGATCCTGCTCTCCCTGGGCACGGGTCTCACCTTCGTGGCCTATTTCCAGGATGCCACCCGGCTGGTGCCCCAGTTCTTCAGCGCCGCCACCTCGGGCTGGGTCAGCTTCTGGGTCATCTTCTTCGCCGCCTGCACCTATGGCAACGCCGGCTGGATGCGCGCCATCATGTGCATTCACATGTGCCCCTATTCCCGCTTCCAGTCCGCCATGTTCGACAAGGACACCTTCATCGTCGGCTATGACGCCAAGCGAGGTGAGAGCAGGGGCCCCCGTGCCCGCAAGGCGGACCCCAAGGCATTGGGGCTGGGGGACTGCATCGACTGCGATCTCTGCGTGCAGGTCTGCCCGACCGGCATCGACATCCGCGATGGCCTGCAGTACGAGTGCATCAACTGCGGCGCCTGCGTCGATGCCTGCGACAACACCATGGAGCGGATGGGCTATGAGAAGGGGCTGATCAGCTACACCACGGAACACAAGCTGGAACACGACAGCACCCATGTGGCGCGTCCCAAGCTGATTGGCTATGGCCTGGTGATGGTGATCATGCTGGGGGTGTTCGTCTACAACGCCATGTCCATCATGCCCATGGGGCTGGACATCATCCGTGACCGCAACCAGCTGTTTCGCGAGAACAGCGAGGGGCTGATAGAGAACACCTACACCCTCAAGATCCTCAACAAGACCCTCCATGACCAGGGATTCCAGCTGGACGTGGAAGGGCTGCCCGAGCACCAGTGGTTCGGCCCGCGGGAAGTGACCCTGAAGGCGGGCGAGATCTACACCCTGCCCATCAGCCTGGCCGTGGATCCCTACAACCTGAAACGGCCGACCCTGGACATCCAGTTCGTGCTCAGGCGCACCGATGCACCGGCGGAGGATGGCAAGACCGAGTTGCGCCAGGCCAGCAAGTTCATCAGCCGGCTCTGATCCCGGGAGGCGCCGGGCGCGAGGCAGATGGCGGGCCAGTTTCGCCAATCATTTGCCGGGGGAGTGATAGAATGGGGCGCATCGGCGCCCCTTGTTCATGGTGGATTTCATGCGTTTCAACTATTCCGACCTCAATCCCGATCTCATCCTGGATGCGCTGGATCTCAGCGGCCTGCGTATCGACTCCGGCCTCATCGAGCTCAACAGCTACGAGAACCGGGTCTATCAGTTTCAAGACGAGGATCGCCGCCGCTATGTGGTGAAATTCTATCGACCTGGCCGCTGGAGCCGGGCCCAGATCCTGGAGGAGCACGGCTTCGCCGCCGCCCTCAGCGAGGCGGAGATCCCGGTGGCGGCGCCCATCGCCTTCGCCGGCGAGACCCTGCTCGAGCATCAGGGTTACCCCTTCGCCATCTGGCACAGCGTGGGGGGACGTCAGTTCGAGGTCGACAATCTGGATCAGCTGGAGTGGGTGGGGCGCTATCTCGGCCGCATCCATCGCATCGGGGCCGCCCGTCCGTTCCAGCACAGGGTCCGGCTCGACGTGGAGAGCATGCTCCACGAGCCCCGGGCGCTGCTGGCGGCAGGGGAGTGGCTGCCGAGCGGCCTGGCCCGGGAGTTCTTCGGCCTGCTCGATGAGCTGACCAAGCACGTCACCGACGCCCTGCGCCTCGACGTGGCCCAGATAGCCCTGCACGGGGACTGCCATCCGGGCAACATCCTCTGGCGCGACGGCCCCCTGTTCGTGGATCTGGATGACAGTCGCACCGGTCCCGCCATCCAGGATCTCTGGATGCTGCTCTCGGGGGAGCGCAGCGAGCAGCTGATCCAGCTCGACACCCTGCTGGCGGGCTACGAGGAGTTCATGACGTTCGACCACCGCGAACTGGCGCTCATCGAACCGCTGCGCGCCATGCGCATGGTGCACTACATGGGCTGGCTGGCCAGGCGCTGGGAAGATCCCGCCTTCCCCCGCCACTTCCCCTGGTTCAACACCGAACATTACTGGCGCAGCCAGATCGCCAGTCTCCATGATCAGCTGGCGGCCCTGCACGCCCCGCCTCTGGCACTGATGCCGGGCTGGTGACGTCCGTCCCGCGGGCCTGAACGCGCCCGCCTTTGCCATTGACGCCGACAGGGGGACACAATAGGCTTGGACTGCTTCGGTTCTCCGGGCGTGCCTCACTGCTTCCCCTTAACAGGAAACATCATGAAAAAAATACTGTGCTTTCTTGCTGCCATGCTGATGATGCCCATGGTCCACGCCGCCCCTGAGTTCAAGGAAGGCGTCAACTATGACGTAGTCAAACAGACCGGCAGTGCCCAGCCCGAGGTCATGGAGTTCTTCTCCTACTTCTGCCCTCACTGCTACAAATTCGAGCCGATCGTTGATGATCTGCAGAAGAGCCTGCCGGAAGGGGTGACCCTGAAGAAGAACCCGGTCGCCTTCCTGGGTCGCGAGATGGGCCCGGAGCTGCAGCGCGCCTATGCGGTTGCCAACCTGCTTAAGGCTGAAGACAAGCTGACCCCAGCCATCTTTGATGCCATCCACGGCAAGCGTCAGGTCCCCCAGAGCCGCAACGATGTGGAGAAAATCTTCGCCGACAACGGTGTACCGGCCGAAGAGTTCACCGGTGCCGTGGACAGCTTCGCCGTCTCCGGCATGGTCGCCCAGTTTGACCGCAACACAGAGACCTACAATGTGCGCGGCGTCCCGGCCTTCCTGGTCAACGGCAAGTACATGGTGAAGATTGAATCCATCACCTCCCAGGAGCAGTTCAATCAGCTAGTGAAGTTCCTGCTCGCCAAGAAAGACTGATAGACGCCCTGACAAAACGCCCGCCGGTGCAAACCGGCGGGCGTTTTTTTATGGTCTCGAACAGGCTGGTTCGAGAGGGACAGTGCCAGCGCTCAGACCTGACAGTCCCGTTGCGGGCGCGAGACGCTGGGCAGCCGGGTGCGGCGGCTGAGCTCCTCCGCCAGCCAGACCAGCAGCAGGATGGCGAGGATCAGCGTGGCGGCCTGATCGTAACGAAACAGGCTGAGGGACACATAGAGTTGCTGCCCCAGACCACCGGCGCCGACCACCCCGAGAATGGTGGCGGCGCGCAGGTTCATCTCGCCGCGATAGAGGCCATAGGCCAGCCACTGTTGCCACACCATGGGGAGCAGGCCATACCAGAAGCTGGCCAGGCGTCCTGCTCCTGCCAGTTGCAGGGCGCGGCGCGGCGCATGGTCCGCATTCTCCAGGGTCTCGACAAAGAGGCGGGCCAAGACGCCCGTGGTGTGCAGGGTCAGCGCCAGCACACCGGCGACCGGGCCCAATCCCACGGCGATCACCAGCAGGCTGGCAAAAATCAGCTCCGGCACGGAGCGCAGCAGGTTGAACAGCAGACGCAGGGGCCAGATCTGGCGGGCCAGCACCGCCAGCGGCATGGCCAGCAGGGCGCTGAGCAGGGTGCTCAGCAGCGCCATCTGCAGGGTATCGACCAGGCCCGCGGCCACCAGCTTGAGGAAGGGGGCAGACCAGTCAGGCTGCAGGAATTCCGCCAGGAAGCGCCCCATGCCACCGAGGGAGAGGCTCAGGCTGCGCCAGTCGAGCAGGGTGAAGGCCCCCAGGCTGGCGAGCAGCAACAGGGCGCAGAGCAGCAGGCCCGGGGCGCGGCTGCGGCGCAGCCAGGCGCTCAGGCCATCGGCCAGCACCACCAGGACCACGAAGGCCAGCAGCAGGGTCGCCACCTCGCCACCGGCAAACATGCGCAGGGAGAGTTCGAGCTGCTGACCCAGGCCGCCGGCGCCGACGAAGCCCATGATGACGGAGGCGCGCAGGGCGCATTCCCAGCGGTAGACCGTATAGGAGAGCAGCTCCTGGCGCACCGCGGGCAGCACGCCGTAACAGAGGGCCTGCAGCCGGCCGGCCCCGCCGAGCAGCAGGGCCCGGGCCGGTTGCAGGGCCCCGCTCTCCATGATCTCGTTGTAGACCTTGGCCAGCATGCCGCCGTAGCTGACCGAGATGGCCAGGATGGCGGCCATGGGGCCGAGCCCGGACAGGCGCACGAACAGCAGCGCCCAGATGAGCTCGGGCAGGCTGCGCAGCAGGATGGCGACCAGTCGACACAGGGCGCGCAGGCCGTTGCGCAGCGGAGCAGGCAGGGCGCCGATCCGCGACAGGGAGAGGGCGCGGGAGCCCAGCAGGGCGAAGGGCACCCCGAGCAGCAGAGCCCCGAATAATCCCAGGGTGGCGACCGCCAGGCTCTCCAGACTGGCTCTCAGGGTCAGGGCGAGAAAGTCCTGATCCAGGCGCGGTGGCCAGCTATGGGCAACGAAGTTGCCCATCTGCCGCCAGCTGGCGGGGTCGAGCAGGGCGCGCCAGCTGGCGGCATCCTGCCAGAGACCGTAGAGTGCCAGCAGCAAGAGCCAGGGCCAGGGGTGGCGCAGAGCGAGGGGGAGCGCTAGCACGGCGGCATCTGCTCTGGGAGGCTGCCGGGTGACTCGTTGCCATAGAGCTCGGCGAGCATGGCGGAGGTGACCGCCTCGGCGGCGCAGTCGAACAGGATGCGGCCCTGACGCAGGCCTATGATGCGCGGGAAGTGGCGCAGAGCCAGATCCACCGCATGAAGATTGGTGATCAGCGTACTGCCGCGTGCGGCCGCTTGCTGCTGCAGGGTGAGTATGCTGGCCTCGGCCAGCACGGGATCCAGGGCCGAGACTGGTTCATCGGCCAGCATCAGATCCGGGTCCTGATAGAGCACACGGGCGATGCCGACCCGCTGGCGCTGGCCACCGGAGAGGGTACCGCAGGGCTGGTACAGTTTGTCGGCCAGGGACAATCGTGCCAGTTCGGCGCGGGCTCCCGCAGGATCCCGGGGGTGCAGCAGGGAGAGCAGGGCCTTGGGCAGGGACCACTGGCCGAGCCGACCCGCCAGCACGGCCGTGATGACGCGCTGGGAATCCGGCAGGGGCGGCGCCTGCCAGATCATGCCGATGCGGCTGCGCAGTCGCTGCCGCTGCCGGCTCGAGAGCAGCCAGGGATCCTGCTGCCACAGCCGCAGGGACCCCGGACTGTCGGCCCTGAGTTCGGTGGCGAGCAGGCGCAGCAGGCTGGTCTTGCCCGCCCCGCTCGGCCCTATCACGGCGACCCGCTCACCGGCGCGGACCTGCAGACTGATCTCTGCCAGCACGGGCAGCTCACCGAACCGCAGGCTGGCCTGGTGCAGGTCGACGGCAATCACTTCAGCAAACCAGCCTGGACGGCGGCGGCTTCGATGCCCTGATAGTTCTCGGGCTGGGTCTCGATGAAGCGACTGGCCCGTTGCAGCTTGAGGATCTCGGCCTGGGCCGGGACGCTGGGGTCCAGAGCCAGGAAGGCCTGCTTGAGCCTGGCTTGCAGCGCCGGGTCCAGGTCGCCGCGCACCGTCCAGTTGTAGTCAAAATAGGTCGGCGTGGTCCAGATCACCTTCACCTTGCTGGTATCGACCTTGCCCTCTTCCAGCAGCTTGTCCCAGACCGACGCGTTGAGGGCACCGGCGGGCACCTTGCCGGAGGCGACCCAGGCGACGGTGGCGTCATGGGCGCCGGAGAAGGCGACGTGGGCGAAATCCTGCTCGGGCTTGATGCCCTGCTCGGCCAGGAAGTGGCGCGGCATCAGGTGACCCGAGGTGGAGGAGGGGGAGCCGAACGCGAAGTCCTTGCCCTTCAGATCGGCGAGGGTCTCGATGCCGCTGTCGGCGTTGGCGATGAACTTGGAGGTGAACTGGGCATCTTCCGCCCGCTGCACCAGGGGCACCACCTTGTCGGCGCGGCGATGGGCCTGGACATAGGTGAAGCCACCCAGCCATGCCATGTCTATCTTGCCGGCGGCCAGGGCCTCGACCACGGCGGCGTAGTCGTTGACCGGGACGAACACCACATCGCGCCCGGTCTGCTCGGCCAGGTAGTCCCCCAGGGGAGCAAACTTGCGTTGCAGCTCGGTGGGCGCCTCATCGGGAATGGCGGAGACCCGCAGCGGCTCTGCGGCGCTGGAACTCAGGCTGACAAAGAGGGCGGTGAGGGGAAGCATCCATTTCTTCAGCATAGGGTTTTCCTTTCATGGGGGGCGGGTAGCAAAAAGGCCCGCGCCGGGGCGGGCCTGGTATCGACATATGGTATTCATCCCGGGGCGCGTACGCCAGTGCGGCCCATCGTGGGGGCGCTCCGTGCTCAGCGGGACAGGTGGAAGGCCCGTTTGAGATGGCGCACGAACTCGGCATCCCGGCACAGTGTCTTGCCCGGACTGTCGGAGATCTTGGCGACCGGGCCACCGTTGCACTCCATCAGTTTGAACACGATGTTCATGGGAGTCACCCCGGGCAGGTCGCAGGTGAGCTGGGTGCCGATGCCGAAGCTGGTGTTGATGCGGCCGCGGAAGTGGCGAAACAGCGCCACCGCCTTGTTGAGGTTGAGGCCGTCGGAGAAGACCAGCGTCTTGCCGGTGGGGTCGATGCCGAGCCGCTGATAGTGGCTGATGGCCTTCTCCCCCCACACCACGGGATCGCCGGAGTCGTGGCGCAGGCCCTGGTAGCGGCTGGCCAGATCGAAGTCGAAGTCATGGAGGAAGGCATCCATGGTGATGCAGTCGGTCAGGGCGATGCCGAGGTGGCTGCTGAACTCGTCCAGCCAGCTGGTGAGGGCGGCGCGCTGGCTCAGGGCCAGGGGGAAGCCGAGCTGCTGGTGGGCCTGGAACCATTCGTGGGCTTGAGTGCCGACCGCGGGCAGCTGGTACTTCTGGGCCAGCTGATAGTTGCTGGTGCCGCGAAAACAGGGCAGGCGCTGCTTGAGACGACCCACCACGGCATCCTGGACGGCGTGGGAGAAGCGGCGGCGGGTCCCGAAGTCGATGAGGTGGAACTCGTCCATCTCCGCCGGGCTCAGATCCCGCTCCAGTTTGTCTATCTTCTGGTCTAGCCGCGCCAGCGCCTGGGTCACCCCGAACTGGGGATAGCGGAAGCGGTTGCGCATCTCGCTGATGGTGGCGAGCACGGGGATCTCCCACAGGATCACGTCCTGCCAGGGCCCCTCGACCCGGACATTGATGCGACCATCCTGCTCGAACACCTTGAGCAGGGAGGCGTCCAGCGGTTTGCGGCGCAGGTGATCGAGATAGTCGGTGCCAAAGAAGGGACGCTCGGCCAGGAAGTCGGCCTCCGCCCTGCTCAGACGCAGAGAGCCGGCCAGGCGCAGCTGTTCCTCGATCTGGCCCATCATGGGCAGCAGATCTTCCTCGTTGCGGCTGTGAAACTCGGCCACCACCTCGGCATCGGGATAGCGGTGATAGACGGCCTGCTGCATATGCAGCTTGTAGGCGTCGGTGTCGAGCAGGCTGGTGAGAATCGGCGGCATATCAGGCTCCCCGCAGACTGGTGAGCGTCATGATACGCTCCTGCTGCATAGGTAAGGTGCGGGCGCCGGCGTCGGGTTGGTGGCTGAGAATGGGCGGCATATCAGGCATCCAGCAGGCGTTGTACATCGATCAGGGTCTGGGCCAGCTCGGCCCCGGCTTCGATCATCTGGGTGTGAGCACTGGCCACCGTATCCGGGGCTATGCCGCGGCAGGCGGCCAGATGCACTATGACCCGAAAACCGGCCTGACGCAGTTGCAGCACGCTGGTCTTGACGCAGTAGTCGGTGGCCAGGCCGCCGGCCAGTACAGTGGTGACGCCGCGGCTGCGGAGAAACTCGATGAGGCCGGTGCTGCGTCGCCCGGCCAGATCGTGGTAGCAGGCGCCATAAGGGTGCAGGTCTGGCTCTATCCCCTTCCAGACGAAGAAGTCGTAATCGATGGGGGCGGGCAGGCCGTCGAGCAGCTCGAAGCCCGGGGTGCCGGGCACGCAGTGGCTGGGCCAGCTCAGGTCCGCATTGGCATGGGGCAGGGGAGTGAAGGGCGGGCTTGTGGTCCAGATAGCGTTCGCCGAGTGGGCATCCTTGCTGCCGACTCGCACGCTGGCCAGAGCGGCCTGGGCATTGAGGGCGGCGACTATCTCATCCCCGCCGGGCACGGGCAGCTCCTGCGGGCAGAGGGGGGTGAATCCCTTCTGCGCGTCTATATCCAGGCTGGCGATGATTCCCATGATTGACTCCTGCACATATTATCTATGTGATATTATCTACCAAACATTAATGGAAGGCGAGCGAGACGATCGAGATGCCAAGCATGAGTCTGGACATGGTGGTGCTGCGTTTGAACGAGGAGCGGCTCGAGCTGCTCCTCGAGCCGCGCCAACGCCAGCCCTTTGCTCGTTGCTGGCAACTGCCGGCCCGACGCATCGATGAAGGTCGTGACCGGGATCTGGACGATGCCCTGCAGCGGTTGCTGGCGGAGTGGGGGCTGGGGGTCTGCTACAGCGAGCAGGTCTGCACCCTGGGGGATCAGGAGCGGGATCCTCGCGGCTGGTCCACCACTCTGGTCTATCTGTGCCTGGTGGGGCCCGATACGGTGCCGAGCCGGGGCCGGTGGCATCCCCTCACCGCCCTGGAGGGCCTGAGCCTGGCCTTCGACCATGCTCGCCTCATCGGCAAAGGGCTGGAGCGGCTCAAGATAAAGAGCCGCTACAGCACGCTGCCGGTGCAGCTGCTCGGCGCCGAGTTCACCCTGTCCGAACTGCAACGGGCCTACGAGATCATCTTGCAGACGCCCATGAACACGGCGGCCTTTCGCAAGCGGATCCATCGCGCCAATATCCTGGCCGACACGGGCCGCAAGCGCACCGGCAAGCAGAGGCCTGCCAGCCTCTACCGGCTCGATGCCCCGCCCTGCATCCTGTTCGATCAGCTGATGCATGGCGCCGAGGCCTGAGGCCGCACCGTGATGGAGAAAGGTGCCGGGGCCATGGGGCGCCATCAACCGACTGGAGGTCGAATCATGAAGGAAGCAAGACCCACTCAGGCCAGGGTGCTGGTCAGCGCCTGCCTGCTGGGACAACCGGTGCGCTATGACGGCCAGAGCAAGGGGATCGTCAGCGACTGGTTGGTGGCGCTGGGAGCCGAGGGGCGGGCGCTGGCCTTCTGCCCCGAGGTGGCAGGGGGCCTGCCCACGCCGCGCCCGCCCGCCGAGCGGCAGGGGGAGAGGGTGATCACAGTGACAGGGCTCGATGTCACCCCGGAGTTCGACCATGGCGCCGAGCTGGCCCTGGCGCTCTGCCGGCGCGAGGGGATCCGCTTCGCCCTGCTCAAGGAAGGGAGTCCCTCCTGCGGCAGCGGCCGCATCTACAACGGCCGCTTCGAGGGCGTCTCCATGGTAGGGGAGGGCAAGACCACGGCTCTGCTGCGCCGTCACGACATTCAGGTGTTCAGCGAGGATCAGTTGCCCGAGCTGGCATCGGCGCTCGCTTTGGCGGCCACCGCAGCGGGCTCCTGAGCTCGCTGCCACTCTTCCAGCACGTCGTCCTTCTCCTGCCAGCGCTGGTTCAGCCATGCCTGAAAACCGCGCTTGAACTGCTTGTCGTTGAAGTAGTCCCCCACCAGTGCCTCATCCACCGGCCACTCCTCGATGCGCACCTGAATGCGCTTCATGCGCCCCATCAGAACATCCTTGAACGGCGTCTCCTGGTTGTCGGGATAGTTGATGGTGACGTTGATCAGGCCGTCGAACTGATCGCCCATGGCTGCCAGCGTGAAGGCCAGACCTGCCGCCTTGGGGGGCATCAGGTGGCGAAAGCGCGAGCGGGAAGCGTCGCGCTTCGCCTCGGTGAAGCGGGTCCCCTCCACGAAGTTGATGACGGTGGTGGGGATGTGGCGAAACTGCTCGCAGGCATTGCGGGTGGTCTCGATATCCTTGCCGCGCAGGTGCGGGTTCTTCAGCAAGAATTCCCGTGAGTAACGGCGCATGAAGGGCATGTCGAGCCCCCAGCAGGCGAGCCCCAGCAGCGGTATGTAGATGAGCTCGTACTTCATGAAGAACTTGGGCACCGGCAATCGGTCGCGAAACAGGTGTCCCAGCACCACTATGTCGGCCCAGCTCATGTGGTTGCTGATGATGAGATACCAGCCATCCTTGCGCAGCCGGGTCTCATCCTCGAGCTGCCAGTCGATGCGGGTGGTGAGGCGGATAACCAGGGCGTTGCAACCCAGCCACAGCCTCATGAAGCGGTTGTTAAGGCGGCTGCAGGCGCGGCCGAAGGCCGGGATGGGCAGCAGCAGTTTGGCCAGGGAGACCAGCAGGATCAGGCTGGCGCACAAGGCGGTGAAAAGGATGGTCAGGCCCGCGCTGATGAGCAGCACCAGGGGGCCGGGGAGCAGGCTTAGCATGGGCGTCGTTTACCGCGTCTTGTCCGCCAGCAGCTGGGTCAGGGTCTGATCCTTCTCGCGCCAGATCCCGTTCAGCCACTGCTGAAACCCCTGCTGGAACTCGGGGTTATTGAAGTAGTCCCCCACCAGATGAGGCTCTATGGGCAGGAAGCGTACCCTGACCCGAATGGTCTCAACCCGCCCGCACATGAAGTCCCAGAAACTCGGTATCCCCCCCGGATAGCCTATGGTCACGTCGACCAGCTGGTGCAACTTGCCGCCCATGGCCGCCAGGGTGAAGGCGATGCCGCCGGCCCTGGGGTGCAGGAGGTGGCGATAGGGGGCACCCTGTTTGTCATGCTTGTGGGCGGTGAAGCGGGTGCCCTCGACGAAGTTCATCACACTCACCGGAATGTGGCGGAACTTGGCACAGGCCTGCCGGGTTGTTTCTATGTCTTTTCCTCTCAGATGTGGCTTTTTTTCCAGCAATTTTCTCGAATATCGCCGCATGAAGGGGAAGTCCAGCGCCCACCAGGCCAGTCCGAGAAAGGGCACCCAGATCAGCTCTTTTTTCAGGAAAAATTTCAGGAAGGGGATCTGCCCATTGAACACCCTCTGCAGCACCAGGATGTCGACCCAGGACTGGTGGTTGGCGATCACCATATACCATTGCTGCAGGCTGGCCTTGTCCAGCCCTGTTACCTCGAATCGGGTTTGGCTGAGGCTCTGCTGAACCAGGTTGTTGAACCGGATCCAGTGACCGGCGCAGCCATCGAGCAAGGCGGTGCATCCCCTGCGCCAGGGGGTGAGCGGCACCATCAGCTTGAGCAGGGCCAGCAACAGCACGGGGATGAACCAGAACAGGGTATTGATGAAATAGAGCAGGGTCGAGAGGCTGCCGCGCAGTCGCTCTATCAGCTTGTTTTGCATGGGGTCGCGTCCGTCTTGCCGACTAGGGTGTGATTAAGTGGTCAGATGTGTGTCCATGTTAGCAGCCGAGTCGGGCCAAGACCAAGGGGGAGCGAGCCTTGGGTTGGCACCACGACGGGTTCAACCGCTGCGCAACCGGCTGAGGAGCCTGTCCATGGCGCGATAGCCCAGGGCCTCGACCAGGTGCCCCTTTTCTATGTCCGCCTTGCCCGCCAGATCGGCCAGGGTACGGGACACCCGCAGGATGCGGTGCCAGGCCCGGATGCTGAGACCTAGCCGCTGGATTGCCGTCTCGAGAAACTCGGCATCCTGCGGCGATAATCTGCAAACCTCCTCGATTTCTCGGCTATCGAGCAGGTTGTTGAGCTTGCCATTGCGGCTCAGCATGCGTTCACGGGCGGCCAGGACCCGTTCGCGGATCTGAGCGCTCGACTCCCCCCGCTGCGCCTTGCCGGTCAGGCTGCCCTTGGGCAGCAGCGGCACCTCCACCGTCAGGTCGAATCGGTCGAGGAAGGGGCCGGAGAGCCTGCCAAGATAACGCAGTATCTGATCCGGGCTGGCCCGGCTCATGCCGTCGCCGAAATGGCCGCAGGGGCTGGGATTCATGGCGCCGATGAGCTGGAAGCGGGCGGGGAAATCCACCTGGCGGGCTGCCCGGCTGATGGTGATGTGGCCTGTCTCCAGCGGCTCGCGCAAGGCGTCGAGCACCTTGCGTTCGAATTCAGGCAACTCGTCGAGAAACAGCACGCCGTTGTGGGCCAAGGAGATCTCCCCTGGTCTCGGATGGCTGCCGCCGCCCACCAGAGCCACCGCAGAGGCGCTGTGGTGGGGCGTGCGATAGGGCCTGTGATGCCAGTGACCGGCGCGGGGAGTGAGGCCGCCGATGGAGTGGATGGCGGCGGTCTGCTGCGCCTCCTGTTCGCTCAGCGGTGGCAAGATGCCGGGCAGGCGACTGGCCAGCATGCTCTTGCCGGTGCCGGGCGGGCCGATGAACAGCAGGTTGTGGCTGCCGGCGGCGGCGATCTCCAGCGCCCGCTTGGCCTGGGACTGGCCGATCACATCCTGCAGATCGGCCACCAGACGTTCCTCGCTATCCGGCTGGGAGAGGGGCAGGGGCAGCTCGTACTGGCCCGCCAGCCAGGCGGTCACCGCCAGCAGCTGGTGGGCACAGCGCACTTCGGCATCCTGGATGAGGGCGGCTTCGGCGCCGTTGGCACTGGGCACCAGCAGGGTGCGGCCGACATCGCGGCAGGCGAGCACCGCGGGCAGCACGCCCTGGATGGGGCGGATCTCGCCGGTCAGGGCCAGCTCGCCCAAAAATTCATGATCCAGCAGGTATGTTGCCGGTATCTGCTTGGATGCGGCGAGAATGCCGATGGCGATGGCCAGATCGAAACGCCCTCCCTCCTTGGGCAGATCGGCGGGAGCGAGATTGACGGTGATGCGCTTGGAGGGGAACTCGAAGTTGCCGTTGAGCAGGGCGCTGCGCACCCTGTCCCGCGACTCCTTCACCGAGGTTTCCGGCAGGCCCACCATGTTGAAGGCGGGCAGGCCGTTGGAGAGGTGTACCTCCACCGTGACTTGCGGTGCCTGGATCCCCAGGCTGGCACGGCTATAAACCACAGCTAATGACATAAACCCCATCCTTGAGTTGAGTTATGTTCTGACTAACTGCAATTTGTCAGTTTTTTATGCCAGCCCTATTCGGCTGACATAGTTAAAATTAGTGGCTTGTAATGTAATAAATGCTTGCCTGATAAAAACCATCATGCTAGTTCTAATAGCCATTCGCGGTGCAAACCGCCTCAATTTCACAGGATTTCCGGTTGTAACTATGAACATGGCCTCCCGTTTCGTCAGCATTATTGTGGTCCTAGTGGTGATTATTATCACACCGCTCGGGGCTCGTTTGGCTGCACGGAACAAGGGATAGACCCACCACCGGACAGAACGAAACAAGACGACCCCCGAGCCTCACGGCCCGGGGGTTTTTTTTCGACCAGGGAACAGGATTGTTGACATGAACGGCGCGCAGTTTTTGGTACAGGCTCTCAAGAAACAGGGTGTGACCCAGGTGTTTGGTTACCCGGGTGGGGCCATCATGCCGGTCTACGACGCCCTGTATGACGGTGGTCTGGCCCATCAGCTCTGCCGTCACGAACAGGGGGCCGCCATGGCGGCGGTGGGTTATGCCCGGGCCTCAGGCCAGGTGGGGGTCTGCATCGCCACCTCGGGCCCGGGGGCCACCAACCTGGTGACCGGCCTGGCGGAGGCGCTGCTCGATTCCGTGCCTCTGGTGGCCATCAGTGGTCAGGTGCCTTGCGCCGCCGTGGGCACGGATGCGTTTCAGGAAGTGGACGTGCTCGGCATGTCCCTCTCTTGCACCAAGCACTCCTTCATGGTGACGGATGTGGCGGATTTGCCGCAGGTGATTGCCGAAGCCTTCGCCATCGCCAGCGAGGGGCGTCCCGGCCCGGTACTCATCGACCTGCCCAAGGATGTGCAGCTCGCCGCCGTGCCGACCCAGAGCCCGCTGTGTGCGGTGGAGGAGCCAGAGCCGCTCAATCCGGCCGAGCTTGGCTCACATGAGATAGGAAAGGCCCGTACCCTGCTGGCCGGTGCCGATCGCCCCGTGCTCTACGTCGGGGGCGGGGTGGGCATGGCCAATGCGGAAGAGCCGCTGCGCGACTTTGCCGCCGCCACCGGCATGCCGGCGGTCACCACCCTCAAGGGGATAGGGGCGCTGGATCCCGACAGCCCCGTCTATCTGGGCATGCTCGGCATGCACGGCACCAAGGCCGCCAACCTGGCTGTGCAGCAGTGCGATCTGCTGCTGGTGGTGGGCGCCCGTTTCGATGACAGGGTGACCGGCAAGCTGGAGGAGTTTGCCCCCGAGGCGAAGGTGATCCACCTGGACGTGGACGCCGCCGAGTTCGGCAAGCGCCGCGCCGCCGACGTGGGTATCACCCAGGATCTCAAGCAGGTGCTGCCCGCCCTGGCCATGGCGCTGACCATCGACCCCTGGCGCGCCCACTGCGCCGCCATGGCCCGGGAATATGCGTTTCGCTACGACCACCCGGGTCAGGCCATCTATGCCCCGGCCCTGCTCAGGCAGCTCTCTGCCAAGTTGCCGGAGACCGGCGTGGTGGCCTGCGACGTGGGTCAGCATCAGATGTGGGTGGCCCAGCACATGCGCTTCACCAGCCCGCGCAATCACCTCTCCAGCGCCGGCCTCGGCACCATGGGCTTTGGCCTGCCCGCCGCCATCGGCGCCAAGATGTCGCGCCCGGATGACGAGGTGGTGCTGGTGAGCGGTGACGGCTCCTTCATGATGAACGTGCAGGAGCTCGGCACCATACGCCGCGCCCGGCTCAAGGTGAAGATGGTGCTGCTGGACAACCAGCGCCTCGGCATGGTGCGCCAGTGGCAGGAGCTGTTCTTCGACGGCCGCTACAGCGAGACCATCCTGTCCGACAACCCGGATTTCGTCGCCCTGGCTGCCGCCTTCGGCATCCCGGGCGAGACCATCACATGCAAGGAGCAGATAGCCGGCGCACTCGACCGCCTGCTGGCGAGCGAAGGTGCCTACCTGCTGCATGTGGCCATTTCAGAGGAAGAAAATGTCTGGCCCCTGGTTCCGCCGGGAGTCGCCAACCACAAGATGATGGAGCAACGCCCATGAACCAGCACAGTCAGCATCAGCACACCCTGCGGATCCACGCCCAGTCCAGACCCGAAGTGATGGAGCGGGTGTTGCGGGTGGTGCGCCACCGCGGCTTCGCTCTCAATGCCCTGCATATGGAGCAGGATTGCCAACAGCTGCGGATCACGGTTACTGTCGAGTCGGTGCGTCCCATCCAGCAGTTGTGGAGCCAGCTGGTCAAGCTGGTGGATGTCTCCCGGGTCGATGCACTGGAACAGCAACCCCGGATCAGCGCTTAAGGAGCAAAGCCAATGTCACAGCCTTCACATCCGCAATACATCTGGTTCAACGGCAAACTGGTGCCCTGGCAGGATGCCCAGGTGCACGTCATGAGCCACGCCCTGCACTACGGCTCCTCGGTGTTCGAGGGGGTGCGCGCCTACGACACCCCCAGGGGGACCTGCATCTTCCGCCTGCAGGAGCACACCCGCCGCCTGTTCGATTCCGCCAGGATCTACTGGATGGACGTGCCCTACAGCGAGGCCGAGGTCAACGATGCCTGCCGCGCCGTGGTGCGCGAGAACGGCCTCAAGAGCGGCTATCTGCGCCCGCTGGCCTTTGTCGGCAACGTGGGGCTGGGGCTGCACCCGCCGCTGGATGCCAAGGCGGATCTGATCGTTGCGGCCCTGCCCTGGGGCGCCTATCTCGGCGAAGAGGGGCTGAAAAACGGGGTGGATGTCTGCGTCACCTCCTGGAGCCGGCTCGCCCCCAACACCATACCCACAGGCGCCAAGGCGGGCGGCAACTACCTCTCTTCCCAGCTCATCAGTCGCGAGGCCAAGCGTAACGGCTTCGCCGAGGGGCTGGCGCTGGATGTGAACGGCTACCTGAGCGAAGGGGCGGGGGAGAACCTCTTCCTGGTGAAGAACGGCGTGCTGTTCACCCCGCCCGCCACCGCCGCCATCCTGCCCGGCATCACCCGCGACACCAGCATGACCCTCGCCCGCGATCTCGGTTACGAGGTGCGCGAGCAGGCGCTGCCCCGTGAGGCTCTGTACGTCGCGGACGAGATCTTCATGACCGGTACGGCCGCCGAGGTGACTCCGGTGCGCTCGGTGGACCGGATGAAGGTGGGCGCAGGCAGCCGGGGCCCCGTGACCGAGCAGCTGCAGAACGCCTTCTTCGGCCTGTTCAACGGCAAGACCGAGGACAAGTGGGGCTGGCTGACCCCAGTCAACGACTGATGAGAGAGGGGAGGCGTCACGCCTCCCCGAGTCGCTTCCGGTGAGGGCTCCCCGTGGTGCCTTCACCAGGATCGATTCCCGATCCGCGAATCACACATTCATGTTGAAAGACAATGCGCCCCAGGGGCATTCAGGGAGTAGAGACAATGCCGAAGTTGAGATCCGCCACCACCACCCACGGACGTAACATGGCCGGGGCCCGGGCCCTCTGGCGTGCCACCGGCATGACAGATCAGGATTTCGGCAAGCCCATCATTGCCGTGGTCAACTCCTTCACCCAGTTCGTGCCCGGTCACGTTCACCTCAAGGATCTCGGCCAGCTGGTGGCCCGGGAGATCGAGGCCGCCGGCGGCGTCGCCAAGGAGTTCAACACCATAGCGGTGGATGACGGCATCGCCATGGGCCACGGCGGCATGCTCTATTCCCTGCCGTCCCGGGAACTCATCGCCGACTCGGTGGAGTACATGGTCAACGCCCACTGCGCCGATGCCATGGTCTGCATCTCCAACTGCGACAAGATCACTCCGGGGATGCTGATGGCCGCCCTGCGCATCAACATACCGGTGATCTTCGTCTCCGGCGGCCCCATGGAGGCGGGCAAGACCAAGCTCTCCGATCAGATCATCAAGCTGGATCTGGTGGACGCCATGATCCAGGGGGCCGACCCCAAAGTCTCGGACGCCCAGAGCGATCAGATAGAGCGCAGCGCCTGCCCCACCTGCGGCTCCTGCTCCGGCATGTTCACCGCCAACTCCATGAACTGCCTGACCGAGGCCCTGGGTCTCTCCCAGCCGGGCAACGGCTCCATGCTGGCGACCCACGCCGATCGGGAGCAGCTGTTCAAGCTGGCCGGTCAGCGCATCGTTGCCCTGGCCAACCGTTACTACCAGCAGGATGACGAGAGCGCCCTGCCGCGCAACATCGCCACCAAGGCGGCGTTCGAGAACGCCATGGCCCTGGACATCGCCATGGGCGGCTCCACCAACACCGTGCTGCACCTGCTGGCGGCGGCCCAGGAGGCCGGGGTGGACTTCACCATGGCCGACATCGACCGCATGTCCCGCAAGGTGCCCCAGCTGTGCAAGGTGGCTCCGTCCACCCAGAAGTACCATATGGAAGACGTGCACCGCGCCGGCGGCGTGGTCGCCATCCTGGGCCAGCTGGAAAAAGCGGGCCTGGTGCACGGGGATGCCCGCAACGTGCTCGGCACCACCCTGGTCGAGCTGCTGGCGCAGTACGATGTCAGCCGCTGCGACGACAAGGCGGTGCACGACTTCTACCGCGCCGGTCCGGCCGGTATTCGCACCACCAAGGCCTTCAGCCAGAGCTGCCGCTGGCCCGAGCTGGATCTGGACCGGGCCGAAGGCTGCATCCGCTCCCTGGACAACGCCTACAGCCTGGAGGGGGGCCTGGCCGTGCTCTCCGGCAACCTGGCCCTCGATGGTGCCATCGTCAAGACCGCCGGGGTGGATGACGAGAACCTCACCTTCCGTGGCCCGGCCCGGGTATTCGAGAGCCAGGACACGGCGGTCGCCGGCATCCTGGACGGCACAGTGAAAGCGGGTGAAGTCGTGGTGATCCGCTACGAAGGGCCGAAAGGGGGCCCCGGCATGCAGGAGATGCTCTATCCCACCACCTATCTCAAGTCGATGGGATTGGGCAAGGCCTGCGCCCTCATCACGGACGGTCGCTTCTCCGGCGGCACCTCGGGCCTCTCCATTGGCCACGTCTCCCCGGAGGCGGCCTCTGGCGGCACCATAGGACTGGTGGAGGATGGGGACATGATCAACATCGACATCCCGGCCCGCAGCATGGTGCTGGAAGTAGCCGACAGCGTGCTGGCCGCTCGCCGCGCCGCCGCCTCGGCCCGTGGCTGGAAGCCGCTCAATCGTCAGCGTCAGGTCTCCTACGCCCTGCGTGCCTACGCCATGCTGGCCACCAGCGCCGACAAGGGCGCGGTGCGCGATTTAACCAAGCTGGAGGAGTGATGATGAACGCGACGACAGATCATTCATGCAAAGTGCCGCTCGCCTCTGTCTGTGCCGACAAGGGGTTGGTGTGGTGCGACCTCAGCAAGCCGGAGGAGTAAGCCATGGTCTCTGCGGCTGATTATCTACGCAAGGTGTTGCTCTCTCCCGTCTATGAGGCGGCGCGGGTGACACCGCTGCAAACCCTGAAAAAACTCTCCGAGCGGCTCGGCAACCAGGTCTCCCTCAAGCGGGAAGACCTGCAGCCGGTGCACTCCTTCAAGCTGCGGGGGGCCTATCACAAGATCGCCACCCTGAGCGCCGAGCAGAAATCCCACGGCGTGGTGGCGGCCTCGGCCGGCAACCATGCCCAGGGGGTTGCCCTGTCGGCGGCCAAGCTCGGCATCAAGGCCATCATAGTGATGCCCAAGACCACGCCGGACATCAAGATCGATGCGGTGCGCCGCCTGGGTGGCAACGTGCTGCTGTTTGGCAACAGTTTCGACGAGGCCTACGGCGAGAGTCGCCGCCTGGCAGAAACCGAGGGCTACACCCTGATCCCGCCGTTCGACGACGTCGAGGTGATCGCGGGCCAGGGCACCATAGGCAAGGAGCTGCTGGAGCAGGACACCCACCTGACCCACGTCTTCGTGCCCGTAGGCGGCGGCGGCCTGGCCGCCGGGGTGGCGGTCTACATCAAGCAGCTGCTGCCGGATGTGAAGGTGATCGGGGTGGAAGCCGAGGGCTCCGCCTGCCTCAAGGCCGCCATGGAGGCGGGCGAGCCGGTCAATCTGGATAGAGTCTCCCTGTTTGCGGACGGGGTGGCGGTCAGGCGCATCGGCGAGGAGACCTTCCGCCTGTGCAACCAGTATCTGGACGAGGTGGTGACCGTCTCCAACGACCAGATCTGCGCGGCGCTCAAAGACATCTTCGACGACTGCCGCGCCATCGCCGAGCCGTCGGGGGCCTTGTCCCTGGCCGGTCTCAAGGCCTACAGCGAGCGAGAGCAGGTCAAGGGCGGGCGGATGGCGGCCATCCTTTCCGGCGCCAACGTCAACTTCCACAGCCTGCGTTATGTCTCCGAGCGCTGCGAAATAGGCGAGAAACGCGAGGGCATGCTGGCGGTGACCATCCCCGAGCGCAAGGGGGCCTTCCTCGATTTTTGCCGCCAGCTTGGGCCCCGCATGGTGACCGAGTTCAACTACCGCTACGCGGATGCGGCCCAGGCCTCCCTGTTCGTCTCGGTGCGCCTCACCGGCGGTGACGAGGAGCTGGGCCAGATCATCGATCAGCTCGGCGGCAACGGCTACCCCGTGGTCAACATGACAGAGAGCGAGCTGGCCAAGAATCACGTGCGCTACATGATTGGCGGCCGCCCGGCCCGGCCCCTCGGTGAACGCCTCTACAGCTTCAAGTTTCCGGAGCAGCCGGGGGCCTTGATGCGCTTTCTCGAGACCCTGGGTTGCCGCTGGAACATCAGCCTGTTCCACTACCGCAACCACGGCGCCGACTATGGCCGGGTGCTGTGCGCCTTCGAGCTGCCGGACGAGGACGTGGCTGCCTTCCACGACTACCTCTACGAACTGGGGTATGACTGGAAGGAGGTGAGCGAGGATCCCGCCTATCGCCTGTTCCTGGCGAACTGAACAGGGATTGGCTGAGTGAAGAGGGGGGCGCTGGCCCCCCTCTCTCATGGGGGAGAGCCCGGCGTGTGCCGACGGGCTCACACTCTGACCCACCGGATCGTTTGAGACCGAGCCAGGATGGGATAGGCTGGAGTGCCCGGCCCTGCGCGGCTCCCTGCGAGCGGGCACCATGGGCCGAGGTTCGCCATCACAGACTCAAGGAAGAGGCATGCACATGACAAGATCCCTGCTGGCGCTCCTGATGGGCGCCACCGGTATGAGCGGGCTGGCCCAGGCCCAGGGCCTGGACAACAGCTGGTATCTGGGGGGCAAGGCGGGCTGGTCCCACTATTTCGGGGCCGATTTCGAGCCCGGGATAGCGCGGGCGTTCGAGCTGGTAGGCGCCGATGAACAGGAGGACGCCCTCGGTCTGGGTCTGTTCGTCGGCTATCAGCTCAACCCCAACCTCGGCTTCGAGCTTGGCTACGACCATCTGGGCAGTTATCGCCTCAGCGGTCGCCAGCGCCAAGATGGCCTCAGCGCCGGCCTGACCGGCGAGGCCAGGGCCCAGCTCGTCCAGGCCAGCATGCGTATCGGTTACCCCGTCACTCCCAGCCTGGATCTCTATGGCCGTCTCGGCGGCGCCTATGGCTGGACCGAGAGCGACGTGAGCGCAGAGATCACAGTGGACAGCAGCCAGTTTCGCGACTCGGCCAATGGCAACAAGTACCATGGTGCGGCCTTTGTCGGCGCCCTCGGCGGCGAATATGCCCTCAACCCCAGCTGGGCCCTGCGCCTCGAGTATCAATACACCACCCCCCTCGGCAACAGCTCTCTGGACGAGTCCGGCATAGAGCTGGACAACGGCCTGCTCGCCCTCGCCATCGTCTACCGTTTCGGCCAGGGGGAGGACGTGCAGGCCGAGATCAGCCCGGCGCCCGCCCCCGTGCCCCCCGCCACCGTCATCATCCGCCAGCGATTCTCCCTGAGCTCGGATCTGCTGTTCGCCTTCAACGAGGCGCACCTCAGAGCGGAGGCCAATCAGGCGCTGGACACCCTGTTCCAGCAGATAGTGGCGGCCAATCCCAGGGATGGGGTGGCGACCGTGGTGGGGCACACGGACCGGCTGGGGGCCGATGATTACAACCAGCGCCTGTCGGAGCGGCGAGCCCGGGCCGTGGCCGATGGGCTGATCGCCCGAGGCTGGCCGGCGGACAAGGTGGAGGTGACGGGGCGTGGCGAGCAGGAGCCGGTCACCGGCAACCGCTGCAACGGCGGCAGCAAGCGGGAACTGATCCCCTGTCTGGCCCCGGATCGGCGGGTCGATATCCAGCTGGAGGGGGTGGGGGAGCCATCTCAGCCATAACGCCGGCCCCAACCCCGCAGGTGACGCTGACTCGCCCGGGCCTTTGCCTGTCGCCGGCGAGTCGAAACACCCGCAGCAGGGCGCAGGCCTGGGTCTGCCTTGGGACAATGGCGATGCGCCATGGCAGTATGGCAAGCAGGATCAATGAGTTGACGACAAGGAGTCCAGCATGGGCAAGGTAGCACTGATCACGGGGGCGAGTCGCGGCATAGGGGCCGCCACCGCCCGGTTGCTGGCGCAGCAGGGGTATCGGCTCTGCCTCAACTATCTGCGGGAAGCGGCCAGCGCCGAGGTCCTGGCCGAAACCTTGAGGGCGCAGGGGGCCGAAGTGATCACGGTGCAGGCCGATGTGGCGGACGAGGCGGCTGTGGTGCGGCTGTTTGAGACCCTGGATGCGCGTCTCGGCCCCCTCGACGCCCTGGTCAACAATGCGGGTATCCTGCTGCCCCAGTGCCGGGTCGAAGATCTCGACGCCGCCCGCATCAACCGCCTGCTGACCACCAATGTCACCAGCCAGCTGCTCTGCTGCCGGGAGGCGGTCAGACGCATGTCCCGCCGTCATGGCGGCCGGGGCGGGGCCATCGTCAATGTCTCCTCGGCGGCGGCCCGGCTGGGGTCGCCCCATGAATACGTGGATTATGCCGCCAGCAAGGGGGCCATCGACACCCTGACCCGGGGCCTGGCCCTGGAGGTGGCGGGGGAGGGGATCCGGGTCAATGGGGTGCGCCCCGGCTTTATCCACACCCGGATGCACGGGGATGGCGGCGAGCCAGACAGGGTGGCCCGCCTCGCCCCCCAGCTCCCCCTGGGACGCGGTGGTGAGCCGGTCGAGGTCGCCGCCGCCATCCGCTGGCTGCTCAGCGACGAGGCCTCCTATGTCACCGGTGCCTTCATCGATCTGGCGGGGGGCCGCTGAGGCAGCCCCCTTGGTAAAACTGACCAACTTGTGGTCTAAATGACTCTTTTTCTGCCGCAGACTCTGGGTGGATGAAGAGTTTTTTTTATATGAATCATGCCATTACGTTTTGGCACAGGGATTGCCATTGATCCAGCGTCAAGGGGGAAGCCCATGGGGGCTGCCCGCAACAAGGATGAGCGAGATGAAACAGATGATGATGGTCATGGTGCTGGCATTGGGGTTGGCGGGGTGCAGCTGGCAGGACGATGAGGTGATTTGGGGTCAGGGAGCGACCGTCGTGGCGCAGTTGCCCCTCGGGGACAGGGTCGACAGGATATTGGCCGTGGTGCCGGCGGATATCAGGCTGGTGCACGGATCTGAACGCGGGATCCGGGTGGAGGGTCAGGAGAATCTCCTGCCCTACCTGACCTTCAGCGAGAGTGGCCGCAAGCTGGAGATAGAGGTCAAGGAGGGATACCGGCTCAGCACCGACGAGGGACTCAAGGTCATAATCACTCTGCCCAGCCTGCGCGAGCTGGCCCTGGCGGGGAGCAGCCGGGCCGAGGTGGGCGCCTTCGAGGGGGATGAGCTGACCCTCTCATTGGCGGGGTCGGGGGGCATACGCACCGATCGGCTGGAGGTCAGGAGTCTGGAGGGCAACATCGCCGGCTCGGGGGATCTTGCCCTGGGGCAGGGTCATGCCGACAGCCTCACCTTCAACATCGCAGGCTCGGGGGGCATAGCCGCCGGGGAGCTGCAGGCCAGGGAGGTCGAGATCAAGATCGCCGGCAGCGGCGATGTGGCGGTGCGCGCGGCGCAGAGGCTGACGGCCACCATAGCGGGCTCCGGCAACATCGACTACTGGGGGGATCCCGAGATAGAGAGCGAGATCGCGGGGTCGGGACAACTGGTGCGCCAGGGGGGCTGACCTCGCGCCATGTTGCAGAGACGACACGGGCCCCGAGGGGCCCGTTTCTTTTGTCGTGCCTGCCCATCGGGGGAGGGCGAGCCCTGCCAGCATAGTCCCCCACCCCTGTCTGCTGGGTGGCTCAGGCGAGGGGAAGGTGCAGCGCCTTGTCGGCGTTGAGCCGCATCAGCAACCACTGCATGCCGGCGAGATGCTGGTGGTCGTGACTGACCAGCAGGCGCGCCAGGCCATCCAGGGTGACCTCCCCATAGTTGCCATAATGGGCCCGTCGCCCCCAGGCCGAGGAGGGCAGCCCCTGGAGCCAGGTGACAGTGTGAGTGCGGGCGGCGCGAAAGCGGGCCAGCTGCACGGCGGGGTCCTGATGGGGATAGTCATTGTCCTGGGCCAGCTGGTAGCCATCGAGGGACGCCAGCTCGGGCAGCGTCTCCTCCAGGGTGCGCAAGAAGCGCACCTGATAGCCTTGCGTCTCTATGTCCAGCAGGTGACAGAGGTGGCCCAGGGCACTGAAGCGCTCGGAGGGGATGCCGGCCCAGTTGGCCGGCTCCCAGTTCAGGTAATCGTCAGGCAGCTGGTCGAGCAGCTGCTCGAATCGATCAGGCATGGCCAGCAGTGTGGTGAAGATGGGCATGTCAGCCTCCGGTGGTGATGGCGCTGGCCAGCAGGGTACCGACCGCCGCCACCAGCAGGGTATTGGCGAGTACCAGCCAGAAGGCGAAGCGGATCAGGCTCTGCTCCTCCTCATGGCTCCCCTTGGCCAGGCCGATCAGCAGGGCGACCATGGGCAGGGAGCCCAGGGCGGCATGACCGGCGGCACTGTTCTGGACGGCCGCCATGATGGGCAGCAGCGACGGTGCGAGGGGCAGGTGGGCGATGGAGGGCATGACGATGGCGTTGCCGCCGACGTTGGAGCCCGTGATGTAGCCAGACAGGGCGCCGAACAGGGCGATCAGAGGGCTCAGCAGGCTGGCGCTGAGCTCGCTCAGGCCCTGGTTGATGCTGGTCAGGAAGCCGGCCTTGACCAGCAGCTGGGACATGAAGAGGAAGAAGAGGATGGTGAGCAGGGGGCGCTTGGCCCGATTGAACCAGGCCTGCCCCAGCTGCTGGCTCCCCTCACGGGCGATCAGCAGCAGGCTGACGCAGAGCAGTGCCAGACCGGGGGAGGCGAGGGGCTTCCAGCTCACCTGGTTGCCCTGGACAACCAGGAGATCGGCGATGCCAAACAGGGCGTTGAGCCCCTTGAGCAGCAAGATGGCCGCCAGCAGGGCGAGGTAGGGCCAGGCCTGGCGGGGGAACTGGAGCCGGGCCTGCTCCTTGAAGCGTGCCCAGGCCAGTCCGGCCAGCAGGATGGCACCACCGGCGCCGACTCCCGCAATCTCGGGTCCCGCCGTGCGGCTGATGAAGTGCAGCAACAGGATGAAGAGCCCGGCCATGGCGCAGCCTGCCAGATAGACCAGGGGGTGCCTCTGCCCCATCAGCCAGAGGGCCAGACTGATGGCCAGCATGAAGACAGGGGCGCTGGTCCAGGCGGCCCAGGCGCCGAGCGTCTCTGCGGGCAGGCCCGCCAGGGCCGCCCCTATGACGGTGGCCAGCCCCAGGGTACCCCAGGGCATGATGCACATGCCGGTGAGGGCGATGCGCAGCGCCACCTGGCGATCCAGCAGGGCCAGCAGCAGGGGAACCGTGGCGATGAGTGACACCCCGAAGCCGGTCATGGACTCGAGCAGGGGAGCCAGCCCCAGCACGACGAAGACCGCGAGGGCGGCTCCCCGCCAGCCGAGTCCGCTCACCCAGCCCTCCAGGGCCTGATTGGCCCGGATGCGCTCCAGATAGATGACGAACAGCAGGCCAGGGGCTATCACGCAGGCCGTGCTCAGGAAGAGCACAATGCTGTCTTGCAGCACCCGCACCAGGGTGGCGGGGAGGAAGGGATCCGCCAGGCCGCCGAACCAGAGGGCCAGGGCCAGCAGGGAGCCCATCAGGGCCGCCTGCACCGGGGGACGTTTCAGCCCCATGATGAGGGAGATCACCAGCAGTATGGGTGAGAGTTGAATGAGGGCAATCATGATGGGATCTCGCAATGGGGGTAAGGGTGGCGAAAGAGTCTTGGCGATTTTCTAGCATGGTGGCAGATGAGATTCAAGGCGATCCAATCTGTACTTGGTTAGCATAAATATTTGTTTTTAATCGAATTAGTGAAAGTTAGTGCTGGTGAATCGGCTCCACTGGCGTCATCCGTCGGCGCCCAGCTTGGGGTTCTGGCGGCGATGCCGTAGGGGGCGCGGCTGGGGGAGGGGCGAACCATATCTGCTGCGCCGGTACGGGCTGGCAACATTTAATGTCAGGAAAAATATCTGCGAGGGTGGCGAGAAAAGGGGGCGGGAGGCCGGGGCAGATAGGGGGAAAGTGGGCCATGTGGCGCAGGAGAGGGGGGATCAGCCGTCAATCGAGCGTGACTCGGGCAAGGGGCGGTGGGCGATCCGGGAAGGGAGGGCAGCTGGGCTGCCCTCGGTGCCTCGGTATGGGGGGCTGTCAGGGGAGCTCGAGCAGGTGCTCGGCGTGAAAGCGCAGGTGCGCCTCGATGAAGCTCGCCACGAAGAAATAGCTGTGGTCGTAGCCGGCGTGACGATGGAGCGCCAGGGGCCAGCCCTTGGCTTCGGCGATCTCCGCCAGCGTCTCTATGCCGAGCTGTTCGGCGAGGAAGGGGTCGTCCAGACCGACGTCGACCCGGGTCGGCAAGGGCTGGCAGTCGTGGTGGCGCAGCAGCTGGCAGGTGTCCCACTCCTGCCACAGCAGGGGATTGTTGCCGAGATAGGCGCCCAGCGCCTTCTGGCCCCAGGGGCTGCGGCTCGGGTGGCTGATGGGGCTGAAGGCCGACACAGAGCGGTAGCGGCCGGGTTCGCGCAGGGCGGCGATGAGGGCCCCGTGACCGCCCATGGAGTGACCGCTGATGGCGCGGCGACTCGAGATGGGGAAGTGAGTCTCGATAAGGTCGGGCAGCTCCCGGGTGACATAGTCATACATCTGGTAGTGCGCCCGCCAGGGTGACTGGGTGGCGTTGACGTAAAAACCCGCGCCCTTGCCGAGGTCATAGGCGGCATCATCCGGCACCTGCTCACCTCTGGGGCTGGTGTCCGGCGCCACCAGGGCGATGCCCAGTTCGGCGGCGATGCGTTGGGCACCGGCCTTTTGCATGAAGTTCTCGTCGGTGCAGGTGAGGCCCGACAGCCAGTAGAGCACGGGCACCTTCTGGCCGGTCAGCGCCTGGGGCGGCAAGTAGACGGCGAAACGCATCTCGCAGCCGAGCAGTGCCGACTCATGGCGATATTGCTTGTGCCAGCCGTCGAAGCTCTTGTTGCTGGCGATGATATCTAACGACATCGGATCCTCCTGCGCCATGGGCGCCTGGGATGAAAGAGAGAGGGCGGGAGCTGCCCGCCCTGCCTGACTCAGTAGTGGATGACGGTACGGATGCTCTTGCCTTCGTGCATCAGATCGAATGCCTCGTTGATCTGCTCGAGCCCCATGGTGTGGGTGATGAAATCGTCCAGCTTGAACTCACCCTGCATGTAGCGCTGCACATAGCTCGGCAGCTCGCTGCGACCGCGTACCCCACCGAAGGCGCTGCCGCGCCAGACCCGGCCTGTGACCAGCTGGAACGGACGGGTGCTGATCTCCTGACCGGCACCGGCCACCCCTATGATGACAGATTCGCCCCAGCCCTTGTGACAGCATTCGAGCGCCGCGCGCATCACCTTGACGTTGCCGATGCACTCGAACGAGAAGTCGACGCCGCCGTCGGTCATCTCGACGATCACCTCCTGAATGGGCTTGTCGTAATCGTTCGGGTTGATGCAGTCGGTGGCACCCAGCTTGCGGGCCAGCTCGAACTTGCTCTCGTTGATGTCGATGGCGATGATGCGACCGGCCTTGGCCAGGCGCGCGCCGATCACGGCGGAGAGGCCGATGCCCCCCAGCCCGAAGATGGCGACGCTCTCACCCTCCTTCACCTTGGCGGTGTTCATCACGGCGCCGATGCCGGTGGTGACGCCGCAGCCGAGCAGGCAGACCTCTTCCAGCGGGGCGGCCGGGTCCACCTTGGCGATGGAGATCTCCGGCAACACAGTGTATTCGCTGAAGGTGGAGGTGCCCATGTAGTGATAGATGGGCTGGCCGTCTTTCGAGAAGCGGGTGGTGCCGTCCGGCATCAGTCCCTTGCCCTGGGTGGTGCGGATCTTCTGGCACAGGTTGGTCTTGCCGGACTTGCAGAACTTGCACTCGCCGCACTCCGGGGTGTAGAGCGGGATCACGTGATCGCCCACCTTGACGCTGGTGACGCCCTCGCCGACGGACTCGACGATGCCGCCTCCCTCGTGGCCCAGGATGCAGGGGAAGACCCCTTCCGGGTCTTCACCTGAGAGGGTGAAGGCATCGGTGTGGCAGACGCCGGTGGCGACAATGCGCACCCGCACCTCGCCGGCCTGGGGTGCCATGACCTCCACCTCTTCGATGGAGAGGGGCTGGCCCGGTCCCCAGGCGATGGCGGCCTTGCACTTGATGCTCTGTACCTGTGCCATGAAAGGATCCTCTTGTGATGGTTTGCTGGAAATGAAAGGGTAATTTGAACCTGCTTGAGTGTAGTTTCCCGTTCATTTGGTGATAATGGGGTTAAATATCAAATCACTTTTACTCATAGGTAATAATGTTCGGCTGGGAAGGGATATGTGAGTTTGTCAGCGTGGCGGAGCAGGGGGGCTTTACCCCGGCGGCGCGCCAGCTCGGGGTCTCGGTGGCCCAGGTCAGCCGCCAGGTGGCACAACTGGAAGACAGGTTGCAGGCCAAGCTGCTGCTGCGCACCACCCGCCAGGTGCGCCTCACCGAACTCGGCGAGATCTACTATCGCCACTGCCGCCAGCTGCTGGACAACCTCTACGAGGCCGAACTGGCCCTGGGCCGCCATCAGGCCCAGCCCCAGGGGCTGCTGCGCATCACGGCCCCCGTCTCCTACGGCGAGAGCCGTATCGCCCCCCTGGTGAACGACTTCATGGTGCGCTATCCGGCCCTGGAGGTGACCCTCAACCTCACCAACCAGCTGCTGGATCTGGTCCATGACGGTTACGATCTGGCCATCCGGCTCGGCCACCTCAAGGATTCCAGCCTGGTGGCGCGGCGCCTGGCGGGGCGGGTGCCCTATGTGTGCGCCTCGCCGGACTACACGGCGCGCCGCGGCATGCCCAACAGCCTCTCCGAGCTCTCCCGTCACGCCTGCCTGCTCGGCAACGGTGACGAGTGGCACTTCACCCTGGATGGCCGCCCCTACAGCGTGCGGGTGCGTGGCCTGCTCAAGTGCAACAGCGGTCACGCCCTGGTGGATGCGGCCCTCAAGGGGATAGGCATAGTGCAGCTGCCCGACTACTACGTCGGCGACCATCTTGCCGCCGGTCGCCTCATCGAGCTGCTGCCGGAGCTGCGGGCGCCCGAGGAGGGGATCTGGGCCCTCTACCCGCAAAACCGCCACCTCTCCCCCAAGGTGCGGCTGCTGGTGGACTATCTGGCCGAGCGACTCGGGGAGCCGGGCCAGCCCTCCCTGATGCCCCCCATCGGCTGACGCTCAACAGGCGCTGTCTCCATTGCGTGCTGGAAGGCTAATCCTGAAGCAGCTCATCACGGTGAGGGCCGTCATCATGGATACCCCAGCCTCTCAGCCCCTGTGTCTCTCTTCCCATGATTTACCTTGCCTTCGCGACTATCCGTGCCGATGTGGCACAGATTGACTCCCTTTGTCAGCCCCCCAGCCTGGGCTGTCATCCTCCTGCCTGGCGGGCACCCTGTGTGGCACTCCCTCGCCAGCACAAAGCTCCGACCGCTTCCCTCGTCCCGGCGCAATAGACAGCAGATCCTGCAGCGGCGCCTACCGGATGGGGGGATGGGCGCACTGGATGGGCAAACCCGCACGCCTTCCCCTTGGCTAGACTGGATTGGTCGTCTTATGACTCCCATTTGGCGCATCTGCCCACCACTCTATCTGGAAGGATCCGATATGAAACCCTTGTTGACCGCCCTCTTGCTCCCCCTGTTGCCCCTCGCCGCACAGGCTGCCGAACCCGTCTGGATCACGGTCGGTGCCGACAGCGGCGTCGAACTCAAGCAGGTCAAGGCCAGGCTGGCCCCCCTGTTCAGCGCCAGCGGCGCCCCGATCCAGCTGGCCCAGGTCGAGGCAGACGAACTCGGCACTCTCTCCCATCTGATGCACGAAGGTCATCAGCGCTGCGGCGGTTACGTGGTGCACAGCAGCCTGGCCGATGCCCTGCAGAGCATGGCCCAGCCCATCAGCCAGAACCTGTTCAGCGCTCCGCCGCTGACCCAGGGGGCCAGTGTCAATCGGCTGCTGCCCCATCTGGATCAGGGCAAGATAGTCGGCACCATCAGCCAGCTCTCGAGCTGGCGCAACCGCTACTACACCACCACCACAGGGGTGCAGTCGGCCGACTGGGTGGCCAGCCAGTGGCAGAGCCTGAGCGCCACCCTGCCCTGGGCCAGCGTCAGCCGGGTCAAGCACAGCGGCTATCCGCAGCAATCCGTGGTGCTGACCCTCAAGGGTAGCCGCTACCCGGAGGAGGTGGTGGTACTCGGCGGTCACCTCGACTCCACCGCGGGCTCAGCCCCCAACAGCCGCACCCTGGCGCCGGGCGCCGACGACGATGCCTCCGGCATCGCCACCCTGACCGAGGTGCTGCGGGTCCTCGCCGAGCAGGGGCATCAGCCGGAACGCACCCTGCAATTCATCGGCTATGCGGCGGAAGAGGTGGGGCTGCGCGGCTCCAAGGACATCGCCACCCGCTACAAGGCGGCCAATACCAGGGTGCTGGCGGCGCTGCAGCTGGACATGACCAACTACCAGGGATCGGCGGAAGACATCGTCTTCATGACCGACTACACGGACCAGGGGCTGACCGGCTATCTGGCCCAGCTGCTCGATGTCTATCTGCCCCAGATCCGCTACGGCTACGACAGCTGTGGTTACGGCTGCTCGGATCACGCCTCCTGGCACAATCAGGGCTACCCGGCCGCCATGCCGTTCGAGTCGCGTTTCAACGACTACAACCCCAACATCCACACCGCCCGGGACACCTTGCACAACTCGGATCCCTCGGCCGCCCACGCCCTCAAGTTCGCCCAGCTGGCCACCAGCTTCGCCATCGAGATGGGCAAGATACACTGAGGCGCCAGGGGCGATGAAGCACGTAAAAAAAGGCCCACATCCGTGGGCCTTTTGCATTTCTGGTATGGGCGAAGCGCTACTCCCGCTCCTTGACGTAGGGGGTACCGAGGGCCCTGGGGGCCACGGCCCGGCCGATGAAGCCCGCCAGCAGGAACACGGTCAGCACATAGGGCAGCGCCTCTATGGCCTGCACCGGGATGGGGAAGTCCCCTATGCTGACCCCCTGCAAGCGGATGGCGACCGCGTCGAGGAAGCCGAACAGCAGGCAGGCCGCCATGGCGCTCCAGGGGCGCCACTTGCCGAACACCAGGGCCGCCAGCGCCATGAAGCCCTTGCCCGCGCTCATGTTGGGGATGAACTGGGCAGTCTGGGCCACCGCCAGATAGGTGCCCCCTATCCCCGCCAGCAGGCCGCCGATGATGAGCGCCGTGTAGCGCATGCGCACCACTGAGATACCGGCGGTGTCCACCGCGGCCGGGGCCTCGCCCACCGCCCGCAGCCGCAGGCCGAAGCGGGTGCGAAACAGCACCCACCAGGCGAGCGGCACGGCGGCGAACGCCAGGTACTCCAGCAGGGAGTGACCGCTCAGCAGCTCGCTGTAGAGCTGACCGAGCACGGGCACGTCATACAACTCCCTGGCGAAGGGCAGATCGATGGGGGCGAAGCGGGCGGCGCCGGACAGCGCCGGGGTCTGCCCCCCCTGATCGAACCAGTAGCGACCCAGGGTGACGGTCAGACCCGCCGCCAGTATGTTGATGGCCATGCCGCTCACCACCTGATCGCCCCTGTGGGTGATGGTGGCGAAGCCGTGCAGCAGGGCAAACAGGATGGCGATCCCGGCCCCGGCCCCCAGGCCAATCCAGGCGGAGCCTGAGACGGCGGCCGCCGCGCCGCTGGCGAAGGCGGCGGCCAGCAGCTTGCCCTCCAGGGCGATGTTGACCACCCCGGAGCGTTCGCAAAACATGCCGGCCATGGCCGCCAGGATCAGCGGTGGCGCGGTGCGAATGGTGGCGTCCAGCATCAATATCAGTGTCTCAAACATGATGTGGACTCCCTTCGACGCGCAAAACATTGCTGTCATCCATGGCGACGGGCGCTGTGGGTATGGTGGCATCCAGCATCAGGATCAGGGTTTCAAACATGGTCAGACTCCTTTGACCTGAACGGTGTGACGTCGAGCGATGGCCAGATAGGCCTGCTCGATGCGCGGGCGCAGCATGTGCTCCAGGGCGCCGCAGAACAGGATCACCAGACCCTGCAGCACCACCACTATGTTGCGATCCACCCCGAACTCGAAGCTGAGCTCGGCGCCCCCCTGGTAGAGGAAGCCGAACAGCAGACTGGCGATGATGACGCCGACCGGGTGGTTGCGCCCCATCAGAGCCACCGCTATGCCGGTGAAGCCGAACCCTTCCACGAAATTGAGCTTGATCTGGTGCAGCTCCCCTTGCAGCACGTTGAGGGCGAAGAAGCCCGCCAACATGCCGGAGATCACCATGGCCAGGATCACCACTCCTGGGTAGGAGATGCCCGCATAGGCGGAGGCCGAGGCGCTGGCTCCGACGGCGCGCACCTGGTAGCCCCAGCGAGTGTGCCAGATGAAGACCCATACCAGCAGTGCGCAGACGAGCGCCCAGAAGAAGCTGATATTGAGCGGGCTGTTTGGCATCGTCATGCCGACAGCGGCCGCCAGCTCGCTCATCTTCGGCAGCCAGCTCGCCACGGCGAACACCTTGCTCTCGGTGGCCATGGATCCGGGCGGCTTGAACACGTCCACCAGCAGATAGGCCATCAGGGAGGCGGCGATGAAGTTGAACATGATGGTGGTGATGACGATGTGGCTGCCCCGCTTGGCCTGCAGCCAGGCCGGGATGAAGGCCCAGGCCGCGCCGAACAGGCCGCCGGCAATGATGGCGAGCGGCAGCAGCAGGGCGAACGGCAGCACGTCCCCGAGCAGCAGACAGACCAGCCCCACGCCCAGGCCGCCGATATAGGCCTGCCCCTCACCGCCTATGTTGAACAGGCCGGCGTGGAAGGCCACCGCCACCGCCAGACCGGTGAAGATGAAACCGGTGGCGTAGTAGAGGGTGAAGCCGATCCCTTCGCCGGTGCCGAAGGCGCCGTACCACATGATCTCGGCTGCCTCTATGGGGCTGATGTCCAGGTAATAGAACAGGATGGCGGAGACCAGGAAGGCCAGCCCTATGTTCATGGCCGAGAGGACGCCGACCGAGACCCAGGCCGGTACGCGTTGTTGACTCATGGTTGGCTCTCCTTGCCTGCCCCGTGGGAGGGCGTTGTGGCCGCCACCTCGTCGGGGATGATATTCGCCATCATCAGGCTGATCGTTGCGCTTGTTGCACTGATTGATCTCATGTTCATGATGTGGCTCCTTGCGATGGGCTTGCCGTCATCTCGTCGGGCAGGATGTTCGCCATCATCAGGCCTATGGTGCGTTCATCCGCACTGGCGCCGTCCAGCTCGCCGACGATACGGCCGTCGCTGATCACCAGGATCCGGTCCGACAGGCTCATGATCTCGTCCAGCTCCACCGACACCAGCAGCACCGCCTTGCCCTGATCCCGCATGGCGATGATCTGCTGGTGGATAAATTCGATGGCACCTATGTCCACGCCCCGGGTCGGCTGGCCGATGAGCAGCACGTCCGGGTCCTGCTCCACTTCCCGGGCGATCACCAGCTTCTGCTGGTTGCCGCCGGAGAAGTTCGCGGTCTTGTGGTCCGGGCTTGGCGGGCGCACGTCCCACTTGTCCATCTTGGCCTGGCAGTCCCGGCGGATGGCCCCCTTGTCCTGCAACCAGCCCTTGTTGTATTGGGGGCGGCGGTGATAACCGAGGATGAAGGCCTCCTGGGCGTCGAAGCGGTTGATGAGCCCCATCTTGTGCCTGTCTTCCGGCACATGGCCCAGGCCGTAGTCGCGCACCTGCTCCGGGCTGGCCGGATGCTGGCCATCGATGCGGTGGACGCTCCCCCTGCCATGGAGAGTGAAGCCTCCTTCGCTGGGCTTGAGGATGCCGCCGAGCAGGCTGAGCAGCTCGGACTGGCCATTGCCAGAGACCCCGGCCACCCCGACCACTTCCCCGGCCCGCACCGCGAAGCTGACGGACTTGAGCCGTGGCACACCGTCCGGATCCCGGTAGCCGAGGCCATCCACCTGCAACCTGGGGGCCCCCGGCCGGGCCGGGCCCTTGTCGACCTTGAGGCGCACCTTGCGCCCCACCATCAGCTCGGCCAGCTGCTCCTTGTCGGTGTCCTTGGTGGCGACATGGGCCACCATCTCCCCCCGGCGCATGATGGAGACCCGGTCCGTGATGGCCAGGATCTCTCGCAGCTTGTGGGTGATGAGCATGATGGTGGTGCCCTGATCCCGCAGTTTTTTCAGCACCTCGAACAGGTGATCCGCCTCCTGCGGGGTCAGCACCCCGGTGGGCTCGTCCAGGATCAGGATGCGGGCGCCGCGATAGAGCGCCTTGAGGATCTCGACCCGCTGCTGCAGGCCCACCGGCAGGTGCTCGACCTTCTCGTGCAGCGGCACCTCGAGGCCATAGTCCCGGGCCAGCTCGCCCAGCAGCTTTTCGGCCGCCGCCAGACTCTTGCCCAGGTGCCAGCCGTGCTCGGCGCCAAGAATGACGTTTTCCAAAACCGTGAAGTTGTTCACCAGCATGAAGTGCTGGTGCACCATGCCCACCCCTGCGGCAATCGCATCCTGGGAGCCATGGGGCTTGAAGGGGTGGCCGTCGATGAACATGTCACCGCGATCGGCGTGGTAGAAGCCGTAGATGATGCTCATCAGGGTCGATTTGCCGGCGCCATTCTCGCCGACGATGCCATGAATGCTGCCTTTGTGAACCTGGAGGTCGATCTGCTTGTTGGCGTATACCTCGCCAAACCGCTTGTCGATACCGCGCAATTCGATGGCGTAGCGATCCGTCTGGTCCATGATGCAGTCCTTGCTGGTCATGACGCGTCTCTCCCCCTGATCAGGCAGGCCCGTTCAGAGGGAGTGAGACCGAAAACCGGCCCGCGAGCGGGCCGGTGTGTCTGGTAGCCAATGGGCTGTCAGTAGTTGCAGGTGCCGTCGCTCATGTAGTCATGCACCTTGACCTTGCCGGCGATGATGTCGGCCTTGATGGCGTCCGCCTTGGCCTTCATCTCCGGGGTGATCAACGCCTCGTTGTCCTTGTCCAGCGCCCAGTCAACGCCGCCTTCCGCCAGACCCAGGGACTGGATGCCCGGCTGCCAGCTGCCCTTGGCGGCGTCATCCCAGCTCTTGTAGGCGGCCAGTCCCACGGACTTGACCATGGAGGTGAGCATGGTGCCCGGCTGCAGATGGTTCTGGTTGGAATCCACCCCGATGGCCAGCTTGCCCTCGTCCTTGGCGGCCTGATAGACGCCGATACCCGTGCCACCGGCGGCGGCATAGACCACATCGGCCCCCTTGGCGAACTGGGACTTGGCGAGCTCCGCGCCCTTGGCCGGGTCGGCGAAGGCCGCCGGGGTGGAGCCGGTCATGTTCTGGAACACTTCCATCTTGGGATTGACGTACTTGGCACCCTGCTCATAGCCGCACTGGAACTTGCGGATCAGCGGGATATCCATGCCGCCCACGAAGCCGACCTTGCCGCTCTTGGACGCCATGGCCGCCAGGGCGCCCACCAGGAAGGAGCCCTCATGCTCCTTGAAGACGATGGATTGCACGTTCGGCTTGTCGACCACCATGTCGATGATGGTGAACTGCACCGCGGGGAACTCGGTGGCGACCTTCTCTACCGCCGAGCCCATGTTGAAGCCGACCGCGACGATGGGGCCGTTGCCCCGGCTGGCCAGACGGCGCAGCCCCTGTTCGCGCTGGGCCTCGTTCTGGGGTTCGAACTCCTTGACCTTGACCCCCTTGTCCTTGTTGTAGACTTCGACGCCGTTGCGAAACACGGCCTCGTTGAATGACTTGTCGAACTTGCCTGCGGTGTCATAGATGACGGCGGGCTGGGAAGCGGCCTGGGCCGAGAGAGCGGTCAGGGTGAAGGCGGCCACACTGGCCAGTTTGAGTAGCTTAGTCACGATCTTGTCCTTGATTGTTATTGAGGGTCCGTAACCTGCTGGCGCAGGCAAGCGTGCACGCAGGCTAACTGTATGTGAGTGAGGTCGGGGGTCAAGGCGGGCATTGCAGAAAAACGTTTGCGCTAACGGTTTGATACATAAGCGAATGAATTTATAAGTGGTTGTTTATAGTCAACTTTATGGTTTTTTGTGCTGAATTTTTACGGCCTCAAATGACATTTTCATTACGAATCATGAGGTTGTGCGCAAGCGTTTTCCTCTGTTGGGGCAAAAGTGGGTGTCGATAGGAGCCCTCATGGCCCCATGGCCAGTGGCACTGGCCCGGCTTGGGAGGGACGCCGCCCTCGGGTCCGATACCGGGTCGGCGCCGTGAGGAGGTGGTGATGCACCGGGATTTGGTCTGCGGCCGCTCAGGCCGTATAATCGCCGCCTGTATAAATAAACAGGAGTGGTGATGGACGTTTCAACCCTGCTCGACGGGCTCAATGACAAGCAAAGAGACGCGGTGGCGGCCCCTCGCAGCAACCTGCTGGTGCTGGCGGGTGCCGGTTCGGGCAAGACCCGGGTGCTGGTGCACCGTATCGCCTGGCTGATGCAGGTGGAGCGTTGCTCACCCTTCTCCATCATCGCCGTGACCTTTACCAACAAGGCGGCGGCCGAGATGCGCGGCCGGGTCGAGAAGGTGATAGGGGACGGGGTGCGCGGCATGTGGATAGGCACCTTCCACGGCATCGCCCACCGATTGCTGCGGGCCCACCATCTGGATGCGGGCCTGCCCCAGGATTTCCAGATCCTCGACTCCGACGACCAGTACCGCCTCATTCGCCGGGTGCTCAAGGCGCTCAATCTGGACGAGAAGCACTGGGCCCCCCGCGCCGTGATGGGCTACATCAACGGCAAGAAGGACGAGGGCTTGCGCCCCGGCGACATCGACCTTTACGGCGACCCCGTCACCCGCACCTATCAGCAGATCTACAAGACCTATCAGGAGACCTGCGATCGCTCCGGGCTGGTGGATTTTGCCGAACTCCTGCTGCGCGCCCACGAGCTGTGGCTGAACAAGCCCCATATCCTCGAGCACTACCGCGACCGCTTCCAGAACATCCTGGTGGACGAGTTCCAGGATACCAACGGCATCCAGTACGCCTGGCTGCGGATGCTGGCGGGCGACACAGGCAAGGTGATGATAGTCGGCGACGATGACCAGTCCATCTACGGCTGGCGCGGCGCCAAGATAGAGAACATCCAGCGCTTCCTGACCGACTATGAGGGGGCGCAGACCATTCGCCTGGAGCAGAACTACCGCTCCACCGCCAATATCCTCAAAGCCGCCAACAGCGTCATCGCCAACAACTCTGAGCGGCTCGGCAAGGAGCTGTGGACCGAAGGCGCAGAGGGGGAGCCGATTTCCCTGTATGCCGCCTTCAACGAGGTGGACGAGGCCCGCTTCGTGGTCGGCCGCCTCAAGGACTGGAAAGAGAAGGGCGGCCTGCTCGCCGACTGCGCCATCCTCTATCGCTCCAACGCCCAGTCCCGGGTGCTGGAAGAGGCGCTGATGCAGGACGCCATGCCGTACCGCATCTACGGCGGCCTGCGCTTCTTCGAGCGCCAGGAAATCAAAGACGCCATGGCCTATTTGCGCCTTATCAACAACCGCGGCGACGACGCCAGCTTCGAGCGGGTGGTCAACACCCCGACCCGTGGCATAGGCGATCGCACCCTGGAGATATTGCGCAATAACGCCCGGGATCAGGGCCAGAACCTCTGGCAATCAGCCAAGGGGCTGCTCAATGACAAGGTGCTGACCGGTCGAGCCGGCAACGCGGTGCGGGGTTTCGTGGATCTCATCGACGCCCTGGAAGAACAGGTCTCCCTGCTGCCGCTGCACCAGCAGGCGGATATCGCCATCCAGCACTCCGGCCTCAAGGCCATGTATCTGGCGGAGAAGGGCGAGAAATCCCAGGCGCGGGTAGAGAACCTGGACGAACTGGTCACCGCCTGCCGCCAGTACCAGCGTCCGGACGAGCTGGAAGACATGAGCGATCTCTCCGCCTTCCTCGCCCACGCGGCGCTGGAATCCGGCGAGAATCAGGCGGACGAATACGCCGATGCGGTGCAGCTGATGACACTGCACAGCGCCAAGGGGCTGGAATATCCCCTGGTGCTGCTGGTCGGTGTGGAAGAGGGCATGTTCCCCAGCCAGCAATCCACCGAGGAGTCGGGGCGCTTGGAAGAGGAGCGCCGCCTCTGTTACGTGGGCATGACCCGCGCCATGGAGAAGCTCTACATCTGTTATGCCGAGAGCCGCCGCATCTACGGCCGCGAGATGTTCCACAAGCCGAGCCGCTTTATCCGCGAGATGCCCGCCGAGTGTCTGGAAGAGATCCGGCTGCGCACCCAGGTCAGCAGACCCACCCAGTACGGCCGCTTCAGCCAGAACGAGGTGCAGCAAAGCTTCGACGCCAGCGGCATCAAGCTCGGCCAGCGGGTGCTCCATCCAAAATTCGGCGAAGGCATAGTGCTCAACTTCGAAGGTGTGGGCCAGCAGAGCCGGGTGCAGATCCAGTTCGACGAGGTCGGCGCCAAGTGGCTCGTCACTGCTTACGCGAGATTGGAGGCGCTTTAATCCCCTCACCCTGACCCTCTCCCAACGGGAGAGGGGATCATCCCCGAGATAGCGTCATGGGTAAATTGTGTGCCTGGTTGTTGGCAGCACGGCTGGCGCCGTGCAGGACGGACGCGAGGGCTGGGCCCTCGATAGGGTTTCGCCCGCCCTTCGGGCTTGGGCGAGTAACTTTTCTTTGCGTGGCCAAAGAAAAGTCACCAAAAGAAAGGCCACCCCCGCCAATCCGCTGGCTTCGCCAGTCCCCTCGGGCCAGAGCCAACGTCGGACGGGCCGCCGCAGACGGCACGTCCCTGTGCCGACTGCGGCTACGCCATCATCCCTGATGGCGTCCCTGACGTTGCCTCTGCTCCTCGGCGGATTGGAGGGGGATCAATACCGTGGCCGACTGTGGCTTGGGGGCTTCACCCGAGGTTTGGGGAAGGGATAGTGCTGAACTTCGAAGGGGTCGGCCAGCAGAGGCGGGTGCAGATCCAGTTCGACGAGGTCGATGCCAAGTGGCTGATGACGGCGTATGTGAGATAGGAAGCGCTGTAACGTTCATTGTTTTCTGACTTAACCAACCCGGCTTTATGCCGGGTTGGTTGTTATATTTGATTAGGATGACTTTAAAATGTTGCGCTATTTTTGCCTATTTTTTAGAAGTATATACAACAGCGTTATATGCTACCACTCAATCCATGTAACAGATTGATGGCATTTATCTTCTAATGTAGATGACCAATTTTTCTGTAATTTTTTTTGAAGTTGAATCTTCTGCTTATAATCCCGCCCCGGAGCAGGTGACCTATTACTTGGTGGTGGTGGAACAACAAGACTTAAAGCCTTTATCTCTGATTTTGGTAATGCGGATGTAATCATGCTTTTGTGATTCCAAATAAAGACGTAGCTCGATGTTGCGCCAATAATTGAGTTGCACTGTATTGAATCGCTGTTTGTCTCGATATTATATCTTGCTGAAAAACCATTTTTCACTTCTTCTGCGTCAATTTTAGATGAAAAAGATAAAAGCATGGGTGAACTTAAAAAGCCCAAAAATACAAAAATTATAATTATTATTGGCAATATCTCACGAGATTTATAGACTTTTTCTTCTGTCGTAACTTCATTATTTACAGTGGTTGTCAAGAAACTATAAAGAGAAATCGGAATAGCAGTCAGAGAAAATGATATCAACAATAGCTTTATTATTACTCCTTGATGTAAAGCCATTTGATATATGTCAGACATTCCGCCGAAAATGAAAAAATCAAAACCAAAATAAGAAGTGTAAAATGTGACCATGAAGTAGCATTCCGCTGTAAAAACAATCACACTGAAAGTCGATATTGCAATGCTGTGGTTTTGATAAAAAAGCATGGTGTTTTTTATTGCTGATGCACATTTTTGTATAAAATTGACCATCATCTTATTCCCCAATAGCTCTCGATTTCATGTCCATATTAAATAGCCAAAGCCAGTTTATCCCAGAGAAATAGGTTCGAATAGGCTGTAGGTTCGATTCCGCGCTAGTCCGATTACGCTTCGCTAATCGAACCTACATGCAGGCGGGTGCCAACAGGTGAATGCCCCAGGCTCCCGCCTATCTGGCTCACCTCAACTGAAACGCCTTGACGAGAAATTCGATAAAGAGCCGCACGTTGCGGGACTGCTCCTTGTGGAAGGGGTAGACGGCGAACAGGGCGTGGGGGTCGGGTTGCCAGTCGGGGAGCAGTTTGACCAGGGTGCCGTCCGCCAGTTCGCTCGACACGAACTCTTCTGGCACCAGGATCACCCCGAGCCCTTGCACGGCCGCCTGTTTCAGGGCGATGCCGTTGTTGGCGCAGAAGCTGGCGGGCTTCAATTCTACCGCCACGCTCTCCGCCTCCCGGCTGAAGAACCATTTGCCGGGGGAGGATGAGAGGCTGTAGCGCAGGCAGTGGTGGCCCTTGAGATCCGCCGGGTGGGCGGGCTGGCCCGCCTCCTGGAGATAGTCTGGGGCGGCGCAGAGCACCCGCTGCACCTCGCACAGGGGTTTGGCGCGCAGGGTGGAGTCATCCAGGGTGCCAGCCCCCCGGATCACCACATCCAGCCCCTGATCCACCAGATCCATGTAGGCGTCGCTCAGGTTCACCTCGATGCTGATGTCTGGATAGCGGCGCTGGAACTCGCAGACGAGGGGGTTGAGCCGGATCAGTCCGTAGGACATGGGCATGCCTATCTTCAGTCTGCCCCTGGGGGTGAAGGAGGCAGCCATAATGGACTGGTCGGCGGCGTCCAGGCTGTCCAGTACGGCGCATATCTGGCCGTAATAGGCCATGCCCGATTCGGTGACGCTCAGCCGCCTTGTGGTGCGGTTGATCAGCGCAATGCCGAGATAGGCTTCCAGCTCGTTGATGTTCTTGCTGACCGCCGCCTGCGAGAGGTGCAGGTCGTCCGCCGCCGCCCTGAAGCTGCCCATCTCCACCACCCGGCGAAAGACGTTCAGCGCCGTGATCTTGTTCATCCTGCCCCCGTTAATTCACTACTGGTAAATGATGGTGCCATCATTGCGCAGTTTATTCACCATAGTGTGTATCGCAAGGAGGGCCATCGGCAACGGCCCGTCATGGCAACGCGGGGCATGACGAGGCGGCCGGGCTGCTGCCCGACCGCCCGATCCATGGAGGAGGCTTATTGCACCTTGCCCGGGGCGGGGGGCAGGGTGATGCCGACATCGGCCCAGGGGTTGGTGCCGAGCAGCTGGGCGTGGGGCACGTCGGCCTGGTAGCGCATGGTGAACGCCTCGGGGCCATGGGCGAAGGCCACCAGCAGCCCCTGTCTGGCGTCCATCAACCCGGCGTGCATGCCGAGCCCGTGATAGCTGACGCGCACGGCCTTGTCCTCAAGGCCCACCTTGTCTATCTGGAAGCGGGCTATGCTGCCGTCTTTCAGGGCAAAGCCCCAGCGGAAGGGGCCGCCGCTGACGACCGTCATCACCTCGTCGATGTCGGTGCCGTCCTCGGCGGAGTTGACATGCATGCGGCCATATTTGCCGAGCACGGCGCTGCGGGTGCGCTCGTCCAGCGCCATCAGGTCATAGACCTTGGGGTAGGGGCCTACGCCGGTTTCTTCGGTGGCGACGCCGCCCCCTTGCACTGCGGGTTCGCGCCCTGCGAGCCTGGCCTGCTCCAGCAGCTCCCCCTGACTCAGGTTGAAGGCCGCAATCAGGGCGCCGTGCTCCGCTTTGGTCAAGGCGCGGCGGTGAGAGGCTTCGAGCAGCGGCCTGGCCGCGTCGGGGATGTCGACGGTGACCACGTTGACGCCTATGGGGTTGAGCGCTTTGTTGACCGCCTCGACCCCGGTGACGGCGGGGCGGCCATCGCTGAACTGTACCGAGACCAGGTCACCGGCGAAGGTGTTGAAAGAGATTGCCGAGGCGATGGCGCCGGCCAGCAAAGCGACTTGGGGGAATTTCATATCAGATTCCTCGTTAAGGTTCGAGGAGCAGTCTAGGGCGCTGGAGTGTTCACTGAAATGGCACTTAACTGATATCAAAATTCACTAATGGTAATAAATGGTAGGGGAAGCGGGAGCGGGAACGCCCGCTCTGTGAGCGGAAGTCTGGGACACCCATCTTTTTGAGGGAGGCGTAGCGAGGCTGGCTCTCGATATCAAAACGTGGGTGTCCCAGATGAAAAGGCGGGACGGCAGGAGAGAAGGTTCCGGGAGCCGGGGGAAGATGACAGCGGGGGCCGCCACCATGGCGGCCCCCGCCTTGGGATAAATCGGGCCCTGTCAGCCTGGCTGTCAGAGAGGCGGCCGAGGGGGAAGCGGCCAGGCCGGGATCTTTAAGGGTTTGATCTGGCTTGCTGTTTTTACGAGCGATAGCTCATATAATCGCCGCCATGAAGATGATTCGGATGGATTCGATGGGCACGGCGATGGCGGCCCTGCTCGTGCTGCTCTGCTCCGCTCTGACATGGGCGGCGCCCACCCCCTTTGTGGCGCTCCCGGGCGCCTCAACGGCGAGCCTGGTGAATATGGAGCCGCTGCTCTCCTGGTTTCGTGGCGAGTTCAGCAACGCCGAGCAGGCCGGTTATGACCCGCGCTTTGCCAATGCCACCCTGAGGCTGACAGAGATCTGGCCGGGCGGGGCCGGGGTGCGCTGGGTCTATGCCGAGCAGAGCCTGGCCGGGCGTCCCGAGCGACCCTTTCGCCAGCGCATCTATCGTTTCAGTGCCGGGCCGCAGGGGCGCATCCTGATGAGCGAGCTGACCATGCCCAGGGCCAGCGGCTTTGCCGGTGCCTGGCGGGATCCCGCCCTGCTCGCGGGCCTGACCCCTTCCCAGCTCTCCCTGCGCGGCGGCTGTGACATCTGGCTGCATCGCCAACCTTCCGGCGACTATCAGGGTCGCAGCGACATCGGCCTTTGCCCGACCGATTTTGGCGGCGCCGCCACCCTGGTGCAGTACGTCTGGATAGGCAAGGACAGGATCCGCTTGCTGGACAGAGCCTACGACGAGGAGGGCCACCCACGCTGGGGCAGCCCGGGGGAGGGTTATCTCTACCTGCGGCTGCCTGCCACCGGCTGAGTCGGCTCGGGTAGGGCCCGGGTGCGGGCGGCGCTCGCCAGGGCGCGATAGAGCAGCAGGTAGCCCAGGGCGCACACCAGGCTCGCCATCAGGAAGATCTCCTGCACCGCCACCCTGTCTCCCAGCAGTGCGATGATGAGCCCGGCCAGGGGCAGGCTGAGCTGATTGAGCAGCACCATCAGGCTGATCACCCTTCCCCGCTGTTGTTCCGCTATCCAGTGCAGGCGCTCGGTGCGAATGAAGACATTGAACAGACCGCACAGGCCGTAACTGAGGCCGCATCCCAGCAGATACCAGCCGAAACTCGGGGCCATGGCCATGATGAGGCCCCCGGCCAGGATCAGCAGGAAGGCGAGCTGCCCTATCCAGTAGACGGCGACCCGGCGCAGCAGCCAGGGCATCAGCAGGAAGGCGCCGATGGAGATGCACCCCATGGTGAGCTGGACGCTGGCCAGGGTCTGATCGCTCTGGCCAAACAAGCCGAGCGTCATGGGGGCGGCGGTGGCGAGCGCCAGGCCGACGATCAGGTTGACCAGCATGGCGAGCCCGACCAGGCGCAGCAGTATGGGCTGGGCCAGCAGGGCGCCGAGCCCGACCCTCAGCTCGGGCAGCAGGGCCCGGCGTCGATCCTGGGGGTTGGCGGCGGGCGCGGCGCCCCGGGTCAGCCCCAATACTCCGGTGGCGCTCAGGGCGAAGCCCAGGGCGCATCCCCACAGCAGCTGGGTGGCCGGCAGCCAGATGAGCAGGGCGGCGGCCAGGGCGGGGCCGAGCACGCTGGCCCCGTTGTTGGTGACCTGCAACCAGCTCTGGGCCTTGGCCATGTCGGCGGGAGGCACCAGCTGGGGCAGGGTCGTCTCGAGGGCGATGAAGGCCTGGGCATAGCAGAAGGCGCACAGCGCCATCATCACCATGATGGGGGCCATGCCGCTGCCGGGCCACAGGGTCATGATGAGGGCGGTGACGACGCAGGCCGCCGCCCTCAGACCGTCGGCCAGTATGTAGACGCGCCGTCCGCCGACCCGGTCGGCAAACACGCCGGCCAGGGGCAGGGAGATGAGGCGGGGCAGCCACTCGATGAAGAAGGCCAGCCCGGAGAGGGCAACGCTCCCCGTGCTGCGATAGACCAGCAGGGGCACGGCAAACTGGAGGATCTGATCGCCGAGCCCGGACAGCATGCGGGAGCCCAGAAAGACGGAGAAGCGCATTCCCTGCATAGACGTACTCCTCAACAGTGGACGACCGGCTGGTCGCAGGCGATCTCGGTGTCGGCCTCGATGGCATCGGCCAGGGTGTCGAGCCAGGCCAGCAGGGTCGGGTAGTCGGCATGGTGCAACACTATCTGGCCCATGAAACCGCCATTGTCGGTCACCCTGGCGCTGACGCGCTCCCCCACGACCTTGCTGTAGCCGCCCTGATGCAGGGTGATGCCCAGAGACAGGGCGAGGCGCGGGATATCGGCCTGGCGGCTCAGGGTGCCGCTCTGGCGCGGGCGCAACATGCGGATCCCGCTATAGCCCAGCTGGCGGGGGAGGGCGGTGTGGGTCTGCCCCGTGCGGGCCCAGTGCAGCCAGCGTTGCCAGGGATCGAACGCCTCGAAGCTGAGGGCGGCGAGATCCCAGATGTGCATCCCCGCCGGTCGCATGTTGCTCTCCACCGCGCTGGCCCCCTGTTCGCGCAGGAAGAGCTCGTTGTGATAGGCCCCCCACTCCTCGGCCAGCAGTCGGCGCATGAAGCCCCCGGCCTGATTGAGCCAGCGGGTCTGCTCCGGGGTGAGCCGGGCGGGCACTATCTGCTGGTACTCGGCGCGGTACTCCCCCTGGGTGGTGTGTTTCTCGGTCAGCCAGCGGCAACCGGCCACATAGTCCCAGCTGAATTCCCGGGCCCCCTCGATGAGGGGCTCCATCATGATGCCGCTGGCGTGATAGGGGGCCAGTTCCTCCCAGACGGCGGCGCAGTCGGTGTCTTCATGGACGGCCATGCAGCCCCGGCTGTTGCCCTCGGCCACCGGCTTGATGAAGCCGGTGCCGCCAAATGCCTCCCGGGTGGCGACCAGGGAGGCCAGGCTGTCGATGGCCCGGGCCGTCAGGGGCAGATAGTGATCCGGGGCGGGAACCTCGGCCTCCATGGCCCGAAAACGCCCCTTGTCCAGGCCCGCCAGGGCCGCCTCTGGCCGGGCGCCGGGCAGCCGGTAGTGCTGGGCCAGCATGGCTCCGAGCGGTACCCCCCTGTCGGAGAAGGGGAGTATGCCGACCGGTGTCATGGCCGCGTCGGCCAGGGCCTCGCACACCCGCGCCAGTGCGGGGCTCTGGCCGAGCTCCGCCTGGATCACCAGGTCGGCAGCCTGCCAGTCTTGCAGGCTGGCCCGCTCCACCACCAGCACCAGCTGGCAGTCGAATCGGCCGTGGGCCAGCTGGCGGAGCTTGGCGACATCATAGATGCGCACATTGTTGTAACCGACGATGACGAAACAGGGGGTCATGCTGATACCTCCATCCGCGCGGGCGGGGTCGAAATGTATTCCACTCGGGTCTGCTCCAGCAGGGCGCCGAGGGCGAGAGGTAGGGTCTGTGCCTGGCCCTGCACTATGCCGGACAAGGGGGTGGCACCGGTGGCATAGCTGATGCTGCCGGGGCGTGCCGCCACAGGCGTCGCCTGATGCCAGCTGTGCAGCAGGGCGCCCCAGCGGCCGTGGTCGAAGTGGATGCGCTGGGTCTCGCCCCTGTGGTGGGCCGGGTAGACGAACCAGCCGTAGTGGGTGTCGGTCAGGGGGGCCGCCTGCTGGGTGATCTCCCCGTGGAGCTGGTATTGCAGGTCGATGTGATAGAGGTTGAGCCCCGTCCTCAGGGCGAAGGTATCGGCGACCCCGGCCCCGCCGACCCGGCAGGCGGTCTCGAGGAAATAAACCCGGCCCGCCTCATCCTGGATCAGCTCGAAGTGGAAGCAACCCTGCGCCTGCCCCAGGGCGGCCAGGGTCTGGCGCAGCAGCGTTTCCATCTGCGGCTGGGGGGCTATCTGGACCGAGCCCAGGGGGGCGCCCCCGGCGTAGTCGAGGCAGTTGCCCACATAGCGGCTGGTGATGGATTGCACGACCTCGCCATCGCGCAGGAAGCCGTCCAGATGACAGATGCTGCCGGGGATGAAGGCCTCGACGAAATAGTCGTCCGGGCGGGTCAGCTGCCCGATGGCGCCGAGCAGCTTCTGCCTGTCCCCCATCACTATCCCGGTGCTGGAGGCTTCCAGCCTGGGTTTGAGCACGAAACAGCCGGGGCCGTCCGGCAGGCGGGCAAAAGCCTCAAGGGACCAGAAGTCGGGCTGGGGGATGCCGGCGGCGCGACAGCGCAGGCGCATGGCCCACTTGTCTCGCAGGGGCAATATGGCCGCCGGGCGATCTCCTGGGATGGCGAAACGCTCGCGCAGCAGGGCCGCCGCCAGCAGCTCGTACTCTGAGCGGGCGATCAGCCGGTCGGCGGCGCGCAGCAGAGGGGCGCACTGGCGGGCCAGCTCCTCGGCCTCGAAGCTGGCGACCTCATGGTGGTGGCTCCCGGGGGGAAGGTCTGCCTGGCCGCCGGGCAGGCAGAGGTAATCGACCCGGTGCGAGCCCTGGTCTATCACCTGGTCGTAGCGGATCTTGCCATAGGGCAGGCGGTGCAGGATGACGATGTTCATGGGTGATACTCCACCTGGAAGTGGTGCGCCGTGCTGGCGGCGAAGTCGGAGAAGTTGTGGTGCGGCAGCGCCGAGATGTCCCAGAGGGCCTGGCCGATGAAGATCTCCCGCTCTATCTGTGGCAGGCGATCACCCTCCTGCACAAACAGGCGCTGATCGAGCAGGGGGACCTCGGCGCCGTTCCGGGGCTGGATGCGCGCCAGGGTGCGGCCACTCTGACCGAAGAAGACACGAAAGAAGCTGCGCCGGTTCGAGGGTTGCACCGGCTGAAGCGGCCGTGACAACAGGCTGTCTAGCCAGAGGGAGAGCAGGTCCACCCCGGCGTGATGCCGGGTGCTCTCCAGTATGTAGGCACCGCCGATGCGCGGGTTGATCTCGACCATCTCCCACCCTTGCCGTTCGGCAAACTTGGCCTCGATATGGAACAAGCCCGTGGTGACTTCCAGGCTCGCCAGGCAACGGGTGACGAAGGTCTTGCCCTGCGCCAGTTGCTCGGCTTGTACCGAGACCGGGGGGCAGACGCAGGCGTTCTCCAGCACGGTAAAGCCCTGCTGGTGCATGTCTATCTTTTCATGGACGGCCAGTACCTGCGCCTCTCCCTTCGTCACTATGACCTCGAAGCAATACTCGGTGCCCTGGATCAGGTCTTCGATGATGAATTCCGGTTCCCCCTCAAAGACACCGGCATAGGCCTGATCGGCGCAGGCCTGTCGCCACAGCGTCTCGAGCTGGTCAGGTTGATCCAGCTTGTCCGCCCGAAATGCGCCGAATGAGGCGAGCCCGGTTCTGGGCTTGATGAAGAAGGCGCTGGGATCCGTGATCCCTTGCCACAAGGCGTCGGTAAGCGGCTGGGCTTGCACCCGGGAGAGTCCGTCTCCGTGCAGCCAGCGTCGCATGGTGAGCTTGTCCCGCAATCGGGTCACGCAGCTCACGTCGAGGTCGGTGGCGCCGAGCAGGCCATTGGTCTGTGCCATGAGCTCGCGATAGCCATCCCATACCGAGATACAGGCGACCAGGGTGACCTCGTCGGGCAGGCGCGCCAGGCAGGCCGCTATGTCCTGCATGGTCAGTGCATGGCCATCGGTGATCTCGAGCTGGCTGACCCTATCCCGCCAGGGAGGGGTGAGCGCGCGGGATGGGCGGGAAGAGAGGACATAACACTCGAGTCCTCGGGCCGCCAGCTGCTGTTGCAGTGGGGCGACCATGGAGAGCAGCTGGTGGGACAGGATCAGGACACCTGTGCGTGAATTCATGGGGTCACTCCTTGGGGGCCTGATGGACAGGCCCCGCTCCGTGCTTATGCGGCTTGCCCTGTGGCCTGGCCATGCTTCTCGTACAGCTCCACGAAGAACAGCTTGAGCAGCTCCTGGATTTCGCTGAAGTAGCGCTTGATGTCGACGATGTCCTGCTCGCTCTCGATGAGCAGATGCAGGATGTCCCACATCTCCTGGGTGTGATCCTCCACCAGATCGGTGTTCAGATGGGCGGCCTGACCGGCAATCTTGTCTTTGCCCAGGGAGTCGGCCATGGCGGCAATCTGCTTGGGGGTGATCTTCTGGGTGGTGTACTCGACCAGATAGCTGTAGCAGACCACGCCGAGGGGCTTCTCGTGTTCGGCCACGAAATAGAGGTAGCCGGCCAGCAGCCGGGTGTAGAAGCTGGGCTCGGTGCGATAGATCTCTTCCTGGCTGACGCCGATCCGCTCCGCATCCTGAATGAACAGGGTGTCGTGCAGCATCTCTTCATCCTGATAGGCGGCATAGCGCTGGGCGGCTTCGGCATTGATGCGGCTGATCTTGTGCAGGTTGTTGCACTGGGCGCTGCGCATCAGGCGGATACGCCAGGCATGCTCCATGAGGGTCTGGCGATAGTAGGGCAGGTTGACTTCGGACCCCTCCAGGTGGCGGGCGAAGGGAACGGTGCGGTTCCACTCGTCAATCTTGGTATCGAGAAATGCGTCCAGCTCCCGCTTTACCCTGGCGCTCTCCTGAAGGGAGAGCAGGGGTTTGCGACGAACGATGGCGCGGTCCGTGATGCGATTTTTCAAGTCCATTTGAGAGTCCTCAGGTTGAGTTAGCGAAGAATGACGTCGCCCAGCACCTTGCATTGGCAAGCCAGGCGCAGGTTGGTATCGGTCTGTTTTGTCAGCGCGAACAGCCGCTGCTCCCTGGGTGTCAGGGCAGAGAGCTGGTCCTGCCCCTCGACGACATTGATGGTGCAGGTGCCGCAATTGCCGGCGCGACAGGCGAACCGGATGTGGTCGTCCATGTCGAGCAGGCGGATCGGGTCGGGTGAGTCGATGACGACGCCGCTTTCCAGGAAGGTGATGCTTGGCATAGTTGAGTTCCGGCAGATAGGGGCTAGGCCGTGGATGGGCCTCATTTGCTGGGGCAACTCTAATCTCGCCCTCTATGGGGGGGCAGGGAAGGACGGTATTCATTTGGCATTACTTTGCCGGTAAAGTGGCCGGTAAAGTTGCGCAAGGAGGCAGCCATGATGATCCCAGCGTTGGTATTCAGGCCAGGGGAGCCCAAGGTGGTTCAAATCACGGACCACCTCGGCCAGTTGATCCGGGAGGGCGTGCTGCCCATGGGGACGCGGCTCCCCTCCATCCATGCCCTGACGCGCCAGTTCGGGGTGAGCAAGTTCACCGTGGTGGACGCCCTTGACCGGCTCAAGGGCCAGCAGCTGGTCCATGCCAGCCAGGGGCGTGGCTACTTCGTCTCCCGCCGTGGCCCGGTGCCGGATGGCGACAGCCTGGGGCAGCTGCTGCCCCAGGATTTTCTGAGCGTCTCCCGGCGCGCCCTGATCGGCGAACAGGGGGCGAGCCGTCCCGGCTGCGGCTTCTTGCCCGCCGATTGGCTCGATGGTGACAACCTGCGCCAGGCCCTGCGCCAGGTGAGTCGGCAGCCCAACCTCAGGCTGGCCGAGTATGGCGATGCCGCCGGCTATCGCCCCCTGCGCGAGACCCTGAGGGATCGCCTGGCGGTGCTCGGCATGGCGCTGACCCCGGGCCAGCTGGTGACCACGGCCAATACCATGCAGGCGCTGGATCTGCTGCTGCGCCTGCTGTTGCGCCCCGGGGATACCGTGCTGGTGGATGACCCCTGTTACTTCAACTTCCACGGTGTCCTGAGCCTGCATGGTGCCCGGGTGCTCTCCCTGCCCCGCACCCCGAATGGCCCCGATCTGACCCTGCTGGAGCGCTGGCTCAGGGAGGAGAAGCCGCGGCTCTATCTCACCTCCGGCCTGCTGCACAACCCCACCGGCCAGTCGCTCTCGCCTGCCCAGGCGTTCAGCCTGCTGGCATTGCTGTCCCGCTGGGATTGCCATCTGATCGAGGATGACCTCTATGGGGATCTGCTCGGGGAGGTGCCCAGGCTGGCCAGCCTGGGGGGCTGGGATCGGGTGACCTATGTGTCGGGGTTCTCCAAGCTGCTCAGCGCCAACCTCAGACTGGGTTTCGTCGCGGCCAGCCCGGCCCTGGCCGCCAGCCTCGCCGGCCTGAAGCAGGTGTGCGGCGGGGTGACCATGGAGATAGGGGAGCGGATGCTGACCGGGTTGCTGCGAGATGGCCACTACGATCGGCAGCTGCGGCGGATCCGCCAGCGGCTGTGCGATGCGGGGGGGCGTGTCGACGACTGGCTGGCGGGACTGGGCTGTCGGCTGGAGTTCGATGGCCAGGGGGGCCTGTTTCGCTGGGTGCGGCTGCCGGACGGGGTCAACAGTGAGACCCTGGCCCAGTCGGCCCTGGCCGAAGGCATCGCCCTGGCGCCGGGATCCCTCTTCACCCGGAGCGAGGAGGGGCAGCGTCACATGCGACTCAACCTCGCCCACACCGATCACCCCGAGCTGATGGCGCGACTGGGTCGGCTGCTGCGCGAGGCCGGGCGAGGGGAGACTTAGCCCCCAAAGGGGCCTTATCGGCCCGGGCTATCCGTGCTGGATAAGCTGCCCGGCCATTCCGCCCGGCAATGTCGCCCGGGAGGGAGAGGCTGGGTCCGGACACCCAAAGAGCGGGCCGGGGCCTGGCCCCTGAGGGGGGCGCCGCGCCGTTGCCCGCGTTAAATGAGCTGCTCGGCCATGCCGCCCAGAATGGAGAGGCTGACGGCGCCGAACAGCAGGCCGGTGACCAGATTGAGGGGGCGCTGCACCCGGCCGAGCAGGCGCTGGGCTCGCGGGGTGGAGAGGCACCAGGCGAGCAGGCCGAACCAGGCCAGGGAGAGCAGGAACAGCTCCAGGATCAACAGGCCCCGGGTCAGGCTGCCCACCTGGGGGGTGACCATGGCCGCCAGCAGGCCGACGAAGAACAACAGCGCCTTGGGATTGAGCAGATTGGTGGCGAGTCCGCGCCGAATGCCGAGGGCCAGTCCGCCCCGTTCGCTCCCTGCCTGCAGGCGGTCGGCCTCGCCACCCTGCCAGGCGGCCCTGAGGGCACCCCAGCCGAGCCAGCCCAGATAGAGGGCCCCGACCAGCCGCACCAGGGTGAACAACCAGGGGTGACTGGCGATCAGCAGGCTGATGCCGGTCAGGCTGAAGGTGGCGTGCAACAGGATGGCGAGGGCGATGCCGATGGCGGCGCCCAGGGCGGTGGGCCTGTGCAGGCTGGTGCGCAGGATCAGCGCAAAATCGGGCCCCGGGCTTGCCAGGGCGATGAGATGGAGGAGTCCCAGGGTGATGAACAGGCTCTGCATGTGGCTGCTTTCCTTTACTGTGCCGGCGATGAGGAGAAGAGCTTGCCAGCTCAGGGATGGCCGCGGCTTGTAAAAGATTGCATCTGCTGGCGGTATTGCGCCGGCGTGATGCCGAAGGCCTGGCGAAAGCCGTGGTGGAAATGGCTCTGATCGAAGAAGCCTACCGTCAGCGCCACCTCGCTCACCGCCATGCCCCGGGCGAGCAGGGCCTTGCTGCGCTCGAGCCGCAGCCGCTTGAGCCAGGCGTAGGGGGTCATGCCGCTTTTTTTCTTGAACTGACGCAGGAAGGCGAAGCGATCCAGCCCGAACAGGGCGGCGAGCTCCTCCAGGCTGTGGGGCTGGTCGAGTCGGTCCAGCAGATGCTCGCGCAGGAACCTGAGCTGGGGATCCGACAGCCTGTGCTCGCAGGGGGCCAGGTGCAGCAGATCCCCGAGCAGGGTCAGCAGGGTGCTCTGGGCCAGCAGGCCGTCGGCCAGGGGATCTTCCAGGTACATGTGCAGGCGGGCGAAACCGGCGTAGAGATCCGGGCGCCGCTGCAGGGCGCGGTCGAAGAAGTGTTCGCCACCGGGCAGCCAGTTGGCCAGGGTGGCGGGATCGATGGAGAAGACCCGCACCTCGTACCCCTCCGGCAGCAGGCTCAGGCCGTCGTGCATCTCGTCGGGATTGACGGTGGAGAGTTCGCCGCGCACCAGGGCGTGGCTGTTGCCCTTGTGGATGAACTTCTGGCCACCGCGCTGCACCAGGCCGACGTGATAGTCCAGGTGGACGTGACGGCCATAGCTGAACTCCCTGTGATGGGAGTGGGACAGCTCCAGTCCCGGCAGGTGGGGGGAGTGCCAGTAGTGAATGGGGGCTATGGGTTTCATCCCCTATCAATACCCCAGATGAAGGCAGGACGCTTGTAGATTATTGCGATCCCGGGTCGAGACCAGACAGGACACACCCGGCCAATGCCGGGTGTGTCTGCGGATTTATCGGGGCGCGGGCTGGGACGGACGCCGGCTGCTGCGCAGGCCGTCCAGGCTGAACAGCACCAGGGCGCTCCAGATGCAGGCGAAGGTGATGAGCTTGTCGGTGCGCAGCGCCTCCCCATACAGGGTGACCGCCAGGATGAACATCAGGCTGGGCCCTATGTACTGGAAGAACCCCAGGGTGGAAAACTTGAGCCGGGTCGCGGCGGCGGTGAAGCAGAGCAGGGGGGCCGTGGTGACGGCGCCGGCGGCAATCAGCATCAGGTTGAGGTAGAGGCTGTTGTCGGTCATATGGCTGGTGGGGCTGTCGGCGATGCCCCACAGATAGATGGCCGCCGGGGGCAGCAGGATCAGGGTCTCCAGCAGCAGACCGGTGAGGGCATCCAGGGCCAGCTTCTTGCGGATGAGGCCATAGAAGGCGAAGGAGCTGGCCAGCACCAGGGCGATCCAGGGCAGGGAGCCGAACGCTATCAGTTGCACCGCCACGCCGATGAAGGCGAGGCCCACGGCCCACCACTGCAGGCGGCGCAGCTTCTCCCCGAGAAACACCATGCCGAGCAGCACGTTGAACAGGGGATTGATGTAGTAGCCCAGACTCGCATCCAGCATGTGGCCATTGTTGATGGCCCAGATGAACAGCAGCCAGTTGCCCCCCACCACGGTAGAGGTCAGGGCCAGGGTCATCAAGACCCTGGGTTTGCGCAGCACGGCGCGCACCTTGGACCACTGGCGACCCAGCAGCACCAGGATCACCAGCAGGGCACAGGACCAGATGATGCGGTGGGTGAGGATCTCGGCGGCGGGCACCTCGGCGATCAGCTTGAAGTAGACGGGGGCTATGCCCCAGAGGGTATAGGCACACAAGGCATAGAGGATGCCCTGGCGCTGGATCTGTTGTGGCATTGGATGACCTTCGCTGGACGGCGGATGTGACTGACATCGCCAAACCCGCAGTGTAGCCATCCCGGCGACGGGAAAGAAGCGATTAAATAGTGATTAACATGCAACTTATGGCCGGGGATCCGGCGCTTCGCCTCACCCCCGGCGGATCTTGCCGATATCCAGCAACACCCACAGCATAAGCACTATGGCCGAAATCCAGGGGCCCCAGGTGACATAGGCCTCCCCCTGACCCAGCAGGAAAAACAGCAGTGGCAGCCCTATCACCAGCAGCAGCACGCTTCCCACGAGAAAAAGCATTTTTATCTTGATATTGAAGGGTTTGTGTAGCTGATGATTATATCAATCGACTCGGGTGAGGGAAGGGGAAAAACGAGAAAGGGGGGGCAAGCCCCCCTCCCATGTTCACCCCGGCGCCAGGATCAGGACTCGAGCTGTATCCAGGTGCTCTTGAGCTCTGTGTATTTCTCCAGGGCGTGCAGGGACTTGTCGCGGCCGTTGCCCGACTGCTTGAAGCCGCCAAAGGGCATCGTCATGTCGCCGCCGTCCCAGTTGTTGACGAACACGGTACCGGCGCGCAGGGCGCGGGAGCCCTTGATCGCCTTGTTCAGATCCGCCGTCCAGATGGCGGCTGCCAGGCCGTAGTCGGTGTCGTTGCCAAGGGCAATGGCCTCCTCGAGGGTGTCGAAGCCGGTGATGGCGAGCACGGGGCCGAAGATCTCCTCGCGGAAGAGGCGCATCTGGGGGGTCACCTCATCGAAGATGGTGGGGGCTATGTAGAAGCCGCCGCTCTCCTCCCGGGTGCGCTCGCCGCCGAGCAGCAGCCTGGCCCCCTCCTGTTTGCCTATCTCGATATAGCGCAGAACCTGCTCCATCTGGATGCCATCCACCATGGCACCGATGCGGGTGGCGGGATCCTGGGGATCCGCCGCGACCCACTCCCTGGCATGGACCAGCAGCCGCTCGATGAAGTCGCTCTTGATGCTGTTTTGCACCAGCAACCGGGAGGCGGCGGTGCACACTTCCCCCTGGTTGTAGAAGATGGCGGCGGCCGCACTCTTGGCGGCAGCGTCCAGATCCGGCGCATCCGCCAGTATGATGTTGGGGCTCTTGCCGCCGCACTCCATGAAGGCGCGTTTGAGGTTCGACTTGCCTGAGCACTCCACCAGATGCTTGCCGACCCGGGTGGAGCCGGTGAAGGTGATGCAGTCCACATCCATGTGCATGGCGAGCGCCTCGCCCACGGTATGGCCAAAGCCCGGCAGCACGTTGAAGACGCCGTCCGGAATGCCCGCCTCTTTGGCGATGCCGGCGATGCGCAGGGCGGTGAGGGGGGATTTTTCCGACGGCTTGAGGATGACGGAGTTGCCGGTGGCGAGCGCCGGGCCCAGCTTCCAGCACGCCATCACCAGGGGAAAGTTCCAGGGGACGATGGCGGCCACCACCCCGAGCGGTTCCCGGGTCACCAGGGCCAGGGCCCCCTCTTCGACCGGGGCCACCTCGTCATAGAGCTTGTCGATGGCCTCGCCGTTCCAGGCGATGCAGTTGGCGGCGGCGGGGGCATCGTAACCCATGGCGTCCGAGATGGGCTTGCCCATGTCTAGGGACTCCAGCAGGGCCAGCTCGACCCGGTGGAGCCGCATCAGCTCGGCGAAGCGCTGCAACACCAGCTTGCGCTCCTTGGGGGATTGTCCCGCCCAGCGCCTGTCGTTGAAGGCGGCGCGGGCGGCCTTGACCGCCAGTTCGGCATCGGCGGCATCACAGGCGGCGACATTGGCCAGCAGCTGGCCATTGGCCGGATTGATGCACTCGAAGGTGGCACCATGGACCGCATCCCGGTAGCTGCCGTCGATGAACGCCTGGGTGGGGAGGGTCAGCTGGGCCTGTCGGTATTGCCACTGGGCCAGGTTCATATCACTCATGTTCGCTCCTTGAACGTGCAAAGGTCATCCGCGTATCAATATGCTAAACATTTCGCCGCCTGTAAATCCGGCTTGTAACAACTTCTTAAACAGGCGCTGGCCAGGATCGCCGCTGGCCCGGGTCAGAAGGTGGCCGGTGTGTTGGCGGAGATCAGCACGCACTCCTGCTCGTCGACGTTGCGAAAGCGGTGCGGGGTGCGGCTGTCGAAGTAGTAGCCATCGCCGGCGCCGAGCAGGTGGATCTGCTCGCCTATGGTCACCTCGACCCGGCCCTGGATGACGATGCCGCACTCTTCGCCATCGTGACTCAGCATGTCGTCGCCGGTGTCGGCGCCGGGGGGCAGTCTCTCCTGCAACATGCCGATGGCGCGGTTGGCGCGGCTGTGCCCCACCAGGCGGTAGCTGATGGGGTGGCTGCCGAGATCCGGCATGTCGGCGGCACGAAAGACCACCTCGGAGTCGAGGGCCGTCTCGTCGGTGAAGAAGCTGGCCAGGGACATGGGAATGCCTTCCAGCACCTTGCGCAGGGAGGCGACCGAGGGACTGACCTGATTTTTTTCTATCTGGGAGATAAAGCCGTTGGTCACCCCCGAGCGCTTGGCGAGTTCGCGCTGGGACAGAGCCGCCTTGGTGCGGACCGCCTTGAGGCGTTGACCTATATCCATCCTTCTGTTCTCCTCGAGTGTTTACTATTATTGAATTTGTGTTAAATATCTTATACCACCCTGGTCGGGGTGACACCATCACTGGGCAGCATAGCGCCCTTTTTTATGGATACAGGTGTTTAATTTAATAGGCGATCACCCTGAGTAGCTAAACACCTTAAGGATGAGGTGACCATGAAAGTTGTCAGTGACATCAATACGCCGGCGGACATGTCCGCCTTCTGGATGCCCTTCACCGCCAACCAGCAGTTCAAGGCGGCGCCACGGATCCTCAAGTCTGCCGAGGGCATGTATTATCGCGCAGAGGATGGCCGCAAGATACTGGATGGCACCGCCGGCCTCTGGTGTTGCAACGCGGGCCATGGCCGGCGGGAAATTGCCGAGGCGGTCTCCCAGCAGATCGCCCACCTCGACTTTGCCCCCACGTTCCAGATGGGCCACCCCCTGCCGTTCGAGCTGGCCAACCAGCTGGTGGAGATAGCCCCCAAGGGCTTCGGCCACGTCTTCTATACCAACTCCGGGTCGGAGTCCGTGGACACGGCGCTCAAGATCGCCCTGGCCTGGCAGCGGGCCCGCGGTCAGGGCACCCGCACCCGGCTCATCGGCCGCGAGCGCGGCTACCATGGGGTGGGATTCGGCGGCATCTCGGTCGGCGGCATTCCCGGCAACCGCAAGTGGTTCGGCTCCCTGCTCGGCGGGGTGGATCACCTGCCCCACACCCTCAATATCGCCAGGAATGCCTTCACCAGAGGCCTGCCCGACGAAGACCTGACCCTGGCCGACGAGCTGGAGAAGATCGTCTTCCTCCATGACGCCAGCAACATAGCGGCCGTCATCGTCGAACCCATCGCCGGCAGCACCGGCGTCATCATGCCCCCCAAGGGCTACCTCAAGCGGCTGCGGGAGATCTGCACCAAACACGGCATCCTGCTCATCTTCGACGAGGTGATCACCGGCTTCGGTCGCCTCGGCTCCCCCTTCGCCGCCCAGGAGTTCGATGTCATCCCCGACATGATCACCTGTGCCAAGGGGCTCACCAATGGCGCCATCCCCATGGGGGCCGTGCTGGTGCAAGACCATATCCATGACGACATGATGGCGGCGGGCAAGGGGGCCATCGAGCTGTTCCACGGCTACACCTACTCGGGTCACCCGGTGGCCGCCGCCGCCGGCCTGGCCACCCTCGAGATCTACCGCAATGAAAACTTGCTGACCCGGGCGGCCGAGCTGGCGGGCTACTGGGAGGAGGCGGCCCATTCGTTGAAGGGCTGCAAGCACGTCAAGGACGTGCGCAACTACGGCCTGGTGGCGGGCATTGAGCTGGAATCCATGGCGGACGCGCCGGGCAAGCGGGCCTATGAGGTGTTCGTGCGCTGCTTCGAGAAGGGAGCGCTTATCCGGGTGACCGGCGACATCATCGCCCTGTCGCCCCCCCTCATCATAGAGCGCAGCGAGATCGACGGTCTCTTCACCCTGCTGCAGGACGCCCTGCTGGCCCAGGATTGACCCCTAATTACTCGGGGTGACGCCCGCCGAGGGTGTCACCCCCCATGCCTCTTTTCGGCGCGGCAGAGGGAGGACGAATGACCCATCACGGAGGATTTATGAGTTACAGGATTGACAACTTTATCGACGGCGAGACGAGGGAGAGCCGCAGCGAGCGTTTCGGTGCCATCTTCGATCCGGCCACCGGACAGCCGCAGGGCTCGGTCGTCCTCAGTACCGCCGATGAGTGTGCCGAGGCGATAGCCTGCGCCGAGCGCGCCTTCGCCGACTGGTCCCAGACCCCGCCCCTGGTGCGGGCCCGGGTGCTGTTTCGCTTCAAGGAACTGATGGAGCAGCACAGGGACGAGCTGGCCCGCCTCATCAGCCGCGAACACGGCAAGGTGTTCTCCGATGCCCAGGGGGAGCTGACCCGGGGGCTGGAGGTGGTGGAGTTCGCCTGCGGCATTCCCCATCTGCTCAAGGGGGAGCACTCCCTCAATGTGGGGCGCGGGGTGGACAGCTATTCCCTGATGCAGCCGGTCGGGGTGTGCGCCGGCATCACGCCGTTCAACTTCCCGGCCATGGTGCCGCTGTGGATGTTCCCGGTGGCCCTGGCCTGCGGCAACAGCTTCATCCTCAAGCCCTCCGAGAAGGATCCCTCTCTTGCCCTGCGCATGGCCGAGCTGCTCAAGCAGGCCGGACTGCCGGACGGGGTACTCAACGTCATCAACGGCGACAAGGAGGTGGTGGACGTGCTGCTCACCGACCCCAGGGTGGCCGCGGTGTCGTTCGTCGGCTCCACTCCCATCGCCGAATACATCTATACCACCGCCTCGGCCCACGGCAAGCGGGTGCAGGCCCTGGGCGGCGCCAAGAATCACATGCTGGTGATGCCGGATGCGGATCTCGACCAGGCGGTCTCCGCCCTGATGGGCGCCGCCTATGGCGCGGCCGGCGAGCGCTGCATGGCGATCTCGGTGGCCCTGGTGGTGGGGGACGACACCGCCGATGCCCTGGTGGCCAGGCTGGCACCGCTCGTTGAGGGGCTGCGGGTCGGGCCCGGCCTCGGTTCGATCCCGGAGAACGAGATGGGGCCCCTCATCAGCCGGGAGCACCTGGCCAGGGTGCGCGGCTATGTGGATCAGGGGGTGGCCGAGGGGGCCGAGCTGGTGGTGGATGGCCGGGGCCTGAGCCACGGCGAGGGCTACTTCATCGGCGGCAGCCTGTTCGATCGGGTCGGCCCCGAGATGCGCATCTACCGGGAGGAGATCTTCGGCCCCGTGCTCGCCATCGTGCGGGCGCCGGACTACGAGACGGCGCTGCGCCTCATCAACGAACACGAGTACGGCAACGGCACCGCCATCTTCACCTGCGACGGCGACACGGCGCGGGACTTCACCACCCGGGTGCAGGTCGGTATGGTAGGGGTGAACGTCCCCATCCCGGTGCCCATGGCGTTTCACAGCTTTGGTGGCTGGAAGCGATCCCTCTTCGGGCCGCTCAACATGCACGGGCCGGATGGGGTACGCTTCTACACCAAGATGAAGACGGTGACCGCCCGCTGGCCCCAGAGCCTGCGCGCCGGCGCCGAATTCGCCATGCCGACCATGAAATAGGGCCCAGGGCCGATTTCGGTCGGCCCCCTGAGATGTGACGCAAAGGAGTGAAGGATGCGACTGGGAATTCTCGATTGTGATCGGTTGGACCCCGAGTTCGAGCAGCAGTTTGGCCGGGTCTATTCCGGGATGTTTATCGAGGGATTCAGGGCCCTGGCGCCCCACCTGGAGTTTCGGGTCTGGTCGGCCCTGGATGGCGAGCTGCCGACCGATCTGGACGAGTGCGATGGCTGGCTCATCACCGGCTCGCGCCACGACGCCTATGGCGATACCCCCTGGGTGGTGGCGCTGCGGGAGTGGGTGTGCCGGGCAGATGAGGCCAGGGTCAAGCTGGCGGGCGTCTGCTTCGGCCATCAGCTGATCGCCCAGGCCCTGGGGGGCGAGGTGGGCAAGTCCGACAAGGGCTGGGGACTGGGGGTGGCCAGCAATGCCATGCTGGCGAGCGAGCCCTGGATGCAGCCAGGGCTGGATCGGATCCGCATTCTCGCCAGCCACCAGGATCAGGTGATGCGCCTGCCCTCTGGCGGGCGTCGCCTGGCGGGCAATGATTTCTGTCCGAACTTCATGTTCGGCCAGGGGGAACACATAGTCGCCATCCAGGGTCACCCTGAATTTTCGGTGGACTACGACAGGGCGCTGATCGAGAAACGGCAGCAGAGTCTGGCGCCGGAACGCTATCAGGCCTTCCTCGCCTCCCTGGAGCAGGAGGTGGACTCCACCATCATGCTGGGCTGGTTGTTGCGATTTTTAGGCATGCTGCCGGCTCGGCCATAGCGACGCCGGCGGGGGACAAGGACGAACGCAGGAGCATCGAGATGATCATTGGCGTACCCAAGGAAATCAAAAACCACGAATACCGCATCGGCATGACCCCCGCCGGGGTGCAGGAGCTGACGGCCCGGGGCCACCAGGTGCTGGTGCAGCGGCAGGGGGGCGAGGCGATCGGCCTGTCCGATGCCGAGTACCAGGGGGCGGGGGCCGAGCTGGTGGCCAGTGCGGCGGAGATCTTCGCCCGGGCCGAGATGATAGTGAAGGTGAAGGAGCCGCAGCCGGAGGAGTGCGAGCTGCTGCGCCCGGATCAGCTGCTGTTCACCTACCTGCACCTGGCACCGGATCCGGTGCAGACCCAGCTGCTGGTCCATTCGGGCGCCGTGGCCATCGCCTACGAGACGGTGACCGACGAGCGTGGCGGCCTGCCGCTGCTGGCCCCCATGTCCGAGGTGGCGGGGCGGATGGCGATCCAGGCCGGGGCCCACAGCCTGGAGAAGGCCCAGGGGGGCAACGGCACCCTGCTCGGCGGCGTGCCCGGCGTGGCGCCCGCCCGGGTCGTGGTGCTGGGTGGGGGAGTGGTGGGGATCAACGCGGCGCGCATGGCTCTGGGTCTGGGGGCCGATGTCACCCTGCTCGACAAGTCCCTGCCGCGGCTGCGGGAGCTCGATGGCCTGTTCGGCCCGGCCCTCAAGACCCTCTACTCGACCCAGGTCAATATCGAGGCCTGCCTCGCCCAGGCGGATCTGGTGATCGGCGCCGTGCTGATCCCGGGGGCGGCGGCGCCCAAGCTGCTGACCCGCCCCATGCTGGGGCTGATGCGCAAGGGCTCTGTGCTGGTGGACGTGGCCATCGATCAGGGGGGCTGCTTCGAGACCTCCCATCCGACCACCCATGAGGATCCCACCTATGTGGTGGATGGCATCATCCACTACTGCGTGGCCAACATGCCGGGCGGGGTGGCGCGCACCTCCACCTTCGCGTTGACCAACGCCACCCTGCCGTTCGTGCTGGCGCTGGCGGACAAGGGCTATGTCCAGGCACTCAAGGAGGACAAGCACCTGAGGGCTGGCCTGAACGTGTTCAAGGGCAAGGTGACCCAGGGGGCGGTGGCCCAGGCCCTGGGCTACGAGTACGCCAGCGCCGAGTCGGTACTGGGCTGAGCCGGTCGCGGCGAAAGCTTGAGCGGGTTCACAAACCCCGCCATCCCCGGGAGGGCCGTCATGGCCCTTTCTCTTTATAATGAGCCTTCGCTCTCCCGGAGGTTTCCCCATGTCCCGCATCCTGCTGCTCGCCAATCTCAACTGTGACCACGTGCTCTCCCTCTCCGAACCCCTGGTGGCGGGGGCCCGCCTGCACTACGTGGACCAGGGCCGACGGCTGGGGGGCGGCGCCGCCAATACCGGCATAGGGCTGGTATGGGCCGGGCACCGGGTCGCCATCGCCTCGCGCATCGGCCTGGACGAGACCGGCGACTGGCTGCTGGCCGAGGCCCGCAGCCACGGCCTGGACTGTCAGCATGTGGAGCGGTTTGGCGGCGAGACCGGCGAGCTGCTCATCCTGGTGGATGCCACCGGGGAGCGCACCATACTGCGCCAGCCCCGCCGCCCGGATCTGCCGGGCCAGCTGCCCCAGAGCGGGGTGGACTGCCTCTATGTGAACTACCCGGGGGGCGCGGTGGCCCAGTACATGGCCTCCATGCTGGAGCAGTGCCTGGTGGTGGCCCAATATCCCAAGGGGGGCAAGCATCCCAGGCCCTGCCACCTGCTGGTGGCGTCGCGCTCCGATCTGGGGGAGATGACCGACCCCTGGGCCCATGCCCTGACCCTGGCCGGGGACAAGTTGCAGTGGCTGGTGCTGACGGAGGGCAAGGAGGGTGCGGTGGCCATCCATGGCGAGGAGCGGATCCGGGTGGCGGCCCGTCCCGTCTCCGTGGTGGATACCACCGGCGCCGGGGATGCCTTCGCCGCCGGGCTGATCCATGGCCTGGCCCGGGGCATGGCCATGGCGGATGCGCTGCAATGCGCGGTGGACTGGGGCGCCTTCGCGGTCGCCAGCCAGAGCTCCATTCCTTCCCAGGCCTTGAAGAGCTGGCTGGCCCAGGGCCACTGAGGCTGCGTCGCCGGATGCGGGATCCCGGGCGTTTCGCCCCCCTTTATCCTCGCGCCTCCTTGCGCCGATTGCTGCTGAAAGCGGGGCAAACGATGGCATAAGTCGGCAAGTTTGCGATCAATCAAAGAAAGTGTCGATTTATGTGCATCTTCATCGACACCCGCTGCGGCTGCTCTTAACCTTGGAGCCTCAACCTCAGGGAGCCCGGTCCCGACCGCCGTCTTCCTCCGGTCTCTTTGTCCGATCCCCGGCTGTAGTGAGAGGCAGAACCAGCATGCAACTGACCCGTTTTACCGACTATGCCCTGCGCACCCTGACCTTCCTGGCCTTGCAGCCGGTGGATCGGCTGTCGACCATCACAGAGGTGGCCGACACCTTCGCCATCTCCCGCAATCACGTGGTCAAGATAGTGCATCAGCTCGGCATCAAGGGGTACATAGAGACGGTGCGCGGCAAGCATGGCGGCATTCGTCTCGGTCGCGCCGCCGTCTCCATCAACCTGCGGGATGTGGTGATGGACATGGAGAACATCCTCTGCCCCGCCTACTGCAAGACGGACAACTGCCGCCTGGCCGGTGGCTGCCGCATCCAGGGCATATTGCGCAAGGCGATGAACGCCTTCCTCGAGGTGCTGGGGGAGTACACCCTGGCCGATGTGGTGAGCGATCCGACCCGCCTCTGTCACCTGCTGGGGCTGGAGCAGGATCAGCTGCTGGTGGCGGGCTGAGACGGACCGCCGCTGCGTGGTGGAGAAGGGGCCTGCGGGCCCCTTCTGCTATCTGGCCCCGATGTGATCAGGGCTGGCGCACCAGGCTGATGGCACCATAGACACAGGCGAGGCCGCAGGCACCGCAGCCATCGCAGGCGACCATGTTGACCGTGACCCCGTCAGGGGCCGCCTTGATCGCCTGGCGGGGACAGGCATCCTCGCACAGCAGGCAGTAGAAGCCCTGACGGGCCTGGCAGCTCGTCTCTATCCTGACCCGGGTCTGCACCTGACGGCCGTAGCGCAGGTCGAGGGCGCCGCTCGGACAGGCCCTGGCGCAGCTGCCACAGTAGCTGCACTGGCCACAGGCGAGATCCAGTACCGGAGTGCCGGCCACCGGGCTGCCCAGGTACTCGGCGCCGCCAGCCCCCTTGATGAGCCCCCGTGGGCAGGCCTGTCGGCAGCGATCGCAACGCTGGCAGAGGGCGAGAAACTGGGACTCCTCGATGGCCCAGGGGGGGCGGGCCTCGCGGCAGTCGATGGTCCGGGGCCGACGGCGGGCCCAGAGCCGCGTCAGCCGTCGACAGAGTGCATGGGCCATGCTGGCCTCCTGATACCTAATAGGGGGTAATTCTATGGCCATAATGCCGCACAGGCCAGCGGAACCCGCACGGCAGGATCGCAAGGCCAGGCCCCCTTGTGTAAGCTAGGCGAGTCTTTTTTGCTGGGCTGACTCTATGTGGTTATTTCTGTGGCGGGCCTCCCTGCTCTATGTCTTCCCCCTGCTGATGTGGGGCTATTGCCGATTCAAGGGGATCGGTTTCGATGAGCTGGATACCGGCGTCAATGGTCACAAGTGGGTGGTGCTGTCGTCCTATCTGCTCTACGTGGTGCTCTGGCTGCTGATCAATCGCTATCTGCTGCTGTTCCTGCGCCAGCGGGGCCGGCGATGATGGCATCGCTGACCTGGCTCTGGCTCTGCGGCGCCGGGTTGCTGGCCGTGGGGCTCGGCTGGCTGTGGGGGCGACAGGGGGCCCAGGCTCTGGCCCAGGAGCTGGCCTTGAGCCGGGAGCGGGCCGAGACCTGGCAGGAGCGCCTCGCCGAGCTGCAGGATCAGCAGCTGCGGGATCAGGAGAAGCTGGAGCAGCAGCAACACTTCATCATCAAGCTCACCGCCCGTCTCAAGGACGCCGAGGCGACCCTGCGCAGCGAGCGTCTTGCCAGCGCCGAGAAGCTGCAACTGCAGCAGCAGGCGGAGGCGCGCCTTGGCCAGCAGTTCGAGAACCTCGCCAATCGCATCTTCGAACAGAACTCGGGTCACTTTCGCGAACTGAACCAACACAGCCTGGACAATCTGCTCGGCCCGCTCAAGGAGCAGCTGGAGGGGTTTCGCCGCCAGGTGGGGGAGACCCATGCCCAGGAGACGGCCCAGCGCCACAGCCTCAAGTTCGAGCTGGAGCGCCTCGCCGAGCTCAATGCCCGCATGACCGAAGAGGCGGCGGCCCTGACCCGTGCCCTCAAGGGGGACAGCAAGCAGCAGGGCAACTGGGGCGAGGTGGTGCTGGCCCGCATCCTGGGGGAGTGCGGCCTGCGGGAGGGGCACGAATACGAGACCCAGGTCAGCCTGGAAACCGACAAGGGCAAGCGTTATCAGCCCGATGTCATCGTCCATCTGCCCCAGGGCAAGGACATCATCATAGACGCCAAGGTGTCGCTGACCGCCTACGAGCGCTGGTACAACAGCGATGACGAGCTGGCGCGGGCGGTGGCGCTCAAGGAGCACGTCGCCTCGGTGCGCAACCATATCCGCGAGCTGGGCCGCAAGGACTACCAGCAGCTGCCCGGGGTGCGCACCCTGGATTATGTGCTGATGTTCGTGGCGGTGGAGCCCGCTTTCCTGGCGGCGCTGGAGGCGGACCCTGCCCTGGTGCGCTTCGGCCTGGAGCACAACATATTGCTGGTCAGCCCCACCAACCTGATGGTGGCGCTGCGCACCATAGAGAACCTGTGGCGCTACGAGCGCCAGAACCAGAACGCACGGCAGATCGCCGAGCGGGCCGGGCGTCTCTACGAGAAGCTGCGGCTGTTCGTGGAAGAGATGCAGCAGCTGGGTGGCAGCCTGCACAAGGCCCAGGAGAGCTACGACAAGGCCATGGGGCGCCTGGCCAGCGGCCGCGGCAACCTGATCGCCCAGGCCGAGCGGTTTCGCGAGCTGGGGGTGGAGGTGACCAAGACCCTGCCCGAGCCCCTGGTCAATCGTGCCCTGGAGCGGGAGGAGTCCGGCGACTGAGGCGGATGAACAGACAACAAGGGCAGCCCGCGGGCTGCCCTTGTTGTTGCGACTGGCGTCACTGCTTCCAGAAGGAGGGGAAGAAGATCACCGCCACCGTCAGGATCTCGAGCCGCCCCAGCAACATGCCGAAGGAGAGCAGCCACTTGGCGACGTCCGGCAGGGCGGCGAAGTTGCTGCTCGGCCCTATCAGGGGGCCCATGCCGGGCCCCACGTTGGCCACCGCCGTGATGGCCCCCGAGATGGCGCTCAGGGGATCCAGCCCTATCACCGCCAGCAGGGCGGCGATGAGCAGTATGATGGCGAAATAGGCCAGCACGAAGGAGATCATGGAGCGGATGATGGCGTCGTTGACCGGGCGGCCGTTGTACTTCTGCGGAAAGACGGCGGAGGGGTGCATCAGCTGGCGCATCTGTTTCTTGAACAGGGCGAAGGCCACCTGGACCCGGAAGATCTTCAGCCCCCCCGAGGTGGAACCGGAGCAGGCCCCGAGCAGCATGATGAAGATGAACAGCAGGCTGGTGAGGGAGCCCCAGGTGCCGAAATCGCCGAGCCCGTAGCCCGTGGTGGTGAGCACGGAGACGATGTTGAAACTGCTGATGCGCAAGGCATCCATGAAGTCGAAGGTGCCACGATGCCAGAGGTAGAGCGTCATGATGAGGGTGACCCAGACCACCAGCCAGAAGAAGCCGCGCACCTGGGCGTCACGCAGCAGGCTGGTGTCGCGCCGGGAGAGGCTCTGCACATAGAGCAGGAAAGGCAGGCCGCCGAGGAACATGAAGAGGGTGCCAATCCAGTGGGCGGAATTGGAGAAGTGGGACATGGACTGATCCGAGGTGGAGTAGCCTCCGGTGCTCAGGGTGGTCATGGCATGGTTGACCGCCTCAAAGCTGGTCATGCCGCTCGCCCAGTAGGCGAGGAAGCAGAGCATGGAGAGCACCAGATAGACCTGCACTATGTTCTTGGCCACCGTCTTGGCGCGGGGGGCACTCTTGTCGGACCAATCCGAACTCTCGGTCTGGAACAGCTTCATGCCCCCCACGTTGAGGTAGGGCAGCACGGCCACCGCCATCACGATGAAACCCACCCCCCCCAGCCACTGCAGGATGGAGCGCCACAGCAAGATGCTGTGGGCCATGCCGTCGAGCCCGGACAGCACGGTGGAGCCCGTGGTGGTGACCCCCGACATGGTCTCGAAGTAGGCGTCGGCGAAGCCGATGTGGTTGATGAAGACGAAGGGGAGGGCGCCAAACAGGCAGGCCACGCCCCAGACGGAGGTGGTGAGCAGGAACATCTCCCGTACCCCGAGCCGGAATTCCGCCTTGCGGCCATAGTGCAGGCACCAGAAGGCGGCGAGGTGGGTGATGACCACGGATTGCAGAAATTCGACGAAGCCTTCCGAGCCGGTCAGCAGGGCAAGCAGGGTGGGCAGCCACATGAAGAGGGCGAGCTTGGAGAGCACCAGCCCCAGGGTGAACACGATGGGACGCAGCTTGATCATGATGCACGGCCTGGTTGTTGATGAGAGAAGCAGGAAATGCCACTGCTGGCGGCATTCCCTGGCTTGTCAGTCCGATGAGTCCGCATGGTGGCGCTACAGGAAGAAGGGACTTGGCTGGAACAGCCGTTCCACTTCCTGTATGTATTTCTTGTCCACCAGAAACATGACCACGTGGTCATCTTGCTGGATCTCGGTGCGATCGTGGGCGATCAGTACCTCTTCACCACGAACGATGGCGCCTATGGTGGTACCGGGCGGCAGCTTGAGCTCGCCCACCGTCTTGCCCACCACCTTGGAGGTGTTCTCGTCGCCATGGGCGATGGCCTCGATGGCCTCGGCCGCCCCGCGGCGCAGGCTGTAGACGTTGGCGATGTCGGCCCGGCGCACATGGGTCAACAGGGCCGAGATGGTGGCCTGCTGGGGCGAGATGGCGATATCGATGGAACCGCCCTGCACCAGATCCACGTAGGCGCCTCGCTGGATCAGCACCATGGTCTTCTTGGCGCCCATCTTCTTGGCGAGCAGGGCCGACATGATGTTGGCCTCGTCCTCGTTGGTGACCGAGATGAAGACGTCGATCTGGTCGATGTGCTCCTCGGCCAGCAGCTCCTGATCCGCGGCATCGCCGCAGAAGACGATGGTGTTCTCCAGCAGCTCGGAGAGCTGTTCCGCCCGCTTCTGGTTGCGCTCGATCAGCTTGACGCTGTAACGCTTCTCCAGCTGGCGGGCGAGGCCGGCGCCTATGTTGCCGCCGCCGACGATCATGATGCGGCGATAGGGGCTCTCGAGCCGTTGCAGTTCCGACATCACGGCGCGGATATGACCGGCGGCGGCGACGAAGAACACCTCGTCATCGGCCTCTATGATGGTGGTGCCCTGGGGGCGGATGGAACGGCCCTGGCGGAAGATGGCGGCCACCCGGGTCTCGATGTTGGGCATGTGCTCGCGCAGGCTGGAGAGGGCGTTGCCCACCAGGGGGCCGCCGTAGTAGGCCTTGACCGCCACCAGACCCACCTTGCCACCGGCGAAGTCCACCACCTGCAGGGCGCCGGGATACTCGATGAGGCGGCGCACATAGTCGGTCACCAGCTGCTCGGGGGCGATCAGGTGATCCACCGGCACGGATTCCGGCAGGAACAGGCGATCCCGCTCCATCAGATAGGCGGGGGAGCGAATGCGCGCCACCTTGTTCGGGGTGTTGAACAGGGAGTAGGCGATCTGGCAGGCGATCATGTTGGTTTCGTCGCTGTTGGTGACGGCCACCAGCATGTCCGCATCCTGGGCCCCCGCTTCGCGCAGCACCTTGGGGTGGGCGCCGTGACCATTGACCACCCGCAGATCGAACTTGTCCTGCAGCTCTCGCAGGCGGTCGCTGTCGGTGTCGACCAGGGTGATGTCGTTGTTTTCCCCGGCCAGGTTCTCGGCCAGGGTGCCGCCCACCTGGCCGGCTCCCAAGATGATGATTTTCATAGGGAACGCTTGCTCACATGCAGAGAGAAGAGGAGGCCATCGGTCTGGCCAATGATGCCCGTCATGGCTGAACTTTTACCAGCTTGGCGTAGTAGAAGCCATCCATGCCCGCCTCGCCAGGGAGGAACTGGCGGCCCGGACAGGCCGGGGTATCCTGCGGGTGCAGCGGGATCAGGCGGGCGTCCGGGGTTGCCGCCAGGAAGGCGCGCACCTGGTCGCGGTTCTCCTCGGGCAGCACGGAGCAGGTGGCGTAGAGCAGAGTGCCACCGGCCTTGAGCCTTGGCCAGAGTGCGGCAAGGATGCGGCCCTGCAACTCGGCCAGCTCGCGAATGTCCTGATCCCGGCGCAGCCACTTGATGTCGGGGTGGCGACGGATGACGCCGGTGGCGGAGCAGGGAGCATCGAGCAGGATGCGGTCGAACTGACCCTCTGGCCACCACTGCTCCGGGGTGCTGGCATCCCCATGGATGAGCCGGGCCTTGAGACCGATGCGATCCAGATTCTCCTGCACCCGCTTGAGGCGGTTATCGTCGGCATCGACGGCGACCACCCCGGCCAAGTCGGGCTGGCGCTCGAGCAGATGTGCCGTCTTGCCGCCCGGGGCGGCGCAGGCATCCAGTATCCACTCGCCCGGTTGCGGGTCGAGCAGCTGGGCGGCGAGCTGGGCGGCGCCATCTTGCACCGAGCAGTCACCCTGTTCGAAACCGGGCAGTTTGGTCACGTCACAGGGGCGCTCCAGCAAGATGCAGTCAGCACCCTCTTCACCGGCCAGCGCATTGATGCCCGCCTCGGCCATGCGCGTCAGCATCTGGTCGCGGCTCTGGCGCTGACCGTTGTTGCGGATCCACATGGGTGGGCGCTGGTTGTTGGCCTCCATGATGAATTCCCACTGGTTGGGGTAGGCCTGGCGCAGACGCTTGGTGAGCCACTCGGGGTGGCCGAGGCGTATGCTGGGTACCCTGTCGATACGAGCCAGTATCACCTCGGCGCTGCGCTGGAAGTTGCGCAACACGCCGTTGATCAGGCCTCGCAGCGAGCTGCCCTTGAGCAGCTTGACCGCATTGACGGTCTCGGCCACGGCGGCGTGAGCCGGGATACGGGTGTAGATGAGCTGATAGAGCCCGACCAGGATCAGATAGTGGAAGACGCGGCTCTTGTTCTTGAGGGGCTTGTCCATCATCTCGTTGACGGCGGCATCCAGGCGCGGCATCCAGCGCAGAGTGCCGTAGCAGAGTTCTTGCAGGAGGGCGCGATCGCGGGGGGCGACCTTCTCCTGGGCAGCAGGCAGAACGGCGGAGAGGGACAGCCCCTGATCCAGCACCTGTTGAATGACGAGAGCGGCCTGTGCACGTGTTTTCATAATGTTACCTTAGATGCGCAAGTCGGGGCTTGGGCCCCGCTTGTTTCAATTCCATCCAGCTCAATGCAGTCGGATGCCGGGGGCAAACCAGTCACGGCGCGAGTTGAGCAGATCCGAGACGGACATGGCTTTCTTGCCGGGAGGTTGCAGAGTCAGCAGACGCAGGATGCCATGGCCGGTGGCGATGTCGATCCCTTGCTTGTCGGCCTTGAGCAGGGTGCCGGGACGCTGGTCATGTTCGGCCTCGAGTGCTTCTGCCTGCCAGACCTTGACGGTCTGTTCCGCCACTTCAAACCAGCTGATGGGCCAGGGATTGAAGGCTCGTATGCAGCGCTCAATGGCGACGGCGTCCATGGACCAGTCGATGCGCGCCTCCTCCTTGGAGAGCTTCTGGGCGTAATTGGCCAGGGCATCATCCTGCGGCTCGGCGGCGGCGTTGCCGGCGGCTATCCCGTCTAGCGTCTCGACCAATGCCTGGGGGCCCAGCTCGGCCAGCTTGTCATAGAGGCTGGCGGAGGTTTCGTCGGGGGCGATGGGGCAAGCTACCTTGCGGATCATGGCACCGGTGTCCAGGCCCACATCCATCTGCATGATGGTCACGCCGGTTTCGGCATCTCCCGCCCAGATGGCCCGCTGGATGGGCGCCGCACCACGCCAGCGTGGCAGGAGGGAGCCGTGGACATTGATGCAACCCAGACGCGGGGTATCGAGCACCACCTTGGGCAGGATCAGGCCATAGGCGACGACCACCATCAGGTCGGCACCCAGTGCCTTGAGTTCGGCCTGGGCCTCTTCATTGCGCAGGGAGGCGGGTTGGTAGACGGGCAACTGGTGCGCAAGCGCCAGCTCCTTGACCGGGCTGGCCGTCAGCTTCTGGCCACGGCCAGCGGGCTTGTCCGGCTGGGTGTAAACGGCAACGACCTCATGGTCGGAAGACAACAACGCCGCCAGATGACGGGCGGCGAAGTCGGGGGTACCGGCAAAAATCAGTTTCAATTTATTCAAAGGGGCAGGTCCTTAACCGGCTTTACGGTCTTCGCGCGCCATTTTTTCCAGTTTTTGACGGATGCGCTGGCGCTTGAGTGGGGACAAGTAATCCACAAACAGCTTGCCCACCAGATGATCCATCTCATGCTGGATGCAGATAGCCAGCAGATCGTCCGCTTCGAGTTCAAACGGCTTGCCGTTACGGTCCAGGGCGCGGATCTTGATCCACTCGGCGCGCGGCACCAGCGCACGGCTGCCTGGTACAGAGAGGCAACCCTCTTCGATACCTGTGCTGCCTGACTGGGCAATGACTTCCGGGTTGATCAACACCAGAGGATCTTCTCGATCTTCAGAGACGTCGATAACTATGATGCGCTGATGGATGTCGACCTGAGTTGCGGCCAAGCCTATGCCTTCCTCCGCATACATGGTGTCGAACATATCATCTACAATCTGTTGTAACTCGGGTGTAATGGTCTCGACAGGGGCTGCAACGGTCCGCAGACGTTCATCGGGGAAACGCAATACATCTAGAATGGCCATAGTCTTATCTTTAGTTTCGTATAATTGCCGTCAATATTGACGTAATTCTAGTCATTTACGCCGACAAAAAACAGCAACACTTTGCGCACAGAAATAACAGGGAGTGTTATGTATCTGAAGCAAACGACTTTTGCCTGTCTGCTGGCCCTGATAAGCCAGGGCGCACAGGCCCAGACGCTGTCCCTCAAGAGCGGTTATCCCAGCAACTATGTGGTCCAGAAGGGCGACACCCTGTGGGATATTTCCGGCAAGTATCTCGAGCAGCCTTGGCTTTGGCCCCAGCTCTGGAATATCAATGCGCAGATTGCGAATCCGCACTGGATATACCCGGGGGATGTGCTGCAACTCAGCTGGGTCAATGGTCAGCCGCGCCTCGGCAAGACGGTACAAGGTGGAAAGCGGGTCATCACCCTCTCTCCCAAGAATCACTATGAGAGTAAAGCGAATCCTATCCCGACATTGCCGTTGAGCGAAATTGGTCCCTTCATGCAGACGGATCACATCTTCGCGACGCAACAGGAGAGCAAGGCCTTGCCCTATATCCTGGGTGAAAATGAAGGCCATGTCGGCATGCTGGAGGGGGCAACCCTCTATGTGCAGGGGGATCTGATCCCGGGTCAGGACTATGGCATCTATCGGCCAGGCACCATTTATAAAGATGCGAAGACCCGCGAGTTGCTGGGCCAGGAGGCCATCTTCGTGGGGACGGCTCATGCGCAGGCGCGACTGGCCAAGGATCGCAGCCGTATCCTCCTCACCAGCAATCAGCGCGAAGTCTATCAGGGGGACAAGCTGATGCCCTTGCCGGCTCAAGAGAACCTCTCTGCCTTGTTTACCCCCAAGGCTGCACCGCTCACCAGCCCTGGCTATGTGGTCGAGTTGCCGAGCAAGGCCCGTGGTGGTGGCAAGTTTGACATTGTCCTGATCAACAAGGGGGCTCGCGATCAGATGACGCCCGGTGATGTGCTGGACGTGCAGCGACCCGGACTCCGCCTGACTGACAAGTATGGCAAGGTCTCCTATCGCGACTTCTCGTCCCTCTATGACAAGGGCTTCCACTCGGCGGGCCGGACTCCTCTGCCTGACGAGTCCATCGCCCGCATCATGCTGTTCAAGGTCTATGACAAGCTGAGTTACGGCATGATATTGCAGAGCCAGGACATGGTGAGTACAGGTTACAAGGTCAGTAATTTCTGAGCTCGGTCATCATGGATGAACTCCGAGCCTGGCTGATACTGGAAAGCGTACCCGGGATAGGGCCTGTCACCGCTTCGCGTCTTTTGGCGGCCCTGGCTGAGCGTGCCGCCGCAGAAAAGCCAGAGGGTGGCATAACTGCGCTGTTTGATTGCGATGATGTCCATCTCCATGATTTAGGCCTGAAATGGGAGCAGATCAGGGCCCTGCGCCACCCCGGTGCCGGGGTAGATCAGGCTCTTGTCTGGGCTGACCGCCCCGGCAACAGACTTATCTGTCTGGACAGTCCGGCATATCCTCCCTTGCTGCGGGAGATCCCTGCGGCCCCCCTCTTGCTCTACTGTCGCGGCGATATTGACGCCTTGTGCTTACCGCAGATTGCCATGGTTGGCAGTCGTCACCCCAGTTATGCGGGCAAGGATAATGCGGCCAGGCTCGCTCAGGCATTGGTGGGATCCGGACTGGCGATCACCTCGGGGTTGGCCCTGGGTATAGATGGCGTCTGCCATCAGCAAGCTCTGGCCGTTGGCGGCATCACCCTTGCCGTGCTTGGCTCCGGGTTGGATCAGGTCTACCCCAAACGCCATCAACTCCTGGCTGAGCAGATCCTGGGCAATGGCGGTCTGATCATCTCCGAATTTGCACCGGACAAGGGGCCATTGGCCGAACATTTCCCCCGTCGTAACCGCATCATCAGCGGCCTCTCCCTGGGTACGCTGGTGGTCGAGGCCGCCGAGCAGAGTGGCTCTCTCATCACGGCCCGCTATGCGCTGGAGCAGGGGCGCGAGGTGTTTGCCGTGCCGGGGGCTCCCCAGAATGGACAAGCCCTCGGTTGCAACCGACTGATCCAGCAAGGTGCCAAGTTGGTGATGGAGCCAGACGATGTGTTGGTCGAGCTCAATTGGGCACAGATCCGGGCCGTCTCGGGGGCTGAAGTCGACGAGATGGCAGCCATTACCGGTACTAATAGTGCATTGCCTTATGCCGATTTGTTGGATAACGTAGGTTATGAGACCACGAGCGTGGATACCGTTGCCGAGCGGGCCGAGCTCCCTGTCGAGGTGGTTCTGGGCAGGTTAGTCGAGCTTGAGCTGGCGGGCGCTGTGATAGCGGTAGCCGGTGGATACGTCAGAACGAGGAGGGCGAATCATGTTTGATGTATTGATGTACCTTTTCGAGACCTACATCCACAGTGATGCCGATGTAACGGTCCAGCAAGATGAACTCACCGACGAGTTGACCCGTGCCGGTTTCGACCAGGACGAGATCAACAAGGCCCTCAACTGGCTGGAACGGCTGGCCAACCTGCATGACAGCGAACGGGAAGTCTATGTCACTGCCAGCGCCCAGGGCTCGATGCGGGTCTATGCGCCGCAAGAGCTGGCACGGCTCAGCACCGAGTGTCGCGGCTTCCTGCTGTTCCTGGAACAGGCTCAGGTTCTCAACGCCGAGACCCGCGAAATCTGCATCGAGCGGCTGCTCGAACTCGACAAGCCCGACATCGAACTCGATGACCTGAAATGGGTCGTGATGATGGTGTTGTTCAACGTGCCCGGCAGCGAGACCGCCTACCATCAGATGGAAGAGCTGGTGTTCGACGAGTCGGACGGCATACTGCACTGACAGCCCGGTGCCGCGCTGGTAGAATTTGGATCTTCTGAATTCGAGGCGCGGCCCATGTCCAAGATCGACAATCACCTGTTTTCCGCCCACGAGCATGCGCTCGAGCGAGAGCCCTGTCCCCAATGCGGCTCCGAGCTGGTGATCCGTCAGGGCAAGCATGGTCCCTTCCTCGGGTGTGCCAGCTATCCTGCCTGCGACTATATCCGTTCGCTGACCCCTTCCGGCCGTGACATCGAAAAGGTGATGGAGGGCTCCGTCTGCCCGTCATGCGGCCAACCGCTGGCCATCAAGAAAGGGCGTTATGGTCTCTTCGTCGGCTGCACCCAGTACCCCGCCTGCCAGCACATGGCCTCCCTGCAGGAGAGCGATGATACCCAGATCCCCTGTCCCGCCTGCGGCAAGGGCCATCTGGTCAGCCGAACCTCCCGTTTTGGCAAGTTCTTCTATAGCTGCGATGACTATCCCCACTGCAAATATGTGGTCAATGACAAGCCTGTGGCCATGCCCTGTGCCAAGTGTGGTTGGGGCATCATGGTGGAGAAGCGGATCCGGGGGACGCTGAAATGGTGCTGTCCGCAAAAGAAATGCGGCCACCAAGACGAGCGGGTATAATCGCACCGCCGCCTGATGGGCCAAGTGCGTTATCCTGTGGCTCACCCCTGCTGCAAGAACATGCTTGCATTGCCTAAGCCTGCGTCGCCGGGATTTGTGCCGCGCTCCCCGTGATGGAGTGCATTTCGGGCAGCGACATCCTGGCTGCCACACAGGCAAGGAAGCAGGTCTTCGAATACCGCCTCGCAGCTTGGCATGGATGGCAAGGCTATCTTAGGTTGCCTACGTGTGCCGGCGAGGGAAGAGCGCCGAAGGGGTCATGGCGAAGGCGCCACCCTGCAGGCTTTATCATTGACGTGAACCAGATGCGACAGCCCGAGCTGGCGCGTTTGCCCTGATACAGAATGCGTATGTCGAACGAATTTGAACAAGCCGTCGCCGCTCTGCGGGCGGGCGGTGTCATTGCTTATGCCACCGAGGCCGTCTTTGGTCTGGGTTGTGATCCCGATAACCAGGCCGCGGTACAGCGCCTGCTCGCCATCAAGCAGCGGCCGGTGGAGAAGGGGTTGATCCTGATTGCCGCCGACGTGAGCCAGTTGGAGCACTACATCGACTTGAGCCAGCTGAACAGCGAGCAGATGGCCAGGGTCGACGCGAGCTGGCCCGGCCCATTCACCTGGGTCATGCCGGCCCGGGCGAGCACCCCGGCATGGTTGACCGGCCGTTTCGATACCCTGGCGGTGCGTGTCAGTGGCCATCCCCAGGTGCAGGCACTGTGTCGTGCCTTTGGCAAGCCGTTGGTGTCAACCAGCGCCAATCTCACTGGTGAGGAGCCTGCTCGCAGCGTCGCCCAGATTGGCCAGGCCCTGGCCGCGCAGCTGGCACATATACAGGTTGGCGAGGTGGGCGGGCTCAGCAATCCGTCCGAGATAAAAGACGCTCGCAGCGGCGCCGTGATCCGTCCCTCCTGACGTGACGGCCGGACCCCTGACACGACAATAATGAGGCGGGGCGCCAAGATCCCGCCGGCTGGAGAAGCAATGAGCAAACCGGATGTGGCCGCAGTCAAGACCTTCCTGCTGGCACTGCAAGACACCATCTGTCAGGGGCTGGAGCGGGCCGACGGCCTGGGCCGCTTCGTCGAGGATGCCTGGACGCGGGAGGGCGGCGGCGGTGGCCGAACCCGGGTGATGCGGGCCGGCAAGGTGATCGAGCAGGGGGGGGTGAACTTCTCCCATGTCTATGGTGATGCCATGCCCGCCTCGGCCACCGCCCACAGACCCGAGCTGGCCGGACGTCGCTTCGAGGCCATGGGGGTCTCACTGGTCATCCATCCTCATAATCCGTATGTGCCGACCAGTCACGCCAATGTGCGCTTCTTCATCGCCGAGAAAGAGGGCGAAGATCCCATCTGGTGGTTTGGTGGTGGCTTCGATTTGACCCCCTTCTACCCGTTCGAGCAGGATGTGCGGCACTGGCACAGTGTGGCTCATGAGCTGTGCCAGCCGTTTGGCGATGACATCTATCCCGAATTCAAAGCCTGGTGCGACCGTTATTTCTATCTGAAGCACAGGGACGAAACCCGCGGGGTTGGCGGTCTCTTCTTCGATGATCTCAATCGTTGGCCCTTCGAGCAGTCATTTGCCTTCATGCGGGCGGTGGGGGAAGGTTATCTCGCGGCATATCTGCCCATTCTGGTCCGCCGCCAGGATACCCCCTATGGCGAGAGAGAGCGCCAGTTCCAGCTTTATCGCCGCGGTCGCTACGTCGAGTTCAATCTGGTCTACGACAGGGGTACCTTGTTTGGCCTGCAGACCGGTGGTCGGACCGAATCCATACTGATGTCCATGCCACCTCTGGCGCGCTGGGAGTACGACTGGCATGCCGAGCCGGGGTCGGCTGAGGCGCTGCTCTATCAGGATTATCTCAAGCCACGGCAGTGGCTCTGATGACAAGGGTCGCCGAGGCGACCCTTTTTCATGGGAATGGCACTTGTCCCGCCGGGGTAAAAACCGTTAAATCGGATCATTCTCCTCCAGACGGACCCTTGCGATGGACAGGTATGCGGTATTCGGTTATCCGGTACGACACAGTAAATCCCCCTTTATTCACACCCTCTTTGCCCGGCAGACCCAGCAGTTGATGGAATATACCCTGGCGGAGCCCGCACCCGATGGCTTTGCCGAGGCGCTGCGCAATTTCTTCGCCGAGGGCGGCAAGGGCTGCAACATCACTGTCCCGTTCAAGGAGCAGGCGTTTGCGCTGGTCGATAGCCTGAGCCCGCGTGCCAGGCTGGCGGGGGCGATCAATACCATCAAGCTGACCGATGACGGCCTCCTGCTGGGGGACAATACCGACGGTGCCGGCCTGGTGGCCGATCTGACCTCCCAGGGGGTCAGCCTGGCGGGGTGCCGGATCCTGCTGCTCGGTGCCGGAGGCGCGGCCCGTGGTGCCTTGGCCCCCCTGTTGGCCGAGGGGCCGGGTCGTCTGGTCATTGCCAACCGCACCCATGACAAGGCGGCCCAGCTGGCCCGGGACTTCGCCTCCCTGGGTCCCGTCGAGGCCGTACGATACGAGGATCTCCTCGGTCCGTTCGACCTGGTGATCAACTCCACCTCGGCCAGCCTGCAAGGCTCGCTCCCCCCCATACCCTCTTCGGTCATACACAGTGATATCGCCGTCTACGACATGATGTATGGCGCCGAAGATACGCCGTTCAACGCCTGGGCTCGGGCGCAGGGGGCGCGCAAGATCATGGATGGGCTCGGCATGCTGGTGCAGCAGGCTGCCGAGGCATTTACCATCTGGCGCGGCATTCGTCCGGGAACGACCCAGGTGCTGCGCGAATTGAAACGCAATCTGGGGGTGGCATGAACCAGAGCATCCAGTTCCCGGACTCGGCCGAATGGCAGGCCGAGCAACAGCGGGTTCACTTCCCGGCTCAGTTGATGGGGGGGCTGATCCCTTGCTATATCAGTCGCCACCGTCTGGAGCGGTTGGCCGGACTCTCCCTGGTGCGGGAAGACGATATCCTGCGAGCATTCGATAGCTTGAGGTTCGATATCGAGGATATGGTTGAAAAACTCATTGAGGAACAAGAGTTTGGAGAAGATGGTGCCATCTATCTCTAAGCAGGCAAAGTTTTTTTGCTGAGGATTGGAACTTTCCAAAGATCAGGCTGACTAACTAGATAGTTGAGGAAGTGCTAGTTAGTCACCTTTATAACCCCCGGTATTCGTACTGGGGATTTTTTTATCTATATGAAAATAAAAGAAAAAATATCATTATCTTTGAGTGAAACTTTGTTACATAAATTACTTTCACTTTTTTGTTGGTTTGATGTACAGTTGTTCTCGTAGGGTACAGAGGTAAGATGTTCTATCTTTCAGACCTTTTATTTCACGTAATTGAATGTGGCTGAATAGCAGCCCCGATGAGTCATCGTCGGGGCGTTTTTTTATGGCTCAAGTTTAGAGTAAAGACTTTAAAAACCGCTATCCTTTGATAAAATGATGGGGTTTCTTGAGTAAACCCAGTCGTCATTTCTTCTCAAGACGGATTTCTTCCCAATTTTGAACAGTATCTTCGGGCCGGTTCCTTACCCAGGGAACTGGCCTCATTTTTATCCCATGCCGGCCGTTAAATGTAATTAACTTACAGTTTGGTATTTATCGCCGACTTTTAGCTGGCTGACACAGCTCCAGGTTGAAAACGTTATCATTTGGTGGTTTTGTTTGTTCTTGATGAGAATTAAGTAGTTGCTTACTGAAAACAGTCAGTTATCCCGTGCGGGATGGGGTTTGATGACAGAAGGGGGCGAGGAGATGAGGTGGTTTGGGGAGGGGTTTCAATTGGCGGAGCCTGCTCCGCCAATTGAAAAGTGGCAGGATTATTCGATGTCGGATTCGGCATCGATGGCGTCTTCGGCCGCCGCACCAGAGAGGTACCAGCCACTGAGGGTCTGCGCCAACTTCTCTACCCCGATCTGAGTGAGGGAGGAGAAGGCTTCCACCTGGATCTGGGGGCCCAGATTGGCCACCGCCTGGCGAACCTTGATCACCTGATTGTTGCGTGGCCCCGGACTCAACTTGTCGGCCTTGGTCAGCAGCAGCATGACAGGCAGTTCGCGGTGGGAGCTCCACTCCAGCATGTTCATGTCGGTTTCTTTGAGCGGATGACGGATGTCCATCAGGATCACCAAGCCTTTCAAAGACTCACGACGTTGCAGATATTCAGCCAGCGACTTTTGCCACTTTAGCTTCATTTCCAGTGGAACCTGGGCATAACCGTAACCTGGCAGATCGACCAGACGCTTGCCCGGTTCCAGCTCGAACAGGTTGATCAGCTGGGTCCGGCCTGGCGTTTTACTGGTGCGGGCCAGGTTCTTGTGTTTGGTCAAGGTGTTCAAGGCTGATGACTTGCCGGCATTGGAACGCCCGGCAAACGCAATCTCGACACCCCCATCATTTGGCAGGTGACGGATGTCGGGTGCGCTGGTCACAAAATGCACCTTATTGAAATTCAGAGTTTGTGTATCCAACGTAAATTCCCCATGGAGAGAGAGGGTTATAGAGTTACTTTTTTGTGAAATCGTGTAAAATGGCGTCGCTTAAACGCGTTTATTTTAACATGCCTTCAGCGGCATGGGATCTGGAAGCCTAATAACGAGAAGTTGGAACGCCATGAAGAACCTAGTCATTACTCTTGCTCTGATGGTTGGCGTAACGGGGATGGCACAAGCCAAGGGCGATGCCGCTGCGGGACAAACCAAGTCGGCGGTGTGCGCTGCCTGTCATGGACCGGACGGTAATGGTCCTGCTGATATTTACCCCAAGCTTGCTGGTCAGCACGCATCATATATCAAAAAACAGTTAGTGGAACTGAAGGCTGCCGCTTCTGGCGCCACGGGGCGTGCTTCTCCCATCATGGGACCCATGGCACTGCCCTTGTCCGATCAGGACATGGATGACCTGGCGGCCTATTTCTCCGGCCAGCAGATCACGCCGGTGGCGGTGCCCGATGAGGTCGTTGCCGAAGGCAAGGCGCTCTACATGGGGGGTGACATGAGCCGGGGCCTGCCTGCGTGCGCCGCCTGCCATGGTCCCCGTGGTGTGGGTGTTGAACAGGCCAAGTATCCCAGCCTGTCCGGTCAGCATCCCGCCTACATCAAGGCGCAGCTGGAAGGTTTCCGGGCTGCGACCCGCGACAATGATCCCAATGGCATGATGCGCGATGTGGCCAAGAAGCTGACGGACCACGATATCGAAGTGTTGTCCAAGTACGTAGCCGGATTGCACTGATGGCGGTATGGCGGCCGCGTGCGTTGCCAGGCCGCATAGCGAAACAGGGAGCCTAAGGGCTCCTTTGTTTTATGGGTTGCCGCTTTGCCCCTCTCCCTGTGCGATATTTCCCATTTCGAGCGTTGGCCTCGGCTGAAAAAATCACGTCCTATCAAATAAAGTTATTATTTATTAATTGGTTATTCATTTCTTTTGTCACCATTCCCCCTCACGAGAGCGCGATCGGATTGAGTCACCTCCCGAGCTTGATAGAGTGTCGGCCAGGGAATGACTCGGGATCGGGTCAAGGGTTTGCCCGGGAGCGGGCGAGAGCAAGGATGCCGGGACAGGCTGGGATGTCTGGCAAGGGAGTGAAGCATCAGGATGATGACCTCTCGGGACGGGAGGGGCGCGGGATGCAATCGGGTCGACGTACTACAGGGAGGTCGCGCGTCGAGACAAGCAAGCACACGCATATTCAGGAATGATCCACTAAGGTCAGGACGACCCATATAAAGATATGAGGCGAGGCGCCAGGGAAGGGCGGCATCGATAAAGATGGGACTCGCACAGCATATAGAGGCAGCTTCGGCTGCCTTTTTTCTATTGGGTGATTAACCCGGGCCGGCATTTTGTGTCAAAATACCAGCAACATGCCCAGAGGGTACCGATCCTGCGCTGTTCAGTTGCCCTGCGGGGCAGCCATGATGCCGGATCCTGTGCCGCCTCGATCATTCACTGTCAGCATCTTATCCCCCGGGCGCCATGGCGCCTCGTGGCGGTTTTTATATCCAGCAATGTCCCGGAGTCATTCATGTCGGCCAAACAACCCAGTCGCAAACCCACGGGTAAGCGTAAAGAATCAGATGCCAGTGCCCAGGAAGGCCGTGAGCGCAAGCGTGCCGCCCGGCGCAAAGGTCTGAAGGCGGGGACGCGCCAGCAGGTCGCCGAGCCCAAGCGCAACAAGGGCAACAAGCAGGCACAGGATCCCCGCCTGGGATCGCGCAAGCCGGTGGCGCTGATCGTTGACGATAAACAGAGCAAGCCGCAGCCCGCCCAGGTCGCCAGGGAGAAGATCCTCAAGCTGACCCCGGAGCAGGAGCTGGCCGCCATCGAAAACGATGACCGTCTCAATGACTTCCTCGACCGTCTGGATGAGGGCGAGACCCTGAGCGCCGCCGATCAGGCCTGGGTCGACCAGCGGGTCGATCGCTATCAGGAGCTGATGGATGAACTCGGCATCATAGATGACGAGGACGAAGACGAGTCCGCCTTCCTGGCGGAGGATGCCGAGCAGACGCAGGCTCCCGCGAGCGAAGAGGATCTGTGGGATCGCTTCACCAAGGCGGATTACCAGCCGCAACAAGCAGAGCCCAAGAAAAAGTGAGCGGCGCCCTGATGCTGGCTACCCTGGCGGGTAGCCTTGTCTTGCTCGGTCTGGCCGTCTATGCCGGCATGCTGCTGGCCAGGGTACGACGCCAGACGGAGCAACAGGAGCAGGCCATCCAGGCACGCAACGAGCGCATCCTCGACAGCGTACGCGTCATCGCCCATGCGGTGCGCGATGGTCAGTGCGACTACTCGGAAGGGGCCATCCGCCTGACCAACCTGCTCAATGCCTTGCAGATCAAGGAGGGGCGTGCCTTTGCCGAGGAGTTCCCCGGTCTGTACGGCTTGTATGAGAAGGTGAAGGAGATGCCGACCCATGAGGCGCGCAAGGCGCTCAAGCGCAACGAGATCATGAAGATGGATCTCGAGCGCAGCGGCTACGAGGTCGAACTGGAGGCCCAGATCCTCAAGGATGTGGCCCTGTTGAAGGATTTTCAGCTGGGCAAGTGATCCCGGCCAACCCATGAGGAAGCAAGTGTGCGAGTCGAACCGATAGTGTGGGATCAGGCGCTGATCGAGAAGTACAACCACAGCGGCCCCCGTTATACCTCCTATCCCACCGCGCTGGAATTCAACGAGGCGTTCGGTTATCCGGATTTCGTCCGCGCCGCCGGCCAGTATCCCCAGCGCAATCTCTCGCTCTATGTGCACATCCCCTTCTGCCACAAGCTCTGCTACTACTGTGGCTGCAACAAGGTGATCACGCGCCATCAGCACAAGGCCGATCAGTATCTCGACTATCTGGAGCGGGAGATTGCCGCCCAGGCCCCCCTGTTTGCCAACCGCACCGTGACGCAGCTGCACTGGGGGGGTGGCACGCCCACCTATCTGGATGAAGCCCAGACCCGACGGCTGATGGCCATGCTGCGGCAACACTTCCACTTCGCCGAGGAGGGGGAGATCAGCATAGAGGTGGATCCGCGGGAGATCGCACTCTCCATGCTGGACGTGCTGCGGGAGCTTGGTTTCAACCGGATCAGTCTTGGCGTGCAGGACTTCAACAAGCAGGTACAGGCGGCGGTCAACCGGGAGCAGGACAACGACTTCATTCGTGCCATGCTGGAGCGGGCGCGGGAGCTGGGGTTCAGATCCACCAACCTGGACCTCATCTACGGCCTGCCGCACCAGAACCGTGACAGCTTCCACCACACCCTGGAGGAGGTGCTCAAGACGGATCCTGCCCGGCTCTCCATCTTCAACTATGCCCACCTGCCGAGCCGCTTTGCCGCCCAGCACAAGCTGAAAGAGGCGGATATGCCGGCCCCTCGGGAGAAGCTGGCCATGCTGCAGGACACCATCGCCTTCCTCACCGGCCAGGGCTACCAGTTCATCGGCATGGATCACTTCGCCAAGCCCGATGACGAGCTGGCCGTCGCCCAGCGCAACGGCACCCTGCATCGCAATTTCCAGGGCTACACCACCCAGGGGGATTGCGACCTGCTGGGGCTGGGGGTTTCCTCCATCAGCATGATGGGGGATGCCTACTCCCAGAATCAGAAGGATCTCAAGGCCTACTACGCCCAGGTGGAAACGCTGGGCCATGCCCAGTGGAAGGGGTGCACCCTCAACCGGGACGACCTGATCCGCCGGGAGGTGATAAAACGCCTCATCTGCGACTTCTCCCTGGATTTCACCGCGGTCGAGCAGGCCCATGACCTGGTGTTCGTCCAGTATTTTGCCGACGATCTCAAGCTGTTGCAGACCTTTGTCGACGATGGTCTGGTGCGCCTGACCGACACAGGCCTGACGGTGGTCGGCACGGGCCAGCTGCTCATTCGCAACATCTGCATGTGCTTCGATGTCTATCTGCGCAACGCGGCGCGGGCCCAGCAGTTCTCCCGGGTGATCTGAACCAGAGCCCTTATGCACGCAATAAAAAAACCGCCTCGGCGGTTTTTTTATTGCTGTCAGGACAAGCCCTGATGGGCTGGCTTAGCGGGCGACGGCGCTGGCGGCCAGCTCTGCCTTCTCCTGTTTGCTCAGGAAGGCCAGCTTGAGGCCATTCTCCTGGGCGCTGCGTATCTGGCTGGAGCTGAGACCGGCGGCCGGGGCGGCTACCTCGTATTCGTGGCGCAGCTCTATGCCTTCCACCGCAGGATCGTCGGTATTGAGGCAGGCGAGCACGCCATGGTCCAGGAACTGGCGGATCGGGTGGCGTTGCAGGCTCTCCACCGTGCTGGTCTGCAGGTTGGAGGTGAGGCAGGACTCGATGCCGATGCCGTGCTCGGCCAGATAATCCATCAGGCGCGGATCCTGCACCGCCTTGACCCCGTGGCCGATGCGAGTCGCCCCCAGATCGCGAATGGCCTGCCACATGCTTTCGGGACCGGCGGCCTCACCGGCATGGACGGTGACATGGAGACCGGCATCGCGTACCCGGCGAAAATGCTCGGTGAACAGCTCGCCGGGAAAGCCCAGTTCGTCACCGGCGAGATCGATGGCGACCAGCTGGTTGCCGTGGGCCAGGCAGGCCTCCAGCTCGCGGCGGCACTGCTCGGTGCCGAAGGTGCGGCTCATGATGCCGATGAGCTTGGCCTTGACGCCGAAGTCGCGGCAACCGGCCTGGACGCCGTCGATCACCGCCTCCACCACCCCTTGGGGATCCAGCTTGTGGGCCATCGCCATGTAGGCCGGGCTGAAGCGCAGCTCGGCATAGTCGATGCCGGCGTGCAGCAGGTCTTCGGCATTCTCGTAGGCGACCCGGCGGCAGGCGTCATAATCCGCCAGCACGGCCACGCCCCAGTCCAGCTTCTTGAGGAAGGCAACCAGGCTCGGCTCCTTCTCGACGATCTGCACATGGGGGCGCAGCGCCTCCAGCTCGAGCGCGGGCAGGGCTATGTTGTGCTGACGGCCGAGCTCGAGGATGGTCTGGGCCCGGATGTTGCCGTCCAGGTGACGATGGAGGTCGGTCAGGGGGAGGGATCTGTCAATCATGAGGGGTGCCTTCTTCGAGCCGATGATAGAGAAGCTAGTCATTCTAGGCGGGGATGACAAAAAAGATACCCTGTTTGAAAGCAAAGGGGCCTGGATTGCCGTCGGCGTGATGGTAAGCGTTTTTCTGGCGGGCCGGGACCAGGACCTGGGGTTGTCATGACGTTGGCTGGGGGAATGGCGGGGCCCCCTTGGGCGGGGGCCGGCCGATGCTCAGGAGAAATCGAGCTCCTTGAGTTTGCGGGTGAGGGTATTGCGGCCCCAGCCGAGCAGGCGCGCCGCTTCCTGCTTGTGGCCATGGGTATGTTCCAGCGCCGTTTCCAGCATGATCCGTTCGAACTGGGGCATGGCGTCGGCCAGTATGTCTATCTCCCCCAGGGCCAGCTTGCTGGCGACCCAGTCGCGCAGCTGCTGTTGCCAACCGCCGGCGAGGGCGGGCTGACCCGGTTCGGCGACGGTGGCGATGGGGGTCAGCAGCTCGGTGGGCAGGTCGGCGACCAGCACCTCCTGGCCCGAGGCCATGACGGTGAGCCAGCGGCAGACGTTCTCCAGCTGGCGCACGTTGCCCGGCCAGGGCAGCCGGCTGATGAAGGCCTGGGTATCCGGGTGCAGGCTCTTGGCCTCGACGTTGAGCTCCTTGGCGGCCCGCAGCAGGAAGTGGTGGGCGAGCTGGGGGATGTCCTCCCGTCGCTCCCTGAGGGCCGGAATGTGAATGCGAATGACGTTGAGGCGGTGAAACAGGTCTTCGCGAAACTCGCCGTCGGCGACCCGTTTCTCCAGATTCTGGTGGGTGGCGGCGATGATGCGCACGTCCACCTGCACCGGCTGATGGCCGCCGACCCGATAGAACTGACCGTCCGCCAGCACCCGCAACAGCCGGGTCTGCACGTCCAGCGGCATGTCGCCTATCTCGTCGAGAAACAGGGTGCCGCCATCGGCCTGCTCGAAGCGGCCGTGGCGTATGTTGTTGGCACCGGTAAAGGCGCCTTTCTCGTGACCAAACAGCTCGGATTCGATGAGATCTTTCGGGATGGCCGCCATGTTGAGGGCGATGAAGTTCTTGTGGGCCCGCGGGCTGTGGCGGTGCAGGGCATGGGCGACCAGCTCCTTGCCGGTGCCGCTCTGGCCGTTGATGAGCACAGAGATGCTGGAGCGCGACAGTCGTCCGATGGCGCGAAATACCTCCTGCATGGCGGGAGCCTCGCCGATGATCTCCGGGCTGCTGCCGGCGTCCTGCTGGCGGGCCTTGCGCTTGGTGCGCTGCTCCTTGAGGTGATTCTCGGCCCGGCGCACCAGGGTGACCGCTTCCTCGATGTCGAACGGCTTGGGCAGGTATTCGAAGGCGCCACGCTGGTAGGCGTTGACGGCGGCGTCGAGGTCGGAATGGGCGGTCATGATGATGATGGGCAGGTCCGCCTGACGACGGTGGATCTGCTCCAGCAGGCTGAGGCCATCGATGCCGGGCATGCGGATATCGGACAGGATCACATCCGGGGTGCGCGCTTCCAGGGAGTGCAGCAGGGCCTCGCCATCGGCGAAGCTCTCGCACTCGAATCCTTCGCTGCCGAGGGTGCGCTCCAGCACCCAGCGGATCGAGCTGTCGTCATCGACGATCCATACTTTTGCGGTCATGAAGATCCCTTATTTGCGAAGCGGTAGATAAACGGTGAACTCGGTGTGGCCCGGCCAGCTGATGCAGTCGATGCGGCCCTTGTGCTGATCGATCAGATTCTGGGCGATGGAGAGCCCCAGGCCTGTGCCCCCCTCCTTGCCGGTGATCATGGGGTAGAAGAGGGTGTCGCGGATGGCATCCGGGATGCCGGGGCCGTTGTCGATGATCTTGATCTCGGCCGCCAGGCGGTAGCGCTGGCCGTGGATGGTGATCTGGAACACGGTGCGGGTGCGAATGCTGATGAGGCCGGTCTGGTTGCCCAGGGCCTCGGCGGCATTGCGCACAATGTTGAGGAACGCCTGCTGCAGCTGATCCGGCTCCATCTCGAACTCGGGGATGCTGGGGTCGTAATCCCGCTCGATGCGGATCCCGCCGGGCAACTCCAGCTCCACCAGGCGGCGCACCTGCTCCAGCACCGAGTGGACATTGTGCACCTGATGGCGGCCGGGGCGCTGGGGGCCGAGCAGCCGGTCGACCAGCAGCCGCAGCCTGTCGGCCTGCTCTATGATGATGCCGGTATATTCGCGCAGCGCCGGGTTGGGCAGCTCCTTTTGCAGCAGCTGGGCGGCGCCACGCAGGCCGCCGAGGGGGTTCTTGATCTCGTGGGCCAGGCCGCGCACCAGCTCTCTGGCCGCCTGTTGCTGGGCATGTTGCTGCAGCTCCTGACTGATCTTCTTCTGCTGGTCTATCTTGCGCAGCTCCACCACGATCAACCTGTGTTCATGGTCGGCCAGCGGGCTGGCACTGAGCTCGACCAGGCGTGGCTCTCCTTCCACCACCAGGGTCACTTCGCTGTCGGTGAAGCCCTGACCCGATGCCAGGCACTGACGAAACCGGTTCAGGTCGAGGGAGATGTGCTCCAGCAGATGGGGCAGTTCCAGCCCGATCAGCCGGCGTTGACTGAGGGAGAGCAGCTGTTCTGCCGCCGGGTTGACGAACTGGATGCAGAGGCGCTCATCCATCAGGATGACGGCGGTCAGCAGGTTGTCGAGTAATGTCTTGGCTTGATCCGAGCGGACTGGCACAGGTTTCTCCCTAAAACGGTGCTACACACCGGCAATGCACCAATATAGTGCATTCAGTCTACCTGCATCGGTGCAGAGGATCACCCCTTGCGAGGCGTGGCGCTGGCGGCAGCGGCCTGATTGACTCTGGTCCTGTGCAGGTAGAAAGTCACTATCTCCGATTTAGCAAGGATCGTACCGTCTTTTGCCAGCAACTCGAGTTGCACCTTATGGGTGCCCCGATCCAGGTTCTCAAGGCGTAGCATCAGGGTGTTGCTGGCCCGGGCGCGTTCCTTGCCGTCGAGCAACAGGCGCAGGTCGAATTGGGTGGGAGGGGTGGGGGTGATGCGCGCCTCGAAGACGATGTTGCCCGTGTTGTCGCGCAGCGTGCTCTCCGCTTCGGGAGAGAGCAGGGTGATGGCCAGCTCGGCCTGTTTCAGATCGGTGCCGGTCAGGTGGTGGTAATTGGCGACCTGTACCGACTGGGGCATAGTGCCGACCAGGGGGGCGACCCGCAGGTCGATCTCCTGGCTCTTCTGGCCGGCGGGGGGGGCATTGGTGTAGTGGGTGATCCCCCGGCTATCGACCCAGGAATAGATCTTGGCGCCATGGGCGCCCAGGCTTGTCAGTAACAATAATCCGGCCAGGCAGCTGAGGTTCATTCCTCTCTCCTTGATGGGATCCCGCTTAAAGCCTAACAGAGAAAAAACCCGCCATGAGGCGGGTTTTATTATCCATTTGGTACTGACTGTGTCGATCAGACGGAGTAGTACAGCTCGAATTCCAGCGGGTGCGGGGTCATGCGCACACGGTCAACATCCTGCTGTTTCAGTTCCAGGTAGGAGTTGATGAAGTCATCGCTGAACACGCCGCCACGGGTCAGGAACTCACGGTCTGCATCCAGTGCGGCCAGGGCCTCGTCCAGAGAGCCGGCCACGGTCGGCACTTCGGCGGCTTCTTCCGGCGGCAGGTCGTACAGGTTCTTGTCCATGGCATCGCCCGGATGGATCTTGTTGATGATGCCGTCCAGACCGGCCATCAACTGGGCTGCAAAGGCCAGGTACGGGTTGGCAGCCGGATCCGGGAAGCGCACCTCGATGCGGCGGGCTTTCGGGCTCGGCACCACGGGGATGCGGATGGAGGCAGAGCGGTTGCGGGCGGAGTAGGCCAGCATGACCGGCGCTTCGTAACCCGGCACCAGACGCTTGTAGGAGTTGGTGGTCGGGTTGGCGAAGGCGTTGATGGCCTTGGCGTGCTTGATGATGCCGCCGATGTAGTGCAGTGCCATCTCGGACAGACCGCCGTACAGGTCACCCGCGAACAGGTTGACGCCGTCTTTGGCCAGGGACTGGTGGCAGTGCATGCCGGAGCCGTTGTCACCGAACATGGGTTTGGGCATGAAGGTGACGGTCTTGTTGTAGGCGTGGGCCACGTTGTGGATCACGTACTTCAGTACCTGCACTTCGTCCGCTTTCAGGGTGAGGGTGTTGAAGCGGGTGGCGATCTCGTTCTGACCGGCAGTGGCCACTTCGTGGTGGTGAGCCTCGACGACCTGGCCCATCTCTTCCAGCACCAGACACATGGCGGCGCGGATGTCCTGGGAGGAGTCAACCGGTGCAACCGGGAAGTAACCGCCCTTGACGAAGGGACGGTGACCCTTGTTGCCGTGCTCGTAGGCGGTGCCGGAGTTCCAGGCTGCTTCTTCGGATTCGATCTTGACGAAGCTGTGACCCATGGTGTTCGAGAAGGTGATGTTGTCGAACATGAAGAACTCGGGTTCCGGTCCGAACAGCACGGTATCGGCGATGCCGCTGGACTTCAGGAAGTCTTCGGCACGCTTGGCGATGGAGCGCGGATCGCGGTCGTAGCCCTGCATGGTGGCCGGTTCCAGGATGTCGCAGACGATGTTCAGGGTGGTCTCTTCGGTGAACGGATCCAGCTTGGCAGAGGCCGGATCCGGCATCAGCACCATGTCAGACTCGTTGATGCCCTTCCAGCCGCCGATGGAGGAGCCATCGAACATCTTGCCGTCTTCGAAGAAGTCTTCGTCGATCTGGTGGGAGGGAATGGAAACGTGCTGCTCTTTACCCTTGGTGTCGGTAAAGCGCAGGTCGACAAACTTGACTTCATGTTCCTGGATCAAGGCCATTACGTTCTGAGCTGACATGCTAAGTAACCTCCGGTGTTAAAACTCTTTGGGTGAATGCGTCATCAGATTCACATAAGCGAGTATCGTGCCAAGTTTGTGACAGCTTGATTTCAGGGCAGTTGCCGCATCTTGGCGTCCCAAAACCAGCTGGGTTCGTGCCGGCATGCATCATATTGGTGCATTCAGGGATCTTTTTGGTGCACCAAACCAGTGCGACGGTCACGAACTCCCATCTAAACAGGCTTGTTGCCCCGGGTCCATGATCCAGATCCACTGTCATGCGTGAATCTACTGCGATTCTGCTAGGCAGATCACAAAGGCGAGAGTACAATTAGCGCCCAATTTTACCCGGTGATTGAGGCGAGAATGTTAGAGAATTTACGCAATATTGCGATTATTGCGCACGTTGACCACGGCAAGACAACCCTGGTGGACAAGCTGCTGCAGCAGTCCGGTACTCTGGACCGCACCAGCGAAGGTCAGGAACGGATCATGGACTCCAATGATCTGGAACGGGAACGTGGCATCACCATTCTCGCCAAGAACACTGCCATCCGCTGGAACGACTACCGCATCAACATCGTAGATACCCCGGGTCACGCCGACTTCGGTGGTGAGGTTGAGCGCGTGCTCTCCATGGTTGACTCAGTGCTGCTGCTGGTCGACGCCGTTGACGGCCCCATGCCGCAAACCCGCTTCGTGACCCAGAAGGCATTTGCCCAGGGCCTGAAGCCCATCGTGGTCATCAACAAGATCGACCGTCCGGGCGCGCGCCCCGACTGGGTCATGGATCAGGTCTTCGATCTGTTCGACAACCTGGGTGCCACCGATGAGCAACTGGACTTCAAGGTTGTTTACGCCTCTGCACTGAACGGTTTTGCCACCCTGGATCCGAACGTTGAATCCGACAACATGGAACCCCTGTTCCAGGCCATCGTCGACAACGTGGAAGCGCCTGCGGCCGATGCCGACGGTGGTTTCCAGATGCAGATCTCCCAGCTGGACTACAACTCCTACGTGGGCGTCATCGGCATCGGCCGCATCACCCGCGGCCGCGTCAAGACCAACCAGCAGGTCACCATCGTCGGTGCCAACGGCAAGAACCGTACCGGCAAGGTCGGTCAGGTCCTGGGTTACCTGGGTCTGTCCCGTACCGAAGTGACCGACGCGCAAGCGGGCGACATCATCGCCATCACCGGTCTGGGCGAGCTGAAGATTTCCGACACCATCTGTGACAACAACGCCGTGGAAGCGCTGCCGCCCCTCTCCGTCGACGAGCCGACCGTGAACATGACCTTCCAGGTCAACACCTCGCCGTTCGCCGGTAAAGAAGGCAAGTTCGTCACCTCCCGCAACATCCTGGAGCGTCTGAACCAGGAACTGGTCCACAACGTGGCCCTGCGCGTGGAAGAGACCGAAGATCCGGACAAGTTCCGCGTCTCCGGCCGTGGTGAACTGCACCTCTCCATCCTGATCGAAAACATGCGTCGCGAAGGCTACGAACTGGCGGTTTCCCGTCCGGAAGTTATCCTGCGCACCGTGGATGGCGTTCTGCAAGAACCGTTCGAAACCGTTACTGTCGACGTGGAAGAAGCCCACCAGGGTTCCGTCATGGAGCAACTCGGCCTGCGTAAGGGCGAGATGACCAACATGACCCCGGATGGCAAGGGCCGTGTCCGTCTGGACTTCATGATCCCGAGCCGTGGCCTGATCGGCTTCCAGACCGAGTTCCTGACCATGACCTCAGGCACCGGTCTGCTGTACCACACCTTCGACCATTACGGTCCGCACAAGGGTGGCAGCATCGGCGAGCGTCAGAACGGCGTGCTGATCTCCAACGCTACCGGCAAGGCCCTGACCTTCGCCCTGTTCGGTCTGCAGGACCGTGGTCGCCTGTTCATCGGTCACGCGACCGAGGTATACGAAGGCCAGGTGATCGGGATCCACTCCCGTTCCAACGACCTGACCGTCAACTGCCTGAAAGGCAAGCAGCTGACCAACATGCGTGCCTCCGGTACAGACGAAGCCCAGGTGTTGACTCCGCCGATCCGCATGACCCTGGAGCAGGCTCTGGAGTTCATCGACAACGACGAGCTGGTGGAAATCACGCCCAAGGCCATCCGCATCCGTAAAAAGCTGCTGACCGAGATGGATCGCAAGCGCGCCGGTCGCGCCTGATCCCTCCCTCATCGGGCCGCTGAACCGGCCCGAATGACGGCAATCAGAGTCCGAACGCCCCAGGCGTTCGGACTTTTTTTATGGGCGATGCTTGGGAAGGGCTTAGTGCACCACGGCTCTTCATGGCCAGAAGGTGGAGGGCGTCACAGGCCGGCGCGGGCCGATCTCGGGACTCATTTCGTTCGGTATCGGGCAATCCGGGGGCTAAGCTGGCACAATAGCGTCATGATATGTTCGTCAGGAAGCCAATATGCAGCATCACCTTCGTCGCCAGCTGGCGCATGCCTCCTCCTTCTTGCGCCATGATGGCCGCCATTTTGCCCAGTTCGTCTGGGGCCGTTTTCAGCAGGACAGGCTGACCGTCACCGCCGGCTACCTGGCCTATGTCACCCTGCTCTCCCTGGTGCCCATGATCGCCGTGGTATTCGGCATGATGTCCGCCTTTCCCGTCTTCCAGAGCCTGAAACAGGCGATGGAGCAGTTCGTCTATCACAACTTCGTGCCTACCGCGGGGGAGATGCTCAAGGAGTACATCGACGGCTTCGTGGCCAACGCCACCAACACCACGGCGGTGGGCATAGGCGCCCTGGTGGTGGTGGCCCTGATGCTGATCTCGGCCATCGACAAGAACCTCAACTACATCTGGCGCTCCACCCAGAGCCGCCCCCTGGGTCAGGCCTTTGCCATGTACTGGATGATACTGACCCTGGGCCCTGTGCTCATCGGTGCCAGCATCGCCATCTCCTCCTACATCCTCTCCCTCAGGCTGTTTGCCGCGGACAGCCTGTTCGGCGTCGGTTACCTGCTGCTGCGCAGCCTGCCGTTCCTGTTTTCGGTGTTCGGCTTCCTGCTGATCTATACCGTGGTGCCCAACTGCAAGGTGCGGCTGGTGCATGCGCTGATCGGCGCCCTGGTGGCGGCCGTGCTGTTCGAGCTGGCCAAGCGCGGTTTCGCGCTCTACATCACCAACTTCCCCTCCTATCAGGCCATTTATGGTGCCCTGGCGACCATTCCGATCCTGTTCGTCTGGGTCTATCTGAGCTGGCTGGTGGTCTTGCTCGGCGCCGAGACCACCGCCTGCCTCGGGGAGTACGAGAAGCCGGGGAGCGACGAGCTGGCCTGAGCCATCTGAACCATCGCCTTGCCCCCCGTTTTATTGGTAGCATCGACGACCGCCCCTGAGGCGGTCGTTTCATTTCCAGGGTTGTCAGTCAGAGGAGCTGCGAGTGATTGCATTGATTCAGCGGGTCAGCGAGGCCAGCGTCACCGTCGAGGGGGAGGTCATCGGCGCCATCGGCCAGGGTTTGCTGGTACTGCTCGGGGTGGAGCAGGGAGATGACGAGGCCAAGGCCGACAAGTTGCTGCACAGGGTGAGCGGCTATCGCATCTTCTCCGATGCCGAGGGCAAGATGAACCTCAATGTGGGCCAGGTCGGCGGCAGCCTGCTGGTGGTTTCCCAGTTCACCCTGGCGGCAGACACAGGTCGGGGCATGCGCCCCAGCTTCTCCGGTGGCGCCCATCCTGCCGATGCGAAGCGGCTCTACGACTACTTCGTGGCCCGGGCCCGTGCCGACAATCTGCCGACACAAACCGGCCGCTTTGCCGCAGACATGAAGGTCAGCCTGCTCAACGACGGCCCGGTCACCTTCTGGTTGCAGGTCTAGTGTCGTTCAGCCTTTCCTGGCGTGGACTATCCGGTTGAGGCAGCCGGGCACGCCGCGCAGCTGCGCCGGGCCAATCCAGTGTTCGACCAGGGTCAGCACCCGGTCCAGCTCTCGGCCCGTTCTTGGCAGCAGGTTCATGATGAGCTCGCCTTCCAGCCGGGCGGCCAGGGCCTGATAGAAGTCGGGGGCGAACAGGAGCGGGGGGTTACCATCCTGACTGAATAGGTCGACCAGGATCAGGTCATGGCATCCCGGCGTCTCGATCAGGAAAGAGAGGGCATCGGCCCGATGGAGCCGCTGGCGACCGAGGGCCTCGTCTGTCATGAAAAAGTCGCGATAGAGGCCGATCACCTCGGCATCGAGATCCACGCCGTCAAATTCTGCCTCGGGCCAGCGGGCCTGCAGGTGGCGGCCCATGTCTCCGCCCCCCAGCCCCAGCTCGAGCACGTGGCTGGCCCGCTCCGGCAGCAGGGCGGCGATGGTCTGTTGATGGGGCAGGCAGAGGCGGTGAGGGGCGCTGAGGACCATGGCGGACTGCACCACACCGTCGATCTCCAGCCAGCGATGCAGCTCGTTTTGCTGTACGCAGATGCGGCGAGCCGGACTGACTCCCAGGTGCAATAACTGTTCGGCGCGATACGTCTGTAGATTGAAGTCCATGAAATTGCACGGCAAGATGGCTTTCGACCAGTGTAACTCAAGGATGTCGCTATGTACCGGGTGGTAACCCCTCAAACGGAGTCGGAGCTGGAGGCGTATTATCAACTGCGCTGGGAACTGCTGCGCAAGCCATTCAACTTCCCCCTGGGCTCGGAGCGGGACGAATACGATTCGGTTGCCATTCATCGGATGATGCTGGCCCCCGATGGTACTCCCATCGCCGTGGGGCGGCTGTTCGTCGGGGGAGACGAGGCCCAGATCCGTTTCATGGCCATGCTGCCAGAGTATCGCGGCCAGGGACTGGGGGCGCGCATGGTGGCGGATCTGGAGCAGCTCGCCTGCCAGGAGAAGGTCAAGCGCCTGGTCATGAACGCCCGCCAGGAGGCGGTGGAGTTTTATCGCAAGTGCGGCTTCCTCGAGGTGGGCGAGGGCCCCGTCTCCTTTGGCCGCATCCCCCATCGGCAGATGATCAAGTCCCTGAGCCCCTTGCAGACCATCCAGTATCGTCCCCAGTGGTGTCAGGATCTCACCACCCGCTGGTCGCGGGGCATCCCCATCAGCGAGAAGATGGGGGTGCACATCACCCACTATGACGGCCAGACCTTCCACCTCAAGGCCAACCTGGCCGCCAACCTCAACGTCCATGACACCATGTTCGCCGGCAGCATCTACAGCCAGTGCGTGCTGGCGGGTTGGGGCCTCATCTGGCTTCAACTCAAGGAGGAGGGACTGGTGGGAGACACAGTGCTGGCCCAGGGGGAGATCAAATACTACCGTCCCGTCACCGAGGAGCCGGAGGCGCGGGTCGCCCGGGAAGGCATGCCCGCCGTGCTGGCGCCACTCAAGGCGGGGCAGTCCGCCAGGTTCAGCCTCAAGATCCAGCTGTTCAGCGGCTGCCGGCTCGCCGCCGAGTTCCTCGGCCATTATGTGGTGCAACCGGTGAGGCGCGGCTAGGGCGGGGCTTGCCCTGCATGATCGACAAGGCCTCCCGCGGGAGGCCTTGTTGCTGATGGCGTCCTATCCGCCCTGATGTGAGTCGGGCCGATGGAGGGGGCTGCTGCGTCCCTGGGCGGGATAGGTGACCCCGGGTTGCCAGTCGCAGCTGGCCTTCTCGTCCAGCAGCTGCCAGCCGAGGGTGGGGGTCGCGAGCCGATCGCGCCACTGGCCGACCAGCTCGGCGCACCCCTCGCGGTTGAGGGCGCCGACATCGAGCCGCCAGCTGTCCGCCCCCAGATCCAGCCCGCCGCCGAGGGCCAGCAGATGGGTGATGGTGGAGGCCCCGCCCTGCGCAATGGTGATCTTCCCCTGATCCGCTTTGGCCTCGAGCCTGATCCGATAGAAGGGGGTATCGCCCCCCTGCATCGCCTGCCAGAGCGCCTGCGGGCTCAGGGTCGGCGGCTGTGGCTCCTTGAACCAGGCATCGAGCAGGGGGTCCAGCTTGATCCCGTCCCAGAAGGGGTCCCTGGCATCCAGGCTCAGGCTGCCGCTCAGGCTGTGGCGCCAGTCGGCGAGATCGGCCTGCAGCGCCAGATCCAGGTCGGCCTTGCCGGCGAAGGAGAGGGGGCTGTGCAGCAGCTCCCCCCAGAGATCCAGATCCAGCTGCTCTCCCTTGAGCCGCAGGCGGGAGGCTTGCCGGGGCTGGCGACTCCACAGGCCGCTGGCGTTCAGGCTGCCGCCGTCGGCCAGCTGGCTGGCGAGGCTCTCCAGCTGCCATTGCTGCGGCGTGGCCGTGAGCGCCAGCTGGCCATTGCGGGCGGAGAGGCCATCCCACACCAGCTCTATCCAGTCGCTCTTGACGGTGCCCTGTTCGCTCAGGGCCAGGGGCTGCCCACCCTCGACTCCCAGCTGCGCCAGCTCCAGGTTCCAGCCGCTCAGTGAGAGGGGCAGGGCATCGTCGAAGGAGAGGACCCTCAGCTTGTCGAAATGGAGCTGGCTTATCTCGAGCCGGGTCGGCGCTGCGGCCTGCCAGGCCTGCCACCACCCCTGGGGCAGGCTGATGTCCATGCCGCTCAGGGTCAGCTGGCGCAGGGTGAGGCGCTGGCGATCGGGATCCAGGCTGAACAGGGTGTCGAAGCGGCCGTCATAGGCCTTGCCCTTGAGGGCGGCGCCGATCTGCTGGCCGGAGAAGCTCAGCTGTCCCTCTATCTCCTCCAGCTGGAACAGGCCGCGGCCCGCATCCCCCAGGCTGCCAAGCAGCTGGCCGCTGGCGGGGCTCCCCGCCTGCCACTCGAACTGGCTCAGCTCGCCGTTGAAGTCGTTGAGGGCGAACTCGCCCTCCAGGGAGTTGAGGCTGACATGCTGGAAGTCGCCCCGATCCAGGCTGACTCGGCGCAGGGGCCAGGGCTGATCGCCGAGATCCGCCAGTTCGATGCGCAGCCCCCGGGCCTTGAGATCCCCGAGACGCAGACTGCGAGCGGGCCAGTCCAGCACCATGGCGCTCTCCAACACCCCATCGAACAGCCGGGTGACCAGGCGGTCCGTGCTCAGCACCTGGCCTTGCAGCGTGCCGTTGAGGGCCAGCTGGCTCAGGGTCAGCTTGGGGCTCTCCAGGCGGTTGATGGTGAGGGAGAGGTCGGCCTGCACCTGCTGGCCCGGGCCGAGCAGCTGCCAGTTGCGCAGGGTGGCGCTGGCCCCCCGCAGAGTGAGGCCGTCGCTGGTCAGGTTCAGGCCATCTATCTTGCTGTCCCCTATGGTGAGGGAGCGCAGCGGCAGGGCGGGGAGCTGGTTGGGCAGGGGCCAGCGGATGCTGGGCTTGATCAGATCCAGATGGGCGAGGCGCACGTCCCGGCTCAGCCAGTCGATGCTGTCGACCTCGACATAGAGCTTCTCGACCCTGACCCCATCCCCATAGCTGACCTGTTCCGCCAGCAGGGTGTAGGGGTGCAGCGGGTTGAACACCAGTCGGCCTATGGTGACCGGCTCTCCGGTCTGGCGACTGAGCCAGTTGGCGATGGGATCCTTGGCCCGCTGGGCATCGAACAGGCCGAGCCCCATCCAGACGAACAGCAGCAGGAAGGCGAAGAAGTAGAGCAGGGCACGTAACCAGGCATTCATCTGTGTGTTCCTCCTGTGGCTGGATGGGGGTCAGGCGTTGGAATCGTGGTCCCGCCGCCCCGAACGTCGGCGGAGCGGCGGGTCGACATGGCGTGGCCCGGGGGCGGATCCATCAGGCAGCTTGGGTATCATGGTGATGGTTTTCTCCGCTCAGGCATTGGAGTAGTGATCCCGCAGGCCCAGCCAGCGTCGGATCAAGGGGTCGACCTGGGCTGGGTGCTGATCCATCAGGAAGCGGGCCAGCTTCTGCACCTGGGGAATGAGCGGCTGATCCCGCACCAGATCGGCGATCTTGAGATCCGCCAGCCCGGTCTGGCGGGTGCCGAGCAGTTCCCCGGGGCCGCGCAGTTCAAGGTCGCGCTGGGCGATGAGAAAGCCGTCGTTGGTCTCCCGCAATACCCCGAGCCGGCTCTGGGCCGTCTTGGAGAGGGGGGCGTGATAGAGCAGCACGCAGTGGGAGGCCACAGACCCCCGGCCGACCCGGCCCCGCAGCTGGTGCAGCTGGGCCAGCCCGAGCCGCTCCGGGTTTTCGATGATCATCAGGCTGGCGTTGGGCACGTCCACCCCCACCTCGATGACGGTGGTGGCGACCAGCAGTTGCAATATGCCCGCCTTGAACTCCTCCATCACCCTCTGCTTCTCGATCGGGCGCATCCGGCCGTGGACCAGGCCGATGTGCAGGCCTGGCAGCAGGGCCTGCAGCTCGGTGGCCGTGTCCTCGGCGGCCTGGCATTCGAGCACCTCGGACTCCTCGATCAGGGTGCAGACCCAGTAGGCCTGCTTGCCCTCCTCGCAGGCGAGCCTGACCCGCTCGATCACGTCCCCCCGGCGGCTGTCCGGCAGGGCCACAGTGGTGATGGGGGTACGGCCCGGCGGCAGCTCGTCGATGACGGAGGTGTCGAGGTCGGCGTAGGCGGTCATCGCCAGGGTACGGGGGATGGGGGTGGCGGTCATGATCAGCTGATGGGGGTGGACGCCGTCCCGCTCTCCCTTTTCCCGCAGGGCGAGGCGCTGGTGCACCCCGAACCTGTGCTGTTCGTCGATGATCACCAGCCCGAGCCGCTCGAACACCACCTGCTCCTGAAAGATGGCGTGGGTGCCCACCACCATCTTGACGCTGCCATCAGCAATGGTGGCCAGCGCCTCCTCCCGCGCCTTGCCCTTCTGCTTGCCCGCCAGCCAGCCGACCTTGATGCCCAGCGGCGCCAGCCAGTTGGCGAAGTTGATGGCGTGCTGCTCGGCCAGCAGTTCGGTCGGCGCCATCAGCCCCACCTGACAGCCGTTGCCGATGGCCTGCAGGGCGGCGAGCGCCGCCACCAGCGTCTTGCCCGAGCCCACGTCTCCCTGCACCAGCCGCATCATGGGATGACCCAGCTGCAGATCCCGGCTTATCTCATCCACCACCCGGCGCTGGGCTCCGGTGGGGCTGAAGGGCAGGGCGCCGAGCAACTGTGCCACCAGGGCCGGGGCCGGAGCCAGGGCATGGGCATGCTGGGTCTGGGCCTGGGCGCGGACTTTCAGCACCGAGAGGTTGTGGGCCAGCAGCTCTTCGAGCACCAGACGGCGCTGGGCCGGATGCTGACCCCGGTCGAGCTGATCCAGGGCCACGGAGGGAGGAGGGCGGTGCAGCAGTTTCAGGGCGGCAGCCAGCTCTATCTGCTGGGGGTAGAGACCGGCGGGCAGCAGCTCCTCCACCCCGTGTTGATCGAGCAGCAGCAGTGCCTGATCCGTGAGGTTGCGCAGGGTGAGCTGGCGCAGCCCCTCCGTGGTGGGGTAGACGGGGGTGAGGGCCTCTTCGGTCTGGCCGGCCTGCTCCTCGCCGAGCAGCTTGTACTCGGGGTGGGCCATCTCCAGGCCGAACTTGCCGGGGCGGGCCTCGCCGAAGCAACGGATCAGCCGTCCCTGGGCCAGGCTGTTTTTCTGGGCGGCGGTGAAATTGAAGAAGCGCAGGGTGAGGGAGCCGGTGCCGTCAATGATGCGGCAGACCAGCATGCGGCGGCGACCCATCACCAGCTGGGTATCCTGGATCTCCCCTTCGACGGCGCCATGGAGACCCGGCATCAGGTCGCCGATGGGCCACACCTGGGTGCGATCCTCGTAGCGGTGGGGCAGGTGGAACAGCAGGTCCTGCACGGTGGCGAGCCCGAGCCGCTCGAACTTCTCCTGCATCTTGCTGCCGACACCCTTCAGGCTATCGAGAGGGATTTTATCCAATTTCATCAATCAGATGCCTGCGATCACTGTAAATATGTCCAGATGATAGGGTCTATTGAGGTTGCGACGCAAGCCGCGCGGACGGGGGGCATGGCCCGTATGACAGAGGCCTGCCGAAAACGGCAGGCCTCTGGAGGGGCGGAAACGGGCGGCGGATGAGGGCTCAGATGATGCGCTTGAGCAGCAGATGCGCCTTGACCCTGTGGATCCGAGCCAGCAGCTTGCGCACCTGCTCCGGGTAGTCCTTGGGCTCTTCCACCTGGCTGAAACTGTCGATGCGGCTGGTATTGGCCAATATGTTGGCCTTCTCCTCGGCGAACTGGCCGGCCAGCAGCCCTTGTTCGTCGCGGATCAGCAGGCCGTTCTCCAGATCCAGCGCCCAGGCGCGGGGATTGAGGTTGTTGCCGGTGAGCATGGCCCACTCCTCATCGACGAAGATCCCCTTGAGGTGATAGGAGTTGCGATCGTGGCGCCACAGCATGAGATCCAGCCTGCCCGCATCGATGTGATGCTGGTTGCGCTGGGCAAACTTGCGCAGGTTGGTCTCGTACAGATAGGGCAGGCCGCCTATGGTGCTGAACTTCTCGCCGGGGGGAATGAAGAAGTCGTTGGCCGTCTTGTCCCCCACCACTATGGTCACCTTGCAACCCCGGTTGAGCAGGGACTCTATGTCCTTGCTGAGCTCCTTGGGCGGGTTGAAATAGGGAGTGCAGATGAAGATCTCCCGCTCCGTGGTTCGCACCAGGTTGCGGATGGTACGGTTGAGCAGGTTGTTGCGCTTGCCCAGGCCCGCCAGGGGGGTAATGGCAACCTCGGCCTCGCCCGCCTTGCTGGTGTTGAAGCGGTACTGGCTCTGGCGCAGGCTCAGCTTGAAGCGGCGGATCGGTCCCTTGAGCTGCTTGGCGGTCGGGATCGGCGTCTGATCCAGGCGCTGCACGGCGGGGTTGGCGACAAACTGATCGTCCACATAGTTGACCATGGCGCGGCAGAGCTCGGCGCTCTCTATCTGGTGATAGCGGTCGAAGCGGTAGCGATCCTGCTGATGCAGGTAGATGTCGTTGAGGCTGGCACCCGAGTAGAGCAGGGTGTCATCGAAGATGAAGCCCTTGAGGTGCAGCACGCCGAGCAGCTCGCGCCCCTTGACCGGCACGCCATAGACGGCGATGGGATGTTCATGCCGGGCGGCCATCTCCTGATACATCAGGTGGTTGCCCCCCTGCTTGCCCTTGCCGATGAGGCCGCGCTGGGCCCGGTGGAAATCGACGAACAGCTTGATGTCCAGCGCCGGGTTGCGCTGCTTGGCGGCGTGGAGGGCGGCCATGATCTCGCGGCCCGCCTCGTCATCTTGCAGATAGAGGGCGACCAGATAGATGCGCTGGGTGGCTTGCTGGATGAGCGAGAGGATCCGGCTCTTGAAGTCACGGGCGCTGTAGAGCGTCTGAAACTGCTGGGCGGCAACGGCAATCTGGGGCAGGCGCGCCAACAGGTGTCGATAATGGGCCGATGAATGCATAGAGAAACCTGATATCACTGAGTTAAGCGTTCCACTCGGGGCGACGAATAGGCGATTCTAGCAATCTCACCCCTTCAGCCAAAGCAACAATCGTCGGAAAGATGAAAAAGGCCTCGCGATGGAGGCCTTGGGGTGGGGAGGCAGCTCTTCAGAGCAGGCTGAAAATGAGCATGGCGACCAGGCCGCCCGTGGTGCCGATGATGGTCTCCATCAGGGTCCAGGTTTGCAGGGTCTGCTTCTCGGTGAGGCCGAGGTAGCGGTTCGCCAGCCAGAAGCCGGAGTCATTGACGTGGGAGAGCACGATGGAGCCACCGCCGATGGCGACCGTGATGGCCGCGAGCTGGGCACCGTTCAGACCCAGGGGTTCCAGCATGGGGAGCACCAAGCCGCAGGCGGTCAGCATGGCGACCGTCGCCGAGCCCTGGATCACCCGCACCGCGGCGGCCAGGATGAAGGCCAGGGCGACGATGGGCAGGCCGGAGTCGGCCAGCATGTTGCCAAGGGCCGCCCCCACGCCGGAATCCACCAGCACCTGCTTGAATACGCCGCCGGCCCCCGTCACCAGAATGATGACGCCGGCAGGCTGGATGGCGCTGGAGCAGACGGCCATCACCTCGTCACGGCTCATGCCGCGGCGTATCCCCAGCAGATAGAAGGCGGCCAGACAGGCGACCATGATGGCGGTGAAGGGGTGGCCGATGAATTCCAGCCAGCCGTGCAGGGTGGAGCCTGCCTCGACGAAGCGGCTGACGATGGTCTTGAGGCCGATCAGCAGCAGCGGCAGACCGATGAGGCCCATGGCCAGGGCGAAGGAGGGCAGCTTGTCGCCATGGTCGTGGATGCTGTTCTGGGCATCGGCGGGCAGCGGCACGTCGACCAGCTTGCTGATGAAGCTGCCGAACAGGGGGCCGGCCAGGATCAGGGCGGGCACGGCGGCGATGAGGCCGAACAGTATCATGTAGCCGAAGTCGGCACCGAGCTGGGAGGCGACCAGGATGGGGCCAGGGGCCGGGATCAGGAAGGCCTGACAGGTGGCAATCCCCGCCAGCAGGGCGATGCCTATCTTCACCACGCTGCCGCCGCCGCGACGGACGATGGCGAACGCCACCCCGATCAGCAGCACCACGGCCACGTCGAAGAACAGCGGCAAGGCGCAGACGAAACCGGTCAGGGCGATGGCCCAGTTGGCCCGCTCCACCCCGAACTTGTTGAGCAGGGTGTGGGCGATGCGGTCCAGGGCGCCGGTCACCTCCATCACCTTGCCGAACATGGCGCCGAGCGCCACCACCACGGCGACGAAGCCCAGGGTGCCGCCCATGCCTTTCTGTATGGTGGCGGCGATGTCGGCCGGGTTCATGCCGGCGGCGAGGCCAGCCACCATGGAGACCAGGATCAGCGAGACCACCGCGTGCAGGCGGGCCTTCATCACCAGGAAGAGCAGCAGCAGAATGGAGCCTGCGGCCGTCATGATCAGGGAGAGGTCAGACATTGTTGTGCGTTCCTTATTCCAAGTTCGGTGTCGTCACCCTGCCCGTAGGGGCAGAACATATCTATTTGATTTATTTATGTATATGGCCATGGCTGCCAGGGGGAGCCCGGGTGACTGTGTGCGATGTTCCGTCTGTGGCAGACTTCACAATTCTCGTTGTTACCGGTAACATGTTACCGGTAACGTGGTAAGTTAGAACCCATCGACAGCACGTTTTTTGAAAAATGAGATAGAGGTCAAACAATGGCGGGTAAGAGCATTATCGTGATGGGTGTGTCGGGGAGCGGCAAGTCTACCGTGGGGGCCCAGGTGGCCGAGGCGCTGGGGGCCAAGTTCATCGATGGCGATGATCTGCACCCCAGGGCCAACATCCAGAAGATGGCCGGCGGCACCCCCCTCAACGATGAGGATCGCGCCCCCTGGCTGGAGCGGATCCGCGATGCCGCCTACAGCCTGGAGCAGAAGAACGAGGTGGGCGTCATCGTCTGCTCCGCGCTCAAGCGCCGCTACCGCGACCAGATCCGCGAAGGCAACCAGGCGGTCCAGTTCCTGTTCCTCGACGGGGAATACGACCTCATCCTGGCCCGGATGAAGGCGCGCCATGGCCACTTCATGCGGGAATCCATGTTACAAAGCCAATTCGATACCCTAGAGCGCCCGGATGCAGAGCCCGGCGTCCATCGCATCGACATCGACGGCAGCCTGGATCAGGTGATCGCTCGCGCCGTTCACGCCTTGGAGGAAACAGCATGACTCATCCGATCATCACCCAGGTCACGGAGCGGATCGCGGCACGCAGCGCCAGCCGCCGGGCGGCCTACCTGGCCCGCATCAGCCGTCAGGCCGAGCAGGGCAAGACCCGCGCCGCCCTGGCCTGTGGCAACCTGGCCCATGCCGTGGCCGCCTGCAGCACGGACGAGAAGGGCCGCATCCTCGACATGACCCGGGCCAACGTCGGCATCGTCACCGCCTACAACGACATGCTCAGTGCCCATCAGCCCTACAAGGACTACCCGGACCGGATCAAGGCCGCCCTGGCGGCGCTCGGACACAGCGCCCAGGTCGCCGGCGGCGTGCCCGCCATGTGCGACGGCGTCACCCAGGGGCAGCCGGGCATGGACATGTCCCTGTTCTCCCGGGATCTCATCGCCCAGGCCACCGCCCTGTCCCTGTCCCACAACACCTTCGACGCCACCCTGCTGCTCGGCATCTGCGACAAGATAGCCCCGGGCCAGATCATGGGGGCCCTCTCCCATGGTCACCTGCCCACCGCCTTCGTGCCCGCCGGCCCCATGGCCAGCGGCATCAGCAACGATGACAAGGTGAAGGTGCGCCAGCAGTATGCCGCAGGGGAAGTGGGGCGCGAGGCCCTGCTGGAGATGGAGTGCGGCGCCTACCACGCCCCTGGCACCTGCACCTTCTACGGCACCGCCAACACCAACCAGCTGGTGTTCGAGGCCATGGGCCTGATGCTGCCGGGCTCCGCCTTCGTCCATCCCCACAGCGAGTTGCGTCACGCCCTCACCGAGGAGGCGGCCCGCCGCATCAGTGCCCTGATCCCCGGCTCCCCGGCCTATCGCCCCCTGAGCCAGGTGCTGGATGCCCGCACCCTGGTCAACGGCCTGGTGGCCCTGCTCGCCTCCGGCGGCAGCTCCAACCACAGCATCCACATGGTGGCCCTGGCGCGGGCCGCCGGCCTGGTGCTGACCTGGGACGATTTGAGCGATCTCTCCGACGTGGTGCCGCTGCTGGTGCGCATGTACCCGAACGGCCCGGCAGACGTGAATGCCTTCCAGCAGGCGGGTGCCGTGCCCGGCCTGATGCGCCGGCTGGCGGAGCTGAACCTGCTCAACATGGATGCCATCCCCACCTTCGGCACCCTGGCGGATCACCTCACCGCCCCCGAACTGGTCGAGGGCAAGCTGGTGTGGCGCCCGGTGGGCGAGAGCACGGATCCCGCCGTGCTCTCCCCGAGCGGCCAGGTGTTCCAGGCCAGCGGCGGCACCAAGGTGCTGGATGGCAACCTAGGACGCGCCGTGATCAAGGTTTCCGCCGTGGCCCCCGAGTATCGGGTGGTCGAGGCGCCGGCCCGCATCTTCTCCTCCCAATATGCGGTGGCCGCCGCCTATCAGGCGGGCGAGCTCAACCAGGATGCCGTCATAGTGGTGCGCCACAATGGCCCGGCCGCCAACGGCATGCCGGAGCTGCACATGCTGATGCCCGTGCTCGGCAACCTGCAGAAGGCGGGTCACAAGGTGGCCCTGGTCACCGACGGCCGCCTCTCCGGCGCCTCCGGCAAGATCCCGGCCGCCATCCATGTCACGCCGGAGGCGCTGCACGGCGGTGCCATCGGCCTGCTTGCCGACGGCGATCTGCTGCGCCTGGATGCCGAGACGGGCCGTCTCGACTGCCTGACCGACCTGACCGGTCGCCGCCAGGCCGAGATCGATCTCACCCTGGAACAGGAAGGGTGGGGCCGGGAACTGTTCAGCGTGATGCGTCGCGCGGTATCGAGCGCCGAGTGCGGCGCCACCATCTTCGATTGAAATCTGACTGAGGAAGAGCCATGCAAAACTGGAAAGTGACCCCCGCCGAGGTGTTTGCCGCCTCCCCCCTAGTACCCGTGATGGTCATCAGCGACCTGGAACAGGCCCTGCCCATGGCCAAGGCGCTGCTGGAGGGCGGCATCTCTGTGTTCGAGATCACCCTGCGCACCCCGGTGGCCCTGGATGCCATCGCCCTCATCGCCAAGGCGATGCCGGATGCCATGGTGGGGGCGGGTACCGTGCTCAACTGCGCTCAATACGATGCCGCCGTGGCCGCCGGAGCCCGCTTCGTCATCTCCCCGGGCATGACTCCCGCCCTGCTGGCCCATGCCGCCAAGGGCACGGCGCCCCTGATCCCCGGGGTGGCCACCGCCTCCGAGATGATGCAGGCCCTGGAGGCGGGTTATGACCATATCAAGTTCTTCCCGGCCGAGGCGAACGGCGGCACCAAGGCGCTTGCGGCCATCACGGCGCCCCTCGCCCAGATGCGGATCTGCCCCACCGGTGGCATAGGCCCGAACAACGTGGCCGACTATCTGGCGCTCAAATGTGTCGCCACGGTCGGCGGCTCCTGGATGCTGCCCGCCGACGCCCTCAAGCACGGCAACTGGGCAGAGGTGACCCGCCTCTCCCGCGAGGCGGTCGAGCTGGTGCGGCGCTAAGGGCCGCGGGTTCGCCGTGAGCAAGAGAGGCCACCCTGGGGTGGCCTCTCTTCTTTTTGGGGGGGCCACGGACAGCGTTGCTACTGACTGGGCTGCGGCGGGCGGGCGTCGACGGACGGGATGGCTTGGGGTGAGGCTCCTCAGGATTGCACTGCCATCGCCTCGGCGTTTAGAGTCTGTGCGAGTCCCGAGAGGCCAGTGTCATGATCCATCTCTATCAATCCTATCCCGAGGGGCACCTGACCGCGCCCCATGGTCACGATCGGCCACAGTACTGCTACCTGCATGGCGGCGGTGGCGTCATCAGCAGCCGCCAGCAGGGCTGCCTGCTGGTGGCGGGCCAGCTCTGCTTCCTGCCACAGGGCCAGGAGCACGAGTTTCGCGTCCTGCGCCGCTCCCGCCTAAGCCTGATCTACGCCGATCGGGAGCGGGGCGCCCCCTTCGGCAAGCTGGAGGTGAGCCCCATGGTGGCGGGCCTCTTCGCCCGGTTGGCCCAGTTGGAGGAAGCTGGGGGCGATGGCGAACCCTATCTGAGGGTGCTCGGCCTCGAACTCGGGCGCGCGCCGCCCCTGGCAGGGCAGCAGCCCTGTGCGGCGGCGCTGGATCCCAGGCTGTTGCGGGTGCTGGACAAGGTCTGCCAGGCCCCCTCCATCCAGCCGGGCCTGGCGGAGCTTGCGGCGGGCTGCGGGGCGTCGGAGCGAACCCTCAACCGGCTGTTTGTCCGGCAGCTGGGCTGCACCTTCCGGCAGTGGCGCCAGCAGGTGGTGATGGGGCGGGCCCGCCAGTTGCAGCACCAGGGGCTGAGTCATGGCCGGATCGCCGAGATCCTGGGGTACGGGGATCTCAGCGCCTTCTCCCATGCGCTCAACCGTTTCCTGCGCAGCGAGTCAGTGTCGTGAGCCTATGTCCCTGTCCCTGGCATCGCCCTGCAGCAAGCAGGTGAGCTCGTCGGTGTGGCAGAGACGGCCGGCGCGGAAGGTGAACAGGCCGCTCACCTTGCAGACCAGGGTCTGTCCATTCCGGCGGCGGGCCCGGACCAGGTGGGTGGAGTGGACCCGCTCACCCTGGGCGATCAGGGCCAGAAACGTTATCTGGCACTCGGCGAGATCCTCTCGTAGGGCGAGGATATGCCGGCGAAAGGCGGCGTAGTCCAGCACCTTGTCGTCGACGTGCTGCACGTAATCCGGGGTGAACCAGTGGTCGAGTTCGGCGGGGGGGAAGGCGGGATCGCAAATCACGCGGTGCAGGCAGGCTTGCAGTCGTTGCGGGTAATCCATGGTGATCTCCTGGGTAAATGGCGCCGCCAGTGTAAGCCAGGAGGGGGGTGAGGGGATCTGGCCCAGCCGCCATCCCCTTGGTGTTTGGCGCCAACCTGATCCCCGGGAGGGCAGGGCGCGGGATCAGCCCAGGCTGCCCCCCTCGAAGAGGGAGAAGCCGAGATCCTTGCGCCGCTCGGTGAGGGGGGCGCCAGCGAGGCGGGCCAGCAGCAGGGTGGCGGCCTCGCAGCCTATCTCCTTGCGTGGGGTGACTATGCTCGCCAGCTGGGGCGACATGGCCCGGCCGATGTCGAGGGCGTTGCTGCCGGCGATGGCGATCTGCTGGGGCACGGGTATTCCCCTGGCCTGACAGCGCAGCAGGGCGCCGACCGCGAGGTCGTCGTTGGTGCAGTAGAGGCTGTCCAGATCGGGATAGCGGGCCAGGGCCTGCTCCAGCAATTCGCCCCCCAGGGTGAAACTGGAGGATTGTTCGGTCAGCAGGTGGCGGCCCGCCAGGCCGGCCTGCTCCATCGCCTGGTAGTAACCTTCCATCCGCAGCCGGGTACGCACGTCGAGACGCGCCCCCAGGTAGACGGGGGTGCGCCGCCCCCGGCGCAGCATCTCTGTTACCATGGCCCGGGCGGCCGCCCTGTGATCCATGCCGACCACCATGTCGATGGGCTGCTCGGGCAGATCCATGGTCTCCACCACAGGTATGCCGGCGGTGGCGATCATCTTGCGGGTGCGGGCCGTGTGCTGGCTGTCGGAGAGGATGAGGCCATCCACGTGATAGGAGAGCAGGGAGGCAACTTGTTCCTCCTCCCGCTGCGGGCTGTAGCCGTAGTGGGCGAGCAGGGTCTGGTAGCCTGCGGGCCGGGTGACCGACTCTATGCCGCGCACCAGGGCGGCGAACACCTGGTTGGAGAGGGAGGGGATCAGGATGCCGATCGCCTTGCTGGTGGCGTTCGACAGAATGTCCGGTGCCCGGTTGGGAATGTAGCCGAGCCGCTCCACCGCGGCGGCGATCCGCTCCCGGGTGCCTTCGGCCACGGCCTGGGGATCGCGCAGATAGCGGCTCACCGTCATCTTGGTGACCCCGGTCAGGTCGGCGATGTCCTGCAAGGTGGGGCGGCGTTTACGGCTGTCGTTCATGGCGGGATCCTGAAAAATGTTACAGGTAACATTATCGTTTTTGCGCAACAAAGTCAGCATTTGGCGCCGATGAAGAGGAGAAAATCATGGTGAGCGACAAGACCTTCCGCCAGCACAGGTTCGAGGCCGATGAGGTGGCGGGGCAGCGGTTCGAGCGGTGCCTCTTCCTCGCCTGCAACTTCTCCTGGCTGGATCTGCGGGAGTGCCGCTTCGTCGACTGCCGCTTCTACGACAGGGAGGAGGAGCTGACCTGCCAGCTGCAGGGTTGCGATCTGCGCGAAGCGAGTTTCCTGCGCTGCGATCTGACCCTGGCCAACCTCAGTCGCAGCGAGTGTCTGGGGCTGGAGATGCGGGACTGCCAGGCCATGGGCATCGACCTGTCCCAGGCCAGCTTCGCCAACCGGATCACCCCCAGCAGCTACTTCTGCGAGGCTTATCTGACCGGCAACAACTTCAGCTTTGCCAATCTGGCATCCTGCCTGCTGGAGCGTTGCGAGCTCCATGGCAATCGCTGGCAGAACGCGAACCTGAGGGGCGCCTCCCTGGCGGGCTCGGATCTGCGGGATGGCGAGTTCGGCCAGTTCGACTGGCAGGAGGTGACCCTGACCGGCTGCGATCTGCGGGGCTGCGATCTGCCCGGGCTGGATCTGCGCCGGGTCGACCTGAGCGGGGTGCAGATCAATGAAGAGCAGCAGCGGGGGCTGCTGGAGCAGATCGGGCTGGTGGTCTTCCCCTGAGCGGGGCGGAAAAGAGGTAAGTTTTCATCAATGGGGCGGTGTGGCGCTTGCCCTGCAAAGCAAAAAGCCTGCGCGATGCAGGCTTTTTGCTAGGTGAAGTGGCAAACGGAACGGCGTTGCCGCCTTTTGCACCCTTCCCCCCTCGCGGGAGAAGGGTTGGGGATGAGGGGGCTGGCTCAGCGTCTTGCCAGCTGTTGTTGGCCGGGTTGATGGCCCATCAGCAGGACTCAGCGTCTGGCCAGCTGTTGTTGGCCGGGTTGATGGCCCCGTCAGCAGGGACTCAGCGTCTGGCCAGCTGTTGTTGGCCGGGTTGATGGCCCCATCAGCAGGGACTCAGCGTCTGGCCA
>NZ_CDBT01000047.1:120526-134137 GCF_000819765.1 Aeromonas bivalvium
TGGCCGGGTTGATGGCCCCATCAGCAGGGACTCAGCGTCTGGCCAGCCACCTGGTCGGGTTGATGGCCTCGCCCTGGTAGCGGATCTCGAAGTAGAGTCCGGGTCTGTCCTGGCCGCCGCTGTCCCCGACCAGGGCCACGGGTTCCCCCTGCTCCACCTTCTGCCCGGTCTGGCGCAGCAGCGACTGATTGTGACCGTACAGACTCATGTAGCCCTTGCCGTGGTCGATCACCAGCAGCATGCCGAAGCCGTCGAGCCAGTCCGCATAGACCACCTGGCCCGGTGCGACCGCCTTGACCTGGGTGCCTTCACTGGCCCCGATCAGGGTGCCCTTCCACTTGAGCTGGGCGGTGCGCTGGGAGCCATAGGCGATGAGGATGGGGCCCTGCACCGGCCAGCGCAGATTGCCGCCGGTACGCAGGCCGCCATAGCCGCCGGCATTTGCCTTGGCCCCCTTGTCGGCGGCGGCTTGCTGCTGCGCCACCCTGTGCTGTTGCTCGGCGACGCGCTGCTGCTGGGCGGCCAGCCGCTGCTGTTCACCGACCTGGCGCTGCTGGGCCGCGATGCGCTGCTGCTCCGCAATCCGCTTCTGTTCGGCGGCCAGGCGTTGTGCCTCCAGGCGGCGCTGGCGCTCCTGCTCGGCCTTGATCTTGGCGAGGCGCTCCCGCTCGGCCCGCTCGCGGCGTTCCTGCTCTTCCCGCTTGCGCCTGAGCTCTTCCAGCTTGGCCTTGAGGGCCTGCTCCGCCTTGACCAGCTTGCCGAGCTTCTGCTCGTCGGCCTGCACCGATTGCTGCAACTGGTTGCGCACCTTGGCGCGGCTCTGCTGGCTGGCGAGCAGGGTCTGGTGATGCTGCTGCTGTTCGCCGAGCAGGGTCTGGAGCCGGTTCTCGGTCTCCTTGGTGGCGAGCTGGTTTTTCGCCAGCTTGGCGCGGGTGGCGCGCAGCGTCTCGATGGCCTCGATGCGCGCCTTGTTGAGGTAGTCGTAGTAATCGAGAGAGCGGCTCAGTTTGGCCGGATCCTGCTGGTTGAGCAGCAGCTTGAGATAGTCGTGGTTGCCCGCCTGAAAGGCGCTCTCGGCCTGCTTGGCCAGTAGTTGTTTCTGGCGCCCGGCCTGCTGCTCCAGTTCGCTCTTGTCCTGTTGCAGTTCGACCAGCTTGCGCTGGTTTTGTCGCAGTCGCCCCTTGGTCTCGTCGAGCTTGGCGGCGGCGGCGGAAATGGCTTGCTCGTCCTGCTTCAACTGGGCGTTGAGCCTGGCGAGTTCACTCTTGCTGAGCTTGATGGTCTTCTGCTGCGCCTTGATCTGGGATTGCATCTGACCGAGGTCGTTGGCCGCCGACGCCGGGGTCGGGACAAACGCAAAAAACAGCGCGCCTGCCAACAGGCAGACGCGACTGGTTTGGTGTGAAATAACTTCGCATCCCCGCATGGGGCAGGATTATTTCAGAATCATCAGGGGCTTGCCAGTCATTTCCGGCGGCACAGGAAGACCCATAAGAGTCAGTATGGTCGGGGCCAGATCGGACAGTTTGCCCCCTTCCAGTACCTCGGCCTTGCGACCGAAATAGATGAGGGGAACCGGCAGATTGGTGTGGGCGGTGTGGGCCTGACCCGTCTCTTCGTCCAGCATCTTCTCGGCGTTGCCGTGGTCGGCGGTGATCAGGCACTCGCCACCCACTTCCGCCAGGGCCTCGGTGACGCGACCGATGCAGTGGTCGACGGCTTCGCAGGCCTTGACGGCCGCATCGAACACGCCGGTGTGACCGACCATGTCGCCGTTGGGGTAGTTGCAGATGATGACGTCGTACTTGCCGCTCTTGATGGCGCCGACCAGCTTGTCGGTCAGCTCGCCCGAGCTCATCTCCGGCTGCAGATCATAGGTGGCCACTTTCGGGCTGGCGACGATCTCGCGGTCTTCGCCGGTGAAGCAGGACTCTTCGCCACCGTTGAAGAAGAAGGTGACGTGGGCGTACTTCTCGGTCTCGGAGATGCGCAGCTGGGTCTTGCCCTGCTTGGCGAGCCACTCACCCAGGGTGTTGACCAGGGCAGTCGGCGGGTAGGCACAGGCGGTCTTGATGTCGGCCGCGTACTCGGTCAGCATCACGAAGTTCAGGGCCGGGGTGGCGGTGCGGGCGAAGCCGGTGAAGTCACTGTCGACGAAGGCACGGGTGATCTCGCGGGCGCGGTCGGCACGGAAGTTCATGAAGATCAGGGCATCGCCATCCTGCATGGGGGCGGCTTCGCCGATGCGGGTGGCCTTGACGAACTCGTCGTTCTCGTCGCGGGCATAGGCGGCAGCCAGAGCGTCGGTGGCGTTGTCGGCGGTGAACTCGCCCTTGCCCTGAGTCATCAGGTCATAGGCTTGCTGCACGCGATCCCAGCGGTTGTCACGGTCCATGGCGTAGTAGCGGCCGATCATGGAGGCGAAACGCCCCTTGCCCAGACGGGCGAACAGGGCATCGAACTGCTCGATGGAGGACTGGGCACTGCGCGGCGGCACGTCACGGCCATCCAGGAAGGCGTGGAAGTAGATCTGCTCGGCGCCACGCTTGGCGGCCATCTCGATCATGCCCATGATGTGCTCTTCGTGGCTGTGTACGCCGCCCGGGGACATCAGGCCCATGATGTGCACGGCCTTGCCCTTGCTGACGGCGCCATCGACGGCCTTGCCCAGCTCGACGTTGTCGAAGAAGGTGCCTTCGGCGATATCCTTGGAGATGCGAGTCAGCTCCTGATAGACGATGCGACCGGCGCCGATGTTGACGTGGCCCACTTCGGAGTTGCCCATCTGGCCGTCGGGCAGGCCGACATCGAGGCCGGAGCCGGAGATCAGGGTGCTGGTGTAGTCACGGGCCAGGCGGTCCAGGTTGGGGGTCTTGGCGGCGGCGACGGCATTGTGCTCTTGCTTGGTGCTGTAGCCCCAACCGTCCATGATGACCAGAACCAGGGGTTTCTTCGCTGTTGACATAAGACTATGTCCTCTTGGATAGGAATGAACTGGGGGAAGTGAAACTAGCGTAATATTACTACATCTGCCGAAATAGTCACCTGATCCCCAAGTCCCTAAACTCCTTGGTCTTTCTGCTGTTATCACCCGGTTTTGTGCATGTTGCCAGCTTGTCGACAGGGCATGTGGTGACGAGGGGATCGCCGCTCGGCGCTCTTCGCAGAGATAGGTTTCCCCTGCTCGGGATGGTGGCGCTGTCAGGGTTCCCATCATGATGGGAGCCCGCTCCCGCTTTGCCGCCAAGATGGCTGATCTTCTCCAGGCCCCCATGTATACTCGGCCACTTGTCTCGGTCTTTGGATAGTAAAAGATGCAAGAGTATTTGGATTTTGTGACCCGCAATCCGCTGCTGTCGGCAGCCTGGCTGGGTCTGGCCGGCACCCTGGTCTACACCACGGTGCGCGCCACGCTCTCGCCGGTCAAAACGGTGAATAATCACGGCGCTACCCTGCTCATCAACCGTGAAGATGCCATCGTCATCGATACCCGCGGCCAGGACGAGTATGCCAAAGGCCACCTGGCCGGGGCCCTGCACCTGCCGCTCAGCCAGATCCAGGGCAATAACCTGGGCACGGTTGAAAAGCATAAAGATGCCCCCATCATAGTGGTGTGCGAGTCGGGGATGACCGCCGGTGGCGCGGCCCGCCAGCTGAGCAAAGCCGGCTTCAAGCAGGTATATGTGCTCGGTGGTGGCATGGCCCAGTGGCGTGCAGATAATCTGCCGGTAACCAAAAAACGCTGAATTAAGGGCGTGCGCCCAATCTTTTTATCAAAGGAATCAAACGAATGGCTGACGAAATCAACAACCAGGAAGTACAACCGGAATTCCACATCCAGCGCGTTTACACCAAGGATGTCTCCTTCGAAGCGCCCAACACGCCGCACATCTTCCAGAAAGAGTGGCAACCGGACGTCAAGCTGGACATGGATACCAAGACCAGCATCCTGGCCGATAGCGTCTACGAGGTCGTGCTGACCCTGACCGTCACCTGCAAGCTGGAAACCGAGACCGCCTTCCTGTGCGAAGTGCAGCAGGCCGGTATCTTCAGCATCGGCAACCTGCCGGAGCCGCAACTGGCCCACTGCCTGGCCGCCTTCTGCCCGAACATCCTGTTCCCCTATGCCCGCGAAGCCGTGGCCAACCTGGTGAGCAAGGGGTCCTTCCCGCAGCTGAACCTGGCGCCGGTCAACTTCGATGCCCTGTTTGCCCAGCACATGGCGCAGGCTCAGCAGGCGACAGCGGAAGCCTGATCCATGGCCGACCCGATCGCGATTTCGGTGTTGGGGGCGGGGTCTTATGGCTCCGCCCTTGCCATTTCTCTGGCCCGCAACGGCCATCCGACCCTGCTGTGGGGCCATGATCCGGCCCATGTGGCCGTGTTGGAGGCGGATCGCTGCAACAAGGCGTTTCTGCCCGACGTCCCTTTCCCTGCCGATCTGCAACTGACGGCGGATCTGCAGACTGCGGTGCAAGCGGCGCCCGTACTCTTGCTGGTGGTGCCGAGCCATGTGTTCGGCGACGTGCTGGCCCGGGTCAAGCCGTTCCTTCGCCCGGATACCCGGATCGCCTGGGCCACCAAGGGGCTGGAGCCCGATAGCGGCCGTCTGCTGCAGGATGTGGCCCGGGAGGTGCTGGGGGATGCCATTCCGCTGGCGGTTATCTCGGGCCCCACCTTCGCCCGCGAGCTGGCCGCCGGCTTGCCGACCGCCATCTCGGTGGCCTCCACCCACGACGACTTTGCTGACGATCTCTCCCACCTGCTCCACTGCGGCCGTTCGTTCCGGGTCTACACCAACCCGGACTTCATCGGTCTGCAGCTGGGGGGGGCGGTCAAGAACGTCATTGCCATCGGTGCCGGCCTCTCCGACGGGCTGGGCTTTGGCGCCAATGCCAGAACCGCGCTCATCACCCGGGGTCTGGTGGAGATGCAGCGTCTGGGCGCCGCCCTCGGTGCCGATGCCAAGACCTTCATGGGAATGGCGGGCCTGGGGGATCTGGTACTGACCTGTACCGACAACCAGTCGCGCAACCGCCGCTTCGGTCTGGCGTTGGGCGCAGGTAAGGATGTCGACACCGCCATGACCGAGATAGGCCAGGTGGTGGAAGGGTATCGCAACACCAAGGAGGTGCATCTGCTGGCGGCCCGTTGCGGCGTCGAGATGCCTATCTGCGAGCAGATCTTCCAGGTGCTCTACCAGGGCAAAAACCCGAAAGAGGCGGCCATCGCCCTGCTGTCGCGAGACAAGAAGGACGAGTGATCGGCCCGCCGCAGAATGCAAAAGGCCCCGCCAGCTGGCGGGGCCTTTTCTTTGTCGCATGTCTTTGCCACAAGGGCAGCAAATCAGTAGTAGGAGTGATCGCCGCGCTGGTGTTCGGTGGCATCCTTGACGCCGTTGAGCTCGCCCGGGAATTTCTCCAGCAGCTGCTTCTCGATCCCCTCTTTCAGGGTGTAGTCGACCATGGAGCAGCCGTTGCAACCGCCGCCAAACTGCAGGATGGCCAGCTTGTCTTCGGTCAGCTCGACCAGGGTCACCTTGCCACCGTGACCGGCCAGCATGGGGTTGACCTCTGAGGTGAGCACATATTCGATACGGTCGATCAGGGGCGCATCGTCGGCCACCTTGCGCATCTTGGCATTCGGTGCCTTGAGGGTGAGCTGGGAGCCCATCTGGTCGGTGACGAAGTCGATGGTGGCATCGACCAGGAAGGGGGCGCTCAGGGGATCGACCAGGCAGTCGAAGCCGCTGAAGGGCAGGTGTTGATCTTCCGGGTCTACCGCATCCGGCGGGCAATAGGATACGCCGCACTCGGCATTCTGGGTTCCCGGATTGACCACAAACACCCGGATATTGGTGCCATCAGGTTGATTTTCCAGCAGCTTGCGGAAGTGGGCCTGGGCGGTGTCGGAAATGCTGATCATCACTATCCTCATAAACCTGAGTGTACGACTAGGGTATTCATGATAACGCGGTTGCCTGTCCTTGGGTAGCAAGTGTTCGCCTCGCGAGGGAGACGGCATGGCCCCGGCCCGGCGGACTCATCCCCTGGGATGGGGCAGGGTGCGACACAGGGCCCACACCTCTATCTTCTCTATGCCGCTGTGGCGCAACAGACGGCTGAGCTGGGCCGCGGTGGCTCCCGTGGTCACCACATCATCGAGCAAGGCCACGTGCCGGTATGGGTGGGGCGCCAGCGCAAAGGCGCCCTTGAGATTGCGTCGGCGCTGACCGGCGCTGAGCTGGGTCTGTTGAGGCGTCGCCCGGATGCGGCGGATCACCCCGGTGTCGAGGGGAATGCCGGTGAGGCGACTCAGGTCGGTACCAATCAACTGCGCCTGATTGAAGCCTCGCCGCCATTGCCGCCACCAGTGCAGGGGAACGGGCAGGATAGCCTCGGGGGGATTGTCCAGCACCAGGTGATCGGCCAGCAGCCGGGCGAGCAGGGGGGCCAGCAAGAGGTCGCCGCCATATTTCAGGCGAGGAATGAGCCAGGGGTAGGGGGCCTGATAGTCGCCTATGACCTGCAACCTATCCCAGGGGGGTGGTCGGCGCTGGCAACGCCCGCAGAGCGGCCACGGTTGTGTGAGGGGCGCGGCGCAGAGCTGGCAGCGCTGGGAAGATTGTTTGAGGCTGGCGCGGCACCAGTGACAGAGCAGGGGTTCCGTCGTGCAGGGCTGGCGGCAGAGCAGGCAGTGGCCCAGCCAATCGGCGCTGGTACCCAGCATCGGACTTGCTTTGGCGAGCAGGCGCTTTAACATGCGATACCCAATAGGCTGGAGTGAGGGAGTCTGATGAGCATAGTGGTGGAGCGCCTCGGTCAGGGGCAGGATCTGGTGTTGTTGCACGGTTGGGGCATGAATGGCGCCGTCTGGCATGGGATAGTGCCCCTGCTCAGTCCCCATTTCCGGCTGCATCTGGTGGATCTGCCGGGCTTTGGTGGCAGCCCCCTTGCCGAGGGGGTCGAGTATGACCTGCCCTGGCTGGCTCGCGAGGTTGCCGCCGTCTTGCCGGTGCGAGCCCACCTGCTTGGCTGGTCCCTGGGGGGACTGGTGGCGAGCCGCATCGCCCTGGATCACCCCGAACGGGTGGCCTCCCTGGTGACGGTGGCCAGCTCTCCCTGCTTCCTGGCCCAGGAGGAGTGGCCCGGCATAGCGCCCAAGGTACTCGATGGCTTCATGGCTGCCCTGGGGGGGGACTTTCGCCAGACGGTGGAGCGCTTCCTCGCCATCCAGGCCATGGGCAGCGAACACGCCAGGGATGATATCCGCCAGCTCAAGCAGTGGCTGGCCGAACGGCCTGCGCCGCAATTGCCAGCCTTGACGGCGGGGCTGACCATGCTGGCCGAGGTGGATCTGCGGGACGAACTGGCGCAGCTGACACCCCCCTGGCTGCGCATCTATGGCCGTCTCGATTCCCTGGTGCCTAGGGCCAGCATCCCCCTGCTCGACGAGCGATACCCCCACAGCGAGCATCAGGTGCTGGCCAAGGCGTCCCATGCGCCCTTCATCTCCCACCCGGAGGCATTTGTCACCGGCTTGATGGACTGGCTCGCCAAGGTGAACAAAAAGTGAGCTCATCGCTTTGATAATCGCCCCCGGCGGTGGATACTTAGCCCATTGCCAAGGAGAGCACCAGATGCAGATTGATTCCGCGTTTACCACAGGGCTGCAGGGATATCAGCGCGCCGAGCAGAGGGTCGATGACGCCAGCACCGCCATCGCCCGCGCCACCCTGACCCCGAGCGAGCCGCAAGCCGCCCCGGGCGAGATCACCGAGGAGCTCATCCACCTCAAGCTGGGCGAGTTGCAGGCCGGTGCCTCGGCCAAGGTGATCCAGACCGCCAGCGACATGCTCGGCAGTCTGATCGACATCCGGGTCTAGGGGCCCGGCTCCCCGGTCGGCGCACCGCCCCATGAGCCTCAACGTCACCCTTCCTCCCGGCCTGCCCACGACGCTGCAACCCCAGACGGATGCGGCGCGCAGCGACAATCGCCGCGCCGAGCTGATCCCCCGGCCCCCGGAAGGTGCCGCCTCCGGGGGAAGCCAGAAGTCTGCCAGCCAGCAGGAGCAGGCGAGACAGGCTCCCGGCCATGGGCCGGGACGGGAAGGCGTGGGCAAGGAGGGGGATCCGCCCTTCGGCGTGCATCCTGGCCGGCACAGGGTCGAGGAGCGTGAGTCACACTCGGGTCATGGCGACGGTCAGCAGGGCCAGGGGGAGAGGCAGAGCGAGGCGGGGCGGGCTCGGGAGTCTGGGGGAGGAGCCAGAACCCAGTCGTTCGAGCCGCCCCAGACCGGATTGCAATTGCGCCCGGCCGGTCCCCCGGGGTCGGTGGCGGCCACGGGGGGCGTGTTGAATGCCTACATGGAGCTGCGCAGTCAGGCCATCGCCCAGCGTTATCGCGGCGCCAGTCGGCCTGCCGCCCCCCAGCAGCTCGATCTGCGGATCTGACCCTGGCCAGCACATTTCCGAACAATCGAAAGCCCCTCGCGGGGCTTTCGGTTTATCGGGGCTTTACTTCCTGGCCTTGGCGAAGGCGGCGGCAAAGGCATTGCCGAAGGCGCCATGCTCGGCGGGCGACTTGCCCTGGCTGGCTGGCCGTGCCGGTTTGGCCATCTTGCCCTGGGTCGGTGCGCGGCGCGGCCCTTCCCCCCTGGACTTGCGCTCACCGGCCTCGCCCGCCTGCTGGTCGAGGCGCATGGTGAGGCTGATGCGTTTGCGCGGGGCATCCACCTCCAGCACCTTGACCCGCACCACATCCCCCGCCTTGACCACCTCGCGGGGATCCTTGATGAAGCGGTCGGTCAGCGCGCTGATGTGGACCAGGCCATCCTGATGCACCCCGAGATCGACAAAGGCGCCGAAGTTGGTGACGTTGGTGACCACCCCTTCCAGCACCATGTCGGGCACCAGATCGCTGATCTTCTCCACCCCTTCCTTGAAGGTGGCGGTCTTGAACTCGGGGCGCGGATCCCGGCCCGGCTTGTCCAGCTCCCTGATGATGTCGGTGACGGTGGGTACCCCGAACCGCTCGTCGGTATAGTCGGCGGGTCTGAGGCTCTGCAGCAGGCTGCTGTTGCCGAGCAGGGTCTCGACCTGTTGCTGGAGCCGCGCCAGGATCCGCTCCACCACGGGATAGGATTCCGGATGGACTGCAGAGCCGTCCAGGGGGTGGCTGCCGCCGCGAATGCGCAGGAAGCCGGCGCATTGCTCGAACGCCTTGGGGCCGAGCCGGCTCACCTTGAGCAGTTGCTGGCGGCTCTGGAAGGCGCCGTGCTCGTCCCGGTAGGCCACTATGTTCTGGGCCAGGGTCTGGGAGAGGCCGGAGACCCGGGTCAGCAGCGGCACCGAGGCGGTGTTCACATCCACCCCGACCGCGTTCACGCAATCCTCCACCACGGCATCGAGCTTGCGGGCGAGCTGGCTCTGGCCGACGTCGTGCTGGTACTGGCCGACGCCTATGCTCTTGGGATCTATCTTGACCAGCTCGGCCAGGGGATCTTGCAGGCGGCGGGCGATGGAGACGGCGCCGCGCAGGGAGACGTCCAGCCCCGGGAACTCCAGGGAGGCGAGTTCTGAGGCAGAGTAGACGGAGGCGCCCGCCTCGCTCACCACGATCTGCTGGGCCCTGGCCTCCGGGTAGCGTTTGAACAGTTCGGCCGTCAGGCGGTCGGTCTCCCGGGAGGCGGTGCCGTTGCCGATGCTGACCAGCTCCACCTTGTGCTTCACGCACAGATCCCGCAGGGTCTTGAGGCTCTGCTCCACCTGCTTCTTGGGTTCGAACGGATAGATGGTGGCGGTGTCGACCAGCTTGCCGGTGGCGTCGACCACGGCCACCTTGACCCCGGTGCGGATGCCGGGATCCAGCCCCATGGTGGTGCGCATCCCCGCCGGGGCCGCCATCAGCAGATCCTGGAGGTTCATGGCGAACACCTTGATCGCCTCCTCCTCGGCCCGCTCGCGGATCTGGCCGATGAGCTCGGTCTCCATCTGCAGCGACAGCTTGATCTTCCAGGTCCAGCTCACCACCCCTTGCAGCCACTTGTCGGCGGCGCGCCCCCGGGCCTGGATGCCGAGCTGGTGGGCGATGATCCCCTCGCAGGGGCTGGCGTTCTCGTCGTCACCGGCGACCAGGGCCAGATTGAGCACCCCTTCGTTGCGGCCGCGCAGCATGGCCAGCACCCGGTGGGAGGGGGCCTTGTGCAGCGGTTCGTCGTGTTCGAAGTAGTCCTTGAACTTGGCTCCTTCCTGCTCCTTGCCCGCCACCACGCGGGCGCGCAGGGTGGCGTTGTGCCACAGGTAGTCCCGCAGCCGGGCCAGCAGGGGGGCTTGCTCGGCGAAACGCTCCATCAGGATGTAGCGGGCACCATCCAGAGCCGCCTTGGTATCGGCGATGCCCGCCTCGATATTGAGGAAGGCGGCGGCCTCCTGCTCGGGGTCCCGGGTCGGGTCGCCGAACAGGCGATCGGCCAGGGGCTCGAGGCCGGCCTCGATGGCCATCTGGCCCTTGGTGCGGCGCTTGGGTTTGTAGGGCAGGTAGAGATCTTCCAGCCGGGTCTTGGTATCGGCCTCGGCCAGTGCCCGGGCCAGCTCGGGGGTGAGCTTGCCCTGCTCCTCGATGGAGCCGAGTATGGTCCTGCGTCTCTCTTCCAGCTCGCGCAGATAGCCGAGCCGGCTCTCCAGGGTGCGCAGTTGAGCGTCATCGAGCCCCTGGGTCACCTCCTTGCGATAGCGGGCGATGAAGGGGACAGTGGCCCCTTCGTCCAGCAGGCGGATGGCTGCGTTCACCTGCTCGGGGCGGGCACTCAGCTCGGTGGCTATCTGTTTTTCTATGGTATGCATCTGTGCTCTCGATCCTCATGGTCACTGGCTGGCGGCTCGCGAGCCCACCCCGCGCGGGGTTAGAATAGAACCCAAGTGGCAAGGACATGTAAAGATGAAAAAAAGCGATTATATCACCCGTGAAGGGTGGCTCGAACTGGACCGAGAACTCAAGTACCTGTGGAAGGAGGAGCGTCCCAGGGTGACACAGGCGGTCTCGGAGGCGGCGGCCCTCGGCGATCGCTCGGAGAATGCCGAGTATATCTATGGCAAGAAGCGGCTGCGGGAGATAGACAGGCGCTTGCGCTTTCTCACCAAGCGGCTCGACGCCCTCACCATAGTGGATCCCAGCCCCCAGCAGGAGGGTCGCGTCTTCTTCGGCGCCTGGGTCGAGCTGGAAGACGAGGCGGGCCAGCGGGTGCGTTACCGGCTGGTGGGGCCGGACGAGTTCAACCTGGCCGAGGGCAAGCTCAGCATCGACTCCCCCCTGGCCCGGGCCCTGCTCAAGAAGCAGGTGGACGACGAGGTGGAGGTGAACACACCCTCCGGCCTGCAGTTCTGGTATATCAACGAGATCCGCTATCGCCCCTTCGAGGCGCCGGGTCACGCCCGCACGCAATAACCGGTAACATATTTCACCTTGGCCGGGGGCGGGGGACGACCTAGGATGAGCCCTCATGGGTAAGGAGAGGCAAGATGAGTCAGCCATACAAGGTGCTGGTGGTCGATGACGACCTCAAGCTGAGGGCCCTGCTGGAGCGCTATCTGAGCGAGCAGGGATTCGGGGTGCGCGGGGTCGCCAATGGCGAGCAGGCCGATCGCCTGCTGGCGCGGGAAAACTTCAGCCTGATGGTGCTCGATCTCATGTTGCCGGGGGAGGATGGCCTCTCCATCTGCCGCCGCCTGCGCGAGGCGGGCAACCCGATCCCGGTGCTGATGCTCACCGCCAAGGGGGACGAGGTGGATCGCATCGTCGGCCTCGAGATGGGGGCGGATGACTATCTGCCCAAGCCGTTCAATCCCCGCGAGCTGCTGGCCCGCATCCGCGCCGTGCTGCGCCGTCATACCGTCGAGCTCCCCGGCGCCCCTTCCGCGGCAGAGAAAATGGTGAGTTTCGGTGCCTATCAACTCAACCTGGCGACCCGCGAGCTGAGCCGTGATGGCGAGCCGGTTGCCTTGACCAGCGGTGAATTCGCCGTGCTCAAGGTGCTGGTCAGTCATCCCCGCGAGCCCCTCTCCCGGGACAAGCTGATGAACCTGGCCCGTGGCCGCGAGTACACGGCCACCGAGCGCAGCATAGACGTGCAGGTGTCGCGCCTGCGTCGCCTGCTGGAGCAGGATCCCGCCCAGCCCAGGTACCTGCAGACCGTGTGGGGCCTGGGTTATGTGTTTGTGCCGGACGGGGGCAGCCGATGAGGCGTGCGACCAGCATGTTCTCTCGCACCCTCTGGTTCCTGGCTTCCGTGCTGGTGGTCTATCAGCTGGTCTCCTACCTCGCCTTCTACAACTACCTGCTGGAGCCCACGGTCAAGCAGATCAGCCATCTGCTGGCCAACCAGGTCAAGCTCATCTTCCCGGCGGGGCGCGAGGGGGGCATGCCCGAGGATGCCCAGCTTCTGGTCTATCAGGCGACCGGCATCGACATCTATCACCAGGACGAGGCCGAGCAGCACGGCTTGGCGGCGGCCAAGCACTATGCCTTCCTGGAGGAGGGGATTAGTCATGAACTGGGCGGGCCCGCCAGGGTGCGGGTGGAGATCCGGGATCACTACATCATCTGGGTCCAGCCACCCCAGGCCAGGGATGTCTGGTTGCGGGTGCCGCTCACCGAGATCGACGATGACGATATCCAGCCGCTCATCTACTACCTGACGGTGCTGCTGGCCATGATACTGTTTGCCGCCTGGTTCTTTGCCCGCCAGCTGATGCGCCCCCTGGAAGAGCTGGAGGCGGGGGCCGTCGCCGTGGCCAGGGGCCAGTTCCCCGATGCTCTGGGCGAGCAGGGCTCAAGGGAGCTGCGGCGCCTGACTCGCAGCTTCAACCACATGTCCCGTTCCATCAAGGAGCTGATCGAGGAGCGCAACCTGATGATGGCCGGGGTCTCCCACGACCTGCGCACCCCCTTGACCCGCATTCGGCTGGCGACCGAGATGATGTCGTCCCGGGAAGAGGGGCTCAAGGAGAGCATCAACGCCGACATAGATGAAACCAACGCCATCATAGATCAGTTCATCGACTACATCAGGCCGGCCGGCAGCATCGAAACCCGCCCCACGGATCTGACCCGGCTGATCCACGACGTGTTGCTGCTGCAAGGGGAGCAGGGGCTGGAGCTGGAGCTGGCCCTGCCGACCGAGGCCGTGCTGGTGGAGTGTCACCCCCTGGGCATGCGACGGGTGCTCAACAACCTGTGCAGCAATGCCGAACGCTATGGTGCCGGCAGGCTGCAAGCCGAGCTGAGGGATGACGGTCACTGGGTCCGGCTGCGGCTGGCCGACGATGGCCCTGGGATACCGGAGGCGGATCATCAGCGGGTGCTCAGGCCCTTCACCCAGGGCAATCAGGCCCGTACCGGCGGGGGCAGCGGGTTGGGGCTCGCCATCGTCGCCAAGATAGTGGCCCAGCACCATGGCACCCTCAGACTGGGCGTCTCGGACTGGGGCGGCCTGCTGGTGGAGATCCGTCTGCCCAGGCAGCAACCCCTGGAGTGGACCGACTGAGCGCCTGGCCTCGTATCGGCCGAGCCGCAAGCCAGGTGCGCGAATGACCCAGATAACACAGAGGGAGC
>NZ_CDBT01000047.1:134343-149347 GCF_000819765.1 Aeromonas bivalvium
GCTCCCTCTGTGTTATCTGCGGTTCTCCTCAACGCTCTGGGGCCGCCTGGCGTCGATAGCGCTTGCCATATTTGAGCTGTTGCACCAGCAGGGCCGCGATGATCAGGCTCAGGCCTATGGGGGTGGCGAGGTGGATCTCCTCGCCGATGAGCAGGTTGAGCAATATCAGGGAGGCAAAGGGCGAGATGAAGATGAGGTTGCTGAGCGGCGCCGTATCGGTGGCGCTGCGCATGGCCATCAGCCACAGTACGAAGCCGAATCCCATCTCGAACAGGCCCACATAGATGGCACCGGCCCACCCTTGCCAGGCCGTCATGTGAAAATCGGCCAGCCACCAGGTGGCCACCAGGATGAGGGGCAGGCTGAGCAGAAAACCGAGCAGCAGGCTGACGATGGGGTCCCCCTGATTGCGGGTGTTGAGGATCCAGTAACCGGCCCAGATCAGCGTCGAAAGCAGCGCCAGCCCGACGCCGAGGGGACTGTCAAATTGCAGAGCGAGCAGATCTCCCCGGGTGGCGATCACCAGGGCGCCGAAGTAGCCGAGCAGGATGGCCACCCCGTCCCGGCGACGCAGCTTCTGGCCGAGGAAGGGCACGGCCAGCAGACTCAGGCTGATGGCCCAGGTGTAGTTGAGGGTCTGCGCCTGCTGCGCCGGCAGCAGGTCATAGGCCTTGAACAGCAGCAGGTAATAGAGGAAGGGGTTGAGGGCGCCCAGGGCCAGGTAGTAAAGCGGGCGCTGCTTGAGGTACTGGGCTAGCAGTGGCAGCTTGCCCTGCCTGATCACCAGGGCGCCGAGGGCCAGGGTCGAGGTGAGGGCGGCGACCAGCAGCAACTGCACCGGCTCGAAGTAGCGCAGGGAGATCTTGAAGGCAGTGGCCACCGTCGACCAGAGTGCAACGGCGCACAGGCCGTACTGATAGGCTTTCCGCTGACTCTTCACCATGCTGCATCTCCTTGGGGGGCCGGTTGCGGGAACAAATTGGTTTCGCAGTCTATCAGCCTTGGCATCGCGCTGTCGCCGAGCAACGGGGGGATGGTTCCCCCTCGGGGAGCCGAGTCCTGCGGAGGATAAAAAATGCGCACTATCCAGGCCTCATGGCTTGCGCCCATTGAAAATATCCGTATAATCCCCTCCGCTTACCCATGAGGTAAGCCAGACGATATGTCTGCCGCCGCGTCGATTCGCTTGCGAGAGACCGGCCATACAGTCTCCCCGATATGGGGAGAAACGTGAAAAATCGCACCTCCGGCAGGATTAGTCCTGGTTGGGCGGTGTTGATTTATGTTCTTTTCTCTATTGGAGCTCTGTCAATGCAGAACCAAAGAATCCGTATCCGCCTGAAGGCTTTTGATCATCGCCTGATCGATCAATCCACTGCGGAAATCGTTGAAACTGCAAAGCGCACCGGCGCGCAGGTTCGCGGTCCTATTCCGCTGCCGACTCGCAAAGAGCGCTTCACCGTCCTGATCTCCCCGCACGTCAACAAAGATGCGCGTGATCAGTACGAGATCCGCACTCACAAGCGTCTGGTAGACATCGTTGAGCCGACTGACAAGACCGTAGACGCCCTGATGCGTCTGGATCTGGCAGCTGGTGTAGACGTCCAGATCAGCCTGGGTTAATTACGGAAAGAGGTTGATAACAATGACAATCGGTCTTGTAGGTCGCAAAGTGGGTATGACTCGCATCTTCACTGAAGATGGCGTTTCTATCCCGGTGACTGTTATCGAAGTTGAAGCTAACCGTGTAACTCAGGTCAAATCTGTAGAAACCGACGGCTACAACGCTATTCAGGTTACCACTGGCGCCAAGAAAGCCAGCCGTGTGACCAAGCCGGAAGCTGGCCACTTCGCCAAAGCTGGTGTTGAAGCCGGTCGCGGTCTGTGGGAATTCCGCCTGAACAACGGTGAAGCTTTCACTGTTGGTAGCGAGCTGAAAGTAGATCTTCTCGCTGACGTTAAGCTGGTAGACGTTACCGGCACATCCAAGGGTAAAGGTTTTGCTGGTACTGTTAAGCGCCACAACTTCCGCACCCAGGATATGACCCACGGTAACTCCCTGTCCCACCGTGTACCTGGCTCCATCGGTCAAAACCAGACCCCGGGCCGTGTATTCAAGGGCAAAAAGATGGCTGGTCACATGGGTGCTGAGCGTGTAACGACTCAGAACCTGGAACTGGTTCGTGTTGACGCTGAACGCAACCTGCTGCTCATCAAAGGCGCAGTACCGGGTGCAACCAACGGCAACGTGATCGTCAAACCTGCCGTCAAAGCGTAACGTCTGAGGAGATAGTAATGGAATTGGTAATGAAAGACGCCAAGAGCGCTCTTGAAGTTTCCGAGACTACCTTCGGGCGCGAATTCAACGAAGCTCTGGTTCACCAGGTCGTCGTTGCATATGCCGCTGGTGCCCGTCAGGGTACTCGTGCGCAGCTGACTCGCTCTGAAGTGTCTGGTGGCGGCAAAAAGCCGTGGCGTCAGAAGGGTACTGGTCGTGCCCGTGCTGGCTCCATCCGTTCGCCCATTTGGCGTTCCGGTGGTGTGACTTTTGCTGCTAAGCCGCAAGATCACAGCCAGAAAGTAAACAAGAAGATGTACCGCGGCGCTATCCGTAGCATCCTGTCCGAGCTGGTACGTCAAGAGCGCCTGATCGTTGTTGAGAAATTCGGCATCGAAGCGCCGAAGACCAAAGAACTGATCGCCAAGCTGAAAGAAATGGAACTGAACGACGTTCTGATCGTGACTGCTGAAGTCGATGAGAACCTGTTCCTGGCTGCTCGCAACCTGTACAAGGTCGACGTGCGTGACGTAGCCGGTATCGACCCGGTCAGCCTGATCGCTTTCGACAAGGTTCTGATGACTGCTGACGCAGTTAAGCAAATCGAGGAGATGCTGGCATGATCCGCGAAGAGCGTCTGTTGAAAGTTCTGAAGGCTCCGCATATCTCTGAAAAGAGCACCATGGTCGCCGAGAAGCAGAACACTATCGTGTTCAAAGTTGCTGTCGATGCCACCAAGGCGGAAGTCAAAGCTGCAGTTGCAAAACTGTTCGAGGTCGAAGTTGAGACCGTCCGTACCCTGAACATGAAGGGTAAAACCAAGCGCTCAGGTGCGCGTGTAGGCCGTCGTTCCGATTGGAAAAAGGCTTATGTGACCCTGAAAGCAGGTCAGGACATCGACTTCATGGGCGCAGCCGAGTAAGAGGAGTTCTCAAAAATGGCAATCGTTAAGTGCAAGCCTACTTCTCCGGGCCGCCGCCACGTCGTCAAGATCGTCAACCAAGAGCTGTACAAGGGCAAGCCCTTCGCCGCTCTGCTGGACAGCAAAAGCAAGTCCGGTGGTCGTAACAACAACGGCCGCATCACCACTCGTCACATCGGTGGTGGTCACAAGCAGCACTACCGTATCGTCGACTTCAAACGCGACAAAGACGGTATCCCGGCTAAAGTAGAGCGCCTGGAATACGATCCTAACCGTACCGCAAACATCGCCCTGGTGCTGTATGCAGACGGTGAGCGTCGTTACATCCTGGCTCCGAAAGGCCTGAAAGCTGGTGACGCGATCGCTTCTGGTGCTGATGCTGCCATCAAGGTGGGCAACGCCCTGCCGATGCGCAACATCCCGGTTGGTTCTACCGTTCACGCCGTCGAGATGAAACCTGGTAAAGGTGCCCAGCTGGCTCGTTCCGCTGGTACTTTCATCCAGATCCTGGCTCGTGAAGGTAACTATGTAACTCTGCGTCTGCGTTCCGGCGAAGTACGTAAAGTTCTGGCCGAGTGCCGTGCCACCATCGGTGAAGTCGGTAACTCCGAGCACATGTTGCGTCAACTGGGTAAAGCCGGTGCCAACCGCTGGCGTGGTATTCGTCCGACCGTTCGCGGTATGGCGATGAACCCGGTCGACCACCCGCACGGTGGTGGTGAGGGTCGTAACAAGGGCATGCAGCCTGTGTCCCCATGGGGCCAGAAGGCTAAAGGCTTCAAGACCCGTAAGAACAAGCGTACCGACAAGTACATCGTACGTCGTCGTAACAAGTAATTGTTAACATAGAGGAATCACCATGCCACGTTCTCTCAAGAAGGGTCCATTTATTGACCTGCACTTGCTGAAGAAGGTAGAGAAAGCGGTGGAAAGCGGGGATAAAAAGCCGGTTAAAACCTGGTCCCGTCGTTCAATGATCATCCCGAACATGATCGGTTTGACCATCGCTGTCCATAATGGTCGTCAGCACGTTCCGGTTTTCGTTACCGAAGAAATGATCGGTCACAAACTGGGTGAATTCGCACCGACTCGTACTTATCGCGGCCATGCTGCTGATAAGAAGGCTAAGAAGCGCTAAGGGATAAATGATGGAAGCTATCGCTAAACACCGTTATGCCCGTACTTCTGCCCAGAAAGCTCGTCTGGTAGCCGATCAAGTACGTGGTCTGTCCGTAGACAAGGCTCTGAATATCCTGACCTTCAGCCCGAAAAAGGCTGCTGCTCTGGTTAAGAAAGTGCTGGAATCTGCCATTGCAAACGCTGAGCACAACGAAGGCGCCGACATCGACGCCCTGCGTATTGCTACTATCATGGTCGACGAAGGTCCCTCCATGAAGCGTATCCGTCCTCGCGCCAAAGGTCGCGCGGATCGTATCCTCAAGCGTACCGCTCACATCACTGTGGTGGTATCCGACGCTAAGGCTGGGAGATAAGCAATGGGTCAGAAAGTACATCCTAATGGCATTCGCCTGGGTATTACCAAGCCTTGGAATTCTACCTGGTTCGCGAACACCAAAGACTTCGCTGACAACCTGTACAGCGATTTTCAAGTACGCCAGTTCCTGACCAAGGAGCTGAAAAACGCTTCCTTGTCCAAGATCACCATCGAGCGTCCGGCCAAGAGCATCCGTGTGACCATTCACACCGCTCGTCCGGGTGTCGTGATCGGCAAGAAAGGCGAAGACGTTGAGAAACTGCGCAAAGCTGTCGCCGCTATCGCTGGCGTGCCTGCTCAGATCAACATTTCCGAAGTCCGCAAGCCGGAGCTGGATGGCAAACTCGTTGCCGACAGCATCACTTCCCAGCTGGAACGTCGCGTAATGTTCCGTCGCGCCATGAAGCGCGCCGTACAGAACGCCATGCGCCTGGGTGCCAAGGGCATCAAAGTGGAAGTGTCCGGTCGTCTGGGCGGCGCTGAAATCGCGCGTACCGAATGGTACCGTGAAGGTCGTGTGCCTTTGCACACCCTGCGTGCCGACATCGACTACGCAACTTCTGAAGCCCACACCACTTACGGTGTGATCGGCGTCAAAGTTTGGATCTTCAAGGGCGAAGTTCTGGGCGGTCTGGCTGCTGTTAACGCTGCCGCTGCTCAAGAGCAAGCTCCTGCAAAGCCCAAGCGTGACAACAAGCGCCGCGCTGCTAAGTAAGGAGATTCGGTAAATGTTGCAACCTAAGCGTACTAAATTCCGCAAGACCCATAAGGGTCGTAACCGCGGTCTGGCCAACTCTGGTAACGAAGTATCCTTCGGTACCTTTGGCCTGAAGGCGACATCCCGTGGCCAGCTGACTGCTCGTCAAATCGAAGCAGCCCGTCGTGCCATGACCCGTCACGTCAAGCGTCAGGGTAAAATCTGGATCCGTGTGTTCCCGGACAAGCCGATTACCGAAAAGCCCCTCGAAGTTCGTATGGGTAAAGGTAAGGGTAACGTCGAATACTGGGTATGCCCGATCCAACCTGGCAAGGTTCTGTACGAGATGGACGGTGTTCCCGAGGCTCTGGCCCGTGAAGCATTCGCCCTGGCCGCTGCTAAGCTGTCCGTTCAGACCACTTTCGTAATCAAGACGGTGATGTGATGAAAGCTCAAGATCTGCGTCAAAAGAGCGTCGAAGAACTGAACCAGGAGCTGCTGGGCCTGCTGCGTGAGCAATTCAACATGCGCATGCAAGCGTCCACCGGCCAACTGGCTCAGACTCACACTCTGAAACAAGTGCGTCGTGACGTCGCACGTATCAAGACTGTACTGACTGAGAAGGCAGGTGCGTAATGACTGACAAAATCCGTACTCTGCAAGGTCGTGTCATTAGCGACAAGATGGACAAATCCATCACCGTCGCTATCGAGCGCAAGGTAAAGCACCCGATCTACGGTAAGATCATCAAGCGCACTACCAAGCTGCACGTACACGATGAGACCAACGAGTGTAAAGCTGGCGACCTCGTGGAAATCCGCGAGTGCCGTCCGCTGTCCAAGACCAAGTCTTGGACCCTGGTCGGGATCCTGGAAAAGGCCTAATCGGTCCTTTATAGCCCAAACGGCCCCCTTTGGGGGCCGTTTGTTTTTTAGGCTACCTTTTCCAATTTTCCTGTGTTATAGTTTCGCGCCTTTTGAAGGCAGCCAGATCCCGAGAGGGATAAGAAGTAAACAAAGCGGAGCACTAAAATGATCCAGATGCAAAGTATGCTGGGTGTAGCCGACAACTCCGGCGCTCGCAGTGTAATGTGTATTAAGGTTCTGGGTGGCTCGCACCGCCGTTACGCCGGCATCGGCGACATCATCAAGGTTTCCATCAAGGAAGCCATTCCTCGCGGTAAAGTGAAGAAGGGTGATGTGTATAACGCGGTGGTCGTACGCACCCGTAAAGGCGTTCGTCGTCCGGACGGCTCAGTCATCCGTTTCGACAACAATGCGGCTGTGTTGCTTAACAACAACCAACAGCCAATCGGTACTCGTATTTTTGGCCCGGTGACCCGTGAACTGCGTAATGAGAAGTTCATGAAGATTGTGTCCCTGGCACCCGAAGTACTGTAAGGAGTCGAACGATGGCAGCTAAAATCCGTCGCGAAGACGAAGTGATTGTTCTTACCGGCAAAGACAAGGGCAAGCGTGGCAAAGTCACTCAAGTTCTGATTGCCAAGGGTAAGGTAATCGTGGAAGGCATCAACCAGGTGAAGAAACACCAGAAGCCGGTACCCGCACTGGGTCAGGCTGGCGGTATCGTCACCAAAGAAGCCCCCCTCGATGTTTCAAACGTAGCGCTGTTCAACTCTGCCACTGGCAAGGCTGATCGCGTTGGTTTCCGGATTGAAGACGGCAAAAAAGTTCGTTTCTTCAAATCCACCGGCGAACTTGTGAAGTAATTGGAGTTTAACGATGGCGAAACTGCATGATTACTACAAATCCGATGTAGTAAATGAACTGTCAAAGCAGTTCGGTTACAAGACTATCATGCAAGTCCCTCGGATCGAGAAAATCACCCTGAACATGGGTGTTGGTGAAGCGATCTCTGACAAGAAGTTGCTGGAAAATGCTGCTGCCGATATGGCTGCCATTTCCGGTCAGAAGCCGCTGATCACCAAAGCTCGCAAATCTGTTGCGGGCTTCAAGATTCGTGAAGGCTACCCGATAGGTTGTAAAGTAACCCTGCGTGGCGAGCGTATGTGGGAGTTCCTGGAACGGCTGATTTGCATCTCCGTACCGCGTATCCGTGACTTCCGTGGCCTGAACGCTAAAGCGTTCGACGGTCGTGGTAACTACTCCATGGGCGTGCGTGAGCAAATCATCTTCCCGGAAATCGACTATGACAAAGTCGATCGCGTCCGTGGTCTGGATATCACCATCACCACTTCCGCGAATACCGATGAAGAAGGCCGTGCTCTGCTGGCTGCCTTTAACTTCCCATTCCGCAAGTAAGGTTAGGGTTATGGCTAAAACATCCATGAAAGCACGTGAAGCAAAGCGTGCGAAGCTGGTAGCCAAGTTCGCGACCAAGCGAACCGAGCTGAAAGCTATCATCGTTGATATGAACGCTTCTGAAGAAGCGCGTTGGGATGCTGTCCTGCAACTGCAACAGCTGCCCCGTGATTCCAGTCCGTCCCGCCAGCGTAACCGTTGCAATATTACTGGTCGTCCGCACGGTTTCCTGCGCAAGTTTGGCCTGTCTCGCATCAAGGTGCGTGAGCATGCCATGAAGGGCGAAATTCCGGGCCTGAAGAAGGCTTCTTGGTAACGAATCTCGGGAGTTAGACTTATGAGCATGCAAGATCCGATCGCGGATATGCTGACCCGCATCCGTAACGGTCAAGCGGCGAGCAAAGTTTCGGTTTCCATGCCTTCTTCCAAGCTGAAAGTGGCTATCGCCCACGTGCTGAAAGAAGAAGGTTACATCGCTGGCTACTCCGTAGCGGGTGATGTGAAGCCGGAACTGGAAATTGAACTGAAATATTTCCAGGGCAAGCCGGTTGTAGAACTGATCCAACGCGTGAGCCGTCCCGGCCTGCGTATTTACAAGCGCACTACTGATCTGCCGAAAGTTATGGGCGGTCTCGGTGTTGCTATCGTGTCCACGTCTAAAGGTGTGATGACTGACCGTGCAGCTCGTAAAGCTTGCATGGGCGGTGAGATCATCTGCTACGTCGCTTAATAGGAGGTAGGAAATGTCTCGTGTTGCTAAGGCACCCGTCACTATTCCTGCTGGCGTAGAGGTGACTCTGAACGGTCAGGAACTGTCCATCAAAGGTGGTAAAGGTTCCCTGGTTCGTTCTATTCACGCCGGTGTAGAAGTGACCAAAGAAGACAATGTACTGAAGTTCGCCCCGCGCGACGGCTCCAATGGTGCCGACGCTCAGGCCGGTACTGCCCGTGCATTGGTCAACAACATGGTAATCGGTGTTACCCAAGGCTTTGAGCGTAAGCTGCAGCTGGTTGGTGTAGGTTACAAAGCCTCCATCAAGGGCAATGCTGTCGCGCTGGCACTGGGCTTCTCTCACCCGGTTGAGCATGCGCTGCCGGCTGGTGTGACCGCTGAATGTCCGACCGCTACAGAGATCGTTCTGCGTGGTGTGGACAAGCAGCTGGTTGGCCAAGTCGCCGCCGATATCCGTGCTTACCGCGCTCCGGAGCCCTACAAGGGCAAGGGTGTACGCTATGCCAACGAGCAAGTGCGTACTAAAGAAGCTAAGAAGAAGTAAGGTAACACTATGGACAAGAAAGCAGCTCGTCTCCGTCGTGCTACTCGTGCTCGGAAGAAGATGCAGGAACTGGGAGCTACCCGTCTGGTTGTTCACCGTACCCCGCGTCATATCTACGCGCAGGTAATCGCAGCCAACGGTTCCGAAGTTCTGGCCTCTGCTTCCACAGTAGAGAAAGCCATCAGTGAAGCAATCAAGTACTCCGGTAATGCTGATGCAGCTACCGCAGTCGGTAAGGCTATCGCTGAGCGTGCTATCGCCAAAGGCATTCAGAACGTATCTTTCGATCGTTCCGGTTTCAAGTATCACGGTCGTGTTGCCGCTCTGGCTACCGCTGCTCGTGACGCTGGTCTTCAGTTCTAAGCTAGGAGTCGAAGATGGCTAAAGTCGAATCTCAAGCCGGCGAACTGCAAGAAAAGCTGATTGCAGTAAACCGTGTTTCGAAAACTGTTAAAGGTGGTCGTATCATGTCCTTCACCGCGTTGACCGTGGTGGGTGATGGTAACGGCCGTGTAGGTTACGGTTACGGTAAGGCCCGTGAAGTTCCCGCCGCGATTCAAAAAGCGATGGAACAGGCCAAGCGTAACCTGAACAAGGTCGAACTGAACAACGGCACCCTGCATCACCCGGTGCAAGGCGTTCACTCCGGTTCCACCGTGTTCATGAAGCCGGCCTCTGAAGGTACTGGTATCATTGCAGGCGGCGCCATGCGTGCTGTGCTGGAAGTTGCTGGTATCCACAACGTGCTGGCCAAGACCTACGGTTCCACTAACCCGATCAACGTTGTTCGCGCAACTGTAGACGCTCTGGTTCAGGGTCAATCCCCGGCTCAGATCGCTGCCAAGCGTGGTCTGCGCGTTGAAGAAATTCTGGGGTAATGCGACATGGCTAACACTGTAAAAGTAACTCAAACTCGCAGCTCTATCGGCCGTCTGCCAAAGCACAAGGCGACTCTGCGTGGTCTGGGTCTGCGTCGCATTGGTCACACCGTTGAGCTGGAGGATACTCCCTGCGTACGCGGCATGATCAACCAGGTTTATTACATGGTTAAGGTGGAGGGCTAAGCATGCGTCTGAACACTCTGTCTCCGGCCCCTGGTTCCAAGTCTGTTAAGCACCGTCCGGGCCGTGGTATCGGTTCTGGTCTGGGCAAGACTGGTGGTCGTGGTGTGAAAGGTCAAACCTCTCGTTCCGGTGGCGGCAAAGTCCGCAACGGTTTCGAAGGCGGCCAGATGCCTTTGAAAATCCGTCTGCCGAAGTTCGGTTTCTTCTCTCGCAAATCTTTGGTTTCTGCCGAAGTGCGCCTGAACGAAATCGCCCTGGTAGAAGGTGATGTGGTCGATGTGAGCACTCTGAAGCAAGCCGGCGTTCTGACCAAGAACATCGTGTTCGCTAAAGTTGTTCTGTCTGGCAACATTGACCGTGCTGTGACCGTTCGTGGTCTGTCCGTCACCAAAGGTGCACGTGCAGCCATCGAGGCCGCTGGCGGTAAAATCGAGGAATAATCAGTACAATGGCTAAGAAACCAGGATTGGATGTTAAAGCGCAAGGTGGTCTGAGTGAGCTGAAGAGCCGTCTGCTCTTCGTTCTCGGGGCGATTATCGTTTTCCGTGCAGGCTCTTATGTGCCTATTCCTGGTATTGACGCCGCCGTACTGGCCGAGTTGTTCCAGCAACAGAAGGGCACCATCATTGAGATGTTCAACATGTTCAGTGGTGGTGCACTCTCGCGTGCTTCTATTCTTGCGTTGGGGATCATGCCGTACATTTCGGCGTCGATCATCATCCAGTTACTGACCGTGGTTCATCCCGCTCTTGCTGAACTCAAGAAAGAAGGTGAATCCGGCCGTCGCAAGATCAATCAGTATACCCGTTGGGGTACATTGATTTTGGGAACCTTCCAGGCCATTGGTATCGCAACCGGTCTGCCGAACATGATGCAAGGACTCGTGACTCATCCGGGTTTGGGCTTCTATTTCACGGCGGTTGTGAGTCTGGTCACCGGTACCATGTTTTTGATGTGGTTGGGTGAACAGATTACCGAGCGTGGTATCGGTAACGGCATCTCGTTGATCATTTTCACCGGGATCGTTGCTGGGCTGCCTCATGCCATTGGTGCTACGGCCGAACAGGCACGTCAAGGGGAATTGCACATCCTGCTGTTGTTGTTGCTGGGCTTGATTGTTTTCGCAGTGACTTACTTTGTGGTGTTCGTGGAGCGTGGTCAGCGTCGTATCGTCGTGAACTATGCCAAGCGTCAACAAGGCCGCCAGGTATTCGCAGCGCAAAGCACGCACCTGCCATTGAAAGTGAATATGGCCGGTGTGATTCCTGCGATTTTCGCATCCAGCATCATCCTCTTCCCGGGGACCATTACCTCTTGGTTTGGTCAGGGGGAGGGCAAGGTAGCCGACATTCTGCAGCAGGTCTCTATGGTCCTGCAGCCGGGTCAGCCCTTGTATGAGATGCTGTATGCAGCAGCCATTATCTTCTTCTGCTTCTTCTATACCGCGCTGGTGTTCAATCCACGCGAGACGGCAGACAACTTGAAGAAGAGTGGAGCCTTTATCCCGGGGATCCGCCCGGGCGAGCAGACAGCACGTTACATCGATAAGGTTATGACTCGCCTGACATTGGCAGGTGCGCTCTATATAACCTTTATCTGTCTGGTACCCCAGTTCTTGATGACTGCCTGGAACGTACAGTTCTACTTCGGTGGCACTTCGCTGCTGATTATCGTGGTAGTTATCATGGACTTCATGGCTCAGGTACAAACCCATATGATGTCTCATCAATATGGCGACGTCCTGAGGAAGGCCAACCTGAAGGGCTACGGCCGCTAAAGGTCGGCGTAGTTACGGAGTTAAGCAATGAAAGTTCGTGCTTCCGTTAAGGCAATCTGCCGTAACTGCAAAATCATCAAGCGTCACGGTGTGGTGCGTGTGATTTGCAGCGAGCCAAAGCATAAACAGCGCCAAGGCTAATTTTTTACGGTTAGTACTTGCAACAAATAGTTGTGCTGGCTAATATAGCCAGCCAACTTTTGTTGTGTATTGGTTGACCGCCACGTATCCGCTCACGGGCTTTGTGGTGGTCGTAATCTACTATATGTAGGAGTGAATAGTGGCCCGTATCGCTGGCATTAACATTCCTGACCATAAGCATGCAGTCATTGCTTTGACTGCGATTTATGGCGTCGGTCGTACCCGCTCCAAGGCCATCTGTGCCGCAGCCGGTATCGCTGAGAATGTGAAAATTAAAGACCTGGACGAAGCTCAGATCGAGAGTCTGCGTGAACAAGTAGGTAAATTCACCGTTGAAGGTGACCTACGTCGTCAGATTTCCATGAACATCAAACGCTTGATGGATCTGGGTTGCTACCGTGGTTTGCGTCACCGTCGTAGCCTGCCTGTTCGTGGTCAACGTACCAAGACCAACGCTCGTACCCGTAAGGGTCCGCGCAAGGCTATCAAGAAGTAACGGGAAGGTAGAAAATGGCTAAAACTCCGACTCGTGCTCGCAAGCGCGTTAAAAAGCAAGTGAGCGACGGTATTGCGCACGTTCATGCATCTTTCAACAACACAATCGTGACCATTACTGACCGTCAGGGCAATGCTCTGTCATGGGCTACCTCCGGTGGTTCAGGTTTCCGTGGTTCCCGTAAGTCCACTCCGTTTGCTGCCCAGGTAGCTGCTGAGCGTGCTGGTGAGATCGCCAAAGAATACGGCGTGAAGAACCTGGAAGTCATGGTTAAAGGTCCGGGTCCCGGTCGTGAGTCCTCCATCCGCGCGCTGAACGCGGCTGGTTTCCGCATCACTAACATTACTGATGTGACTCCGATCCCGCACAACGGTTGTCGTCCTCCCAAGAAGCGCCGCGTGTAACGCTGGTAGCTTATTGGTCTAGGATTGTTGGAGAAAGAAGATGGCAAGATATATCGGTCCTAAGCTTAAGCTTAGCCGTCGTGAGGGCACCGACCTCTTCCTGAAGTCAGGTGTTCGTGCGATAGATTCCAAGTGCAAGATTGACACTGCTCCGGGTCAACACGGTGCGCGTAAAGCGCGTCTGTCCGACTACGGCGTGCAACTGCGCGAGAAACAAAAAGTTCGTCGTATCTACGGCGTATTGGAAAAACAGTTCCGCAACTACTACCGTGACGCTGCCCGTCAAAAAGGCAACACCGGCGAAAACCTGTTGCAGCTGCTGGAAGGTCGTCTGGATAACGTCGTTTATCGCATGGGCTTCGGTGCTACCCGCGCTGAGTCTCGCCAGCTGGTGAGCCATAAGGCTATCCTGGTAAACGGTCGCGTTGTTAACATTCCTTCTTTCCAGGTTTCCCCTGAGGACGTGATCTGCGTTCGTGAGAAGGCTAAGAAGCAAGCGCGTATCAAAGCTTCCCTGGAAGTTGCTGGTCAGCGCGAGAAGCCGACTTGGGTAGAGGTTGATGCCGCTAAAATGGAAGGTGCCTTCAAGCGCCTGCCGGAGCGTTCTGACCTGTCTGCCGACATTAACGAACAGCTGATCGTCGAGCTTTACTCCAAGTAAAGCTAGCTTCTAAAGAGAGGACACAATGCTGGGTTCTGTAACAGATTTTCTTAAGCCGCGGCTAGTTGACATCGAGCAAGTTAGCCCGACTCACGCAAAAGTGACTCTTGAGCCGCTTGAGCGTGGTTTTGGTCACACGCTGGGTAATGCCCTGCGTCGTATTTTGCTGTCATCTATGCCCGGTTGTGCAGTCACTGAAGTCGAGATCGACGGCGTACTGCACGAGTACAGCAGCAAAGAAGGTGTACAGGAAGACATTCTTGAAATCCTGCTCAACCTGAAAGGTATCGCTGTGAAGCTGGAAGGCAAGGACGAGGTAACTCTGTCCCTGACCAAGTCTGGAACAGGCCCCGTTACCGCAGGTGATATCACTCACGGTGATGAAGTCGAGATTGTTAACCCGGAGCACGTAATCTGCCACCTGACTGGCGCCAATGCTGAGATCAGCATGCGTCTGAAAGTTCAGCGCGGTCGTGGTTATGTGCCTGCTTCTGCTCGTGTTCACAACGATGATGAAGAGCGCCCGATAGGTCGCCTGCTGCTGGACTCCGCGTTCAGCCCCATCGTTCGTATTGCCTACAATGTTGAGGCAGCACGTGTGGAACAGCGCACCGACTTGGACAAGCTGGTCATCGACATGGAGACCAATGGTACCCTGGATCCTGAAGAGGCCATCCGTCGTTCCGCCACCATCCTGGCCGAGCAACTGGAAGCCTTCGTGGATCTGCGCGATGTCAGCGTGCCCGAGAAGAAAGAAGAGAAGCCCGAGTTCGATCCGATCCTGCTGCGTCCTGTCGATGATTTGGAGCTGACAGTTCGTTCTGCGAACTGTCTGAAGGCAGAAGCTATCCACTATATTGGTGATCTGGTACAGCGTACCGAGGTTGAGCTGCTTAAGACTCCCAACCTCGGTAAGAAGTCCCTGACTGAGATCAAGGACGTGTTGGCCTCCCGTGGTCTGTCTCTTGGCATGCGCCTTGAGAACTGGCCGCCCGCCAGCATCGCTGACGAGTAATCCAGATTACGGGTTTCACAGATTTAGTTAGAAGGATAAGGTCATGCGCCATCGTTTGAGTGGTCGTCAACTGAACCGGAACAGCAGCCACCGTCAGGCTATGTTCCGCAACATGGCCAGCTCCCTGGTTCGTCATGAGATCATCAAGACGACTCTGCCTAAGGCAAAAGAGCTGCGTCGTGTCGTTGAACCGCTGATCACCCTTGCCAAGACTGATAGCGTTGCTAATCGTCGTCTGGCATTTGCCCGCACTCGCGATAACGCGATCGTGGCTAAGCTGTTCAATGAACTGGGCCCGCGCTACCTGGAGCGCGCCGGCGGTTATACTCGCATTCTGAAATGCGGTTTCCGTGCCGGCGACAATGCTCCGATGGCTTACATCGAGCTGGTAGACCGCCCGGCCGCTGCTGAAGCAGCTGCTGAGTGATAAAGAAAAAGCCGGGCTTGTCCCGGCTTTTCTCTTAATGGATTCTGATACTGCCTCAACTGCCTCAA
>NZ_CDBT01000047.1:149650-149897 GCF_000819765.1 Aeromonas bivalvium
TCAACTGCCTCAACTGCCTTGATAGTCCCTTTTCCCCCGTATACAACATTCTTTATAGGAACGAGGTTCCCACCAATGTCAGATTCCTGTTTCCAGCATCCTGGTGTCCAGGTCTTTGGTTATGATGATTAATGAGATAGACGACTAAAGTGTCGGGTTTGCTCTCACGGGACTATTTTGTGGATAAGTTTGTGAAAAAGCTGTGTTTGGACATGAATAACTAGAGAAAGGCCCATTTTTGAAGATT
>NZ_CDBT01000048.1:0-39961 GCF_000819765.1 Aeromonas bivalvium
TCGCGGTGACCCTGGTGGATAGCGACGGTGACACCGCCAACAACACCCTGAGCGTGCAGATAGTGGATGACGTGCCGACGGCGGTGAACGACAGCAACCCGGCCACGGCGAGCGAGAACAACCTCATCCTCAACGGCAATGTCATCAGCAATGACGTGCAGGGGGCGGATGGCGCGGCGGTGACCGCGGCCAACCTGACCGGCACCTACGGCAGCCTGGTGCTCAATGCCAATGGCACCTACAGCTACACCCTGGCGCCGCTGGATCCCCAATTCGTGGCGCTGCCGGGGGGCAGCACGGGCAGCGAAGTGTTCACCTACACCCTGACCGACGGTGACGGCGACGTGAGCACGGCGACCCTGACCCTGACCATCAAGAACGACGATGACGGGGTGACCATCACCAACCTCATCCCGAAAGGCGAGGGTGGCGACGCCATCGTGTACGAGGACGACCTGCTGGCGAACCGGGGTACGGGCGAATCGGCGGGGTCGGACACCAGCAAGGAGTCGACCACGGTCACTGGCAGCTTCAACATCAGCGCGCCGGACGGGGTACAGACCCTGAGCGTGGGGGGCATCAGCCTGGTGAGTGGCGGCGTGGCGGCGAGCTTGCCGCAGAGCGTGGCGACCCCGCTGGGCAACACCCTGACCATCACCGGCTACGATGCGGCGACCGGGCTGGTGAGCTACAGCTACAGCCTGCTGGACAACGAAGCGCACGCCAATGGCAATGGCAACAACAGCCTGTTTGAAGACTTCGCGGTGACCCTGGTGGATAGCGACGGTGACACCGCCAACAACACCCTGAGCGTGCAGATAGTGGATGACGTGCCGGTGCAGCCAGAGGAACTCAATACCCGGGTAGAGGAGTTCTCCAACCCAGGTGTCAACCTGATGATCATCCTGGATACCTCGGGCAGCATGGACTTCGATGCAGAGGCGACTGGGTTTGCTACCCGTATGGCCGTGGCCAAGGCCTCCATTCTGCAACTGATCAACGACTATGACGATCTGGGCAACGTCATGGTCAGACTGGTGGGGTTTGCCAGCACGGCGACCACCAACTTCCTCGGATCCGGCGAGATCTGGCTGACGGCGACCGAGGCGCTGGATGTGATCGATGACATCACGGATGGTCTGGGCAACGGTGGGACAGACTATGACGATGCTCTGATCAAGGCCATGTCTGCCTATGATTCGGCAGGAAGGATCATCGGAGGAGAAAACGTGCTCTACTTCCTTTCCGATGGGGATCCGACCGAGAGCACCAGCTGGCCCGATGTGGTTGGTTCTGGCAGTGACGGTATCAATGTAGCCGAGCAGGCTGCCTGGCAAACCTTCCTGACCGACAATGAGATCAAGGCCTACGCCCTTGGTATGGGGGGCGGTGCGTCGGCGACAGCATTGGAGCCAATCTCCTATAACGGCGCCACCGGAGCAGAACAGCCGGCCATCATAGTGACGGATCTGAGCCAGCTGGCCAGCACCCTCTCGGGGACTGTGCAGGTGCCGACCACGGGCAATCTGCTGGTCGATGCGGGGGTGGTCTTTGGTGCCGATGGCCCTGCCGCCTTGCCCATCACCAGCATCTCCCACGATGCCGATGGCAATCCGGCGACACCGGATGTCGTCTACACCACGGCATACTCCGGCTATAACCCCGTGACCCACGTGCTGACCATTCCTACCCATGGCGGGGGCACCCTCTCGGTCAACTTGTTGACAGGGGCTTACAGCTACAGCCTGTCGCTGGATGTGGCAGATGACTACACCGAGACCTTCCATTACACCATCAGCGACGCCGATGGGGATGTGAAGACAGGGGTGCTGAACCTGATCACCACGGATTCGAGCGACGTTATCGTCTATGACAACAGCAATGAGGCGCTGGTGTACGAGATCTCTGTGCCGGGCGACACCTCCACGACCACGCTGGCCAACTTCCAGACTACGACCAACGGCAGCGGCTCTGGATATAACCCCTGGGTCTATGACACCTCGGGTAGCAATACCACTGTGATCGATCTGGGGGGGAATACGATCGCCAGCGCCATTGTGAACAATGGTGACAAGTGGATAGTAAGCACCCAGGGCGGGACAGGTCTTTCCTACCTGGATGCCACCGTCAACACCAGCAGTGATGAATTGCGCCTGGTCGATAACAATGGCTCATCGGCGGGGGGCGTCGAAATGCTGACGCCGGAGTTCGTGACCAGCGCAAGCGGTACCACCACCCTCAGCTTCGATTACGACAGGGCCAACGTGAACAGCAACGATGTGGTGACCTGGAGTCTGTACAAGTTTGACGGTACCAGTTGGGTACAACAGACTGGCACGGGTTACAGCGGTTTCCTGTCGGCGGATCCAGGATCTACCACCAGCCTCACCACGGGCGAGCTCGAGGCGGGCACCCGTTATCGCGTTCACTTCTCTGTGCTCGATGGTGGTAGCAGTGGTGACTCTCGCCTGGAGCTGGACAACATCAGGCTCAACATCACGGCCGCTGCCACGACGGCCATTGCCATCATGGCCGCCCAGGGCAATGTGCTGACGGACCCCAACCATAATCCGAACAGCAGCGATCCCTGGGGAGCAGTCGATGCACTGGGCAGCGAAGTCTCTGTGCTCAAGATCTGGAATGGCAGCAGTTACAGCACTGTGACCACCAGTCAGACGGTGGCCGGGCTCTACGGCACCCTCGAGATCCACAGCGATGGAGACTATACCTACACCCCGAACTCAAACCTCAGCGGTGTCGGCCAGTCCGATGTGTTCACCTATCAGGTAATGCAAAACGACGGGGATCAGGATACGGCCCAGCTCACCATCAACATCGGCTCCACGGCTGCGGCCGCTCTGGTTCCCATCGAGGGCACCAGTGGCAACGATGCGCTCAACGGGACGGCGGGCAATGATGTGCTGCTCGGCCATGACGGCAATGACACCCTTCATGGCAACGGAGGTAGTGACCATATCGAAGGGGGGGCTGGCAACGACAATCTGTTCGGCGACGCAGGCAATGATGTGTTGCTGGGAGGGGAGGGTGTCGATGTGCTGGATGGTGGCATAGGTGACGACACCCTGATAGGAGGCCTGGGGGCCGATACCCTGACCGGGGGCGCTGGCGAGGATACCTTCAAGTGGGTTGCCGGTGACGGGGATGGCAGTACCGATATCCTCACCGACCTCACCCTGGGTATCAATGGTGACGTGCTGGATCTCTCCCAGCTGCTGGTCGATGTGCCGCTCAGTGCCGACAACAACGTGTTGGCCAACACACTCAACAGCTATCTGACGTTTGACACCAACAACCATACCCTGACCATAGATGTCAACGGCAGCGCGGCGGGAGGAGATCAGCTGACCCTCAGCTTCCAGAATGCCCCCGATCTGAACCAGGGCGGCGCTCTGAGTAGCAATCAGGACATCATCCGGCAGTTGCTCGAGGATGGTAACCTCAAGGTGGACCCCAATCCTTGATTGGGGGAGAGGGGGCAGGTATGCCTGCCCCCTGTCGCTTGAGGGATAAGGGCGTTAAGATAGGCGACTCTGATGCGGTGAGGACGGTATGGAGCCATTTAACTGGGTTGACATCGATGGCATTCGCTATAGCTGGAACGGGCAGGGCAGCATCAGCTGTTTCGGTCGCTTTGCCTATCAGACCCAGCTCGATGGCAGCAGCCTGACCGGACTCGAGATAGAGAACGAGGACGGTGAGGTCGCGGGGGTATTGAACGTGGACTTCGCCGCCATGAGTCTCTCTTTCGTCCCCTATGTGGGAGTGGAGCCACCTCACCTGGTGCTGCTCTTTGGTGATGGGCTGGGTCAGCAGGAGTCTTCCCTGCAGAGCCTGACCGCCTTGCCCCATGATCTGCTGGCCAGTGCCGATCCCCTTGACTGGTCATCCTGGGGGGAGTCGGGGGCGGCGATAGAGGTGGCTTCCCCGAGCGAAGGACACATTCTGTCGTGGGACTCGTTTCACTTCGATGAGGAGACATCGTTGCCGGAGCTGGCCGGTGCGCCCGAGCAGGCCTCGCCGATGGCCCCTGCTGTGAACGAGATCAGCATCAGCCTGGACATGAGCAATCAGGTACTGGATATGTTGCCCCCCTACCATGATGTATGAATCCGTGCCTGCCACGGGCATAATGCCGCCATCATCCTGATTGAGGTATTCGCTATGTGGCGTTCAGTTTTCTCCCTGTGTCTGTTTTGCAGCAGTGCCACCGCTTGGGCGGTTGCGCTCCCCGAGGCCCCGCATCTGCTGGTGAGCGGCTATGCCGAGCAGAAGGTGGAGCCCGACATGCTGACCCTGCGGGTCGCCGTCACGGCGCTGGAGAAGAAGGGCATAGATGCCAAGCAGCAGGTCGACAGCCGGGTGGCCGCTTTCTTCGGCCAGCTTGAGGGGTTGGGGATCAAACGCAGCGATGTGGAGGCCGGCAATCTGGTGATCTCGCCGGAATACCAGTATCCGCAAAATCGCAAGGCGGAGCTGGTTGGTTACCGCGCCCAGCGCCAGCTGGCGGTCAAGCTCTATCAGCTGGACAAGCTGAGCCAGCTGATGGATACCGCCCTCAAGTCCGGACTGGAGTCCGTGTCCCAGATTGAGTTTGGTCTCAAGGATCCTCTGGCTGCCCGCGAGCAGGCCAGGATCAGTGCGGTGGAAGATGCCCGTGCCAAAGCGCAGTCTCTTGCCAAGGCATTCGGTGTGACCCTGGGCAAGGTGTACAGCATAGAGTACCGCAGTGCGACGCCTACCCCCGTGTATGCCCGTGGTCTCAAGATGGGGGCCATGGCGGCGGCGCCCGAGGCGGCCGATGCCAGCTACGAGCAGCACGAGATCAGCATCAGCGACAATGTGGAGGCCGTGTTCCTGCTCGACTGAGCAAGACACGACCGACAAAAAGGGCTCCTCAAGAGGAGCCCTTTTTCATGGTGCCTGTGTGATCAGTGCAGGATACGGGCCCGCAAGGTACCGGAGATCTCCTTGAGCTTGGCCAGCGCCTTCTCGCTGTGCTCTGTCTCCACGTCGATCACCACGTAGCCTATCTCGCTGCTGGTCTGCAGGTATTGGCCGGCGATGTTGATCCCCTCTTCGGCGAAGATCTGGTTGATCTGGTTCATGACGCCGGGCTGATTGCGGTGAATGTGCAACAGGCGGCTGGAACCCTTGTGGCCGGGCAGGGAGACCTCGGGGAAGTTGACTGCCGACAGGGTGGAGCCATTGTCGGAGTACTTGACCAGCTTGCTGGCCACTTCCAGGCCGATGTTCTCCTGAGCTTCCTGGGTCGAGCCACCGATATGGGGGGTGAGCAGCACATTGTCCAGGCCGCGCAGGGGAGTGACGAACTCCTCGTCGTTGGACTTGGGCTCGCTTGGGAAGACGTCGATGGCGGCGCCACTCAAATGGCCGCTCTTGATGACGTCGGCCAGGGCATCGATGTCCACCACGGTACCGCGGGAGGCGTTGATCAGGATGGAGCCCGGTTTCATCATGCGCAGCTGCTCGGCACCGATCAGATCCTGAGTGGAGGCGGTCTCGGGTACGTGCAGGCTGATGACATCAGACATGTTGAGCAGCTCCACCAGGCTTGGCACCTGGATGGCGTTGCCCAGCGACAATTTGTTCTCGATGTCGTAGAAGTAGACCTTCATGCCGATGCTCTCGGCGATGATCCCCAGCTGGGTGCCGATGTGGCCGTAACCTATGATGCCGAGCTTCTTGCCACGGGCTTCTACCGAGCGGTTGGCGAGCTTTTCCCAGACACCACGATGGCACTTGGCGTTCTTCTCGGGAATGCCGCGCATCAGCAGCAGTATCTCCCCCAGCACCAGTTCGGCGACGGAGCGAGTGTTGGAGAAGGGAGCGTTGAAGACGGGGATGCCGCGCAGTTCGGCCGCTTTGAGGTCAACCTGGTTGGTGCCGATGCAGAAACAGCCGATGGCAAACAGTTTCTGGGCGGCGTCCAGCACCTTCTCGGTGAGCTGGGTGCGGGAGCGCAGACCGACGAAGTGGACGTCGCGGATCCGCTCGATCAGATCCTCTTCGCTCAGGGAGGTCTTCAGGTAATCCATATTGGTATAACCGGCGGCGCGAAATGTCTCTACCGTGTTGGGGTGAACCCCCTCCAGCAGCAGTACCTTGATCTTATCCTTGTCGAGCGAGAACTTGACGGTCATGACGGTCCCTCTAAATCAGTGCAGGTATGGTATGTGAAGAAAACAGTAAAGTAGCAAAAACAACCGGCAGAGGGAATATTTGTGACCAAAGTCAAATTCTTTTAAGTTTTCAACGATAGTTGTAAGCGGGGAGCCGTAAGTCACTGACAGTTAAATCAAATTGATGTCAATCGGCGTCAGTGTCCAGAAGCGTCATCATAATGGCGCCATCAGCCAGGCGGCGCGCCGATAACGGCAAAGTGCGCCGGCGACATCGCAACGGGGCGAGGTGGCCGGCGCCCTCTGTCCCATGGCTTGACCGGAAGATCGCCCGTAAGCCAATCAGCACCACATCCGTATCAGGACGAGCGGGTCGTGCATCAACCCGGATGCGGCTACTTGAGTGGGCACATTGGGCGATCTGTCTCAGTCAGCCAGCGGTTGCTTGGCATGGACTTATTGGGTGATCACCCCGTCCGGTGTGCCCATCAGCACCACATCGGCGCCACGGTGGGCGAACAGGCCGTTGGTGACCACGCCGACGATGCCGTTGAGCTGTTGTTCCAGTCCCTTGGCGTCTTCGATGGCCATGCCCTTGACGTCGAGGATGACGTTGCCGTTGTCGGTCACCACCCCTTCACGCCAGACCGGGTTGCCGCCGAGTTTGCGGATCTCGCGGGCCACGTATTCGCGGGCCATGGGGATCACCTCGACCGGCAGCGGGAAGGTGCCGAGCACGTCCACCGTCTTGGTGTTGTCTATGATGCAGATGAACTGATCGGCCACGGCGGCGACAATCTTCTCCCGGGTCAGGGCGGCGCCGCCCCCCTTGATCATGTCGCGGCTGGCGTTGATCTCGTCGGCGCCATCCACGTAGATGGAGAGGGCGTCGATCTCGTTGAGGTCGAACACCTGGATGCCATAGCCCTTGAGGCGTTCGGTGGAGGCGATGGAGCTGGAGACGGCCCCTTTTATCTCATCCTTCATGGTGGCAAGGGCGTCAATAAAGTGATTGACGGTAGAGCCTGTGCCCACCCCGACGATGGTGCCGGGTACCACGTATTTGAGCGCAGCCCAGCCGGCCGCCTTCTTCATTTCATCTTGGGTCATGGTAAATCCTTAGGGAAAAAGCGGGCGCATTATAGCCAAGAGTGATCCCGGGGGCGACCACTGCGCTCACGTTATGGGGAGAAAAAGCGCAAGATGTAAATCGTTTGCCTGTTTGTTGGTCGATCGCCCCGCTTCCCCCGGGCGGTGCAACCCGGGGGAAGCGGGGAGAGGGGCGTCAGCGGGCCTCGAAACACCAGCGCCTGCTCGGCGTGATGATCTCGGGCAGCGGCACATCCCAGCTCTCGCAGGGAATGGTCTCCACCTGCTGGCAGTCGTGGGCGATCCCCAGGGGCAGGGGGCCCTCCTGGTGGCTCTGCCAGCGAGTCAGGGTGCGATCGTAATAGCCGCCCCCCATGCCGAGCCGGTTGCCCGTGGCATCGAAGGCGACTAGCGGGGTGCAGAGGATATCCAGGCTGGTGTGGGGCCGCAGGCGCAACTCATCGAATTCGGGCTCAGGGATGCCGAAGCGGTTGCGGGTCATGGGGCTGGTCGCCGTGTAGTGCAAGAACAATAGATGACCCGGATTGAAGGGGTGCAACACCGGCAGGTAGACCCGTTTGTCCTGGCTCCAGAGCCAGTCGATCAGGGGGCGGGTGTCGAGCTCGCCATCGTTGGCCAGGTAGAGGGCAATGTGACGGGCCGCCCCTATCCGGGGATGCTGCTGACATTGGGCCAGCAGCTGCCGGGCTGCGACCTGTTGTTCGGCCGGGGTGAGGGCGCGCCTGCGCTCGCGCACAAGCTGGCGCAGGGATTGTCTGTCTGACATGGCGACTCCGTGAAGATGATGGCTGGCCCTACCATAGCAAGGAGTGGAGTCCTGGCAAACGACCCATCATGGATCCGCCCGGCAGGGCCAGGGCCGGGTCACGCAGTTTGGCGCCACTGATGCTTGATGAAGATGGCGGCCAGGGCCGAAAGCGCCAGCGCCATGGGGTAGATGCTCATGCTCACCACGGCCAGGGGAGAGAGAGCGAAGATGGAGCCCAGCAGCAGCGCCTGAGCCCCCCAGGGGATCAGTCCCTGCACCACGCAGGAGAAGATGTCGAGCATGGAGGCGGCACGGCGCGGGGTGACCCCGTGGCGCTCGGCCAGCTCCCGGGAGACCTTGGCGGCCACTATGATGGCAACCGTGTTGTTGGCGGTGCAGACATTGGTGAACCCCACCACCCCGGCGATGCCGAGTTCGGCCGCCTTTTCGTTCTGTTCGCCATTGTGCTGGCGAGTGAAGCGGGCAATCAGGGCGCTGATGCGCTTGCTGATCCAGGCCAGTCCACCCTGACGCTCCATCAGGGCGCCGAGGCCGCCGATCAGCATGGAGAGCAGGAAGATCTCCTGCATGCCGGTAAAGCCCTGATAGATGTCCTTGCTGAACTGGCCGAGGGGGTAACCCGCCGCCATGCCCACCAGGCCGGCGCAGAGGATGCCAAGGCCGAGCACCACGAACACGTTCACCCCCGCCAGGGCCAGCCCCAGGATCAGCAGATAAGGCATCACCTTGAGCAGGTCGATATCCCCCTGGGGCGCCGGTGCGTCGCCCACGTTGCCGAGGGTGAGGTAGAGCAGGATCACCAGCACGGCGGCGGGGGCGGCAATCTTGATGTTCTCGCGAAACTTGTCCTTCATCTCGCAGCCCTGGCTGCGGGTCGCGGCTATGGTGGTGTCCGAGATGATGGAGAGGTTGTCGCCGAACATGGCGCCGGAGAGGATGGTGCCCGCCATCAGCACGGGGTCTATGCCGGCGGCCTGGGCCACCCCGAGGGCGACCGGGGCCACGGCACCTATGGTGCCCATGGAAGTCCCCATGGCGGTGGCAATAAAGGCAGAGATGAGGAACAGACCCGGCAGCAGGCACCAGCCGGGGATGAGCGACAGACCGAGCGCCACTGTGGCATCGACGCCGCCTGTGGCCTTGGCCACGGCGGCGAAGGCGCCGGCCAGCAGATAGATGAGGCACATGGCCATGATATTGCTGTCGCCCACCCCCTTGAAGAAGGTTTCAAGGTTTTGGTTGAAGCCATCCTTGCCCAGCAACAGGGCCAGAACCACAGCCGGCAGCGCCGCCACGGGGGCAGGCAACTGATAGAAGGCGAACTCCACCCCCTGCAGGGTCAGCCAGGTACCGGTACCGATAAAGAGTGCGAGAAAAACCAGAAGTGGCAGCAAGGCCCTGGCACTGGGTTGGGTCTGGATCATGTGTTCCTCTGAAATTGAACAATGACCTCCTGTCATGCACTGCTTTGTGCCTTTATCGGATAGGGATAGGGGAAAACAGGGCGGGCATCCTGCCGCATTGGGGGCCCACAGTAGTGAGTCAACCCCGCTCGGTCAAGATAGACGTCCAGACGGATAGGTGTTTTTATCTGCGCATTCTGTTTTTATTTAAATGTCCAGATAATATTCGGTAAAACAATATTTGTGTGTTTATTGTTCGGCATCATGCGGGTCAGCGAGTGAGTCTCTAGCGGTATTGCGTGCCTTCAATGAGGTGAGAGCGAAAAAGCATAGGAGGGGGCAGGCTATCTGGGGACCTGCTCTTGTGGCCGAGCGTCAGCCGCTCCTCTTGACGCTGAGCATGGTGCGGGTATTTCCGGAGCGAATGGATACAGGCTGGGGCTGCGCGGTCACTGCGCCAGTTCATGCACCGCCTGAACGGCTGCCGCGATGGCGCCCTGTTCCAGCGTCAGCGGAATGTGGCCAATACCGGGCAGTATGGTGACAGGCCACCGGATGCCGAGGCGCCTCAATTCAGGTTCAAGTTGATCGGTTTGAAAGGCTTCGTCATTTGCGCCGGCGATCACGGCGCAGGGGCCGTGCACATTGCGCATGTTTTGCTGGTAGTTGCGCTCTGGCTGAAAGTTCGAGGCAAGGTTGAAGGAGTAGGAGGGAGTCAGCAGGGATGTCGCCTCTTCATTGAGGGCAAAATTCAGCACGGTCAGATGGTTGAGCACGGAAATATGGACGCTGTTGAGGATGCTCAGTGCAATGAGGCGGGGAATGCCGACACGCACCCAGCCACCGCTGTTGGGCCGGTAGTTGGGGGCCGTGGGGCCGAGATAGGGGGAGAGAAGCAGATAGTTGTCGAACAGGGTTTGTCGCGAGCTGCCGGCAAAACGCAGGACAAAGCCACCTCCTGAGGAGAAACCGACGAGTGTGGCAGGCTTGCTGGGGGCCACCACCTTGATGAAATCGTCCAGATCGTCTTCGAGCTGACCTATGTAGGCAATGGTGCCTTTGCTGCCGGATGCGCCATGGCCGCGAATATCGAGGGCGTAGGCATCGTATCCTGCTTGCGAGAAGGCGCTTGCCATCTTGTGCATGCTCTGGCTGCTGGCAGAAGAGCCGTGAACCAGTACCACGCTGCCTCGAACCTTGTTGTCCTCTGCGCCATCGTACCGATAGGCCAACTGCGCACCGTCACGCGCCGGGTATCTTGAGAGGGGCGGCATGCCGCTCCAGTCACTCCCTTTGAAAGGGTCGTTGATGCTGGCCATCGCCGGTGCCGGGCCCGGACCGCCAAACCACAGTGCCGCAACCAGGGCGACCAGAGCCAGTGACACCAGACCCACTGCAAACAGCAATCCAGCACTCATCCTTTCACCTCGCTTGATATCGACATGGGCGTCGCTCTGGACCCACTCATTCGAACCTATCAGCTGGTACCCGGTCTGCCAAATGGTTGAGTGATACGACGAAAAGCGGCCTGCGACCAAAAATGAGGCTATGGCCTGCCCGGTTGGCGGCGCCTTTGGCGCCCACAGCAAGCTGTGGTGGCATCATGGCTTTTCAAAGGCGCTCAGGGCTGGTAGAACTGTCTCTTTCCAAAAAGCATGACAACAGATGAGAGGGTGGAGATGGACAATCCGATCCGTGTGGCCGTGATGGGCTGTAATGGTCGTATGGGTAAGGTGTTGATTGAGGCTATCACCAACACCGAGGGCGTGGTGGTCGGTGCGGCGCTGGAGCGCCCCGGCTCTGCGCTCATCGGGCTGGATGTCGGGGAGCTCAATGGCCTGGGCCGGCTGGGCGTGACCATCAGCGACAATCTGGACAAGGTGCGCGATGAGTTTGATCTCATCATTGACTTCACCCGCCCCGAGGTGACCCTGACCAACCTGGCGTTCGCCCGTGCCCATGGCAAGGCCATGGTGATCGGCACCACAGGTTTCGATGAGGCGGGCAAGCAGGCCCTGCACGACGCGGCCGGCGAGATAGGCATCGTCTTCGCCTCCAACTACTCGGTCGGCGTCAACCTGGTGTTCAAGCTGCTGGAGCAGGCCGCTCGCGTGATGGGGGAGTACACCGACATCGAGATCATCGAGGGGCACCACAGGCACAAGGTGGATGCACCGTCCGGCACCGCCCTCTCCATGGGGGAAGTGGTGGCCAGGACGCTCGGACGTGACTTGAAAGAGTGCGCCGTCTACGGCCGCGAGGGGATCACCGGCGAGCGGGATCGCAACACCATCGGCTTTGCCACCATCCGCGCCGGGGATCTGGTGGGGGAGCACACCGTCATGTTTGCCGACATCGGCGAGCGGGTGGAGATCAGCCACAAGGCCTCGAGCCGGCTCACCTTCGCCAACGGGGCGGTGCGAGCCGCCGCCTGGTTGCGACAGCAGCCGGCGGGCCTGTATGACATGCAGGACGTGCTGAACCTGAAGTGACGAAGAGAACCCCGGGCCGCCGGGGTTTTTTTTATGTATTAAACAGGGCTGATGTTCAGATTTTTATCTCAAAGCGCCATAAATCACACTCATCGGATCTGGTTGCGTGCGCAGGCACCCGAGTTGTCAGAAAAGGGTGAACAGAAAGGCCGCTCCATCCCCTTGTTACACGGCTTTTTTACATGATGTCAGTTAGCGTAAAAATTCAAATCAAGAAAAACGTTTTCCATTGGGTTTGTGAAATATACTGGCTTGAAATAGGGCTTTATCAGTGAATTGATTTTTTTATTGATTTCATATGTTGTTGTTATTGCTTTCCTTTTATTTGGTTTTTGCAGTTTGGTTGGCGCATGGCACCACCCTGGTGACCAGGGTGATATTTTCTTTTGTTGCTGGGGGTTGCATTGCAGTCAACTGCATAGATAATGGGTAATGTTGCTTTTTTATTGAATTTAGATGCATTTCTTTTGTGGAAAGACGTTGAAATGACATCATTTTTGAGTAGAATGCGCCCAATTTGCCAGAAATCTGCCGGTTCGACCCCCAGTTTCGACGAGGGAATCGAGCCGCAACACCCAGGTAAATTGCTGAATTTAAAGCTAAATAACTGGAGGTTGTCTTGAATCACACTGCATTGCTAGTGCTGGAAGATGGAACTGTGTTCAAAGGCGTGTCGATAGGCGCCGAGGGATGTTCCGTTGGTGAAGTGGTTTTCAACACGTCGATGACGGGTTACCAGGAAATTCTCACCGATCCCTCTTATTCCCGTCAGATAGTCACCCTCACTTACCCCCATATAGGCAACACCGGCACCAACAGCGAAGATGAAGAGTCCAGTCAGATCCATGCCCAGGGCCTGATCATCCGTGACCTTCCGATACTTGCCTCCAATTTCCGCAATCAGCAATCTCTCTCCGATTACCTCAAGTCCCACAACATCGTTGGCATCGCCGACATCGATACCCGCAAGCTGACTCGTATCCTGCGGGAGAAAGGCGCCCAGAACGGCTGCATCCTGGCTGGCAAAAATTTGGACGAGGCCCACGCCCTGAGCCAGGCCCGCGCCTTCCCCGGTTTGAAGGGGATGGATCTTGCCAAGGAAGTGACCGTGAGCGAATCCTACCGCTGGACTGAAGGTAGCTGGCAGCTCGGCAAGGGGCATGTCACCCCGAGCGACGTCAAATACCATGTGGTGGCCTACGACTTCGGCGTCAAGCGCAACATATTGCGCATGCTGGTTGACCGTGGCTGCCGCCTGACCGTGGTACCGGCCCAGACCCCGGCTGCCGAGGTGCTGGCGATGAACCCCGATGGCATCTTCCTCTCCAACGGCCCAGGTGACCCCGAGCCGTGCGACTACGCCATCGAAGCCATCAAGACCTTCCTCGGCACCAACACCCCGGTGTTTGGCATCTGCCTGGGTCACCAGCTGCTGGGGCTGGCCTCCGGCGCCAAGACGGTGAAGATGAAATTCGGTCACCACGGCGCCAACCACCCGGTCAAGGATCTCGACAATGGCACCGTCATGATCACCGCCCAGAACCACGGCTTTGCGGTAGATGAGAGCACCCTGCCCGAGTGCCTGCGCGCCACCCACGTCTCCCTGTTCGATGGCTCCCTGCAGGGTATCCATCGCACCGACCGTCCGGCCTTCAGCTTCCAGGGGCACCCCGAAGCGAGCCCGGGCCCGCACGATTGTGCCGGTCTGTTCGACCACTTTATTGAATTGATTAAGCAGTATCGCGCCTAAGAGGATAAAGAGAGCCATGCCAAAACGTAACGACCTACAGAGCATTCTGATCCTCGGCGCCGGCCCCATCGTCATCGGTCAGGCCTGCGAATTTGACTACTCCGGCGCCCAGGCCTGCAAAGCCCTGCGCGAGGAGGGCTACCGCGTCATCCTGGTGAACTCCAACCCGGCCACCATCATGACCGACCCCGAGATGGCGGACGCCACCTACATCGAGCCCATCACCTGGGAAGTGGTGCGCGAGATCATCAAGAAAGAGCGTCCGGATGCCGTGCTGCCCACCATGGGTGGCCAGACCGCGCTCAACTGCGCCCTGGATCTGGAGAAGCACGGCGTGCTGGCCGAATTCGGTGTCGAGATGATAGGCGCCACCGCCGATGCCATCGACAAGGCCGAGGATCGCTCCCGCTTTGACAAGGCCATGCGCAGCATCGGCCTGGAGTGCCCGCGGGCCGGCATCGCCCACAACATGGAAGAGGCGTGGAAGGTTCAAGCCGAAGTGGGCTTCCCCTGCATCATCCGTCCCTCCTTCACCATGGGTGGTTCAGGCGGCGGCATCGCCTACAACACCGAAGAGTTCGTCGAGATCTGCGAGCGCGGTCTGGATCTCTCCCCGACCAAGGAGCTGCTCATCGATGAGTCGCTGATTGGCTGGAAAGAGTACGAGATGGAGGTGGTGCGCGATCGCAACGACAACTGCATCATCGTCTGCGCCATCGAGAACTTCGACCCCATGGGGATCCACACAGGTGACTCCATCACGGTGGCGCCAGCCCAGACGCTGACCGACAAGGAGTACCAGCTGATGCGCAACGCCTCCATGGCGGTGCTGCGCGAGATCGGCGTCGAGACCGGCGGATCCAACGTCCAGTTCGGCATCAACCCCAAAGACGGCCGCATGGTCATCATAGAGATGAACCCGCGAGTGTCGCGCTCCTCCGCGCTCGCCTCCAAGGCGACCGGTTTCCCCATCGCCAAGATCGCCGCCAAGCTCGCCATCGGTTACACCCTGGACGAGTTGATGAACGACATCACAGGCGGCCGCACCCCGGCCTCCTTCGAGCCGGCGATTGACTACGTGGTCACCAAGATCCCGCGCTTCAACTTCGAGAAGTTCGCCGGTGCCAACGACCGTCTCACTACCCAGATGAAGTCCGTCGGCGAAGTGATGGCCATTGGCCGCAACTTCCAGGAGTCCCTGCACAAGGCCCTGCGCAGCCTCGAGACCGGCAAGACCGGCTTCGACCCCATGGTGGATCTGAACGCCCCCGATTCCCTGACCCGCATCCGCCATGAGCTGCAGGATGCCGGCAGCGACCGGATCTGGTACATCGCCGATGCCTTCCGCGCCGGTCTCTCCATGGACGGCGTGTTCAAGCTGACCAAGATTGACCCCTGGTTCCTGGTGCAGATCGAAGAGATCGTCAAGCTGGAAGAGCAGGTGAAAGAGCGCGGCATGGCGGGCCTGGATGCCGACTTCCTGCGCGCCTTGAAGCGCAAGGGCTTCGCCGATGCCCGCCTGGCCAAGGTGCTGGGCGTGGCCGAGACCGAGGTGCGCAAGCTGCGCGCCCGTCACGAGATCTTCCCGGTCTACAAGCGGGTCGATACCTGCGCGGCCGAGTTCGCCACCAACACCGCCTACATGTATTCGAGCTATGACGAGGAGTGCGAGGCTGCACCCACAGGCCGCGACAAGATCATGATCATCGGCGGCGGCCCGAACCGCATCGGTCAGGGCATCGAGTTCGACTACTGCTGCGTGCACGCGGCCCTGGCCCTGCGCGAAGACGGTTACGAGACCATCATGGTCAACTGCAACCCGGAAACCGTCTCCACCGACTACGACACCTCCGACCGCCTCTACTTCGAGCCGGTGACCCTGGAAGACGTGCTGGAAATCGTGCGGGTCGAGCAGCCCAAGGGCGTCATCGTCCAGTACGGTGGCCAGACCCCGCTGAAGCTTGCGCGAGCATTGGAAGCGAACGGCGTGCCTGTCATCGGCACCAGCCCGGACGCCATCGACCGCGCGGAAGATCGCGAGCGTTTCCAGACTGCCGTCGAGCGCCTTGGCCTCAAGCAGCCGGAAAACGGCACCGTCACCGCCCTGGAGCAGGCAGTCCTGCTGGCCGAGCGCATCACCTATCCCCTGGTGGTTCGCCCCTCCTACGTGCTGGGTGGCCGCGCCATGGAAATCGTCTATGACGAGCAGGACCTGCGCCGCTACTTCGCGGAAGCCGTGAGCGTCTCCAACGAGTCGCCGGTGCTGCTGGACCGCTTCCTGGACGACGCCACCGAGGTGGACGTGGACGCCATCTGTGACGGCGTGGACGTGGTCATCGGCGGCATCATGGAGCACATCGAGCAGGCCGGTATCCACTCCGGTGACTCCGCCTGCTCCCTGCCGCCCTACACCCTGTCCAAGGCCATCCAGGACGAGATGCGCGAGCAGGTACGCAAGCTGGCGCTGGAGCTCGGCGTCGTGGGCCTGATGAACGTGCAGTTCGCGGTGAAAGAGAACGTGATTTACCTCATCGAGGTGAACCCGCGCGCTGCCCGTACCGTGCCCTTCGTCTCCAAGGCCACAGGTGCGCCGCTCGCCAAGATCGCCGCCCGGGTCATGGCCGGTCAGAGCCTGAAAGAACAGGGCTTCACCACAGAGATCATCCCGCCCTACTACTCGGTGAAAGAAGTGGTGCTGCCGTTCGCCAAGTTCCCGGGTGTCGACCCGCTGCTGGGGCCGGAAATGCGTTCCACCGGCGAAGTCATGGGGGTGGGCAGCAGTTTTGCCGAGGCGTACGCCAAGGCCCAGCTGGGTGCCGGTCACCAGGTGCCGAGCGAAGGTCGCGCCTTGCTCTCCGTGCGCCACGGCGACAAGGAGCGGGTGGTCAACCTGGCCGCCAAGCTGCTGGAGCTCGGCTATGAGCTGGACGCCACCCACGGCACCGCCGTGACCTTAGGCGAAGCGAGCATCAACCCGCGTCTGGTCAACAAGGTGCACGAAGGTCGTCCGCACATTCTGGATCGCATCAAGAATGGCGAGTACACCTACATCGTCAACACCGCCGAGGGTCGTCAGGCCATCGAGGACTCCAAGCAGCTGCGCCGCGGTGCCCTGCAGCACAAGGTGGCCTACACCACCACGCTGCACGCGGCCTTTGCCACCTGCATGGCCATCAGCGTCGATGCCACCGCCAATGTGAACTCGGTGCAGGAGCTGCATCAGAAGGTCAATAACCGCTAAGGGCAGCGCGGGAGATGTGCTCCCGCTCTTGCACGCAGGTTGCGAGCCATGAAAAACCCCGCCAGCACTGGCGGGGTTTTTGTTGTGTGCCCGTGTCGTCAGGGACAAGCTGAGCGGGGAACGCTATAAAAAGGTTTAACTATCCCTTAAATAGCCATTTGGCAGGCAATGATTGCGTAATTTGTGCCTTTTACTGCAATCTTTGCAATCTCTCACCCGGATTACTTCCCTATACTGGTTTCTCATCACACAAGGTCGTCTGCGCCTGCAAGAGCGGGGTGCGAGGATCAGGGCCAGTTGCTTATCCGGCAACCCAGGCCGGCCCCGGTCATCCACCGGGGTCACAGGAAACCGGTTGTGGGGTTACCGCCTGCGCAACCGTCAGGGCCGACGTTACCGCGCCAGCCTGCTTCCCTCTCCTTACCCCGTCTGCTTGCCAGCCCAGTCGTGTCGTTGCTGCCCCTCATCGCCCGCAACGGCGCCGCGCCTCAAGGACATCAGCCAAGGGAATCAGAATATGAGCTTCGATCATCGCAAATACCGCCCGGCCCCCGTCATCGCTCTGGCGGACAGGCAGTGGCCCAACCGGGTGCTTGAGCGGGCCCCGACCTGGTGCGCCGTGGATCTGCGGGACGGCAACCAGGCGCTGGTCGAGCCCATGACGGTGGCCCAGAAGCTGCAAATGTGGGCCCTGATGACCCACATCGGCTTCAAGCACATAGAAGTGGGCTTCCCGGCGGCTTCCCAGCCCGACTTCGACTTTGTGCGCGAACTCATCGAGCGCAATCTCATTCCCGATGACGTCACCATCCAGGTGCTGGTGCAGGCCAGAGAAGATCTCATCGCCCGTACCTTCGAGGCCCTCAAGGGGGCGAAACGGGCCATCGTCCACGTCTACAACTCGGTCAACCCGACCCAGCGCAACTATGTGTTCAACACAGGTCGCGACGGGGTCAAGGCCATTGCCGTGCAGGGGGCGCGCTGGGTGCGGGAGTACGCGGACCGCAATCCGGGCACAGAGTGGAGTTTCCAGTACTCGCCGGAGAGCTTCAGCAGCACAGAGGTGGAGTTTGCGGTCGAGGTGTGTGACGCCGTCATCGACCAGTGGCGCCCCGCCGCCCGCCCCATGATCCTGAACCTGCCCGCCACTGTGGAGGTGAGCACCCCCAACGTGTTCGCGGATCAGGTGGAGTGGTTCTGCCGCCACCTCAAGGCGCGCCCCGAGGTGAGCATCTCCATCCACACCCACAACGATAGAGGTTGCGGTGTGGCAGCTGCCGAGCTGGCGGTGCTGGCGGGGGCCGATCGCATCGAGGGCACCCTGCTTGGCAACGGGGAGCGCACCGGCAACATGGATATCGTCACCATGGCCATGAACCTCTACAGCCAGGGGATCGATCCCGAGCTGGACCTGTCCGACATGGATGCCATCGTCGCCACCGTGGGGGCCTGCACCCAGATTGCCCTGCACCCGCGCCACCCCTATGCCGGCGAGCTGGTCTACACGGCGTTTTCCGGCAGCCACCAGGACGCCATCCGCAAGTCCCTGGCGGCAGAAAAACCGGATCACTACTGGGACGTGGCCTACCTGCCCATAGACCCCGCAGATTTGGGCCGCAGCTACGAGGCGGTGATCCGCATCAACAGCCAGTCCGGCAAGGGAGGGGTCACCTATCTGCTGGAGCGCGATCTGGGCCTGCAACTGCCGCGCTGGCTGCAAATCGACTTCAGCCGCCGGGTACAGGCCCAGGCCGAGGCCAGCAGCAGCGAGGTGAGCCCGGAGCAGATCCGCGCCCTGTTCGAGCAGCATTATCTGGAGCCCGCCCACGGCTATCGCATCGGCCGCTTCCAGCTTGGTCGCGACAGCCAGGAGAGCCTGCGCCTCGAGCTGCAGACCCCGGGCGGCAGCTTGCAACTCGATGGCGAGGGGGAAGGGGCCATCACGGCCCTGGTCAACGGCTGGCAGCGCCAGACCGGCATGCACATCGACGTGCTGGACTACTCCGAACATGCCCTCAGCGCCGGCACCGAGTCCCGGGCTGCCGCCTATGTGCTGCTGAGCGTCGATGGCAAGCGCCAGTGCGGGGTCGCCATCGGCCGCGACGTGGTCAGTGCTTCCTTGCAGGCGGTGATCAACGGCGCCGCCCAGGTCGAGGCCCTGCGCCAGAGCGCCTGAGGCGGCGACATGGCCCCTGAGCCATAGGATGGCGGCGCAACCGCATGAAGCATCCCCTGACCATATGGTGAGGGGATTGTTTTTTATGGAAAAACTGGCTCACAATACGGACGGTCATGCAATCCTGGGCGGCGCCCTGGGACATCAGGCTGATCGGGTGGCCGAGTGGCCGCTGGTGATGGAGGACATGCCCTTTGGAGACAGCGTTATGATGAAGTCCCCTCTCAGATTGTCCGTGCACCCCGCCAGACTCTTTTCGCTGCCCCCGGGCCGCCGTCTCGCTCTGCTCTGCCTGCTATGCCTGTTGTTGCTGACGTCGGGCCTGGATGCCGCCAGCTTCGCGCGCCTGCCAGAGCATAACCTCTACACCATCGGCGCCCTGGCCGAGATCATCAATGTGCTGACCCTGCTGTTCATGTTCTGGGTGGTGCAGTGTGCCGCGCTATCTCCGCGAACCTATCTTTTCCTCACCCTGGGTCTCGGGGGCTGGCTGGTGTCGGGCACCATAGATCTGATGGACGAGGCCTACTTCCAGCCCTGGTGGCTCTCCACCGTGGAGGACAGCCTGCGCAGTCTCGGCATGGTCGCCACGGCCTGGGGCGGACTGCTGATGGTGCAACAGATGTATGGCACCCAGGTGCGGCTTTCGTCTCTGGCCATGTCCGACGAGCTCACCGGGCTCTCCAATCGCCGCGCGTTTCGCGTCGTGCTGGCGTCCCACGCCGAGGAGGGCACGCCGCTCCTGTTGTTGGACCTCGATCACTTCAAGCAGATCAACGATCGTCACGGCCATGATACGGGTGACGATGTGCTGCGAGATTTCAGCACCCTGCTGCGCCGCCTCTGCCCACCGGACGGGGTGGCGGCGCGCCTGGGGGGCGAAGAGTTTGCCATGCTGCTGCCCGGGTTTTCGAGCAGCCAGGCCCGGGATCTGGCTGAACGGATCCGCAGCGAGACCGAGGCGCTGGGGGCGGGGGAAGGCATTCCCTTCACCGTCAGTCTGGCGGTCGGCACCTGCCGCGCCGGGGAAGAGGTGGGGGAGTGGATCCGGCGCACCGATCTGGCTCTCTACCAGGCCAAGGCGCGGGGGCGCAACCGGGTCGAGCTGGCGTGATGATGCCAGGCAGGCCTGCGCCCTTCAGATTGCCCGCCCCATCCACTACAATGGCCCCCTGTTTGCGTTCGGGGCTCCCATCCGGGATGAGGGGCCCGCACCCTAGGAAGCCTTCATGATCCCCTCTCACCGTTATTCCTTCGCCCCCTGGCGCCTCGGCGCACTGCTGGCTGCCGCCGTGCTGGCGGGCTGCGCCAGCGAACCCCTTGCCCCGGTACAGGATGCGGCGGCCATCGCCAAGCTGCCCAAGGCGATGCAGCCGCAAAAACCGGCCGACATGAAGAGCCGCATCGTGCGCTTCCTGCCGCGCCAGGTGCCAGACAAGCCGGGCTGGGCCAACGACGTGGTGACGGCGCTCTCGACGCAGGGACTGACGGTGAGCGATCACAATGTCTGCAGCGTGCTGGCGGTGGCGGAGCAGGAGGCCACCTATCAGGCGGATCCCGTGGTGCCCAACCTCAACAAGATTGCCTGGAAGGAGATCAACGCCCGGGCTGCCAAGCTGCTCATTCCCGAGTTCGTGGTGCGCACGGCCCTCTCCATCAATTCCCCCACTGGCAAGAGCTATGCCGAACGCATCGACAAGCTTCGCACCGAGCGGGAGATGAGCGAGATCTTCGAGGACATGATAGGCATGCTGCCCATGGGCAGACGGCTCTTTGGCGACCTCAATCCGGTGCGCACCGGCGGCCCCATGCAGGTGAGCGTGGCCTTTGCCGAGGCCAACGCCCGGGGCTACCCCTATCCCGTCAAGGAGTCCATCCGCCACGAGGTGTTCACCCGCCGTGGCGGCATCTGGTTTGGCACCAGACACATCTTCGGCTATCCCGCCGACTACCCGGACACCCTCTACCGTTTCGCCGACTTCAATGCAGGCTGGTACGCGAGCCGCAACGCCGCCTTCCAGGCCGCGGTGAGCCGGGTCAGCGGCAAGCCCCTGGCCCTGGACGGGGATCTCGTCCGCTACGACTCGGATCTGCCCGGCAAGACGGAGCTGGCGGTGCACAGCATCGCCAGCCGCGTCAACATGAGCAAGCAGGCCATCCACCAGAGCCTGAAGCTGGGAGACAGCAGCGAGTTTGCCAAGACCGACCTCTACTACAGGGTCTTCGCCCTGGCCGACCAGCAGGCGGGCAAGCGCCAGCCTCGCGCCATCTTGCCCGGCATCCAGCTAAAGAGCCCCAAGATCACCCGCAACCTCACCACCGCCTGGTTCGCCAAGCGGGTGGATGACAGGGAGCAGGCCTGCGTCAGAAAGATGGCGACCATTCGCTAAAAAGGATCAAGGGCGGCCCATGGGCCGCCCTTGTTTCAGTTCCAACCGCATGTTCAGGGTTCAGGCCCTGGTGTCCTGTGTCGCCGCGCCATGGCGCGTCTTCGCAAGGGTCAGCACCCCCCTGCATGTCGGGTAGCCGCTGCATCCCCAGAACTGATGGCCTCTGTTTTCTCCCCGGCTGGCGGTACGCAAGACCATGGCATTGCCACATCTTGGGCAAGACGGGCTCGGATCATCGAGCGGTTGGCGGGTGACAGGGGAGGGCACCTTCCCCTTCTCCTCAGGTTCGGTGGCTGCGAACAACGGCTTGCGTGGCGCCTCGCCGTGGCGCGCCTTCAGCTGGGCCACATGCTGTCTGTGGGTCTGCCAGTTGGGAGCCAGTCGTTCCTGCTGTATGGTCTCGACCACCCGGATGACCTCGGCCGGGGTCAAGACAGGAGTGGTCTTCCCTTTGATATGGCGAATCAATCCACGGTGCATGACGTTGTCCGGCATGGGGGTCTTGAAGGTGCAATCGCCAATAAAGCAGATGACAGAATGGAGCTGATGGTCCGCTAGCCCCAGCAGGGATTTGAGAGTCATCATGTGCAGGTGGTTCTGGTGCAGGGGGTTCTGAAAGCTGTACCTGCGGCGATAGATGTGCTGGGTCCAGCGTTTATGGGCCGGGTTGCCGACGATCCAGCCTTTCATGTTTTTGGTCTCGATCACGAAGATCCCGAAGCGCGACACAATGACATGGTCTATCTGGGTGCTGCCCTGGGGGATGGGCAGGGTCACGTCCTTGAGCAGGTGATATTCCCGCTGGTCGAGCAAGAGACGGAGGCCGAGACTGATCACCCACTCCCCGACCATCCCCTTGAACCAGGGGGTCTTGATCAGAACGGCAATCAGCAGCAGGGGGAGCAGATAGCCGAGGGGGATAGCAAAGGAGCAATAACGGCAGTGAAGTCCATTTCACCGAGTCTCCATGGTGTCTTGTTGAAGGGGCCTGCCTCGAGAGGGCGCAGCTTGCTGCATCTGGGGAACTTGCGCCTTGACCGGTTGCCTGTCTCTGTCGCTCGGCGTACTAGACCCGCAGCAGGCCGCGAAAGCCCCTGGCGGCATAGTAGGACTGGGGGCCGTTGTGGTACAGGAACACGCTGTCGTAGCGGCGATCGCAGAACAGGGCGCCGCCGAGCGTCCTGATCGCCTCCGGGGTCTGTATCCAGCTCGATGTCTTGGCATCGAAGCAGCCCAGGGTCTGCAGCGCCCGATATTCGGCCTCCGTCAGCAGTGAGATGCCCATCTTGGCGGCCAGCTCGGTCGCGCAGCCTGCGGGCTTGTTCTCCTTTCTCGACGCCAGTGCCGCGCCGTCATAACAGAGGCTCCTGCGTCCACTTGGACTCTCGGCGCTGCAGTCACAGAAGAGAAACTGCCCGCTCTGGCGATCCTGGCCGATGACATCGGGCTCACCGCCGCTGCTCTCCATCTCGTGGAGCGAGCGCAGCGACTGGGGGCTGACATCGAGTCTGGCGCGCACCTGTGACCAGGTGATCCCCTGGTGGCGATGCTGGTGCCGCTCGAAGCGGGCCTGCAAGGTGGCGAGCAGCTCATCAATCTGCGTCTTGGTCAATTTCATCATGCTACCTCGTTCTCGTTGGGGTTTTCGCCGTCAGAAACTCATCGCCAGACCGATGGCGTAGCCGCTGGTGTTGTTGCCGAACATGAAGCGGTACATGAGGCGGGTGCGGGTGACCAGCACCTGGTATTTGCTGGAGTCGAGCTCGAAACCGACCCCGATGGAGTTGAGGGCGTTGAAGCCGAGCAGGCCCCGCTGATCCCCCAGGTATTCGGTGCGGGCTCCCTCCAGCACGTAGCGCAGCGGCCGATCGAGCAGGGTCCACTCAAACAGGGGGGCTCGGCGGCGCAGATAGATGCCGATGTTCTCGGCGTTCGCCTCGCCCCTGACACTCGGGCTGGTGCCAAAGGTGCTTTGCAGATGGAGGAAGGAGTAGCGAAACTCGGCGTCGATATCCTGGCTGTCGGAAAACAGCTCGTAGTCGAGCATGAGGGAGCCGCCGAGGCCATAGACGTTGAGTTGGCCGTTATCGAGAAAATCGAGGCCGCGCCCCGTCTTGCGATTGAGGTACCAGTTGCCTATCTGGATGTCGCTCGCCACAGTGCCAAGGGAAAAATTGGCGATGGGGCGCAGTACCCAGTTGGGGGCTATGGTGAAGTCCCAGCCGATGCCGCCGGTGGCGGTCAGGCTGTTCCATTTGGCCGGGATGAGGCGGCTCTCTGCCCCCTGGCTGATGACGAACTTGGGGTCGTAGCGGCTGTAGCCCAGGTTGCCTTCCAGATAGATGGGGACCTCCTTGCTCATGGTGGCCCCTCCACCCAGCTGGCTCATGGTCAATGCCGCCTGTTGACCGCTGCCCCCCGAGATATCCAGATTGCTGGAGGTGATGTCGGGGATCACGTTGAAGGTCATCAGGGAGACCACGGCATTGGCCCGCTCCTGCAAGCGGGCATCGACGGCGCCGTCTGCGGCCAGGGCGGGCAGGGCCCAGCAGCTGATGGCCAGCAGCGAGATGCGCCCGGCGCCCCCATGGCGCGGCGTGCGTCTGTGGTCAAATGGCGTCGCTCCCATACCTCTTCCCTGTGATGGCGCCCGGTCCGGGCGAGGATGGTTCGAGTCTACCTCAGGAACCGGCGGCGTTCATCGCCGCGCCGCCCTGGTTGGGCCAGAAAAGGGATCCCGGGCCTGCCGCGCCGCGTCCTCGCCCGCCAGATGGGGTTGGGGGCTTGCCGGGGCGATTATTTGCCACGCATTGGCGCCGAAAATTTGTTACACTCCGCGCCCGCCATTTTCCGGCTCGCCTGCAGACCCTGTCAGGCCAGGCCGATCCCTGGCATCCCCAGTGGCCCGCCGGGCCGCAGACAACGACAGCTTTGCTGGAACACAGGAAACCCATGATGAAATTTGAATCATTCGATTTTGCCCCCGAGATTTTGCGCGCCGTCTCGGAGTGTGGTTATCAGGAGATGACCCCTGTGCAGCAACAGGCGATCCCGTCCATACGCCGTGGTCAGGATGTGCTGGCCAGCGCCCAGACCGGGACCGGCAAGACGGCCGCCTTCGCCCTGCCCATACTGCAGCGCCTGGTAGACAACCCCGCGCCGGTGCAGCCGTCCAACACCCGGGTGCTGATCCTGACCCCGACCCGCGAGCTGGCGGCCCAGGTGGCGAGCAACATCAAGGATTTTGCCAAGTACCTGGATCTCGGCGTGCTGACCATTGTCGGCGGCGGCAAGCAGGACGTGCAGGCCCGTCGCCTCAAGGCCGGTGCCCACATCATAGTGGCGACCCCGGGGCGGCTGCTCGAACACCTCACCGCCTGCAACCTCAGCCTCTCCGGGGTCGAGACCCTGGTGCTGGACGAAGCGGACCGTATCCTCGACATGGGGTTCAGCGCCGATGTGCAGCAGATCCTGCAAGCGGTCAACAAGGCGCGCCAGAGCCTGCTCTTCTCCGCCACCTTCTCCGATGGCGTCAAGAAGCTGGCCAAGGTGATGCTGGACAGGCCGCAGATCGTCAGCGTCAACAAGCAGAACTCCACCGCCGACACCGTGAGCCACACCGTCTATCCGGTGGAGCAAAAGCGCAAGCGCGAGCTGCTCTCCGAGCTGGTCGGTACCAAGAACTGGCAGCAGGTGCTGGTGTTTGCCAGCACCCGCGACAGCTGTGACGAACTGGTGGCAGAGCTCAACCTCGATGGCATCAAGGCCGCCGTGGTCCACGGCGAGAAGGCCCAGGGCAGCCGTCGCCGCGCCCTGCGCGAGTTCATGGAAGGCAAGGTGCGGGTGCTGGTCTCCACCGAGGTGGCGGCCCGGGGCCTGGACATCCCGAACCTGGAATACGTGGTCAACTATGACCTGCCCTTCCTGGCCGAAGATTACGTCCACCGCATCGGCCGCACCGGCCGCGCCGGCAAGAGCGGCATGGCCATCTCCTTCGTCAGCCGCGAGGAAGAGCGTACCCTGCTGGAGATAGAGGCACTGATCGGTCAGAAGATCCGCCGCATCATGGTGCCGGGCTACGAGGTGAGCAGCCGGGACGAGCTCATCAAGCAGCTGCAGGAGCGTCGCCGCTTTGGCAAGAAGCCCCAGCGTGCTGACAACGCCGCCGCCCAGGTGATGGCCGAGGCCAAGTTGCAGAGCCAGCGTGCCCGTCTGCGCAAGACGGCCCGCAAGGCCAAGTAAGTCGAGGGCCGCCGGGGGATCCCCGGCCGGTGTCTACCCTGTTCAAAGGCGCCTCGGCGCCTTTTTGATGACGAGGCTTGTGAGCCTCCCCGGATCTGCCCAGGAGTCGTGATGAGCGATGTGAGAGTGCAAACCTATAACCAGGCCCTGCTGGAGATGGCCAGCGCCAGTCTGGCCGAACTGGCCCGCACCGGGGCGGGGCGCGCCCCCCGCACCCAGGCTCAGGAGAGCCACTTTCTGAGCCTCTGGCTCGCCGATTCCCTCAAGGAGAAGCGCTTCTCCCGCCTGGTGATGGAGGATCTCAAGGGCTGGGTGCAGCAGGCGCGCACCCAGGGGGCGGGGGCCGATCTCAAGGGATTGCTGTCGCGCATCGTGCGTCACTACAGCCAGGCGGCGAGCGAGGGGCTGGGGGCCCGTCTGATGGCGCTGCTGGACGACTGCGAGCAGGCGGGCTGGCAGCGGATCACCGAGTACGCGCTCGATGGCAAGGCCAGGCTCGCAAGCCAGGGACAGGCCTCCATCGTCATCTGCGCCGCCGAGCTGGCCAGCGCCCTGGCGGGGGATGAACTGGTGGCGCCGCTCACCCTCTATGTGCGCGGCGACGAGCAGCAGCTGGCCTGGTTCGCGCAGTGCCACGGCCTGCTCATCGGCCAGGGCAACAAAAAACAGACCCGGGTGAAGCATCACAAGGGACACCTGCTGATGCCCGCCAACGCCCTGCCTGCCCTGGCCCTGCTGGCGCAAGAGCGTCGCATCTGAACCCGCCAGGTCTGCCCTTCCTCTGACTCAGCCAACCCCGATCCCGCATCGGGGTTTTTTGTGGCTCGCCTCTGCCAGCCTGGCGTCGCTCTCTGCCGCATCCCCGTCTTCTGGCCCCTTGGCCCCGCCATCTGGGGGGCCTCTGCCGAGCCCCCCGTACGGAGGGGCTTCCCCCATATGGAGGGCGGGGGCCGGGGGGCATCTGCCTTAGGGTGGTTTGGCCCCAAAGAGGGCCGGAAGCAAACCAATCATTTCAAGGAGAGAAGATGAAAGCGACACCGATAGCCCTGCTGCTGGCGGGCCTGCTGGGTTCCCCCCTCTGCGCCGCGAGTCTGGATGCCAGCCTGACGCTGCAAGAGGGAGCAGGGGAGGATGTGAGAGTACGGGTGACCTTGACCAACCAGAGCAACAAGCCGGTGCGGCTGCTCAAATGGCAGCTGCCGGGCGGGGACGATGCCCCCCTGTTTGTGGTGGAGCGCGATGGTCAGCCCGTGGCCTATCAGGGGGCCCTGATCAAGCGTGCCCAGCCGGGGGCGCAGGACTACCAGCGCCTGGCCGCCGGCGAGAGCCTGGTGCTGGAGGCGGAAGTGTCCGGCCTCTATGACATGAGCGCCCAGGGGGAGTACAGCATCCGCTATCGCCTGCCCCGGCTGCCGGGGGAGGGAAACACCAAGGGGGGGCGTAGCGCCAAGGCGGCCGCCGATGCCGGGGAGTCCAACGCCGTTAGCCTCTGGCTGGACGGGGTCGCGAGCGACGAGCGGGTACTGGCCAAGGCCCAGATCGCCGAACCGGCCGCCGCCGGGGGCTCGGTGAGTTTCACCGGCCGCTGCACCAACAGCCAGAAGAGCCAGATCGTCTCCGCCCTGGATGCCGCCGGCACCATGACAGCGGACTCTCTTGCCTATCTGGCGGTGGACAAGCCAGATGGCCAACGTTATCGCAGCTGGTTCGGCGCTTATGACGCCAGCCGCTGGAGCCAGGCCGAGGGTCACTTCGACAAGGTGAGGGAAGCCATCGCGGACAAACCGCTCACCTTCGACTGTGGCTGCAAGCAGAGCTACTTTGCCTACGTCTACCCGGATCAGCCCTACAAGGTCTATCTGTGCAAGAGTTTCTGGAGTGCGGCCAATACCGGCACGGATTCCCGCGCCGGCACCATCATCCACGAGCTGACCCACTTCAATGTGGTGGCAGGCACGGATGATCTGGGTTACGGTCAAGCCAATGCCCGCAACCTGGCGAGCACGGACCCGGTCGCGGCGCTCAACAACGCCGACAGCCACGAATATTTTGCCGAGAATACCCCGAACGAACAGTGAATCGACAGGGGGCCTCGGCCCCCTTTTTGATGGAGGCAACATGATGGCACTCCTGCTCGGCAGCGCCCTTGGCCTGGGCGCCTTGCAGTGCGAGTTAGACGTCAGGGCCCAGAGCCGGGTCGATGAGCCCCTGGCCCTGGCCATGGCGCTCAGCAATCAGGGAGAAGATACCCTGGAGGTGCTGAGCTGGTTTACCCCCTTCGAAGGCTGGTTTGCCGACGCCATCGATCTGACCCTGGATGGGCAGGTCATCCCCTACCAGGGACCGCTGGCCAAGCGGGGCGACCCTGGCGCCGATGACCGGCTGATCATAGGCCCCAGGCAGCGGATCAAGGCCGAGGCCGAACTGACCCAGGTCTATGATCTGAGCCGTCCAGGGCACTACCGCCTCAGTTACCGTTCCATGCCGGTGCAAGATGATCAGGAGCTGAGCCCCAGGTGTCCCCCTGTGCGCTTCGAGCGGCTGGCCCTGCCCGCGAGCGAGGAGCCGGCGCAGTGACGCAGGGCCTTTCATTGGTCCGGCATGGCCAAGAGCGGCTGTGCCGGGCTGCCGTCCCGTAGCGAAATAGCTCTCTTTCTTGGCCTGAGCCCAGGGCGCGTGCCCAGCCGACTTTTCCAGGCCGACGCGCTTGACCCCCTTGTTTATACTCTGTGCTGGCTCTGGGGCCAGTCTGTTCATTCCCTGTCCCTGCGAGTCAGCTGACGGCGCCCTGTTTGGCGCCCCTTTTTACCGACCCTGCCCGGGCCACAAGGGAGCACTGCCATGATGGATGAAGAGTTTGACCAGCAGCGGGATCTGCTGCTGGAGCGGCTGATCGCGGCCTCGCCGGAGGCGCTTTATCGTTGCTGGACCGAGCCCGCACTGTTGGTGCGCTGGTTTGCCCCCATGCCCTGGCGCACCCTGAGCGCCGAGCTGGATCTGCGGGTGGGGGGCGCCAGCCTGGTGGTGATGGGGGGGCCCAATGGGGAGAAGATCCCCTGTCCCGGCGTCTATCTGGCCCTGGAGCCGGGGCGGCGCATCGTCTCCACCGATGCCTATGTGCGCCCCTGGTTGCCGTCGGCCCGCCCCTTCATGACCCTGATCCTGAGCTTCACTCCCGAGGGGGAGGGCACCCGCTACCGGGCATGGGTACGCCACTGGAGCGAGGCGGATCGCCAGGAGCATGAGGCCATGGGGTTTCACAGCGGCTGGGGCCTGTGCACCGATCAACTGGCCGAGCTGGCGGCGACCCTCTAGGAGCCCGGTGACAGGTCAGAGGCAAAAAAAGAGGCCCCGCAGTGCGGGGCCTCTTGTTGTCGCCGAGCATCCAGTCAGGCGTGATCGGCCGGGAAGTGTACCCCGACCTGTTGCCGCACCTGGGTGATGATCCTGGCGGTCTCGATGGAGCGCGCCACGGCGGCCTCGTCCATCTGGCCTGCGGCTATCTGGGCGGCGAAGGCGCTGGCCTCATAGATCATGCTGTTGGCGGACTGGGGCTGGCCCAGATCTTCACGCCGGCCATCCCGGCCGACCCAGGTAAGGCCGGTGCTCTCGGAGAGGTGCTCTATGATGAAGGCCCCCTCGCTGCCCTGGATCTCGCTCGGGATGAAGGAGTCGGACACCTTGGAGTGGCTGATCACCAGCTCGAAGGCCGGATAGTGCAGCAGCACAGTGCCATGGATGTCCACTCCGGTTTCCAGCAGTTCGCCGCTGGCCGTGACCCGCTCGGGGGCACCGAACAGGGCGACGGCGCTCGCCACGCAGTAGTAGCCGATATCCATAATGGAGCCGTTCGAGAAGGCGGGATTGAAGGTGTTGGGGTGCTCGCCGGCCAGGTATTTGGGCCAGCGGGAAGAGTATTGGCAATAGCTGAAGCTGGCACGGCGCGCCTGACCGAGCCGGGGCAGCTGTTCGGCCAGCTGGCGGAAGTTGGGCAGGTAGGCGGTCTTGAACGCCTCGAACAGCACCACACCCTGCTCCCGGGCGCAGCGGTACATGGCCTCGACCTCGCTCAGGTTGGAGCCGAGCGGCTTCTCGCAGATCACGTGCTTGCCCGCCTTGAGCAGTTGCAGGGTATGGGGGCAGTGCAGGGAGTTGGGACTGGCGATGTAGACGGCATCGAAGCAGGGGCTGGCGGCGAACTCGGCGAGATCGTCGAAACAGGCCGGATCATCATACTGGGCGGCGAAGGTCTCCGCGCTGGTCCGCTGCCGCGAGTAGACGGCGGTCAGCTGAAAGGCCTTGCTCAGCAGCGCCGCTTCGATGAATTTTTCTGTGATCCAGTTGGTGCCGATCACCGCGAGTCTGATCATGGGGTTGCTCCTTGTAACGACATGCAATTGCAAGAGGGGGCAGGGTGGGCGCTCATCATAGCCCAACTTGTCCCTCGGCCCTACCATGGCGGCTCGCCTGGTTGGAAAAATGAGACGAGGAGAGAGAAATAAAAAAACCCGGCCTGGGCCGGGTTTTTGGGGAGTGGGCTGGCTTACTTGGCCAGGGACTCCGGCAGGTTTTCACGGATCTTGCCGAGCATCTCTTTGAGGACGCGCGGGTTGGCAACGACGATGTTGCCGGAGTTTTCGTAGTTGTGACCACCGACGAAGTCGGTGACGATGGCGCCGGACTCTTTGGCCAGCAGCTCACCGGCGGCGGTGTCCCAGGGCTTGAGACCGATTTCCCAGAAACCGTCGATACGACCGGCGGCCACATAGGCCAGATCCAGGGCGGCGGAGCCGGCACGGCGGATGTCGGCACACTCCACGAACATGCTCTGGAACATCTTGAGGTAAGGCTCGATGTGGTGCTTCTGCTTGAACGGGAAGCCGGTGGCCAGCACAGTGCCGGAGAGGTCTTTTGCCTTGCCGACGCGGATGCGGTAACCGTTCAGCTGGGCGCCGTTACCACGGGTCGCGGTAAAGAGCTCGTCACGGATGGGATCGTAGACGACGGCCTGTTCGGTCTTGCCCTTGACGCGCAGGGCGATGGAGACGGCAAAGTGCGGAATGCCCTTGACGAAGTTGGTCGTGCCATCCAGTGGGTCGATGATCCATTGGTAGTCCGGATTGGTACCGGCAATCTCACCAGACTCTTCAGCGACGATGCTGTGTTCCGGGTACGATTTTTTGATGGTGTGAATGATGGCCGCTTCGGCGTCACGGTCAACGTTGGTCACGAAGTCATTGCTGCCTTTCTGGATAGCCTCGATGTTCTCAGGCTGGGAGAAGGCTTTTACTACTACTTGACCGGCGTTGCGCGCAGCGCGCACGGCGATATTCAGCATCGGATGCATAGGTTCACCACTGGATGTTAAAGAACGGGGATAAAAGGACGCGAAATTATAGCAGCCCGTCCCAGGATAGCAACTCATATTGCCGAGGCGGGGGGAGATAAGGATAGTGCGCGGCGAGAGCTGACTTTAGATGACCATTTGGTCTAATCTTGTCTCGCCAGACCACTGGCACGTGTAATAACAAGCTCCATCACTCATAGGGATGTGTCGTATGAACTTGTCATTAGTCAGTCAAAAACCGTCGTCAGTGGCGGTCAACGGGTTGCTGCGGGCGTTGCAAGAGTCCGTCGATGTCGAACCCTATTTCAATCGCATCGTGGTGACAAGCCCGAGTCAATGGAAGCCGACTCGCGACGAGGCCGCCATCTTGCTGCTTGACGACGAGGCCGGTTGGCCTGCGCCTGTGCTGGGGGAGGCAGGGGAGGCCATCGGCCTGCCCGTGCTGCCCCTGCTGGTGTGCGAGGGTCAAGGTCCGGGCGGGGCCAGTTCCCGGCGAGGACCGGATGTGCGCGATCCCCGCTATTACTTCGTATCCAACGGCATCGTCATGGATGGTCACGAGTGGGAAGATCCGGCCAGCAGTCGGCTGCTGGTGGATAAACTGGCATCCTACTTCCCGTTGTTGTCCCGTCTGAGCCTGCTTCGTCAACGCAGCCCCCTGGGCTCCCTCAATTAGCGCTCTCGCTCCCCAGTGATGGGGTGACGCTGCCACAGGGCGAGCTGTTGCCTGAGGGTGGTCATGTCGGCGCGCAAGGTGTCGTCATGGCCCCCCCCTTTCCCGAGCAGGACCCAGCCCTGCACATGGACGAACAGAAAGCGCGCCAGGGCCTCGACATCTGTCTTGGGGGCCAGGTCTCCCTCTCGCATTGCCACCTGACACGCATGGGCCAGGGCCTGCTGCAACTCTCTATGCATATCCAGGATGCGCTCCCGCACCCTGGGTTGATCCATGGCGCCTCCCAGCTGGGTATTTTGCAAGAAGCAGCCGGGATTGTCGGGTTGGCTCAGGCGCAGCGCCAGGGCATCGAGCCAGCCGTGCAGCGCCGCCAGGCCGCCCTTGTCGCACAGCAAGGGTGCCATGCGTTTGCGCGAGACCTGCTCCAGATAGTGATCGAGTGCCAGCTGAAACAGAGCCTGCTTGTCACCGAAGCTGTTGTAGAGGCTGAAACGGTTGATGCCCAAGGCATCCACCAGATCCTGGATCGAGGTCGCCTCATAGCCTTTTTGCCAGAACAGTGTCATGGCTTGTTCCAGCTTTTCGGCTGGATCGAATGCGGTTTTGCGTGCCATGTTTCCTCCTGCCGTGACTATAACAAATTCTTGACCGCTCGTTTAGATAAGACTAGTTTCTAACTGTTCGTTTAGAAATGGAGAGCAGGATGAAAGTCTATGAATTGCGGCGTGCCCCCAATGCGCGCCGGGTACGGATGTTCTTGGCGGAGAAAGGAGTCGACATGGTCTATGAGCAGGTCGATCTCGGCGGGGGCGAGAACCTGAGCCCGGCGTTCCTGGCCAAGAACCCGGTCGGGCGCATTCCCGTGCTGGCCCTCGACGATGGCAGCTATCTGAGCGAGTCGGTCGCCATCTGTCGATACTTCGAGGAGCTGTATCCGGAAAACAACCTGTTTGGTACCACGGCGCTGGAGCGGGCCCAGATAGAGATGTGGAGCCGCTTCATCGAGTTCAATCTCTGGCTGCCAGCCGGCATGGCGTTTCGTCACATCACCGGCTTCTACAAAGACCGTGAAAATTGTTTCCCCGAGTGGGGCCAGGAGTGCAAACAGCTGGCGAGCCAGTGGTTTGCCAAGCTGGAAGAGAGACTGCAAGTATCCGCCTATATTGCGGGGGATCGCTTCACCATCGCCGACATCCTCGCCATCTGCGCCATAGATTTTGCCGCCAGAACGCTGGAACTGCACATCGCCGATGAGCAGACTGCCCTCAAACGCTGGTATGATGCGGTCTCAAGCAGACCCAGTGCTCAGGCCTGAGTCGCGACCCTGCCATGAGCCTGCTGGCACCCTCGCCGTGCCAGACAACCAAGGAGAAGATGATGATCGATTTTTACACGGCCGCCACGCCCAATGGGTTCAAGGTGTCGATCGCCCTCGAGGAGCTGGGCTTGCCTTACCAGGTGATCCCGCTGGATTTCTCGACCATGGAGCAGAAGAAGCCCGAGTTTCTGGCCATCAACCCAAATGGTCGCATCCCGGCCATCGTCGATCGGGACAACGGTGACTTCGCCGTGTTCGAATCCGGCGCCATCCTTATCTATCTGGCGGAAAAAACCGGCAAGCTGCTGCCGCAGGATCCCAAGCGCCGCTCCCAGGCCATCCAGTGGCTGATGTTCCAGATGGGCGGCGTCGGCCCCATGATGGGGCAGGCCAACGTCTTCTACCGCTACTTCCCCGAGAAGATCCCGGCGGCCATCGAGCGCTACCAGAAGGAGGGGCGCCGTCTGTTCGAGGTGCTCGACGGTCACCTGGCGCACCATGAGTACCTGGCCGACGAATACAGCATCGCCGACATCGCCACCTGGCCCTGGGTGCGCATTCACGACTGGAGCGGCGTCTCCATCGAGGGCTTGGTGCATTTGCAGGCCTGGATGGCGCGCATGGAAGCCAGACCCGCCTGCCAGAAGGGCATTACCATTCCGCCGCGCAACGAAAGCCCCGAGGATCAGGTCAAGCGGGCGCAGCAGATGGTGACCCGCTAGGATGATGACGATGGCCCGATGACGGGCCATCTCTTTTTATGATTGCCGCCCCATTGCCCGCCCTTCACGCCTGCTGGACCGCTCACCTGCTCCGCCTTTGCCGCTGCAAATAAGCCATCTATCAAAAATGAAAAGTCATTCATTCCGATTAATTGTTATGTTATAACGCACCACTTTGGTTGCTAATCATTATCGTTTGGATGGAAAGGATGACAAAAATACACGCCCGTTGGGGATGGTGCGCCCTGGTGTTGATGGCCGGGATGAATGTTGCTCACAGCAAGCCGCTGGCCATGGTGGGGCCCTGGGAGATCCACAGTGTCGACCCTGCCAGCAACGGGGTCTTCTTTACCCGCATGCAGGTGGCGGAGACCCTGGTGGAGGTCGACAGCCTGGGCAATCTGCAACCCGGGCTCGCCAGCCAGTGGTCTCACTCCGAGGATGGTCTGCAATGGCGATTCACCCTGCGCCCCGGGGCCCGCTTTCACGATGGCAGCGAGGTGAGTGCCGAGCAGGTCGCCTTTGCCCTGCAGCAGGCATGGCGCAAGCCCGGCGTCATAACCAGCGCCCCCATCGCGTCCATCGAGGCCCATGAGGGGGCCCTGCTGATCACCCTCACCGGCCCCTTCGCGCCCCTGGCCGCCGTGCTGGCTCACCCCAGCACCCAGATCCTGGCGAAGGGGGCCTATGATGCGAAGGGGGAGGTGACCCAGGTCATCGGCTCAGGCCCCTATCGCATCACCCGGTTGCAGCAGCCCCAGCGAGTCGAGACCGAGCGCTTCGACGGCTGGCAGGGCCCCCAGCCTGCCATCTCGCAGGTGAGCTACCTGACGGTGGGCCGTGCCGAGAGCCGCACCCTGATGGCCGAGAGCGGTCAGGCCGACATCGCCTGGGGGCTGGATCCGGTCAGCATCCGCCGCTTGCAGCAGGCGCCCCGGGTCTCCATCGTCTCCGTTACCCTGCCGCGCACCATACAGCTCAAGCTCAATGGGGCCGATCCTCTTCTGAAGGATCCGGCGGTGCGCCGCGCCCTCAGCCTCGCCATCGATCGCCGTGGCATGGCGGCGGCCCTGCTGCGGGATCCCGAGATGGCGGCGACCCAGCTCTTCCCTCCCACCCTGGGGGAGTGGCATCAACCCGGGCTGACCCCGCTCGCCTATGACGTCAAGGCGGCTCAGGCGGCCTTGGCGGCGGCAGGCTGGCTGCCGGGGGCGGATGGCGTGCTGCACAAGGGGGAGGAGCGTTTCGCCCTGACCCTGCGCACCTTCCCGGATCGCCCGGAATTGCCCCTGCTGGCCACGGCACTGCAGGCGCAGTGGAAGGCGGTGGGGGTGGATCTCAAGGTGGCGGTGGGCAACTCGAGCGAGATCCCGGTCGGTCATCAGGATGGCTCGCTCCAGCTCGGCCTCTATGCCCGCAACTATGCCCTGGTGCCCGATCCCCTGGTCACCCTGCTGGGGGATCTGGCCCCCGCCGGTGCCGACTGGGGGGTGATGAACTGGCACTCCCCGGCCATGGCGCAAACACTGGCCCGCCTTGGCAAGGAGACACTGCCCGCAGGGGAGGCCGCGGCACTGCGCCGTGACATCGCCACCACCCTGCAGCAGGAGTTGCCCCTCCTGCCCATCGCCTGGTATCGCCAGAGCGCGGCGGTCAGCCGTGAGCTGAAGGGCTTTGAGCTGGATCCCCAGGAGCGCAGCTACCGTCTGGACAAGCTCGCATGGAGCGCACAATGACAGCGGCGCCCTTCTCAGCCGTCATGGGAATACTGGGCCAGCGCCTGGTGCAGGCGCTGATGGTGGCGCTGCTGGTGGCCGGGCTCTGCTTTCTGATGGTGCAATCCCTGCCCGGGGACATCGCCTTTCGCATCGCCGCGGGCCGCTACGGCTATGACTATGTCACCGCCGAGGCCGCCAACGCGGTGCGAAGCGAGCTGGGGCTGGCCGGCTCGGCCCTCTCCCGCTTCGGTGACTGGCTGGGCGCCCTGCTGCAGGGGGATCTTGGCAGCTCCCTGGTGACGGGCGCACCTGTGGCCAGCGAGGTGGGCCACCACCTGGGGGCCACCCTGTCCCTGGCGGTGGCCGCCGTGGCCCTGGCCCTGTTGCTGGCGCTGCCGCTCGGCAGCCTGAGCGCCCTGCGTCCGGGGGGATGGTGCGATCGCCTGACCCTGGGCTGGAGCGTGCTGATGCGCGCGCTGCCTCCCTTCCTGCTCGGCCTGGTGCTCATGGTGCTGCTCTCGGTGGAGCTGGGCTGGGTCAGCGCCGCCGGTCACGGGGAGGGGAGCAACCTGCTGTTGCCCGCCCTCACCCTGGGGCTGGGGCTTTCGGGTGTGCTCTCCCGGGTGGTGCGCGAGAGCGTGCTCACCGTGGTGCAGTCCGGTTATTACCGCTTCGCCCTCACCAAGGGGCTCTCCCCCGCCCGGGTCTTCAGGCGTCACGGCCTGCGCAATACCGGGGTCAGCGTCATCGCCTACACAGGGGTTCAGATGGTGCTGCTCATCGAAGGGGTCGTGGTGGTCGAGAGCCTGTTTGCCTGGCCCGGCATCGGTCATGCCCTGGTGCATGCCATCTTCTGGCGCGACATCCCCATGGTGCAGGGAACCGTGCTGGTGCTGGCGGCGCTCTTCGTGCTGCTCAATACCCTGACGGATCTGCTCTGCCTCGCCATCGATCCCCGCGGTCCCAAGGAGTCCTGATCATGTCTTTCTCTATCAAGGCGGGAGCAAGCCTGCTCCTGCTGGTGGTGCTGTTCGCGCTGCTTGGCCCCGTGCTCTGGCCCGATCCCGCCGCCCAGGATCTGGTGCAGTTCCTGGCCGATCCCTCCTGGCAGGAGCCGCTCGGGCGGGATCAGATGGGCCGCAGCCTGATGGCGCGGCTCGCGGCGGCGACCCGGCTCTCCCTGCTGCTGGGGATGCTGTGCGTCCTGACGGCGGCCCTGCTGGGGTCGCTGTTGGGCTGGCTCTCAGCCTGGCGCGGTGGCTGGGTCGACGGCCTGCTGCGCAGCCTGGCCGATGGCGTGCTGGCCCTGCCGAGCCTGCTGCTGGTGCTGCTCTTCTCCGCCATGGCCCAGGGGGGCTTCGCCATCCTCTATCTCGGGTTGGCCATGGCCCAGTGGGTGGAGTACTACCGTGTGGTGCGGGCCCGCAGCCGGGCGCTGCTTGCCTCGCCCCAGGTGGAGGCGTCCCGGCTGCTGGGCTTTGGCAACGCCCACATCCTGCGGCGCCACCTCTGGCCCGAGCTGGCTCCCCAGCTGCTGACCATGATGGCCTTTGGCCTCGCGGGGGCCATCCTGACCCTCTCCACACTGGGCTTCGTCGGGGTGGGCATCCAGCCACCCACCCCTGAGCTCGGCCTGATGATGACGGAGGCGCTGCCCCACTATCAGGAGGCGCCCCGCCTGCTGCTGGCCCCCATACTGGTGATGGGAGTCATGCTGCTGGCCCTGGTGCTGCTCAATCAGAAGGGCACGCTTCATCCTGGATCCCCACAAGGAGTCACCCCATGACGACCATTCATATCAAGGGCCTGCAGGTGGATGACGGCCGACAGACCCTGCTGCAGGCGCTGGATCTCACCCTCTATCCCGGCAGCGCCTTGACCCTGATAGGGGAGAGCGGCTCGGGCAAATCCCTGCTGGCCCATGCCCTGATGGGGACCCTGCCTGACCCCCTGCGCGGCCGAGGCGAGATGGCGATGGGCGGCCTGTGCCACAGCCTGGCGGACCCCCAGGCCCTGCGCGCCCTCTGGGGGCGGGAGCTGGCCATGCTGCCCCAGGAGCCGGTGCTGGCGCTGGATCCCACCATGGGGCTGCTGCCCCAGGTGGAGGAGGGCTGGTTGGCGGGAGGCAAGGAGGCACGCTCACGGGCGCGGGACGCCCTCGAGCGGCTCGGGCTTGCCGGGCGGGAGCGCCACTTCCCGCACCAGCTCTCCGGGGGCATGGCCCAACGGGCCGCCTTTGCCGCCGCCACCCTGGGGCAGGCGCGCCTGCTCATCGCCGACGAGCCCACCAAGGGGCTCGACCGCCGGGCCGGTGCCAGGTTGCAGACATTGCTGCAGGGCTATCTGACCGAGGGGCGTCACCTGTTGACCATCACCCATGATCTCTCCCTGGCCCGGGCGCTGGGAGGCTGGGTGCTGGTGGTCAAGGGGGGTGAGGTCGTGGAGCAGGGGCCCGCCGAGCAGGTGCTGCAGGTGCCTTCCCATGCCTACACCCGCGCCCTGCTGGCGGCGGAGCCCTCGGCCTGGCCCGAGGCCGTGCATCCCCCGACCGGCGACTGGCTGCTCAGGGGGGAGGGGCTCGCCATGGGCTACGGGGAGCAGACCCTGTTCGAGGGGCTGGATCTGCCACTGGCCCGGGGGGAGCGGCTCGCCATCATGGCGCCGAGCGGTGCGGGCAAGAGCACCCTCGGCAATGTGCTGCTGGGGTTGCAGCGCCCTCTGCGAGGGCGGGTGCTGCGCCAGGGGGGCATAGCCCCCCACCGCTGGCAGAAGCTCTATCAGGATCCGGTGCAGGCCTTCGCCAGCCGGGTGCGTCTCGCCACCCAGTTTGACGATCTGCTGCGCCTGCACCGGCTGCCCCGCCAGCCCCTCACCGACTATCTGGCGAGGCTCGGCCTCGACGAGAGCCTGCTGAGCCGGCTGCCGAGCCAGGTCTCCGGGGGGGAGCTGCAACGGCTGTCCCTGATCCGGGCCCTGCTGCTGCGCCCCGTGCTGCTGTTTGCCGATGAACCCAGTTCCCGGCTCGATCCCCTGAGCCAGCAGCAGACCATCGCCTGCCTGCTGGGGGCGCTGGGGGAGATAGGTTGCGCCCTGCTGCTGGTGACCCATGACGAGGCGCTGGCAGGCAAGGTTGCCGGGCGCTGCCTGCGACTGGGAGAACCGGCTCCCGCCCCTCAGCTGGCGCGGGCCGGATAAGGTGGTACCCGCCACGACGGACGGGGCATCTGCCCCGTCATATTAGAAAAACTAAGGCAAGGCGATTACAAAGATTCGTTCGTGTTTCGTGATCCGAATCACTAACATGGCGGCCATTAAAGGGAGCTGATCTGCTCCCTGCCAGCCCGGGTTCTCCGGGTTGTCACTACTCATCCAGATCTGACAATCACTCCTCCCCCGCGGTGAGGAGCGCACTGCTTTTGATGTCGTGGAGCGCAAATGAATCGGCACAGCTTTTATCCCCTGTTTTGCCTGACCATCCTCATGGTCGCCGTGGGCCAGATGACCCAGACCCTCTATGTGCCCTCCATCCCTGTGATGGCGGCGGATCTGGGGGTGAGCTCCGCCTCCTTACAGGCGGTGATGGCCTGCTATCTCATCCCCTACGGCCTCTCCCAGTTCGTCTATGGCCCCGTCTCTGACAAGTGGGGGCGCCGCCCCGTGCTGCTCGTCGGGATGATGGTGTTTCTGCTGGGGACCCTGACCATACAGCTGATCCCGACGGCGACGGCCCTGCTGGTGGGCAGCTTCATCCAGGGACTGGGCACAGGGGCCGGTGGCGCCATGAGCCGCACCCTGATGCGGGATCGCTACAGCGGCGCCGAGCTCAACCGCGCCAACAGCCTGGTGAGCATGGGGGTGATCTTCTCCCCCCTGCTGGCACCCGTGCTGGGGGGCTGGTTGACCGAGCTGTTCGACTGGCGCGCCGGCTACTGGTTCCTGTTCGGCTTCGGCGCCCTGACCACGCTGGCGCTGCTGGCCTGGTTCGTCGAGACACTGCCGAAGGAACGTCGCCAGCCGCTGCGGGTGCGGGCGGCCTATCGCCATGTGCTCGGCAACCCGCGCTTTCAGGGCAACCTGCTCTGCCTGATGGCCACCTTCGCGGGGCTGGCGGTATTCGAGGCGGCGGCCGGGGTACTGCTCGGCGACGTGCTCAAACTGAGCGCCCGTACCGTCAGCGTGCTGTTCGTGCTGCCGCTGCCGGGCTACCTGTTCGGCGCCTGGCTCTCGGCCCGCCTCAGCTTTCGCCTGAGTCAGGGCAGGCTGATGCGCCTTGGCATCATCTTCCTGGCGCTGGGGGCCCTCATCATTCTGGTGTCCGGGTTGTTGGGGGTGGTGAATGCGGCCTCCCTGGTGGGTGGGGCGGCGGTCTACTTCATCGGCAGCGGCATCCTCTACCCGACCGCCACCTCCTGCGCCATCGAGCCCTTCCCGGGTCAGGCGGGTACC
>NZ_CDBT01000048.1:40120-40364 GCF_000819765.1 Aeromonas bivalvium
GGTCAGGCGGGTACCGCCGGTGCCATCCTGGGGGGCATGCAGAATCTGGGGGCCGGTGTCGTGACCCTGCTGGCCGCGACTTTCCCCATGCAGGGGCAGCTGGGACTCGGGATCATCATGACCCTGATGGTGCTGATCGTGGCCCTGAGCTTCGCCTGGCTGCGCCACCACGGCGCCCCTCACGAGCAGATGGCCACCTGACGCCCGCGCTGCCGCTCCCACATCCGAGCCCGCCATTGGCGGG